>NZ_JBICXT010000003.1:433532-557105 GCF_043200415.1 Streptomyces sp. NPDC048419 | reverse complement strand
GTCGCCTTGGTGAGCCATTACCTCACCAACAAGCTGATAGGCCGCGGGCTCATCCTTCACCGCCGGAGCTTTGAACCCCACCTCATGCGAGGCAGAGTGTTATCCGGTATTAGACCCCGTTTCCAGGGCTTGTCCCAGAGTGAAGGGCAGATTGCCCACGTGTTACTCACCCGTTCGCCACTAATCCCCACCGAAGTGGTTCATCGTTCGACTTGCATGTGTTAAGCACGCCGCCAGCGTTCGTCCTGAGCCAGGATCAAACTCTCCGTGAATGTATACCGGTAATCCGGTCGACACCACGAGAGCGGAACCAGGGAGAGGAATAATCTCCCCGGTTCACAGCGTCCTCGCTGTGTTTTGTTTCAAAGGAACCTCGACCATCAGACACAAGGCCTGACAGACGGGGTATCAACATATCTGGCGTTGACTTTTGGCACGCTGTTGAGTTCTCAAGGAACGGACGCTTCCTTCGTACTCACCCTCTCGGGCTTTCCTCCGGGCGCTTCCCTTCGATGTTCCAAACTCTATCAGTGATTTTCTGTCCCTCTGACCACTCTCCTGCGGACATGCAGAAGGTGACCCCGGGATAGGATCTGACAAGTATGGGTGCTGCTGAGCAAAGGGCGCATGGTCGCGCCGCTCGGTCTCAAGCAGGAGTACGACTGTACAGCGGGCCGGGAAGCGGGTGCAAATCGATTGAGGTGGTGGTCTAGACCACTTCCGGGTATCTTCCATGCGGAACCCGTAGTTCATATGACATAGCCTGCTCACAGTGCGCCGTCCGGCACAGGCAGTGACGGCCCTTCTCGATCTCCACCCCTCGGAGGCTTCCCATGACCACCGTGACGTCCCCCGTCGCAGGACGCGCCATCGGACTGGCAGCAGTGCCGGATCCCGTCTTCTCCGGGGCCATGGTCGGCCCGGGCACCGCGATCGACCCCGTGCGGGAGCCCTCCGAGGCCATCGCTCCCGTGGACGGCGTCATCGTCTCTCTGCACCCGCACGCCTTCGTCGTGGTGGACGAGCACGGACACGGTGTGCTCACGCACCTCGGCATCGACACCGTGCAGCTGAACGGCGAGGGCTTCGAGCTTCTCGTGAACAAGGGCGACACCGTGACGCGGGGGCAGAGCGTCGTGCGCTGGAACCCTGCGGCCGTGGAGGCCGCGGGCAAGTCCGCTGTATGCCCGATCGTGGCGCTCGAAGCCACGGCCGAGGCTCTTTCCGATCTTCGTGACGACGGTGACGTGAAGGCCGGCGACAGCCTTTTCGTCTGGGCGTGACGTCAGCGCCGTCGATATGACGGCACGTTGTACAACCACCGCGGCGGCGGGACCCGCCGCACTATCGGAGACGGGTGAGATGGAGACAACGCTGCGAGGCGTCGGTGTGAGCCACGGTGTGGCGATCGGCGAGGTTCGGCACATGGGAACGGCGGTCCTGGAGCCGCCTGCCAAGCAGATCCCGGCGCAGGACGCGGAGCGTGAACAGGGGCGCGCCCGCCAGGCCGTGGAAGCTGTGGCGGCCGATCTGATGGCGCGCGGCAATCTGGCGGGGGGCGAAGCCCAGGCGGTGCTCGAGGCCCAGGCCATGATGGCCCAGGACCCCGAGTTGATGGCGGATGTCGAACGGCGGATCGCCGTCGGGAGCACGGCCGAGCGGGCCGTGTACGACGCCTTCGCCGCGTATCGCGCTCTGCTGGCCGGAGCGGGCGAGTACCTCGCCGGTCGCGTGGCCGACCTGGACGACGTGCGGAATCGTATCGTCGCCCGGCTGCTCGGGGTTCCGATGCCGGGTGTCCCGGACAGTGACGAGCCGTACGTCCTTATTGCTCGTGACCTCGCGCCTGCCGACACGGCGCTGCTCGACCCGACGCTGGTCCTCGGGTTCGTCACCGAGGAGGGCGGGCCGACCAGCCACAGCGCGATCCTGGCGCGGGCCCTCGGTGTCCCGGCCGTGGTGGCGCTGCCGGGCGCCGGTGAGCTGGCCGAGGGGACCGTGATCGCGGTCGACGGCAGCACCGGCGAGATCTTCGTGAACCCGAGCGAGGAGAAGAAGGCACAGCTGGAGGCGTCGGCCGCCGAGCGCAAGGCTGCTCTGGCCGCTGCCACCGGCCCGGGTGCCACCTCGGACGGGCACAAGGTGCCGCTGCTGGCCAACGTCGGCGGCCCCGCGGACGTGCCGGCCGCCGTCGAGGCCGGGGCCGAGGGTGTCGGGCTCTTCCGTACCGAGTTCCTCTTCCTCGACGACAGCAAGAACGCGCCGTCGGAGAAGAAGCAGGTCGAGGCCTACCGGCAGGTCCTGGAGGCGTTCCCCGAGGGCCGTGTCGTCGTCCGTGTGCTGGATGCCGGTGCCGACAAGCCGCTGGACTTCCTCACCCCGGCCGACGAGCCCAACCCGGCGCTGGGTGTGCGCGGCCTGCGTACGCTGCTGGACCACCCGGATGTGCTGCGCACCCAGCTCACGGCGCTCGCGACAGCTGCCGAGGGTCTGCCGGTCTACCTCGAGGTCATGGCTCCGATGGTGGCCGACCGTGCCGACGCCAAGGCGTTCGCGGACGCCTGCCGTGAGGCGGGACTGCAGGCGAAGTTCGGCGCGATGGTCGAGATCCCCTCGGCCGCGCTGCGGGCCCGCTCGATCCTGCAGGAGGTCGAGTTCCTGTCGCTCGGGACCAACGACCTCGCGCAGTACACCTTCGCCGCCGACCGTCAGGTGGGCGCCGTCTCGCGCCTGCAGGATCCGTGGCAGCCCGCGCTGCTCGACCTGGTCGCGCTGTCCGCGGAGGCCGCGAAGGCCGAGGGCAAGAGCTGTGGTGTCTGCGGTGAGGCCGCGTCCGACCCGCTGCTCGCCTGTGTGCTGACCGGTCTGGGCGTCACCTCCCTTTCCATGGGTGCCGCGTCGATTCCTTATGTGCGGGCGACGCTCGGCAAGTACACGCTGGCCCAGTGCGAGCGTGCCGCTGCGGCGGCCCGCGCTGCGGACAGCGCCGACGAGGCGCGCAACGCCGCGCAGGCGGTGCTGTCCGGCGAGTAGCCGGGCCCACGTCGGCTGCTGTCGCGTCGACGGTTCTTGAGGGGCGCTCCACCTGTGGGTGGGGCGCCCCTCTTCTGTTCAGTGGTGGTGACCCGGCGCTTCTCCTTCGGGCCCGAGGTCGGGTGGTACGCAGTAGTCGACGTCCGATTCCGGGGAGATGATGTCGCCGGACTCGATGTCGGTGCAGTAGGCGTCGAACACCTCACCTGCAGTGAGGGGTTCCAGGCCCTCGCCGCGCAGGCGCCAGCCGTAGACGCGGTCGGTGGCTCCGGGGGCGCTGGTGCGCATGACGAGACCGCCCGGGCACCGGGTGGCGATACCGAGGGCCAGGACCGTGGTGAATTCGAGTGCCTCGGCCTCGTCGAGATGGAGCGCGCCGTCGGCGTCCTGGTCGGCGTGGAGGACGGAGACAAGTGTTTCCGGTTTCGCCGAGACACTGCTGACCAGGTGGCGGTTGCCCGGTTCGGCTGTGTCGAGGATGCGGACGACGAGGTGGGAGGCGCGGGTGAAGGCGGCGCGGCCGATGTCCTCGCCGCAGGACGCGCAGGCGCCCAGACGGGCGAGGAGTGTGGACGCGTACTCCCAGGTGGCCTGGCGGACGGCCTCGTCGACGAGGGCCGGGACGAGGTCGGTCAGGGGCTGGCCTTCGTAGGGAAGGACGGCACCTGTCGTCGACAGTTCGGCGGTGAAGCGTGCTCGGCTCGACTGGGCGTCGGGGTCGAGGCCCATGTCCGCGCAGAAGTCGGCGTACTCCTGCGGGTCGAAGAGGGCGACCGTGGTGTGGCCGCCCTGGGAGGCGCGTGTTTTAAGGAGCGCCTCCACCTGCTGGAGATAGATCGTGTGGTCGTCGAAGGTGAAGCTGCGGTAGCGGCGCATGGCACGGAAGTCGTGCTCGTCGGTGAGCAGGCCGATCGTGCCTGCGATCTCGCGGCGCAGAACGCGTCGCATGGTCTGGTGGTCGGTGTGCGTCATCTTTCCCCCTGTGCACAGTCGATCAATGCTCACTCACAGTAACCGGCGGCACTGACAACGACGGCATGGGAGATACGTTCAGGCGCGTTTGCGGGCGAGGTCCTCGTAGAAGTGCAGTAGATCGAGGTTGTCGATGGAGCCCGGATTGACCGCCTTCTCCAGCGGCGTGCCCTGGAGGAGGCGCTTGACCGGAACCTCGATGCGCTTGCCGGTGAGGGTGTGCGGGACGCCGGGCACCTCGATGACCTCGTCGGGGACGTGGCGCGGTGAGAGCTGTTCGCGGATGGTCTGCTTGATGCGGCCCAGCAGTGCCTCGTCCAGGGTTGCGCCGGGCGTCAGGTGCACGAAGAGCGGCATCCAGTAGCCACCGTCCGGCTGCTCGATGCCGATGACGAGGGATTCCTTGATCTCGGGGATTCGCTCGACGGCTTCGTAGATGTCCGCGGAGCCCATGCGCACGCCCTGGCGGTTGAGCGTCGAGTCGGAGCGGCCGTGGATCACGACGGAGTCGCGGGATGTCAGGGTGATCCAGTCGCCGTGGCGCCACACGCCGGGGTACGTGTCGAAGTAGCTGTCGTGGTAGCGGCTTCCGTCGGGGTCGTTCCAGAAGTGGATCGGCATCGACGGCATGGGGTTGGTGACCACGAGCTCGCCGACTTCGTCGATCACGGGCTTGCCGCTCGGGTCCCAGGACTGAAGGTCGGTGCCGAGGCCGGCTGCCTGGAGTTCACCCACGTACACCGGGAGGGTCGGTACTGCTCCCGCGAAGCAGGAGCACACGTCCGTGCCGCCGCTGACGGACGCGATCCACAGGTCGTCCCGCACCTCGTCGTGCAGCCAGCGGAATCCGTCGGGCGGCAGCGGGGACCCGGTGGTGGCGACGCAGTCCACCTTGGAGAGGTCGAAGTCGCGTGACGGGTGGACCCCGGCCTTGCGGCAGGCCATGACGTACGCCGCCGAGGTGCCGTACAGGGTGGCCCCCGTCCGTTCGGCGATGCGCCACTGGGCGCCCGTGTCCGGGAAGCCCGGACTGCCGTCGTAGAGCACGATCGTCGTGCCGGTGAGGAGGCCGGAGACGAGGAAGTTCCACATCATCCAGCCGGTCGACGTGTACCAGAAGAAGCGGTCCTCGGGGCCCAGGTCGCAGTGCAGGCCGAGCTGTTTGAGGTGCTCGATCAGGATGCCGCCCTGGGACTGGACGATGGCCTTGGGCAGGCCCGTCGTGCCCGAGGAGTAAAGCACCCACAGGGGGTGGTCGAAGGGGACCTGCTCGAAGTCGGGTTCCACGTCCGCGCCGGTCAGGGCCGACCACTCCAGGGCGCCCTCGGGAGCCTCGGTACCGAGGAGGGGGATGTGGACGACGACACGCACGGTGGGCAGTTCGCCGCGCAGTTCGTCGACGACGTCGCGGCGGTCGTGCTCCTTGCCGCCGTAGCGGTAGCCGTCGACCGTGAACAGGACGACCGGTTCTACCTGCTGGAAACGGTCGAGGACACTGCGGGCGCCGAAGTCGGGAGCGCAGGACGTCCAGACGGCACCCACGGCGGCCGTGGCCAGGAAGGCGACGACGGCCTGCGGGACGTTCGGGAGGTAGCCGCTGACACGGTCTCCGGGGCGTACGCCGCGGGAGCGCAGCTCGGCGGCCAGGGAGCCGACCTGGCGGCGCAGCTCGGCCCAGGTCACGGGGCGCGGCTCCTGTGTCTCGTCCACGCACAGGAGGGCCGGTTCGTCCGCGCGGGTCGCCGCCGCGCGCAGGGCGTGCTCCGCGTAGTTCAGCGTCGCCCCCGGGAACCACCCGGCCCCCGGCATGGAGCGGTCGCCGAGCACGCGCGCGTAGGGTGTGGAAAACCGTACGTCGAACCACTCCGTGACGGCTTTCCAGAACGATTCCAGCTCATCGACGGACCAGCGGTGCAGCGCCGCGTAACCGCCCTCGGCGGGGGCGCCGTGGTGCTCGGCCGCCCAGGCCTGGAACGTGGTGACCTGCGCCTGGGCGATGCGTTCGGGATCTGGCTGCCAGAGCGGCTGGGGGTTCTGGGTCGACATGGGGCGGCTCCCGGACTGTGCGCGTCGTGTGCGTCGGTCGCGCACGTGCTGGGGTGTGCGCGTGACGCGGCTGACAGGGACGATGCCATGTGATCGACTTCGACACCAGGGCACGCTCCACATAGTCCGTGCCGTGAAGATGTGGTCTCGGCACGGGTGAACGGCAGTTGAACGACACACGCGCGTGGACCGGTCAATGGCAGGGTGAACAGCATGAACGGTCGTGACCTGGTGCGTTCGATAAAGACGGTCGGTTCTGCGGGGGCGGCCCAGGGGTTGCGTACCGTGCGAGCCGCATGGCGTACACGGCGTGCGGACGCCTCCGCGCTGCCGTCGCGCGGCGCCGAGCGTGCGCGGGTGCCCGGGTCCGTGCAGGAGGTGGAGACCGCGCCGGGCGGCGGCATCATCCGGTTCAGCCGGTCCGAGCTGCGCATCATGGTCGCGGTGAACGGTGCGGTCTTCTGGGGCTGGGACGGGGCCTCTCCGGAGCCGTCGTACGCGCTCGCGGGCCGGTGTCCGGAGCCCGATCCCCGGGCCTTCCTGGAGCCCGACAAGGAGGGTGGCTGGCGCGTCGTGGCCGAGCGGGTCACGGTCGCCGTCTCGCGGCATGGGGCGGTCGAGGTGCGTACGCCCGGAGGTGTGACGCTGCGCCGTGATCTGCCGCCCCGGTGGTGGGAGCCGGTCGGGGGTGGCACCGCGCGCTGGATGCAGCGGTCGGAAGTGGCCGCGGACGCCCGGTTCTTCGGGCTCGGGGGGCGGGCGTCGGGGCCGCGGTTGCGCGACGGAACGTACCGGATGTGGAACACGGACCCGGGGCACGCGTTCGGTCCCGGTGACGATCCGCTCTACATCACGATGCCCGTGCAGTTGGTGGTCGCCGACGCGGCGACGCATCTGGTGTTCCGCGACACATCGTGGGTCGGCACCGTGACTCTGCGGGAGGGCGAGGAGGGTGCCGGTTCCGGGCACGACCGGGCGGGGACGTCCGAGCTGCGGATGGAGGGTGGTCCGCTGCGCTGCTGGGTGGTGGTCGGCACCCCCGCGCGCGTGCTGCTCGTCTGGGCGTCGCTGACCGGCGCGCCCGCGCTCCCGCCCACGTGGGCACTGGGTCATCACCACGCGCGCTGGGGCTTCGGCAGTGAGCAGGAGATACGGCGGATCGTCTCCGGCTACCAGGAGCGGGAGCTGCCGCTGGACGCCGTCCATCTGGACATCGACCACTACGACGAGCACCAGGTGTTCACCGTCGACCAGGAGCGCTTCCCCAAGTTGGCGCTGCTGGCCAAGGAGTTGCGCCAGGACGGAATCCGGTTGGTGTCCATCGTCGATCCCGCGGTCAAGGCCGCCGAGGGCAACGCGGTGTACGACAGCGGGATGGCCGAGGACGCTTTCGTCCGGGACGCCGCGGGCCGGCTGGTGCGAGGGGTCGTGTGGCCCGGGGAGGCGGTGTTCCCGGACTTCACGCACGCGCGTGTGCGTGAGTGGTGGGGGCGGCTGTACGAGGAGCGGCTGGCACAGGGGTTCTCGGGGTTCTGGCACGACATGAACGAACCGACCTCGTTCGCCGCCTTCGGGGAGCCGACTCTGCCGCGCTCGGCCAGGCACGCGCTGGAGGGTCGCGGCGGGGACCATCGCGAGGCGCACAACGTCTACGCGCTGTGCATGGCCAGGGCGGGTTACGAAGGAGTGCGTGAACTGGCGCCGGAGGAGCGGCCGTTCATCTTCTCGCGCTCCGGCTGGGTCGGTATGCAGCGCTACGGGGGCACGTGGTCCGGTGACGTGGCCACGGGCTGGCCCGGGCTGCGGGCGTCCCTCTCGCTGGTTTTGGGGCTCGGGCTGTGCGGGGTGCCGTATTCGGGACCGGACGTGGGCGGATTCGACGGGCGTCCGTCGCCCGAGCTGTACCTGCGCTGGTTCCAGCTGGGCGCCTATCTGCCGCTGTTCCGTACGCACGCGAGTTTGCGGGCGGGGCGCAGGGAACCGTGGGAGTTCGGCGCCGAGGTGCTGGAGCACGCGCGCGTGGCGCTCGTCGAACGGCGGCGGCTGCTGCCGTACTTCGTGACTCTCGCGCATCTGGCCCGGCGCACGGGAGCGCCCTATGTGCGGCCGCTGTGGTGGTCGGCGCCCGAGGACCGCGCGCTGCGCGACTGCGAGGACGCCTTCCTGCTTGGCGACTGCTTGCTGGTGGCGCCGGTGCTCGATCCGGGCGCGGTCCGGCGTGCCGTGCAGCTGCCCCGGGGGCGCTGGTACGACACCGTGACGGAGCAGATGTACGAGGGGCCCGGGCAGGTGTTCCTCGATGCCCCCTTGTCGCGGATTCCGGTGCTCGCGCGCGCGGGTGCCGTCGTCCCGGTGCGCGGGGACGACGGTGGGCTGGAACTCGACGTGTGGGCGCCCGCCCCGGGACGCACCGGCGGCGGAGTGGTCGTGAGGGATGCGGGTGACGGATGGGACGAGCCGGAACTCGAGCGCTACGTCACCCGTTGGTCCGGGCAGCGGCTTGTGGTCGAGCGGGAAGGCGGCAGCGGCGAGCCGCCCTATCCTGTCCGCGTCCGGGGGCTCGGCAAGCGCTGACTCAGATGTACCGGCCCTCGAACCAGGCCCGCACGGCCAGCGTGTGCAGCGGGAAGGCGAGTTCGTCCGGCCTGCGCAGGAGGTGCCAGCCCTCCGTCTCGTCCGTGGCGGAGGACTTCGGAAGGCCCTCGGCCGGGCGCTCGGGAAGAAGGCCGAACAGCAGCAGGTGCCCGTCGGGAGAGCTCATGGCGTCGACGAGCCGCACGTCGCGGCCGGCGGCGGCGATGCCGGTCTCCTCCTTGAGTTCACGGACGACGGCATGTCGCCACTCCTCCCGGTCGTCGATGTAACCGCCGGGCAGCGCGACACCGCCACGCGCGGGGGCGACGGTTCGCGTGATGACGACAAGGGCGGTGCCCTTCGTGTCGTACACGGGCTGGAGCGCTATCGCCACCGGCAGCGGGTTGCGGTAGGCCACGGCGTGGCAGACCGGGCAGGTGCGGGGCCAGCCGGTGACGCCCTCTCCGTAAGGCGCTCCGCAGCTCGAACAGTGGGAGTCGGGCGCGGAATTGAGGGTGGAGGCATGAGTTTCGGACACGAAGCGGAATGTATCCGATCACGGAGAGGGCGTCTCCAGGAGGCGGCTCAGAAGCGACTGTTGAGCGACTTCGAGGAGACGGGGAAGTCGAAGTAGGTGTCCGGGTAGGGCTCGGGCTGGTACGTGTAGTGCCACCACTCCTCGGCGAGGTTCACGAAGCCGAGACGCTCGAGGGTGCTCTTCAGAAGCAGCCTGTTGGCGCGTTGTTCGCCCTGGATACGGGGGTCGAGGGTGTGGGCGAGGGTGTCGAAGCAGTCGAATCCGGTGCCCATGTCGACGGAGTTGTCGGGGAAGCGGTCGTCCTTGGGCGCGTAGCACGGAACGAGGGGCTGCCCGGGGTGGTAGGGCCGGGTCGGTCGTGCGGGCAGCTTCACGATGGTCAGGTCCATGGTGGAGCCGCGGCTGTGGCCGGATTTCTCCGCGATGTAGCCGTCCTCGAACAGCCGGGTCTTGTCGACGTTCGGGTAGAACTCGCCCTTCATCGCCTGGTCGTCGAGGTCCTCGGCCCAGCGGACGAAGTGGTTCACGGCGCGCTGCGGGCGGTAGCAGTCGTACACCTTGAGGCTGTATCCCTGGCGCAGCAGCCTCGTCTGGGCCTTGTGCAGCGCTTCGGCGGCCGGCCGGGTGAGGATGCAGATCGGCTGCTGATAGCCGTCGATGCGCTCACCGACGAAGTTGTGCGGGGTGAAGTAGCGCATCTCCTGGATGATCGTCGGGTCCACGGTTCTCAGGGCCACGAAGGCCTTCGGCGCCTTGGGCTCCGTCTTCGCCTGGGCGGTGGCGGACGCCCCTGCGACCGCCAGCAGTGCGGCGAGTGCGGTGATCAGAGCGCGTAGTGCACTGGAGAGACGTGTCATGTCTCCTGCATCTATCAAATCGGGACGGCCGGATCCACCCCCGTGGGCCCCGGCCGTCCCTTCCGTTACCACGACGCAGCAAGGGGCCGTTCGGTTCGATCGGTGCCCCTGCCCATTTCCGGAAGCCCGTGACACACTTCTGACGCTCCATCAGATTCCGTCGCGAGGAGGGGCTTTGTCGCGTACACGCACGCCTGTGGTCGAAGGGTGGTTCGCCGGCGACGGGAACGACTTCAGGCTTCTCGGCACGCGCTGCGCGGCGTGCGCCTCGGTCTTCTTCCCCCGCGAGGACGCGCACTGCCGCAACCCCCTGTGTTCCGGCGGGGATCTGGAGGAGGTGCCCCTCTCGCCGCGCGGGCGGGTCTGGTCCTACACGGACAGCAGATACCGGCCTCCGTCACCGTATGTGACCGATCTGGAACTTCCGTGGGAGCCGTACACGTTGATCGCTGTAGAGCTGGAGCCCGAGCGGATCGTGGTGCTGGGGCAGGCGGCTCCCGGGATCACCGTCGCCGATCTGGCGGTCGGCATGGAGGTGCAGGTGGTTCCCGGGGTGCTCAATCAGGACGCGGAGACGATCTGGACGACGTGGCACTGGCGGCCGACGGGGGTGGGGGCATGACGGGAGAGGTGGCGGTGCTCGGCGCGGGCATGCACCCGTGGGGCAAGTGGGGGCGCAGCTTCGTCGAGTACGGGGCCGCGGCGGCCCGTGCGGCGCTCGCCGACGCGGAGCTGGAGTGGCGGGACGTCGGCTCGGTCGTCGGGGCCGACACGGTGCGTGGCGGCTATCCGGGCTATGTGGCCGGCGCGACCTTCGCGAAGGCGCTGGGCTGGCAGGGGGCCCGAGTGGCCAGCGTGTACGCGGCGTGCGCGTCGGGGGCGCAGGCGGTCAACACCGCACGCGCGCAGATCCTTTCAGGCCTCGCGGATGTCGTCCTCGTGGTGGGCGCCGATGCGGCTCCCAAAGGGTTCTTCCGGCCGGCGGGAGGGGATCGACCGGATGATCCGGACTGGCTGCGCTTCCGTGTGCTGGGGGCGACCAACCCCACGTACTTCGGGCTGTACGCGCGCCGTCGCATGGCCGTGCACGGCGACACGCTGGAGGACTTCGCACAGGTCAAGGTGAAGAACTCGGCCATGGGCGCGCTCAATCCGAATGCGCGCTACCGCAAGCGGGTCACCGCCGAGGAGGTCGCCGCGTCCGCCGTGGTGGCCGACCCCTTGCGGCTGCTCGACATCTGTGCGACGTCGGACGGAGGCGCCGCCCTGGTGCTGTCCAGCATGGAGTTCGCACGTCGGCACGGTGCGAGCCGGCCGGTGCGGATCCGCGCGGTGTCCACGGTGACGCCGCGCTATCCCAGCACGGTGCTGGACCTGCCGGACATAGCCACCGATTCCGCGGTGGCGGTGGAACCGGCCGCCGACACCTTCCGCGCCTCGATCGCGCGGGCCGCCTACGAGGAGGCGGGCCTCGGGCCGGAGGACCTGTCCCTCGCGGACGTCTACGACCTGTCCACCGCCCTCGAGTTGCAGTGGTACGAGGATCTCGGCCTGTGCGGACAGGGAGAGGGCGCAAAGCTGTTGCGGGAGGGCGCGACGGCCATAGGCGGGCGCATACCGGTGAACGCGAGTGGCGGGCTGGCCTCCTTCGGCGAGGCGGTTCCGGCTCAGGCCATCGCCCAAGTGTGCGAACTGACCTGGCAGTTGAGGCAGGAAGCAGGCGAGCGGCAGGTCACCGGGGCACGCGTCGGGATCACGGCGAACCAAGGGCTGTTCGGGCACGGGTCCTCGGTGATCGCCGTTCGCTGAGGGCCGGCCGGTTCGGGACACGCACTGCGCCACCACAGGGCAGGGCAAGCCCTTTCTCGTACGCTGTGTGATCGCTCAGGAATCCTGCGTGAACGTCTCATGAACTGGGCCTGGGCGCCTTTCGGCGGAGCCATCATGCTGCCGTGCACACCTGGACGGATACTCTCCGCTTCGCCTTCCAGCCGGTGGTCAACCTGACCACCGGAGCGGTCGCGGGGCTTGAGATACTCGCCCGCCCGGAGACCGGCGACATCCTGGCCGAAGCCCGTCGGAACCCCGAACTCGACGGCAGACTCACGGTGTTGGCGCTCCGAGCGGCGGCGCGCAAGGAAGCCCTGCTGCCGCTGCACGTCAACGTTTTCGCGGGCACGCTCGCCGACCTCGGCGGCCTCACCCGGCTCCACGACGCCGTGCGCGAGGCCGGACGCCTGCCGTGGGAGGTGACGATCGACATCGGGCCGCCGTACACCCACGTCCCGCAGCAGGCCCTGCTCGAGGCGGTGGGTGCCCTGCGGGCCCAGGGCTTCCGGATCAGCGCGGACGGCGTCGGGGACGGGGACCTGCCCCTGCGGCTGCTGATCGACATGGCACCCGACCTGGTGAAGCTGGACGCGTCGTTGCTGGCGCGGCCGGCCGCGGTGAAGGCCATGCGGACGCTGTGCGAGGAGTTGGGGGCGCTGCTGTCCGTAGAGGGCGTGGAGACGGAACTGCAGTGCGCCGCCGCGATCTCGGCCGGCGCGCAGATGGGACAGGGCGAACTGTTCGCGCCACCGGCCCGGCTGCCCGTGGCGGACGTATACGTTCCGCCCCGCTCCCCCGTCGCCGTGACCATGCCGAGGTCGGGGCCTTCGGTGCGGGAGTTCGTGCGGCCCGCCGCGCTGCTGCCCGCCACCGCGTCGGCCGGTCAGGTGCGGGCGCTGCTGACCGGGTCGCCCGACGTGTCCGGGGTGCTGCTCGTGGACCAGCACGGGCGCCCGGTCCGCTCGGTGCACCGCTCGCGCTTCCTGCTGTCGCTGTCGGGGCGCTACGGACACGCGCTGTACGCCGACCGGCCCGCGGCCAAGCTAGGCGATCCGCCGCGGACGGTGGGCGTCGCCGCCACCGCCTGGGAGGTCCTGGACGTCGTCGCCGTCGGCGGCCGGAGCCGCACGTCGGATGACGTGGCGGTGGTGGACGCGCACGGCCGTTGCGTGGGTGTCGTACGGCTCGCGGACCTCGTGCGGGCGCTCGCCGAAAGCCGGGTCGAGGAAGCAGCCGGACTCAATCCGCTCACCCGGCTCCCCGGCTCGGACGCGATCACCGGCGCGGTGGACCGCCGGATCGCGGACGGCCGGACGTTCGCCCTGAGCTGGTTGGATGTGGACCACTTCAAGCAGGTCAACGACGGGTCCGGGTTCGCGGCGGGCGACGAGCTGATCCGCTCGGTGGGGCGGGCGCTGCAGCACGCGGCGTCCGGCAGCACCCGCGTGGGTCATATCGGCGGGGACGACTTCCTGGTGCTCGCAGAGCCGGAACGGCTGGGTCCGCTCGCCACCTCGATGCTGGACGCGCCCTGGTCGGCCGGCGGGCGTCCGATCACGCTGTCCCTGGCCACCGTGCTGTGCCCGCCCGGCAGCGTGACGGACCACCGGCAGGCCGCCGCTTGTCTAGCACCCCTGAAAAAGGCCGCGAAATCGCTGCTCGGAGCGAGCTGGGTGGTGGGCCGGGCGGACAGGCCGGGCCACGAGATCCGGCGCGGTGCGGAGGCGGCGCCCGCCCAGGCCGGGTGCGCGGTGGCGGAACCGGGCCTAGGCTGATCGTCACAACCGACCGGCCTTGCCCACCCCGCACAGACACACCTCCGGCTGTCACCGTTGCCGTCGGCGACCTTGACGCTCTGTGGGCGTCGGTGAAAACTTCCGGTGTCAGTCGACATCGCCGTACATACACGGTCTATCCAGGCACGCTCCACGCGGGCGGCGTCTGAGGAGCCGGACCGTTCCCCCACGGCCGATGCGACTGCGACGGCAAGCTCGTCACGGACGCCGGGCGGGGCGCGGGATCTTCCTGCCTCGGCCGAAGTCGCCATGGGAAACGCACCCTGCACGAAGGACCGGGGTCGATCGCCCCGGGACAGGGCCTAGGAGCCGCCATGAGCACCGGAGACACGCACGGCGACGGGCGCGGCTGCGTCGTCATCGGTCCGTCGCTCCGCACAGCAGCCTTCTGATCCACAGCAGCCTTCTGAAGGAACGACGAAGGGGACGTCATGACGGACAAGTTCGTCGCCGCTATCGACCAGGGCACCACCTCCAGCCGCTGCATCGTCTTCAACCAGGGCGGCGCGATCGTCGCCGTCGACCAGCGTGAGCACCGCCAGATCTTCCCCAAGCCGGGCTGGGTGGAACACGACGCCACCGAGATCTGGTCCAAAGTGCAGGCCGTGGTCGCCGGAGCGCTCGCCAAGGCCGGACTGCGCGCCGACCAGCTCAGCGCGCTCGGCATCACCAACCAGCGCGAGACCACCCTGCTGTGGGACCGCGCCACGGGCAAGCCCGTGCACAACGCGATCGTCTGGCAGGACACCCGCACGGCGGCGCTGACCAAGCAGCTCGGCGGATCGGACGGGCAGGACCGTTTCCGCGAGCAGACGGGACTGCCACTGGCCACCTACTTCTCCGGCCCCAAGGCCGCCTGGCTGCTCGACAACGTGCCCGGCCTCAGGGACCGCGCCGAGAACGGCGAGATCGCCTTCGGCACGATGGACTCCTGGCTCATCTGGAACCTGACGGGCGGCACCGACGGCGGGCAGCACGTCACGGACGTGACCAACGCCGGCCGCACCATGCTGATGAACCTGGAGACCCTCCAGTGGGACCAGTCCATCCTCTCCGCGATGAACGTCCCCGAGGCGATCCTCCCCGAGATCCGGTCCTCGGCCGAGGTGTACGGCACCGCCGTCGGCCAACTGGGCGGGGTGCCGGTCGCGTCGGCCCTCGGCGACCAGCAGGCGGCCGTGTTCGGACAGGCCTGCTACGACGTGGGCACGGCCAAGAACACGTACGGAACGGGCTCCTTCCTGCTGCTCAACACGGGCAACCGGCCCGTGCCGTCGAAGAACGGGCTGCTGACGACGATGGGCTACAAGATCGGGAGTGAGGCGCCGGTCTACTGCCTGGAGGGGTCGATAGCCATAACGGGCGCCCTCGTCCAATGGTTCCGCGACCAGCTGGGCATCATCCGCAACGCCGACGAGATCGAGCCCCTGGCGGCGAGCGTCGACGACAACGGCGGGGCGTACATCGTTCCGGCCTTCTCCGGCCTGTTCGCACCGTACTGGCGCTCCGACGCGCGCGGTGTCGTCACCGGCCTGACGCGCTACGTCACCAAGGCCCACCTCGCCCGGGCCGTGCTGGAGGCGACGAGCTGGCAGACGCGCGAGGTCGTGGACGCCATGTTCCAGGACTCCGGCGTGCACATCACCACCCTCAAGGTGGACGGCGGCATGACCAAGAACAACCTGCTCATGCAGCACCAGGCGGACGTCCTCGACGTCCCCGTGGTCCGCCCGAAGGTCTCCGAGACCACCTGTCTCGGCGCGGCGTACGCGGCGGGGCTCGCCACCGGAGTGTGGAACGACCTCGACGAGCTGAAGTCCCACTGGCAGAAGGACGTCGAGTGGACGCCCGCCATGGAGGCCTCGGTCCGTGACCGGGAGTACCACAACTGGCGCAAGGCCGTGGAGAAGAGCTTCGGCTGGGCGGAGGACGGCGACAACTAGGCACACGCACGCGCGCGTGGGCGCCATCAGCTGCGGCCCGTACCCCGGTCGGCGGGGGTACGGGCCGTGGGCGTGCCTCAGGTGGTGACGGTCTGGCGGCGGTCCGCCGCCTGCGCCATCGCGTGCTGGACGACGCCGATCAGGACTTCCTTGACGGACTCCCGGTCGCGGGCGTCGCACAGCAGCAGTGGTACGTCGTCGTCCAGGTCGAGGGCCTGGCGGACGGCGGCCTCGGGATAACGGGACGAACCCTCGAAGCAGTTGACGCCCACGACGAAGGGTATGGAGCGCCGCTCGAAGTAGTCGACCGCGGCGAAGCAGTCCTCCAGGCGCCGGGTGTCGGCGAGCACGACGGCGCCGAGGGCGCCCTCGGAGAGCTCGTCCCACATGAACCAGAACCGCTCCTGGCCCGGCGTGCCGAACAGGTACAGCACGAGGTCCTCGCGGAGCGTGATGCGGCCGAAGTCCATGGCCACCGTGGTGGTGTGCTTGCCCTCGACGCCACTCGTGTCGTCGATGGGGCGCCCGGCCTCGGTGAGCAGTTCCTCGGTGCGCAGCGGCCTGATCTCGCTGACCGCGCCGACCAGGGTGGTCTTGCCCACGCCGAAGCCGCCGGCCACCAGGATCTTGAGCGTGACGGGCTCGACCGGAGGCTTCCCGCGCTCAGAACGCCCGAAGATCATCGATCTCTTCTCCTGCTTGATGGGGATGGGACGACGGCGGGCCGTAGCCTCCGCCGCCGGGGGTTTCGATGACGAGTACGTCGCCGGGACCGACGTCGGCCGAGTCGCTGCCGCCGAGCGCGGTGACCGTGCCGTCCGCGCGCTCCACCCGGTTGGCACCCAGCGCGCCGGTCCCGCCGCCCGCCATGCCGTACGGCGGGACCCTGCGGTGCTGGGACAGCGTGGAGACCGTCATGGGCTCGTGGAAACGGATGCGGCGCACCGCGCCGTCCCCGCCGGGCCACCGTCCGGCCCCGCCGCTGCCCGGGCGCACGGCGAACTCGTCGAGGTGCACGGGCAGCCGCCACTCCAGGACCTCGGGGTCGGTCAGCCGCGAGTTGGTCATGTGGGTCTGCACGACGGGCGCACCGGGGAAGCCGTCTCCCGCCCCGGAACCGGAGGCGACCGTCTCGTAGTACTGGTACCGCTCGTTGCCGAAGGTGACGTTGTTCATCGTCCCTGAGCCCTCGGCCTGGACCCCGAGTGCGGCGTAGAGGGCCCCGGTGATGGCCTGGGAGGTCTCGACGTTGCCCGCGACCACGGCGGCCGGCGGCTCGGGCGCGAGCATGGAGCCGGGCGGCACGACGATGTCCAGGGGGCGCAGACAGCCGTCGTTGAGCGGGATGTCGTCGGCGACCAGGGTGCGGAAGACGTACAGGACGGCCGCGTTGACCACCGCGAAGGGGGCGTTGAAGTTGCTCGCCAGCTGGGCGGAGGTGCCGGTGAAGTCGATGGTCGCCGACCGGTTCTCGCGGTCCACGCGCACGCGTACGCGGATGTGGGCACCCGCGTCGGTCTCGTAGGAGTACTCGCCGTCGTCCAGGGCGTCGACGACCCGGCGCACCGCTTCCTCGGCGTTGTCCTGGACGTGCTTCATGTACGCCTGGACGACGTCGAGGCCGAAGTTGTCGATCATGCGGGCGACTTCTTCGACGCCCTTGCGGTTGGCGGCGATCTGGGCGCGCAGGTCGGCCAGATTGGTCTTCGGGTTGCGGGAGGGGTGGCGAGCCTCGGTGAGCAGGCGGAGGGTCTCCTGCTCGCGGAAGCGGCCGTGCTCGGCGAGCAGCCAGTTGTCGAAGAGGATGCCTTCCTCCTCGATGGTGCGGCTGTTCGCCGGCATGGAGCCGGGGGCGATGCCGCCGATCTCGGCATGGTGGCCGCGCGAGGCGACGTAGAAGAGGATCCGGTCACCCTCCGTGTCGAAGACCGGGGTGATCACGGTGACGTCGGGCAGGTGGGTGCCGCCGTGGTACGGGTCGTTGACGGCGTAGGTGTCGCCGGGCCGCATCGAGGTGCCTCGGCGCCGGATGACCTCCTTGACGCTCGTGCCCATGGAGCCCAGGTGGACGGGGATGTGCGGCGCGTTGGCCACCAGGTTCCCGTCCGGGTCGAAGAGGGCGCACGAGAAGTCGAGGCGCTCCTTGATGTTGACGGACTGGGCCGTCGACTCCAGCCGCGCGCCCATCTGTTCGGCGATCGACATGAAGAGGTTGTTGAAGACCTCGAGCAGAACGGGGTCCGCTTCTGTGCCGAGATCGGAACTCTCCGTAATCGCCGCGCGTTCCATGACCAGATGTCCGTCGTCGCGGGCCACGGCCTGCCAGCCGTCGTCGACGACGGTCGTCGCACTGGCCTCGGTGATGATCGCGGGGCCGGTGACGGTGTCGCCGGGAGGAAGGCCCTCACGGCGGCGGAGGGGTACGTCGCGCCAGGAGCCTCCGGTGTGGAGGCGGACGGTCGCGGGCGCGGCCGGGCTGCCCTCGCGGGCGGCTGCGTAGGGGGCGAGGGCGGAGAGATCGGGGGGTTCTGTGATGCCGGTGGCTTCGACGGAGAGGGCTTCGACGACGATCGGGCGGTCGAGCGTGAAGGAGTACGTGGCGCGATGACGTTCTTCGAAGGCAGGGGTCATCGTGCCGGGCTCGGTCAGTTCGACGGTGAGGGTGGTGTCGGTGCCGTCGTAGCGCAGCTGCGCGCGGCGGGTGACCTGGATGTGGTCCTCGGGGACGTCCTCGGCGAGGAGTTCCGAGCGGGCCGCCTGCTCCAGGTCGTCGGCGATCTTCAGGACCGCAGGCATGGACGCCGGCTCCAGCGGTGCCTCGACGGACTGCTCGCGCATGGCGGTGGTGTCGGCGAGGCCGATACCGAGGGCGGACAGGACGCCGGCCATCGGCGGTACGAGGACGGTGCGGATACCGAGCGAGTCGGCGACCATGCACGCGTGCTGGCCGCCCGCGCCACCGAACGTGGTGAGGGCGTAGCGGGTGACGTCGTGGCCCTTCTGGACGGAGATCCGCTTGACGGCATTGGCGATGTTGGCGACGGCGATCTGCAGGAAGCCCTCGGCCACCTGCTCGGGCGTGCGGTCGTCCCCGGTCCTCGTGCGGATCTCACGCGCGAGGGCGGTGAACCGGTCGCGCACGAGCTCCGCGTCGAGCGGCTGGTCACCCTCGGGGCCGAACACCTTGGGGAAGTGCGCGGGCTGGATCCGGCCGAGCATGACGTTGGCGTCGGTGACGGCGAGCGGGCCGCCGCCTCGGTAGCAGGCGGGCCCCGGGTCCGCGCCCGCCGAGTCCGGCCCTACGCGGTAGCGGGTCCCGTCGAAGTGCAGGACCGAGCCGCCGCCGGCCGCGACGGTGTGGATGTCCAGCATGGGCGCACGCAGGCGGACACCCGCGATCTGGGTCGTGAAGACGCGTTCGTATTCACCGGCGAAGTGCGAGACGTCGGTGGAGGTGCCGCCCATGTCGAAGCCGATGACGCGGTCGAATCCGGCCAGCTGCGACATGCGGGCCATGCCGACGATGCCTCCGGCCGGCCCGGAGAGGATGGCGTCCTTGCCGCGGAACTGCCCGGCCTCGGCGAGCCCGCCGTTGGACTGCATGAACATCAGCCGGACGCCTTGCAGTTCGTCGGCGACGTGCTGGACGTAGCGGCGCAGCACGGGCGACAGGTAGGCATCGACGACCGCGGTGTCCCCGCGTGGTACGAGCTTCATCAGTGGGCTGACCTCGCTGGACAGCGAGATCTGCGGAAAGCCGAGGCGGGCGGCCAGCTCGCCGACGGCCTGCTCGTGGGCGGGGTGCAGATGGCTGTGCATGCAGACGACGGCGACGGCACGGATGCCGTCCTCGTACGCCTCCCGGAGGGGACCGGTCAGGGCATCGAGGTCGGGGACGCGAAGAACGGTGCCGTCAGCGGCGATGCGCTCGTCGACCTCCACGACCCGCTCGTGGAGCAGCGAGGGGAGTTCGATGCGGCGGGCGAAGATCTGGGGACGGTTCTGGTAGGCGATGCGCAGGGCGTCACGGAAGCCGCGGGTGACGACCAGCAGGGTGCGTTCGCCCTTGCGTTCCAGGAGCGCGTTGGTGGCGACCGTCGTCCCCATGCGGACGGCCTCGATGGAGTCGGGGGAGCCGTCGAGCAGCTCGCGTACGCCCGCGACGGCCGCGTCGGAGTATCGCGCCGGATTCTCCGACAGCAGCTTGTGCGTGAGCAGACGGCCGTCGGGGCGCCGCGCGACGATGTCGGTGAAGGTGCCGCCCCGATCGACCCAGAACTGCCAACCTGCCACGTCCGTACCCCGCTTCCGCACGGCTCACAGTGCCCGGAGGCCGTTGATCACGTCGCGCAGAATACTCTCGTCGGGCAGTTCGGCGGGGGGTACGGGCCGCGTGACATGGACGAATTCCCGGGCCACGAGGTCCCCGACGAGGACCCGCACCACGCCGACGGGCAGATCGAGTTCGGCGGCGAGTTCGGCGACCGACTGAGGGACGTCACGGCACAGACCGACGATGTCCACGTGCTCCGGGGACAGCGTCGAGTCGGCGTCCGGGTCGTCCGCCTGGGGCTCGGTGACGACCACCGCGATCAGGTCGAGACGGTGCTGGCCCGCACTGGTGGTCCGGCCACGCGTCATCGCGTACGGACGGACCACCGGTCCGGCCTCGTCGTCGAACCAGTGGCTTCTTCCCTGACCGTCAGCGCTCATGACATCTCACTACCCGCCTGCGGGCAGATCGGTGCGCGGAGCCGCGCCAAGATGCACGCCGACCCGCTTGACCAGGAGCGTCATCTCGTACGCCACCTGGCCGACGTCCGAGTCCGCGTCCGAGAGGACGGCCAGGCAGCTGCCGTCGCCGGCGGCCGTGACGAAGAGGAAGGCCTCGTCCAGCTCGACGACCGTCTGCCGGACGCTGCCCGCCTCGAAGTGACGGCCCACGCCCTTGGCGAGGCTGTGGAACCCGGAGGCGACGGCGGCGAGGTGCTCGCTGTCCTCCCGGGTCAGGTCCTTGGACACGCCGGTCGCCAGGCCGTCGCTGGAGAGCACGACGGCTTTGCGGATGCTCGCGACGCGGTCCACCAGGTCGTCCAGAAGCCAGTTGAGCTCCCCCGACCTGCTGGTCTCGGTGTGGCCGGTCGCCTTCGGTGCGGTCATCGACCGTCCCCCTCTGTCGTTCCTTGCGGTGCTGTGCCGCTGTGGGCGTCGTCACCCGCGGCATTCTCGTTGCGGCCACGCTGCCAGCCGCGCTGGAGCGAGGCCATCCGGCTGCGTACCTCGTCGGCGTCCCGCTCGACCGGCTGCGCGTTGTCCTGCGTGGGCCGCTCGGCGCTCTGCTTCAGCTGCGGAGCCAGGTTCGCCTGCCGTACGCGCCGGGGCAGCGGGCCGTTGCCGGGGCCGGTGTCCTGCGGCGCGGTGCCGGGGCGCCGGGCGGCGGGGTCCTCGCCGCCCGGTGCGATCGCGGCGGGCCGGCTGCGTGCGGGGAGGGCGGGAGGTTGCGGGCCCTCGCCGCCGCTGCGCCGCTCGGGTGCCGGGGATCCGGGCTCACCGGACCTGGCGGGTCCGCTCGTGCCGGGGCGCAGCGGTGAGGCTCCACGCCGGCGGGTCGGCAGTGGCGGCGCCGCTTCCTGGTCTGGCCGGCCCGGCCCCGTACCCACCTGCGGTCCGTCGCCCCGGCGACGCTGCGGCAGCGGCGCGGCGGCCTCCGGCTCGGGGCGGCCCGGCCCCGCCGGCGACTCCTCGCCTGCGTCCTCGCGCCGCGAGCGCTGGTCGGTGACCGGGCGTCCGTGCGAGCTGATCAGCTTGGGCGGGCGGCGGCGGGTCAGCGGGACCGCCTCGCCCAGGTCGTCGCCGGCGTCGAGGCGGGCCGCTTCATGGGTGTCGGGGTGGCCGTGGAGCGGACCGTCGCCGTGGCCGGCCGCCTCGTCGTCCGCGAGGGCGATGGAGCGGCGGGGGCGGAAGATCCCGCCGCGTTCGCTGTCCTCGTCGTCGAGAGCGCCCGGGAAGTCCTCGACGGCGTCGAGATCGACCGGCGCCTCCAGTTCCACGGGGCCGTCCAGGAGTGCGGCGGGCAGGCCGGGGAGCTGGACGGGCATCCGGGAGAGCGGGGTGCGGCGGCTCTCCTCGAGCTCGGCCTCCTTCGAGGGGTGGGGGCGGTCGAGGCGGAAGCCGATGCCATTGGTGTCCGGGACGTCGTCCGTCAGCAGTGCGTCGGGGACGAAGACGACCGCGGTGGTGCCGCCGTACGGCGACGGCTGGAGGGAGACCCGCACGTTCTGCCGCTGGGCGAGCCGGCTGACCACGAACAGGCCGAGCCGGTCGGTGTCGGACAGCTCGAACTCCGGAGTCTCGGCGAGCCGGAGATTGGCGTCCAGGAGAGCGTCGGCGGCCATACCGAGGCCGCGGTCGTGGATCTCCAGGGTGAAGCCGTTGGCGACCCGCTCGCCCAGCACCTGGACGGCCGTGTGCGGCGGGGAGAACACCGTGGCGTTCTCCAGCAGTTCGGCCACGAGATGGGTCAGGTCGGCGACGGCGGGACCGGTGACGGCGATCCGCGGCAGACGCCGCACCTCGATGCGCTCGTAGTCCTCGACCTCGGCGACGGCGGCCCTGACGACGTCCATGAGCTGGACGGGCTTGCGCCACTGCCGCGAAGGGGCGGCGCCGGAGAGGATCACGAGGCCCTCGGCATGCCGCCGCATACGGGTGGTCAGGTGGTCGAGGCGGAACAGGTCGGCGAGTTCGTCGGTGTCCTCGGTCCTGCGCTCCATGGTGTCGAGCAGTGTGAGCTGCTTGTGCAGGAGGACCTGGCTGCGCCGTGCGAGGTTGACGAACACCTCGGCCACCCCGGCGCGCAGTTCGGCCTGCTTGACGGCGGCCTCGACGGCGGCGCGCTGAAGGGTGTTGAGGGCCTGGCCGACCTCGCCGATCTCGTTCTTGTCGTACTCCAGGCGCGGGGCCTCGGTCTCCACGTCGACCTGTTCGCCCGCGGACAGGCGGCGCATGACGCTGGGCAGCCGGACGCCGGACGCCTCGTGGGCCTCCAGCCGCAGCTGCCGCAGGTCACGGATGAGGGTGCGGCCGACGCGGACGGACAGGAAGAGCGAGAGCAGCACCGCGACCAGGCCGAGGACGCCGGCGACGGCCGCCTTGGCGATGACGCCCATCGCGACGGGGCGGACACGGTCCTGATAGCGGTCGCTCGCCTGGTCGTTGAGGGTGCCGAGCTTGTCGAGCACGTTCCCCGCGGCGGAGTCCCACCCCTGCGCGGTGACCTCGCCGGCCTTGCCGTTGGTGGCGGAGGTGGCGGACTGCTCGGCCACGCGCAGCGGTGCGGTGGTGGCGTTCTTCCAGAACGCCTCGTAGCGGTCGCGTTCCGACGAGGGCAGCAGCTGCAGGTTGACGTCGTACATCAGGCTGCGCTGGGCCACGAGGTCGCTGACGTCGCGGCTCTCCGTGCGGGTGAGCCGGCCGACGATCAGGGAGGAGCCGAGCAGGGCGTCCTCGCGGGAGAGCAGTTCGCGGGCGCGGGCTAGGTTGACCAGTGCGCGGTACTGCTTGTCCATCTCGACGTTGTCGACGACGTGGAGATTGCCGAGCAGTACGTAGCAGGGGTCGACCAGGCGGTTGTAGAGATCGAGGGCCTGGGCACGGTCGACGGTGCCGTCCTCGACACTGCGGCGCAGGGCGTCGATGCCGTCGAACGCCTCCAGGACGGTGGTCAGGTGCTCGTCGGTACCCTCCCCCAGCGCGTCGCGCACGTCGGGGTTCTTGGCGTTCGTGCGGATCTTGGCGACGGCCTCGTCCGTGGCGGTCCGGCTGCGCCTGAGGTCGGCGAGCCCGTCGGAGGCCCGCGGATCGGCGAGGTACACGAGGGTCTGGCGGCGTTCCTGCTGCAGGACGCGGACGGTGTCCTCGATCGGATACCCGACCTTCTCCACCACGTCCGACACATGGAACAGGTCCTGTGCCTCACGTCCCGTCAGTACCGTGGCGAAGCCCCAGATCGCGGTGAGGGACACCAGCGGCACGAGAAGCAGCGCCACGATCTTCCGGCGGATCGACTTCCCGCGAAAGCGCATGGCCTCCCCCAGCTCGACCCCCTACGACCGGGGGTACACATGTACGTCAACAAACGGCGCGAGCCTACTACCGACACATGGCCAACTCGAAGAGCAGTCCGGAAGCTGAACTTCCGCGCGGGCGGCGAGACATGCGGAGTTGTCCGTTCATTGGGGGAGATTGCCTCCCCGATCCTCCACGGCCGTTGAAACTCGCCCGACCGGCCCGACCGGCGGATTGGCCTGAAATTTACGCTCGTTGGGAATCTTCAGGACGCCTCGTTCGTCCTCTCTACGGGAGATGCGCGGAATCGGCCGCTTCAGCGGCATCCGGCACTTGGGCGGCGTAAAACAAGGCAAGCCGGGCAGCCACTGGGGAAGACGTGCCAACGGGTACGGACGAGCAGTCTGCGGCAGTGGGGAGTGACACGTTGATGGGCACGGCGGAGCGGCGCGTGGCGCCCGGGCACAGTTCGGCAGCGCGGTCGGCGGTGAGACGGGGTCCTGCGGCATCGGATCGCGACATTCCGGCGGACGAGCGCCGGGTTTTGTGGGTCGAGGAGGCGGCGCCCCGGCGCCGCATGCCCGATCCGGTGCGGACGGCGGCGGTGCGTGCGGTGATCATCATCGCCGTGACGCTGCTCCAGGCGATGGTGGCCTTCTTCTGCACCATGGCCGGGTCCTGGCTGGCCTTCCCGATGGTCATCAGCAGCATAGTCAGCACCGTGGTGGCCACCTGGGGCGCGCTCGACGTCTGGGTGACCCGCCAGGTGTGGAACCAGCGCCATGGCGTGGTGTCGGACCCGAGCAGCACGGCGCGGGCGCTGCGCCGTGAGCGCCGCCGGGCCAGGCGGCAGGCGAGGGCCACCGAGCGGGCCCAGGAGCGCATCCGCAGGCGCGGCGGGACCGGCCAGCTGTCGCACCCCTGAGCCAGGCCGCTCAGGAGGCGGTTTTGAGCCGTGCCGCGCGCAGGCGGCCCTGGGGCGTGCCGCTCACGGGGCGCTGGGGGCCGGCCGCTTGAACATCCGGGTCGCCGTGATCTCGCTGTGCACCGCTTCACCGTCGCCGGCCGGGGTCTGCTGCGGCAGGCCCGGCCGCAGGTGCTCCTCGACGCTGATGTACTTCAGCCCGGCCCGCAGGTCCGCGTCGTTGCGCAGCCGGATGACCAGCGGGAACTCCGCCAGCGCGGTCGTGTCGAACAGGCCGGTGGTGTACAGCAGTTGGACCCCGAGCGCGTCGGACACGGCCCGCTGGAGCTCCAGCAGATAGGTGGCGTTGGCGCGCCCGATGGGGTTGTCGAGGAACAGCGTGCCGGCGTGCCGGTGCTTGTCGCGGCCCCGGTCGTTGGAGCGGAGCGCGGCCATGGTGCAGTACAGCGCGATCGCCGCGGTGAGCAGCTGGCCGCCGGAGAACACGTCGCCCATCTGCCCGACGGGCACGCGCTCGGCGCGCAGCACCGCGTCCGGCTTGAGGATCTCGACGGCTACTCCCTTGGGCTGCAGGGCCGCGCCCACGCCCCGCAGCAGCAGCGTCATGCCGTCGCGCCGCAGGTCGGAGTTCTTCTTCACGGCCGCCCTGGTCGCCTCGTCGATGACCTCTCCGAGCCGCTCGGTGAGCGTGGCCTGGTCGGGCTCCTCGAACCGGATGCGCAGGAACTCCTGCCCGGACCACTCCCCCAGCCCCTCGGGCAGCCGGGAGAGCCGCTGGGCGGACCGCAGCGTCGCCAGCGCCGACTCCACCAGCCCGCGCAGCCGGTCCACGATGGAGTCCCTGTTCCGCTCCAGCTGGGCCAATTCGTCGCTCAGGACGCGGAGCCGGGGCGCGAACGCGTCCGCCCACTTCTGGGCGTGCTCGGGCAGCGCGGAGGCGGGCAGCTCGCGGATCTGCTGCCGCGCCGGGGTGCGGACCTGTTCGTAGCGCGTGGAGTTGGCGTGCCGCACCAGCACGTCACCGGCCTCGCGCACGGCGGCCTCGGCGGTCGAGAGGTCGGCGGCGCAGCCGCGCAGGGAGCGGCGGGCCTCGGCAGCGGCGTGCCGGGCCTCCTCCAGGCTGCCGGGGTACGGCTCGGGCTCCTCCTGCTCCTCGTCGGCGAAGTGTTCGCGCAGCAGGTCACGGAGCATCGCGGCGATCTCGTCGAAGCCGCCGGCCGCGTCCTCCGCCGCCCGGTGGGCGTCGAGGAGTTCGGCGTGCGCCTCCCGAGCCTGGCTCAACGCCTCGGTGCGGGTGGCGAGTTCGGCCGTCGCCGTGCGCAGCAGCGCCTGTGCGTGCTCGGCGTCGCGCGGCTGTTGCTCCTCATGCAGCTCGGTGTGCGCATCGCCCTCCTCGGGCGAGTGCCGCTCGGCCTCGCCGCGCAGCCGTCCGAGCTGCTCGCTCGCGGTCGACATCCGGGTCTCCAGGAGCTGCACCAGCTCCTCGGCCCGCGCGGCCGCGGCCTGCCGCGACGGCCCGTCGGACCCGTCCGGCGACTGGAGCAGCTGTTCCGCGCGGGTGCGGACCTTGTTGCTGAGCCGGTCCAGCTCGGCGCGGGCCCCGCTCTCGTCGCTCTCCGCGCGCGCCTGCTCGGCCCGCAGGTCGGCGCCGACGCCGACCTTCTCGTAGAGCTGGGAAGCCGCGCGATACGCCTCGCGCAGGGCGGGCAGCGACGACTTCGAGGAGGATCCGTCGCCCTCCGGTACGTCGTCGGGGGCGCCCGCGATCTCCGCGCGCTCGGCGCGCAGGGCGCGTGCCGTACGGCGGGCGTCGTCGGCGGCGCGCTGGGCGCCGCGGCGGTCCTCGTCGGCGGCACGGGCGCGCTCCAGGCAGGCCTGGGCGCGGGCCTCCGACTCGGCGCCCTCGTCGGCCAGTTCACGCACCTTGACCTGCCACCCGGCCCGCTCGCGCAGCCGGAAGGCGAGCCCGGCGAGGGCGTCGGCCGAGCGCCGGGCCCTCTGCGCGGCCTCCTGCCGCTCGTCGCGCATCTGCGCGGCTTCGGCGGCGGCCTCGTCGGCCTCGGCCCGGACCGAACGCGCCTCGGACAGCTCGGCCTCGGACTCCTCGGCGAAGGCGCGCGCGTCGTGCGCGGCCCGGGCCAGTTCGACGAGCCGTCCGGCCGGGCAGCCGGTGCGCCAGGAGGCGAGCCGGGCGGCCAGCTCCCGGTCCTTGCCGAGGCGCGCGGCGAGCGTCCTGATCTCCTCGTCCCGCTCGGCCGCCCGCGCGCGCAGCGCCTGCCGCTCCTCGTCGGCGGCGTGCTCGTCGTGCATGGCGGGGTTCGGCGGTACGAGGAAGACGCCGCCGTCGTCCGACTCCGTTGCCGGGGTGGGCGCGAGCAGGGCGGCGGCCGTGCCGACGGCCACGGCGGACCGCGGCAGCAGCGCCGCCTCGCCCAGGGCCTCGCGGGCGCGGCTGTGCGTGTCGGGGTCGGTGATGATCACGCCGTCGACGAGTTCCGGCCGGGCGGCCAGCACGCGCGCGTGGTCGGCCGGGTCCACGGCCTGGGCGAGGTAGCGCCAGCCGGGCAGCGCCGGGATGCCGTGCTCGCCGAGGAACTCGACGGTGGCCAGCACGTCCGGGCCGGGCGGCAGCAGTCCGCCGTCGCCGAGCGCGCCGAGGATGCGGGAGTCGTCGGCAGCCGCGGTGCGCAGCTCGAAGAGCTGCCGCTCGGCGGAGGAGACGGAGTCGTCGAGCAGCTCGCGCAGTTCGTCGGCGAAGCGGTCGAGCTCCTCGGGGCTGAGGGCCGCCTGGTCGCTCTCCGCCGCGTCCCTGGGCCGCGGGACCGCGGGGCGCGCGTCGTCGGCGGTGACGTTGAGCAGTTCCGCCAGCCGCTCCTCCGCGGCGAGTGACTCGGCGGTGCGGCGCTCGGTGTCGTAGGACCGCCGTGCCGCCGTGGCCGCGTCCGCCGCGCGGGCCGCGGTCAGCTCCGCGCGGGATTCCGCCGAGGCCGCCTCGCGCGCGTGCTCCGAGGCCTTGCGCGACGCCTCCCGTGCCGTGTCCCAGGCGGCGACCGCCGTCTTCTCGGCGTCGCTGGCCGCGAGGGCGGCTCGGGCCGGGTCGGCGTCCGGCGCGCTGTCGTCGAGCCATCCCGCGCGCACCGCCTCGGCGGTCTCCTGCTCCACCTCGGTCAGGCGCTGCCGCAGATGCCCGACCTCGCTGCGGGCCCGCTGCGCCTCCGTGGCGGCGGCGGTCGAGTCACGGTAGGCGGCCTCGCCGACCTCCTGAAGGGCGGCGGACCGCTCCTCCTCCTCGTTGGCGAGGCTCTCGGCGCTCCCCGCCGCCGCGTGCAGGGCCCGTACGAGATCCACGGCGGCCTTGGCGCGGGCGGCGAGGGCGGGGGCGGCGTCCCGCTCGGCCTCCTGGATCGCGGCGGCCACGCGCGCGGCCCGGTCGGCGGCTGCCCGGTGGCGCAGCACGGCCTCGGCGGCCTGCCAGGCGGAGTGCAGGGTGCGCGCATCCGCAAGCTCGCGCTTCTGCGCCGCGGCGGACTTCTCGGCGGCCCCTAGCGCCAAGGAGGCGTTGCGGTAGGCGAGTTCGGCGGAGACCAGCGCGCTGCGCTCCCGGGCCGCCTCGGAGTGGGTGACCGCGTACGCGGCCGCCGTGACGCGCTGGGCGAGGTCCGCGGCCCGCAGCCGCTCCTGCACGCCCCGCGCGGTCAGCCGGCGGGCCAGCGAGCGGGTACGGCGCTCGGCGCCGGTGTGGACGTCACGCGCGCGTGCACGGGTCTCGGCGGCCTCCACGATCCGCCCGAGGAGGTCCACCGACCCGGCGGTGAAGTCCCGTTCGGCGATCAGCTCGGCGCGGCGGCCCAGCTTGTTGCCGAAGCCGCTGACCAGGTCGGCGAGCCCGTCGGTGTCCCGGGTGTCGGTCACGGCCCGCAGCAGCAGATCGGTGAAGTCGGAGTCCTTCTTGACCGCGAAGAGGCCGGCCGCCTCGCCCTCGTCGGCGTTCATCTCCCGCTGGTAGCGGAAGAGTTCGGGGTCGAGGCCGAGGTCGCCGAGATGCTCGATCCAGCGGTCGTGGATCTCCTCCCAGTGCACCTCCAGATGGGGATACGCCTTGCCCGCCTCGGTGAGGGCGTCCCGGAAGCCTTTCATGGTGCGGCGGCGGCCCTGCGCGCCCGACTGGCCCTCGACGACCGGCCGCACGGCGGTGGACTCGGCGACGGGCAGGTTGTCCAGCGACAGTCCGGGCCCGGGCCGGAAGGAGTACCAGGCCTCGGCGAACTTCCGCGGGTCGTTGGAGACTTGCCGCCCGCGCCACTCGCTGGCCTTGCCGACGACGACGCACTCGCCGGTCAGCGTGTGCTGCCACTCCAGGGCGACGTGCCCGCAGTCGTCGGCGAGCAGGAACTTGCGCAGTACGCCGGAGCTGGCGCCGCCGAGGGTGTTGCGGTGGCCCGGCAGCATCACGGAGAAGATCAGCTTCAGCAGTACGGACTTGCCGCCGCCGTTCTCCAGGAAGAGCACGCCGGCGGGCGCGGGGCGGCGCGGCGGGCCGACCGGCTCCTCCTCGAAGAACTCCGCCTGGGCGGGCGCGGGCGTGGGCACGGGCGCCCCGACGCCGCGCAGGTCAAGCACGGTGTCGGCGTAGCGCGCACCGGCGGGACCGATGGAGTAGAGGCGGACCCGGGACAGCTCGTACATGGCGGACTCTCGTAAGTCTTCGGCAGGAAGGGGAGGTTCAGGAGCGGGACGAGTGGAACGGCAGCCCGGCGTCGGCCGCCAGCTCCACCGCCTCGGTGTCCTCGGCGGGCACCAGCGTCGGTGTGCCGTCGGTCACCGGGACCACGCCCAGCTCCAGCAGCTCGGCCATCGCGGCGCTGCCCGCCATGTCCCGCACCTGGAGCTGATAGCGCGTCGTCGTGCGGTACGTACCGCCGTTGTCGTCGCCGGTGCGCTGCAGGAAGCCTGAGTCGGTCAGGAACGCGGCGGCCTTGCCGACGATGCCGGTGGTCGAACCGGCGAGTCTGCGCGCGTCCTTGGTGGCGCCCGTCGCGCTGCGTCTGATCCAGATCCGCCACGCGGCCTCCAGGCCGGGCGCGTCGGTGGCCGGGTCGGTGTTGTCGCCGTGCTCGGCGGCGCGCTCCTCCAGACGGCGGCAGGCCTGCCGTACGAAGGCGTCGACGCCGTTGACCGTCACGCGCCCGATGTAGCCGTCGTCGGCGAGGTCCTCGGGGCGCGGGAACGCCATGGCGGCGATGGCGAGATGGGCCAGGCCGTGCAGGAAGCGGTCGCCGCCGTCGGCGGACGTACGGCGCGCGTAGTCGCTCATGCGGACGGCGAACACCGAGTCCTCGGCGGCGGTGACGGCCATCCCCGCGCGCGGGGACACTTCCAGCACCACCAGCCCGAGCCCGGTGGCCACGGCGTCCGCGAGCCGCCCGAACGGCGGGTCCTCGCGGTAGCGGCGCAGCAGCTCGGCGTACTCCTGGTCGCGCGCGGGCTGCAGCTTGGGCTGCAGCCCGAACGCGACGAGCCGCGCGGCGTCGGCGGCGTCGGCGGGCGTGACGGCGGCGGGGACCGGCGCCGCGCCGGTCTCCGGCTCACTCCACTCGACGTGCTCGGTCACGGCTGTCGCTCCTTGCTGCTCTCACACTGGTCCGTACGCTGCCCGGGTCCGTTCACGCCGCCTCCGTCCTGTCGGCCGCCATCCCGGCCGCGTCCAGCAGGGCCGTCCCCACGATCAGGTCGGCGCCGCCGAACTCGGAGTCGTCCAGCTCCGTCCCGTCGTCCACGGCGAACAGCAGCTTCTCCTCGCCCTGCCGGTAGGCCGTGCCCACGGGCGGGCTGGCCGCGTGGACGGCCAACAGGGCCACCAGGTAGGGCAGATCGGGATCGATGCGCCGCGCCTCGGCCAGCAGGCCGGAGAGTCTGCGGGGCGCGTCCGCCGGGAGATCGAGCAGCTCGGTCGCCGCGGCCAGCTGCTCCTCGCTGAAGCGGCTGTCGTCCGGTGTGGCGATGAGGTCCGGCTCCGGCATCTCGGCACCCAGATGCTCCCGCTCCACCGGAGGCGTCAGCAGGATGTCGACGAGGTCCGTCACCCGGACGGACACCGGCGTGCGCAGCCCGGTGCCCCGAGCGAAGAACGCGTCCGTGACGCGCACCGACTGCTCCAGCGGCAGCGGCAGGATCGGGGCGACGAGATGACCGTAGAGGTCGATCCCCGAGGACGTCATGGGGGTGGCGAAGGCCTGCCGGTCCTGTTCCGCGCGGAACAGCGGCCCGGCCTCCAGCAGCCGGGACTGCAGTTGCGTGTGCCTGCGGATGCAGTCCTTCACGATGTCCACGAGTTCGGCCGCGCGCCGCTTGTGCTCCGCGTCCTCGGTCTCGTCGCGCGCCTTGCGGATGTTGGTGAGGATCGCGTTCTCGTGGCGGTACCGGTCGGCCACGTGGTCGAGCGCCTCGGCGATCATGTCCGGCACGGCGCTGAGCCAGTCCACCGCGCGGACGTTGCGCCGGGTCGCCTCCAGGGCGCGGCGCAGCGTCTCCGAGTACTGCACGGTGCGGTAGCGGGCCTGCTCGGCGGCGAGCTGGGCGTCGGCGAGCCGGCCCCGGTTGATCAGGACCTCCAGCTTGACCTCGGCGGCGATCTGGGCGCTGGTGACGTCCGTGTCCAGGGCGCCGACCAGGACGTTGACCGCCTCGTCGGTCGTGCGGAGGTAGACGGTGCCGCCGGGACCAGGCACTTCCTCGATCAGCTTGAAGTCGTAGTCACGGCGGACGTAGCTGCCGTCGGTGGTGAACGTGCCGTAGACCGCCCGGAAGCCGCGGTCCACGCTGCCGACGTTGATCAGGTTCTCCAGGACCCAGCGGGCCACGCGCTCGTGCTCGGCGACCGGCCGCCGCGGGGCCTGGGCGGCGATGCGGGGGATGAGGCGGGCCACTATCTGGTCGTGGTCGGCGCCCGTGTCGAAGTCCATGTTCAGCGTGACCAGGTCGATGGCGGAGAGGGCCACCTCCGCCATGCCGTAGACCGAGTACTCGCCTGCGAGGTTGGCCTTGCGCGTGTCGAGGTCGTGCAGCGGCGCGGTGCAGGCGAGCGCGCGCAGGCGCCGCGCCAGTCCCTCGTCGGCGGCCGGGCCCGGCGCGGGGCGCGGCCCTGCGCTGAGCTGGGGCGGAACGCTGTCCGTCGGTGCAGGCGAAGTCACGGTGCACAGACTAGGTCCTCGGTCTGACAACGGCCCAAACGGCGTGAATCGCGTACGGGCCGACCGTGGCTCGTCGCGCCCACGCGGCGGAGCCGCATGCCGCCATGGTGCTGGGCCCGTCAGGGGAGTGTTTCGCCCTCCCCCACCCTTCTGCGGTAGACGTCGACCACTCGTTCCAGCGAGTCGTCCAGGTACACCGCGAGCATCTTCTCGGCCTCGTCCCGGTCTCCCGTCTGCAGGGACTGCTGGATCTGGCGGTTGCGGGCGAGGTAGGGCTCGTGGAGGCGCTTGGGGTCGTCCACCACGTGGAAGGCGAGGCGGAGTTCGGCGAAGACGCTGCGCATCAGCTCGTCGGTGCGGGCGCTCCCGGCGAGGGCCACCAGCTCCCGGTGGAAATGGATGTTGGCGGTACCCACCGCTTTCCAGTCACCTTCGCGCGCCGCCCGCTGCCCCTCTTCGACGACTGCGGCGAGAGCCTCGAGGTCGTACGGCGGCTCGCCCAGCCCGCGGACGACGGCGCACTCGACGAGCCTGCGGGTGCGGTAGATGTCCTCGACGTCCTCGACGGTCAGGACCCGGACGAAGACGCCCCGGTTCAGCTCGTGGACGAGCAGGCGTTCGTGGGTGAGCAGCCGGAACGCCTCGCGCAGCGTGTTGCGGGAGACCCCGAGCGCGCCGCCGATGCTGTCCTCCGACAGGCGGGTCCCGGGCGGGAAGAACCCTTCGGCGATACGGCCTCTGAGGATGTCCGAGACCCGCTCGGCGGTGCTCGTGCGCCCCAGGAGAGCGCGATCGTCGGCCAGTCCGTGCAGCTGCTCTGCCATGCCCGGAATTCAATCGCAGACGGAAGAACGAAACAACACGGGTATTGAAGGATCGTTGAACGATCCTCTACGTTGCTACCCACGGCGCCGTCTCCTCGCGGCGCCGACCGCTCACGCACGGCACGGCTCACCTCCCAAGCACCCTCCGTCCTCCCACTGCGAGGTGCACATGAGCACGACCCCTTCGTCGCAGGCCCTGAGCACACAGACCGGTCCGGACGAACACGCCCTCGAAGAGGGCCCGTTGGGCTGGCTGCGCGCCCTGGGACCGCGCGGCCGCCGCGCCTTCGCCGGCGCGTTCGGCGGCTACGCCCTGGACTCGTACGACTACTTCACGCTGCCCCTGACCATGGTCGCGCTGGCCTCGTACTTCGGCCTGGACAGCGGCCAGACCGGCCTGCTCACCACCGTCACGCTGGTGGTGTCCGCCGTCGGCGGCGCCGTCGCGGGGGTGGTGGCCGACCGGTTCGGCCGGGTCCGGGCACTGATGATCACCGTGATCACCTACGCGGTCTTCACCGTGGCCTGCGGCTTCGCGCCCAACTACGAGACGCTGCTGCTCTTCCGGGCCCTCCAGGGCCTCGGTTTCGGCGGCGAGTGGGCCGTCGGCGCGATCCTCGTCGCCGAGTACGCGAGCGCCCGGCACCGGGGCCGTACGCTCGGCGCGGTCCAGAGTTCGTGGGCCGTGGGCTGGGCGCTGGCCGCGGTCGTCTACACCGTGGTCTTCTCCTTCGCCGGCGACGATCTGGCCTGGCGCATCATGTTCTGGACCGGCGCGCTGCCGGCGCTGCTGGTGATCTGGATGCGGCGCCGCGTGCAGGACGCCCCCGAGGCGGCCGCCGTACGCCACAAGAGCGCGCAGAAGGGCTCGTTCACCGCCATCTTCAAGCCCGGTCTGCTGCGGATCACGATCTTCGCCGGGCTGCTGTCCACCGGTGTCCAGGGCGGCTACTACACGCTCGCCACCTGGGTGCCCACGTATCTGAAGAGCGATCGCGGTCTGTCGGTCGTCGGTACCGGCGGCTACCTGGCGTTCCTGATCTCCGGCGCCTTCCTCGGCTATCTGACCGGCGGTTACCTCACCGACCGGCTGGGCCGCAAACGCAACATCTGGCTGTTCGCGCTGCTGTCGGCCGGGTGCATCCTGGCGTACGCGAACATCCCGCAGGGCGCCAACACCCTGCTCCTGGTGCTCGGTTTCCCGCTCGGGTTCTGCATGTCGGCGATCTTCAGCGGCTTCGGCTCCTACCTGAGCGAGCTGTACCCGACGGCCGTGCGCGGCACGGGACAGGGCTTCACCTACAACACCGGGCGCGCCGTGGGCGCCGTCTTCCCCACGACGGTCGGCTTCCTCGCCGACAGCTGGGGCGTGGGCGGTGCGCTGGTGTTCGGCGCGATCGGCTACGGCGTGGCGGCGCTGGCTCTGCTGGGCCTGCCGGAGACCCGCGGAAAGGAACTGGCGTGAACCGTACGGAAGACCGCCCCTTGACCATCGTCGACGAGCACGCGCACGCGTGGAGCCCGAAATCCGCCCGGGCCCGCTTCCGGAGAGGGCTCACCGGCCCCACCGCAGGGGTCGCGGCCGGCCACACCCAGGTCAACCTGATCTCGGTGCCCGCCGACTGGGCCTACGACACGCTGCTGTTCTGCCAGCGCAACCCCAAGCCCTGCCCGGTGCTGGACGTCACGGACGCCGGGGACTTCACCACGGTCCTCGCGGACGGCGCGGACCTGCGCACCGACCTGCCGCGCTACCGGGTCTGGCAGGACGGCGAGCTGGCGGACGAGCCGACGGACGTGCGCGCGTACTGGCGCGACGACCTGGTGTCGTTCCTCATCGGGTGCAGCTTCACCTTCGAGTGGGCGCTCGCCGCGGCGGGCGTCCCGATCCGCCACATCGAGCAGGGCCGCAACGTCCCGATGTACGTGACCAGCCGTCAGTGCCGCCCGGCGGGACGGCTGCACGGCCCGCTGGTGGTGTCCATGCGGCCGGTGCCGCCGGAGCACCTGGCGGCCGCGCTGCGGGAGAGCAGCCTGCTCCCGGCGGTGCACGGCAGTCCCGTGCACTGCGGCCCCGCCTCGGCGCTCGGCATCGACGACCTCGGCCGGCCCGACTTCGGCGACCCGGTGGACGCCGAGCCGGACGACATCCCGGTGTTCTGGGCCTGCGGCGTGACCCCGCAGGCGGCGGTGATGGCTTCCCGGCCGCCCTTCGCCATCACGCACGCACCGGGGCAGATGTTCCTGACCGACGCCCGCGACGAGCAGTACCGCGTGGCCTGAGAGGAGACCGAAGGTTCCATGACGTCGATCGATCTCAACGCCGACCTCGGCGAGGGCTTCGGCCGCTGGCGCCTCACCGACGACGATCAGCTGCTGTCCGTCGTCACCAGTGCCAACGTGGCCTGCGGCTTCCACGCCGGGGACGCCGCCACCATGCGGCGCGTGTGCGAGCTCGCGGCCGCGCGCGGGGTGCGGATCGGCGCCCAGGTCTCCTACCGGGACCTGGCCGGGTTCGGGCGGCGCGCGATGGATGTGCCGCCCGCGGAACTCGCGGCCGAAGTGGCGTACCAGATCGGCGCCCTGGAGGTCTTCGCTCGCGCGGCGGGCACGCGCGTGTCGTACGTCAAGCCGCACGGCGCGCTCTACAACCGCGTCGTGCACGACGAGGAGCAGGCCGGCGCGGTCGTGGAGGGGGTGCGACTCGCCGACGCCACGCTGCCCGTGCTCGGCCTGCCCGGCTCGCGGCTACTGGAGCACGCAGGCAAAGCGGGACTCCCGGCCGTCACGGAGGCGTTCGCGGACCGCGCGTACACCGCGGAGGGCACGCTCGTGCCACGCGGCCACGACGGCTCCGTGATCACCGATCCGGAGGCGGTGGTGGAGCGCTCGGTGGGCCTGGCCCGCTTCGGCACGGTCACCTCCCACTGCGGTGCGGCCGTCGACGTACGCGCGCGTTCCCTGTGTCTGCACGGGGACACGCCGGGCGCCGTGGAGCTGGCCCGGCTGGTCCGGCGGCGCCTGCAGGAGTCGGGAGTCCGGGTGGAGGCCTTCGTATGAGGGCACTGCCCGTGGGCGACCGGGCCCTGCTCGTCGAGCTGTCCAACGGCGACGAGGCACAGGCGCTGCACGCGGAACTGCTGTGCCGCCGCGCGGAGGGCCTGCTCAGCGTGCGCGAGATCGTCCCGGCGGCACGCACCGTCCTGCTCGACGGCCTCGACGACCCGTCGCTCCTGGCCTCCGAGCTGACCGCCGCCGAGGTACCGCCCGCTCCCCCACGCGCGCGTGCGGCGATCGACATCCCGGTGCGCTACAACGGCCCGGACCTGGCGGAGGTCGCCGCACACTGGGGTGTGACCGAACGGGAGGCGGCCCGCATCCACGCGGACACCGAATTCACCGTCGCCTTCTGCGGGTTCGCGCCCGGCTTCGGCTACCTCACGGGCCTTCCGCAGCGCCACGACGTCCCGCGCCGGGCCACTCCGCGCACGGCCGTCCCGGCAGGTTCCGTGGCACTTGCGGGCCCGTACACGGGCGTGTACCCGCGCTCGTCGCCGGGCGGCTGGCAGCTGATCGGCCGCACGGACGCCGTGCTGTGGGACCACGCGCGCGTACCTGCCGCGCTGCTGTCGCCCGGCACGCGCGTGCGCTTCGTGCCGGTGGACGGCTCATGACGGACCGTGCGCTCGTCGTCGTACGGGCCGGGGCACTGACCACCGTGCAGGACCGGGGCCGCCCCGGGCACGCCCACCTCGGCGTTCCCCGCTCGGGCGCGCTCGACTCCCCCGCCGCCGCCCTCGTCAACCGGCTCGTGGGCAACCCGTCCGAGGCCGCGGTTCTGGAGACCACCCTCAACGGCTGTGCCGTACGGCCGCGTTCGACGGTCACGGTGGCCGTCGGGGGCGCCCCCTGCGCGGTCACGGTCGACGGGCGGCCGGTCGCCTGGGGAGCCCCGGTGCATGTGCCCGCCGGCGCGCTCCTGGACGTCGGCGCGGCCGTCTCGGGGGTCCGGAGCTACCTGGCCGTCGCCGGTGGCATCGCGGTCGAACCGGTCCTCGGCAGCCGCTCCACGGACCTCCTCTCCGGCCTCGGCCCGCCACCTCTCACGGACGGCACGGTGATCCCCCTGGGAACGCCGACGAACCTCCACGCGCGTGTGGACGTCGCCCCACAGGCGGCACCTCCGGCCGAACTCGTCCTCCGGGTGACGCTCGGCCCACGGGACGACTGGTTCACCCCCGAGGCGCTGCGCACCTTCACGTCCCGCCCGTACCGTGTGTCCGCCGCGGGCAACCGCATCGGCCTGCGCACCGAGGGCCCCGCCCTCGACCGCGCCCTCCCGGGCGAACTCCCCAGCGAGGGCATGGTCCTGGGCGCGGTGCAGGTTCCCCCTGACGGCCGACCGGTCGTCTTCCTGGCGGACCACCCGACCACCGGCGGCTACCCGGTGATCGCGGTCGTCCACCCGCAGGACCTCCCGGCGGCGGCCCAGGCGGCACCGGTCACCCCGGTCCACTTCGTCAGGTCAGGGCGACGCTGACGCCCTGAAGGTGCGCGGGGAACTGCGCGACCGGCCGCAACGGCCCCGCACCGAAGCACAATCGGCACACCCGCCCCGCCTCTCCGCCGAGAACTACACCGCATCGGGCTGCTCGACGACAGACACCGCGGCCAACGCGGCAGACACGGCGGCGGCCGCCCGCACATCCAGCCGCGCACTCGTCCCCCGCGCCCGGTGCCCCATCTCGTCCGCCGCCAGCCGCAGCAACTGCGGCAGCAGGTCCGTGCAGCGCCGCGCGACCCAGGCGGTCCCCGCCGTGGCCAGCCACAGCAGGCTCGCCGACGTGGTGGGCACCGGGAACTCCGGATCGGGCGAGGGCGCCGCACCGGTCGCCCGGTCCGACGCCACCAGCAGCGAGTGGAAGCGCACCGCCAGCTGCCGGTGCCCCCGCTCCCCCGGATGCAGCCGGTCCGCGCTCCACATCGCCTGGTCCATGATCCAGTCGGCCTCGGCCGCGTGCAGATGGACGGCGCCGTAGCGGTCGGACAGCGCGTGGACCACCCGGTTGACCGCCCGCTGGCGCCGGGCCAGCGGACGGGCCAGCGAACCCGGGAGGCCCAGCATCGAGCCGGGGTCGGGCAGACAGGCCGTGAGCAGGGTCGCGCCCTGCCCGGTGAAGGCGGCGTAGACCTTGTCGAGCCGTTCGGCGACGGCATGGATGTCGAAGGTGCAGCGCAGGGTGTCGTTGACGCCGATGACCACGGACGCGATGTCCGGCTTCAGTTCGAGACCGGCCGGCGTCTGGAGCTCCAGCACCTCCCGGGTCTGCGCGCCGCTCACCGCGAGGTTGGTGAACTCGGCGGAGTCCTCGGCCAGCCCGTCGGCGAGCAGCGCGGCCCAGCCGCGCCACCCGTCCCCGACGGGGTCGCCCACGCCCTCGGTCAGCGAATCCCCGAGGGAGACGAAACGCACCGGTCTCATGCCACGCTCCCGGGCACGAAGGGACGCACCGGTACCGTCGCGTCGTGCGCGGCGAGGAACGCGTCCACGGCCGTGGTCCACCCGAAGCACTCCGCACGCGCGCGTGCGGTCTCGCGCCGCTCCCGCTCGGGCAGGCCGAGCAGGATGTCGACGGCGTCCGCGAAGGCGTCCCCGTGGTCCGCCGCGACGGCTCCGGCCGACCCGATCACCTCGGGCAGCGCGGACGACGTGCTCACCACCACGGGCGTGCCGCAGGCCATCGCCTCCAGGGCGGCCAGTCCGAACGTCTCGGCGGGACCGGGCGCCAGGCACACGTCGGCGGAGGCCTGGAGGGAGCCCAGCGCGGCACGGTCGGAGACGTGTCCGAGGAAGGTGACCGGCAACCCGCGCTCACGCGCGCGCTGTTCGAGCCGCGGGCGCAGTGGCCCGTCCCCGGCCACCACCAGCACCGCCTGCCTGCCCCGCCGAAGCAGCGACTCAAGGGCGTCCAGAGCCGTGCCGGGCCGCTTCTCCACGGACAGCCGGGTGCAGGTGACGATCAGCGACTCGTCCTCGCGCGCGTACCGTGCGCGAAGCCCCGGGTCACGCAGTGCGGGATGCCGCTCCACCAGGTCGACGCCCAGGGGAGCGCGTACGACGTTGCGGGCGCCGATCCGCACGAACTCCCGCTCGGCGAACTCGGTGGTGCACACTACGCGCGCGTACGTGTGCGCGGTGCGGACGTTGAGGGCGTCGGCGGCACGCCGGGCCGCCCCTTCCGGCAGCCCCCAGGTGCGCAGCACTCCGTCGGCGGTCTCGTGGGAGACCATCACGGCGGGGACCCGGGCGCGCCGCGCCCACTTGCCGGTCCACCTGAGTGTCGTGCGGTCGGAGACCTCCAGGCGGTCGGGGGCCAGTTCCTCCAGGAGCCGGGCCACGCGCCGCTTGTCGGTGAGCACGCGGTAGCCGCCGGTGCCGGGCAGCAGCGGCCCGGGCAGGGTGATGACGCGCCCCTGCTCGGTGTCGCGGTCGTCGGCGCGCTCGCCGGGCACGATCAGCACGGGCTCGTGCCCGGCCTCCCGGAAGCCCTTGCCGAGCTCGCGCAGGGCGGTGCGCAGACCGCCGGACGAAGGGGCGACGAAGTTCGCCAGGCGCACGATCCTGAGAGAGTTCATGCCGCCACCGCCGCCTTCTGCCGTGCGGCGAGGACGTCCGCGTAGTGCCCGATCAGCTGATCGCCGACGGCCGCCCAGGTGCGGCCCTCGACGGTTGCGCGCGCGGTGTCGCCGAAGGCGGCCCGCCGGGCCGGGTCGGTCACCAGGGACAGCACGGCGTCCCGTACGGCGTCGGTGTCGCGCGGCGGCACCAGCAGACCCGTGCGCCCTTGGACGACCAGATCGAGGGGGCCTCCGACGGCGGGAGCCACCACGGCGACGCCGCTGGCCATGGCCTCCTGCACGGTCTGGCAGAAGGTCTCGAAGGGCCCGGTGTGCGCGAACACGTCCAGGGAGGCGTAGATCCGGGCGAGTTCGTCGCCGGTGCGGCGGCCGAGGAAGACCGCGCCCGGCAGCGCCTCGCCGAGGCTCGGCCGGCTCGGGCCGTCGCCCACGATCACGACCTTCACCCCTTCGAGGCCGCAGACACCGGCCAGGAGCTCGATGTGCTTCTCGGGGGCGAGGCGGCCGACGTATCCGACGATCACCTCACCGTTCGGGGCGAGTTCGCGGCGCAGGGCCTCGTCGCGCAGTTCGGGGCGGAACCGGACGGTGTCCACGCCGCGGGGCCACAGCCTGACCCTGGGCACGTCGTGGGTCTCCAGGTCACGCATCGAGGCGCTGGAGGGGGCGAGGGTGAGGTCGGCGGCGGAGTGGACGGAGCGGATACGGCGCCAGGCCGCGGCCTCACCGGCGCCCATGTAGGTACGGGCGTAACCGGCGAGGTCCGTCTGGTAGACGGCGACGGCCGGGACGCCGAGCCGGGCGGCGACCGCCATGCCGCGGACGCCGAGGACGAAGGGGCTGGCCAGGTGCACGACATCGGCCCGGTGCTCGGCGACGGCCGCGGCGAGGCGGCGGCTGGGCAGGGCGACACGGACCTGGGGATAGCCCGGGAGCGGTAGGGAGGGGACACGGACGACGGGGCACGGCGCCTGGGCGTCGGGCCCGGTTCCGGCCCGGCCGACGAGAGCGGTGCTGGCCGGAGCGACGACGAGCGGGAGGTGACCGCGATCTACGAGGTGCCGGGCGGTCTGGAGCGCGCAGTGGGCCACGCCGTTCACGTCGGGGGGAAAGGATTCGGTCACGATGACGACACGCATACCCGTGTTCTCGCCGCACCGGACGTGGCCGCGTCAACGTGGATCTTTCCGGACGAGGAACGTCCCGTGAGCGTTCCTCCGCACACCCGAGCAGGTCAGGCCGTGTCCATGACCGCCTGACCCGCGGGTCACCCGTTGTTCATCCGGCGGCCCTGCCGCCGCCCTGACGATCTGTGCGGAGCCGGCTCAAGCAACGGGTTCGTCGGGTGCGATGCGGCTTCGTACGGCCGTCTGCACTTCGGCTTCCTCGGCAGGATCGGCGGCGAGGCGGCGGAGCTGCTCCACGACGCGGGCGTCACCGGTCTCGGCGTACCGGGCGGCGACTTCACGGGTGGTCTCCTCGCAGTCCCACAGGCATTCGACGGCGAAGCCGGCCGGGAAGGAGGGATCGGTGGCGGCCAGGGCTCGGGCGGCCCGGCCGCGGAGATGGGACGAGGCCGTCTCGCGGTAGATGTGGCGCAGGACGGGAGCGGCGCAGACGATGCCGAGGCGCCCGGTGCCGTCGACGAGGGTCCACAGGGTCGGGGCGTCCGGCCCTTCGCCCCGTACGGCTTCGCGCAGTGCGGCGAGGACCAGGTCCTTGTCCTCGACACCGCCCCGGCAGGAGAGCATGCGGCCGGCGGAGGCGCCGAGGGCGTCGGGCCGGCGGGCCCAGCCGCGGGACCGGTCGACGGCGGCGACGCTGCGCATCCGTTCGAAGGCGTCCACGGCGGCCTCCACCACTGCGGACGAGCCGGTCGCCACGGCCGCCTCGATCAGGTCGAGGGCGTCCGGATCATTGCCGTCGGCGAGGTAGCGCAGTGCGGTGCAGCGGGCTCCGTCACTGCCTTCCTTGGCGGCCCGCACGATCTCGGCACGGTCCTCGGGGCCGGCCACGGCCGTGAGGCAGCGGGCGGCCGGGACGTGCAGCGCGGCACCGCGCTCGACGCCCTGCTGGGCCCACTCGAACACGGCCTGCACGCTCCACCCCGGACGGGGCCCGGTAGGTCGCATCTGCCGCTGCCAGCGGTCGAAACAGCCGGTCTCCTGAGCGGCACGCACGCGCGTGGCGATCGATTCGCGCGGATCCTCGGCCCACAGCCGCCACGGCCGGGGCTCGAAGGCGTCGCGTACGACGGCGGCCAGTTCGGCCTCGCCCTCGGGGTCGGTGGCGAAACGGGCCAGCACGGGCGCGGCCAGGGCGCGCAGCCCCGCGTCGTCGTCCCTGAGGGCCAGCTCGTCCAGGGCCCAGGCCCAGTTGGAGCCGGAGGCCGCGTACCTGCGCAGCAGCCCCAGCGCGTCCAGCCTGCCGTAGGAGGCGAGATGGCCGAGGACGGCGAGGGCCAGGCCGGTGCGGGACTCCTCGGTGTCGAAGACGTCCTCGACGTCGAAGAGGTGCGCCTCGATCTCGTCCAGCTCGCCGTTCAGGTCGAGGTAGAGACGGGCGTAGTAGAGGGAGCGGTTCTCCACCTGCCAGTCGTGGCGGGGGTCGCGGAGCACACAGTGGTTCAGTGCCGCGAGCGCCTCGGCGCGCGGTGCGGTGAGTGCGTGCAGCGTGCCGTCGCCACGCCCCCTCTGCAGGAGGCCGAGCAGGGTACCGCTGGGCGCTATGACCGGATCGAACATGGGAAACAGCCTCACATCAAGCGTCGACGCAACCGGGGAACACGCATTACCTGGCCGCGTGACACAACGTCGGGGCGCCCGCCGTCTCTTGCTTGCTGTAGACCATCTTCCTCTGCCTCTCGTCAGTGGCCCTCGCGGACCGCATCACGGTCCGCGCGGTGCGGCAACACCTGCCCAGCCATCGCGTCCGTAAAGCACGACGTCATGATGACCCGGCACTTCGGCCTGCCGCGACCGAAATTTCGGCGGCCCTGTACCGCCTCCCCCGTTCTTTGTGTTTTAGCTGGTCAGAACATGCGGATCAGTGTGCGCCGAACAAGTCGAGCAGTTCCGCCTTGCCGAACATACGCGCCGTGTCGACGGCCGACGGGGTGCCCGCGGCCGGATCTGCACCACCCTCGAGGAGGGCCTTGATCACTTCCGACTCACCCTTGAAGACGGCTCCGGCGAGCGGGGTCTGGCCCCGGTCGTTGATCCGGTCGCCCTCCGCGCCGCGGGCGAGCAGGGCCCGCACCGCGTCGGCGTGCCCGTGGTACGCCGCGAGCATCACGAGCGAGTCCCCGCGGTCGTTGGTGAGGTTGGCCGGAACACCCGCGTCCACGTAGGCCACGAGCTCCTCGGTCCGTCCCTGCCTGGCCAGATCGAAGATCTTGGTCGCCAGCTCCACGACCTCGGGGTCGAGGGCTTCACTCATCGGCAGGACCGCCTTCCGTACAACCGTTCAGGTGAATCGCCAGGGTACTGGCTCCGGCGGCACATGAGCCGCTTCACAAGAGGTAAGGATCAGCACAGAACGGACTGAATGCACGAAAACGCCTCGGCCCGTGCATGACGGCACGGCCATCCGAGGGAAAAACACCGGGATCCACCCAATTGCACCTTTTATAGTATGGATACATGCTGTGATCCTGGAAGTACTCATGGTGACTGTCCCCCCGTGAACCAGGAGAACTCAAATGATCTTGTCCATCTCCGGCGTAGTCCTGCTCGGCGTCATCGTCTTCGTCTTCTTCCGCAAGGACGGCCTGAAGGCGTCCCACGCCCTGGTCTCGACCCTGTTCGGCTTCTACCTCTCGAGCACAGTCATCGGACCGAGCATCAAGGCCGGAGGCGAGAGCCTGGCGAGCCTCCTCGGCGGCATCAAGTTCTGACGCCGTCCCCTCCGCCCGTACGCACCGCGAGGAGACATCAGTGGTTCGGCGCCCCCTCCCCCGCATCTTGACCACCGGCAGCGCACAGATCGCCCGCAGCCGGAAGCTGGCCCGGACGGCGGCCGAGAGTGCCACCGATGTCCTCCACCCGGTGATCTCGATCATCCGCGGTCTGCGCCGGCTGGCGGCAGCCGGGCGGCGCAAGTGGGCCGACACACCCAAGGACCGGCGTGGGCCGCTGATGTTCCTTGTGGCCTCGGTGGTCCTGGTCGTGGCACTGGTGCCGTACGGTCCGTTGCTCGCCGTAATTACCTTGATGGCGGCGGCAGCCTGGCAGGGCAGGGAGCAGCGCAGGCCGGCGGAGCCCGAAGGGCCCGACGAATCCCAGTCCCAGCGCCTGAAATCGCTGTACGAGGCCCTGGTCCCGTACTTCTCGCTCGCGGGTGACCCCTCCCCCCTCTACGCCCACGGCGGCGAGTGGGAGGAGGCGTTCCCCGAGTACGAGTTCGACGGGGCCGGGCGCATCACCCACCTCGTGATCCGCTACCCGGCGTACTTCACCGACGGTGAGATCGACTCCCGCAGCCGCATCGAGCAGTTGCTGCACGCCAAGTCGGGCCGCGGCCGCGAATACCACTTCGCGTGGGACGAGGAAGGCAACCGGCTCACCGTCACGGTCCTGTCCCCGCTACCCACCGACATCGCAGCCCAGCGATTCGTGACGGCGCCGGGCGAGACGGTCCTCGGCTTCACCGACCCCACCCAGGTCCGGCGCACGCTTCCTCTCACCCACGGAGAGGAGCAGCGCGACGTCCCACCGGTCGTCTGGCGCACCGGCGTCCGCTCCACCGAGCCGCACCTGCTGGTCATGGGCCAGCCGGGCAGCGGCACCACGTCCCTGCTGCGCTGCATCGCCCTCCAGGCGCTGCAGCACGGCGACGTGGTGATCATCGAGGGCGGCACCGGCGAGTACGCGTGCCTGACCGGCCGGGAGGGCGTGCTGGCCGTCGAGTGCGGTCTGGCCGGGGCTCTCGCGACCCTGGAGTGGGCCACCAACGAGACGGAGCGCCGGCTCATCGCCGCCAACCGCGCCCGCCAGGCCGGGCACCCGCCACCGGAGGACACCAGGCGTCCTCTGTGGATCCTCCTGGACCGCCCGAGCGCGTTCGCCCACCTCGCCGCCGCGGACGGCAGCAAGGACCCGCAGTCCCTGCTCCAGGTCCCGCTCCGGCACGGTCGCGCGGCGAATGTGACGGTCGTGGTGGCCGACCAGTTCGACAACGCGGACGCACTGAGCGACGCCGTACGGCAGCACACACGCGCGCGTGTCGTCCTCGGCCCCGCCACGGCCGAGCAGCTGGCGGGCGTCCTCGGCGCCCTGCCGGCCACGACGCCGGCCGTCGACGTCCCGCCCGGCCGCGGTTACGCCCGCCTCGGCGCCGGCTCCGTGCACCGGCTGCAGGTCCCGTCGACCCCGGACCCCTACGACGACGAGACGAGCGACGCGGACCGCGCGGCGGTGCTGGCACTGCTTCCGCCGCGGACGACGCCGGTCGAGGCGGAGCGGATCGATTCCGGGCGCGTCGACTGCGATCCCGCCGAGGCCGAACCCCTCGACACGGACCCGGTCGAGGCCGAACCGGCCGAGACCCGCCCCGTCACCATGGAGAAGACACCCGCCCACACGAACGCCGGCATGGACGGCGGCATGGACGGCGGCATGGACGGCGACATGGCCGTCGATATGGACAAGGAGCCGGTCGACGAGGAGCAGTCCAGGGCGGAGCCGGTGTCCGCGAAAGCCGTGGTGGCAGAGGCGCCGTAGGGCTCCCGCCCGCTACGCCACGAACGTGCGCGGCGTCTCCCCGCCCCCCGTCGCCCCGCTCTCCACCAGCCGCGCCGCCGCGGCCAGGCGCACCGCCGCCTCCTCGGCGACCGCGCCCCCCACGGTGAACGGCAGCCGCACGTACCCCTCGAAGGCACCGTCGACCCCGAATCGCGGCCCCGAAGGCACCCGCACTCCGACCCGCTCCCCCACCTCGGCGAGCCGCGAGCCGGACAGGCCGCCCGTCCGCACCCACAGGGTCAGCCCGCCCTTGGGCACCTCGAACTCCCAGTCGGGCAGCTCCCGCCGAACGGCGGTGATCAGCGCGTCCCGGTTCTCCCGCGCCTGACTGCGCCGCACCTCGACGGCCTGCTCCCAGCCGCCCGTGCTGAACAGCCAGTTCACGGCGAGCTGTTCCAGCACCGGGGTGCCCAGATCGGCGTACGCGCGCGCGGCGACCAGGCTGCGGATCACGTCGGGTGCCGCCCGCACCCAGCCGATGCGCATCCCCGCCCAGAAGGCCTTGCTGGCCGACCCGACGGTGATGACGCTGGACCCGGCGGGGTCGAAGGCGCACACGGGCCTCGGCATCGTCCCCTCGTCGAGGTCCTCGTCCAGCCACAGTTCGCTCATCGTCTCGTCGGCGATCAGCACCGTCCCGGCCGAGCGGACCGCCTCCACCAGCTGCCGCCGCTGGCCGTCGTCGGCGAGCGCGCCGGTCGGGTTGTGGAAGTCGGCGACGATGTACGCGATCCGGGGCGCGGCGTCCCGCAGCACCTGCCGCCACCGGTCCAGGTCCCACCCGGTCAGCCCCTCGGCCATCGCCACCGGCACCAGCCGCGCGCCCGCCTCACGCATCAGCTGAAGGATGTTGGCGTACGACGGCGACTCGACGGCGACGCGCTCGCCACGGCCCGCGAAGAGGTGGCAGATCGCGTCGATGGCCCCCATGGCACCCGTGGTCACCATGATCTGCTCGGGCATCGTGGGGATCCCGCGCGCGGTGTACCGGTCGGCGATCATCGCGCGCAGCGCGGGGAGCCCGGCCGGATAGTCGCCGTGCGTGTGGGCGTACGGCGGCAGCTCCTCCAGGGCGCCCTGGACGGCGCGGGTCAGCCACGGCTCGGGCGCGGGAAGGGCGGCGCAGCCCAGGTCGATCATCGAGCCCAGGGCCTCGGGCGGCAGGGGCTCCAACCCGCGCGCGGGCAGCGGGTTTCCGGCCGGTACGGCGGTCCAGCTGCCGGCGCCGCGCCGGGACTCCAGGAAGCCCTCGGTGCGCAGCGCCTCGTAGGCGGCGGCGACCGTCGTACGGCTGACGGACAGGGCCAGCGCCAGCTCGCGTTCGGCGGGCAGCCGGGCGGCCACCGGGACGCGGCCCTCCAGCACCAGCAGCCGGATGCCGTCGGCCAGCGCGCGGTAGGCGGGCGGACGGCGCGTGCCGGGCCCCGCCGGCCGGTCCTGCTGGGAGTTGAGCAGCCTGGCCAGCTGCGCCGCACCCATCGCCGAGGTCCACTGCGCCATGGAAATCAGTCCACCTTCCACGAATTGGCCCTGGATGACACTTCCACCCAAGCCACAGGGTGACATGAGTCAGGCCACTGAGACCACTGGGGGGTAACTCTTGTCCACGAAGGGCCGTCTCGGGCGGCGGTTGATCCAGCTGTACGCCGGCCTGGTGCTGTACGGGGCGAGTTCCGCGCTCCTGGTCGAGGCGGGCCTCGGCCTCGAGCCCTGGAACGTCCTGCACCAGGGCCTCGCCGAGCTCACCGGCCTCACCATCGGCGTCGTGTCGATCATCGTGGGCGCGGCCGTGCTGCTCCTGTGGATCCCGCTGCGCCAGCGTCCGGGCCTCGGCACGGTCTCCAACGTCTTCGTGGTCGGCCTCGCCATGGACGGCACGCTGGCCCTCGTCCCGGACGTGCACTCCCTGGCCGTACGGATCCCGCTCCTCCTGGCCGGCATCCTGCTCAACGGCGCGGCCACCGGGCTCTACATCGCCGCCAGCTTCGGGCCGGGTCCGCGGGACGGGCTGATGACCGGTCTGCACCGGCGCACCGGCCGTTCGATCCGCCTGATGCGGACGGCGGTCGAGGTGGCGGTGGTCGCGACGGGCTTCGCCCTCGGCGGCACCGTGGGCATCGGCACGGTCCTGTACGCGATGTGCATCGGTCCGCTCGCCCAGCTCTTCCTGCGGGTGTTCGACGTCCCGTCGGCATCCGGCGGCAGCACGGTCGTTGCCGCGGGGCAACCGCAGGGAGCGATACTGCGTCCGTGACCTCGCGGATACGCCACCCCTATCTCGACCATCCCGGCCCGATCGCCTTCGCCCACCGGGGCGGAGCCGCGGACGGCCTGGAGAACACCGCGCTGCAGTTCCGGCGGGCGGTGGACACCGGCTACCGCTACATCGAGACCGACGTCCACACGACGTCGGACGGCAAGCTGGTCGCCTTCCACGACGTGAGCCTGGACCGGGTGACCGACGGCTCGGGGCGCATAGCGGACCTGCCGTGGAAGACCGTGAGCCAGGCGCGCGTGGCGGGCAGGGAACCGGTGCCGCTGTTCGAGGAGTTGCTCGAGACCTTCCCCGAGGTGCACTGGAACGTCGACCTCAAGGCGGAGGCCTCGCTGCACCCCTTCCTGGACCTGATGGAGCGCACGCGCGCGTGGGACCGGATCTGCGTCGGCTCGTTCTCCGAGGCGCGGGTGATGCGCGCCCAGCGTCTGGCGGGCCCGCGCCTTGCGACCTCGTACGGCACACGTGGCGTGCTCAACCTGCGGCTTCGCTCCTGGGGCGTCCCGGCCGCGCTGCGCGCCTCCGCGGTCGCGGCCCAGGTGCCCGAGTCGCAGTCCGGCATCCAGGTCGTCGACCACCGCTTCGTGCGCGCCGCCCACGCGCGCGGGCTCCAGGTGCACGTGTGGACCATCAACGAACCCGAGCGCATGCACCGGCTCCTGGACCTGGGCGTGGATGGCATCATGACCGATCACATCGACACGTTGCGCAAGGTCATGGAAGAACGCGGCGTCTGGGTCTGACGCCCGGCGCGCCTCCCCCGAGCCTTCGCACGGCACTTCAGCGGGGAAGCGAGGGCACGGGTGAGCGCCGACACCGTGCGGACTGACGTCTTCGACCGGAAGCGCGAACAGCGCGGCTGGTACTTCTACGACTGGGCCTGCTCCGTCTACTCGACGAGCGTGCTCACCGTGTTCCTCGGCCCCTACCTGACGTCGGTGGCCAAGTCGGCGGCGGACGCGGACGGGTACGTCCACCCCCTGGGCATCCCGGTGCGCGCCGGTTCCTTCTTCGCGTACTCGGTCTCCCTGTCGGTGATCGTGGCCGTGCTCGTGATGCCCATGGTGGGCGCGGCCGCGGACCGCACCGGGCGCAAGAAGCCCCTGCTCGGGATCACGGCCTATGTGGGGGCCGCGGCGACGACAGGGATGTTCTTCCTCGACGGCGACCGCTATCTGCTCGGCGGCCTGCTGCTGATCGTCGCGAACGCGGCCCAGTCCGTCGGGATGATGCTCTACAACTCCTACCTGCCCCAGATCGCCCCGCCCGAGGAACGCGACGCCGTCTCCTCCCGGGGCTGGGCCTTCGGGTACGCGGCGGGATCGCTGGTCCTGATCGCCAACCTGGTGCTGTACCTGGCGCACGACTCCTTCGGCGTCTCCGAGACCACGGCCGTCCGCATCTGCCTGGCCGCCGCCGGCCTGTGGTGGGGCGCCTTCACGCTCATCCCGCTGCGCCGGCTGCGGGACCGCGGCTCCGCCGGACCGAAGCAGGCGACCGCTCCCGGGCTGCGCCAACTGGCCGCCACCGTCCGCGACATGCGCCGCCACCCGCTGACCCTCGCCTTCCTGCTGGCGTACCTCATCTACAACGACGGCATCCAGACGGTGATCTCCCAGGCGTCGATCTACGGCTCCGAGGAGCTGGGGCTCGGGCAGTCGACCCTCATCGGCGCCGTCCTGCTGGTCCAGGTGCTGGCGGTCGCGGGCGCCCTGGGGATGGGCCGGCTGGCCCGGACGTACGGGGCCAAGCGCACGATCCTCGGTTCCCTGGTGGCCTGGACGGTGACGCTGGCGGCCGGGTACTTCCTGCCGCCCGGGGTGCCGGTGTGGTTCTTCGTCCTGGCGTCCGGGATCGGTCTAGTGCTCGGCGGCAGCCAGGCTCTGTCCCGATCCCTGTTCTCGCATCTGGTCCCGCCCGGCAAGGAGGCCGAGTACTTCTCGGCATACGAGATGAGCGACCGGGGCATGAGCTGGCTCGGACCCCTGCTGTTCGGGATCACCTACCAGCTGACCGGAAGTTACCGTGACGCCATCATCTCGCTCGTGGCCTTCTTCATCATCGGTTTCGCCCTGCTCGCACGGGTACCCGTGCGCCAGGCGATCTCCGAGGCGGGCAATCCGGTCCCGGACACGATTTAGCGCTCACGGCGAAAGGCTGTAGTGTACGCGTTTGGCCTGCCAGGCGTACCGTTACTGCGCGTCAAAGATGCCGAAACGCTGGGTGACATCTGCTAGCAGATGTGACAAACCGGGCGCCGGTGGGTACGACATTGGTCAGCAAGGCTGCGGCTACGACGGCGACGCATGACCCGAAACGGGACACGGGACGGGAATCTTTACCGCCGACCGGACGTTGACCGGATGACGACGACAGCGACACCTGTCCTGTGGGCGACAAGCCCGGGAGGCACGATTCATGAGTGAGCGAGCTCTTCGCGGCACGCGCCTCGTGGTGACCAGCTACGAGACGGACCGCGGCATCGACCTGGCCCCGCGCCAGGCCGTGGAGTACGCATGCGAGAAGGGGCACCGCTTCGAGATGCCCTTCTCGGTCGAGGCGGAGATTCCGCCGGAGTGGGAGTGCAAGGTCTGCGGAGCCCAGGCACTCCTCGTGGACGGCGACGGCCCTGAGGAAAAGAAGGCCAAGCCCGCGCGTACGCATTGGGACATGTTGATGGAACGGCGTACCCGCGAGGAACTTGAAGAGGTCCTCGAGGAGCGCCTGGCCGTTCTCCGTTCGGGCGCGATGAACATCGCGGTCCACCCGAGGGACAGCCGCAAGTCGGCTTAGTTCCCGCCGGGGGCCGAGCGGCGGACCAACAGCACGCAAGAGACTGCGGGCGTCCACGTGGATTCATCCACGTGGACGCCCGCAGTCGTATGCCGTACGGCGGTGATCAGCGCGTCAGCGGCGGCCGCGGGCCCTGCGAGGTGTCCCCGGGCTCGTCCCGGACGACCTCGCCCTGGACGACCTTGCCGTCGGGGCGGTGGATGCGCGCCTGCTGGAAGGCATCGCCGAATCCGCCCGGCGCGGCCTCGCGCAGCTTGCGGTCGAGGGTGCGCTCGGTGAGGCGGCTCAGCGTCTTCTGGACCGGGGGGATCAGCAGGAGCAGACCCACCACGTCCGAGATCAGGCCCGGGATCATCAGCAGCAGACCGCCGAGCATCATCAGGCCGTTGCCACCGCTGCTCTGCGGGGTGCCGCCGCGCTGCAGCGCTTCGTTGAGGTTCTGGAAGGCGCGGCGGCCCGCCTTCTTGATCACCGCCGCGCCGGCCACGAAGCCGGCGAGCAGCAGCAGGAAGACGGTGAATCCGCTCGACGCGCCCGCGACCACGGTCAGCAGCCAGATCTCCAGCACCAGCCAGGCCGCGACACCCAGCGGAAGGAAGGTCCGCAGCCGGGAGCGCTTGGGCCGGGCGGGATGTATGGGGGTCGGAGCACCAGTCGTCATGCATCCAGTGTGCCTGGGCCCGGCTCAGTGCGGGATAAGTGAATGATCAACCGATTTTGTGAAACCGCAGGCGGGCCTCTTCCGGCTGTCGGTCAGGCCTTCTTGCCGCGGCCGGTGATCTTGTCGACCCGCTCCCCCACGCCCCACGCCGTGACCCGCCACAGAGCCTCGACAAGGATGTCCCGGCTCATCTTGGAGTCGCCGAGTTCGCGCTCGACGAAGGTGATGGGCACCTCGACGACGTGGTAGCCGGCCTTGACCGAGCGGCGGGCGAGGTCGACCTGGAAGCAGTAGCCCTGGGAGGCGACCTGGTCGAGGCCGAGGCCCTCCAGCGTCTCGCGGCGGAAGGCGCGGTAACCGCCGGTGATGTCGCGCAGCGGCAGGTCGAGGGCGAGGCGCGAGTACAGGCTGCCGCCACGGGAGATGATCTCGCGGCTCTTGGGCCAGTTCACCACCCGGCCGCCGGGCACCCAGCGGGAGCCGAGGACCAGGTCGGCGCTCTTGAGCGCGGTGAGCAGGCGGGGCAGCTCCTCCGGCTGGTGGGAGCCGTCGGCGTCCATCTCGACGAGCACGCCGTAACCGTTCTCCAGGCCCCAGCGGAAGCCCGCGAGGTAGGCGGCGCCGAGGCCTTCCTTGCCCTTGCGGTGCAGCACCTGGACGTGATCGTCCCCGACCGCCAGTTCGTCCGCGAGCTTGCCCGTACCGTCGGGGCTGTTGTCGTCGGCCACGAGGACGTGCGCCTCGGGGACGGCCTCGCGCACCCGGCCGACGATGGACTTGATGTTCTCCGCCTCGTTGTAGGTCGGAATGATCACCAAGGCCGTGCCGAGCGGGCCGAACTGCCGCCCCTGGGACTGTGCCGCGAGGGTCCCGTCACCGTCGTTCACTACTGCCCCTTCATGTCCGTCGCAGAGGTCCACCATAGTGGCCACGGCCTGCGATGACGTGACAGCCCGTTCGTATCGTGGTGTCGATTCCACAAGAGCGGGGTAAGAACGCGTATTCGGGCTGGTTTGCGCCTACGGATGGGGGCCCGGCGCCCTTCGGGCCGACCTGGGATCCGCTGGCTGCGGATCGACCGAAAGCCGTTGTCTACTGAGCGCCCGGGCCCCACCCGGGTCACACCTCCCCGGCCGGCCGGAACGTTCCCTCGTCGCGCGCGGGCGCTGAGCCTGGCTCCCAGTGGCGGTGCTCCGGTGGGGCACACCGTCCCTGACCCAGCGGCGCTGCGACTGGCGCGAAGAAGTTCCCCGGTCGGGCGTCCGGTGGTGGACTCCGCCGAACCTACCGGCCCCCTGCCATCGGCTGTCAACAGCCGTTTGACCTGCGGTTCTTTCCTCAAAGTCCTGGTCAGGGCCGAGGACACGCAGGTCGTACGGCGCTGCGCCGGGCCATGTTCGGCGCGGCGCCACCCCGGGAGATCACTCGCCCGGCCCTACGAAGACGGTCCGCCCGCCGACCACCGTGCGCAGACAGACGGGCAGGTCACGGCCCGGAGTGAGGTCGGGCAGTCCCGGCGTGCCGGAGCGGGGGTCGGTGGACCAGCGGGCGACCCGGTCATCCGGAGCCTGGACCACCAGTTCGTCGGTGCGCCACACGGCGTAGTCGGCGGGTGCGCCCGGCACCAGGACGCCCGCGTCGTCCCGCCCGATCGCCCGCCAGCCACCGCGGGTGTGGGCGGTGAACGCGGCACGCACGGAGACCCGGTGGCCGGGGGTGCGGTGGAAGGCGGCGGCACGGACCGTGCCCCACGGGTCGAGGGGCGTGACCGGGCTGTCCGAGCCGAAGGCGAGCGGGACGCCCGCCTTGAGCAGGGCCGCGAAGGGGTTCAGGGTGCGGGCCCGCTCTGCGCCCAGGCGCTGGGCGTACATGCCGTCCTCGCCGCCCCACAGTGCGTCGAAGGCGGGCTGGACGGAGGCGGTCAGGCCCAGCTCGGCGAAGGCCGCGACGGTCTCCGGGGTGAGCATCTCGGCGTGTTCGACGCGGTGGCGGGCGGCGCGGACGCGGGCCAGGCCGATCTTCTCGGCGGCGGCGCGCACGCCCTGGACGACCGTGGTCACCGCGGCGTCCCCGATCGCGTGGAAGCCCGCCTGGAGCCCGGCCTCGGTGCAGGCCGTGACGTGGGCGGCCACGGCGGCGGCGTCCAGGTAGGCGGTGCCGGTGTGGTCGCTGTCGGCGTACGGCGTGTGCAGGCAGGCGGTGTGCGAGCCGAGGGCGCCGTCGACGAAGAGGTCGCCGGCCGCGCCCGCGGCGCCCAGCTCGCGTGCCTTGTCCAGGTCCTGCTCCGCCCAGTAGCCGACGACCCGCGGGGTCGCCTCTTCGGCGGCCAGGCGCAGGAGGTCCGTGAAGTCGTCCTCGGAGGAGATGTCCGGGCCGGCGCACTCGTGGACCGAGCCGATGCCGAGGGAGGCCGCGTGGGCGAGCGCGGTGCGCTGGGCCTCGGCGCGCTGGGCCGGCGTCACGGCCGCGAACGCGGCGGCGCGTACGGCGTGATGGGCGCCGGCGGTCAGCGGACCGTCGCCGGACGGCCCGCCCAGGCCGGGCGTCAGGCCGAGCAGGGACGTCGTGACGACCGCCGAGTGGACGTCGATACGGGAGAGGTAGAGGGGACGGCCGCCGGTGGCCTCGTCCAGTTCCGCGCGCGCCGGGGGGCGGCCACCGGGCCAGCGGGAGGCGTCCCAGCCGTGCCCGAGCAGGACCTTGTCCTGCGGGCGGGCCGCGGCGAAGTCCCGTACGCGCGCGAGGGCCGCCTCCAGGGAGGGGGCGTCGGAGAGGTCGAGGCCGGTGAGGGCGAGGCCGGTGGACGTGGTGTGCACATGGGCGTCGGTGAACGCCGGGGTGACGAGGGCGCCGTCCAGGTCGACCACCTCGTCGACACCTCCGGCGAAGGCGTCCGCGGCGCCCTCGGAGCCGACCCAGGCGACCTGGCCGCGTTCCACGACCATCGCGGTCGCGAACGGGTCTGCGGGGCTGTGTACCTCTCCGCGGCGGAGCAGGACGGTCTTCGGGTCGGGGGTGCGCGTGCTCATGCCCGACAGTTTCTCGCGCCGCGGCGGCGGCGTCGTACCTGGGGCGCCCTTGCCGGGAATCCGGCGCGGCGGCGCGGCCTCAGACGCGCGGCGGCCGCGCCTCGTACGGCGTCGACAGGACCACCGTCGTCCGCGTGGAGACGCCCGCCAGCGACCGCAGCCGCGCCAGCAGCTCCTCCAGCTCGTGCGGGGTCGCCACCCGGACCTTGAGGATGTAGTTCTCGTCGCCCGCGACGCTGTGGCAGGCCTCGATCTCGGGGACGCCGGCCAGGCGGTCGGCGATGTCGTCGGGGGCGCTGGGGTCGAACGGCTTCACCGAGATGAAGGCGGTCATGGGCAGCCCGACGGCCTCGGGGTCGACCACCGCGGCATAGCCGCGGATGACGCCACGCTGTTCCAGCCGGCGCACCCGCTGGTGCACGGCCGACGTGGACAGGCCCGTGGCCTTGCCCAGGTCTGTGTAGCTCATCCGCCCGTCCTTGACGAGCAGCTGCACGATCTGACGATCCAGCTCCTCCATGGCGCAAGAACCTACAGTGCGCCTGACCTCCCGGGATACCTCGGCAGACCAGGTCATGCCCGGTTTGTGATGTGGCCGCGAGCCGCTGGTGAGCCGTCCGGGCGACACCCGGGCAGGCATCTGCGGGAGGCATGTGACGAACACCACAGCCACGGGGACCGCTCCGTGATGTTCTCGTGATTACCGCCACGACCGGACGGGAAGTGCTTGCTGTGGTCGAGGCCGCAGTGCCTGAACGGCCCAGCCCGAGGGGGAGAACCCATGCAGAGTCTTAAGCGCCCTGGCCGTACCGCGCCCAAGCGCCTCCAGGCGGTCACCGAGCCCGAGCCGGAGGGCGTCGAACCGGACGACTTCGACGAGGAGTTGGACGCGTACGACACCTTCGAGATGTACCGGGTGATCTGCCCGGACTGCGCTCAGCCCATCGCCCTGCTGGCCGACGAGGAGATCCTGCCGGAGCACGCGCTGTGTGCCTCGCCGTGGAACCCGTTCGGCCTGACGGTGTGCGCCGGTACGGGCCGCAGGGCCACCGAGGCCCGGGCCGCGGACGAGTCGCACCGGCCCCAGGAGCAGGACACCGCCCTGCTGTTGACGCTTCCTCAGGGGCTCGACTGGCGGACGCAGCCGTTCTCGCACGTCGGCGGCCCGGGCTCGCGCCCGTTCCAGGTCCCCGTGCTGCGGGACCAGGCCGCCTGAGCGGTCCGCCTCAATCCCAGTAGCTGCCCTGCACCATGGCCCGCAGACTGCCGTGGTGCAGGATCAGCGTGTCCGGGTCCGCCGGGACGGACGCCTCGCCGAAGTGCACCTGCCGGTAGGCGATGCGCAGCATGACGATCGCGTGCCGCAGCGCGGCGTACAGCGTGTGGAAGTCCATGTCGCGCGGTGTGTGGCCGGTGAGTTGGGCGTAGCGGGCCTCCACCCGGTCCCGGCGCAGGAAGTCCGGCAGGCCACGCCGGCCGAAGGCCGCCGTCAGGTCCTGGAAGAAGCGGTGCAGATAGACCGTCCAGCCGAGGTCGACCTCGCGCGGGGCCAGGGCGGCCATCTCCCAGTCGAGGACGGCGACGGGCTCGAAGCCGTCGTAGACGACGTTCCCGATGCGCGCGTCGCCCCAGTTGAGCACCGGTGTGCCCGGGTCTCGGGGCCAGAGCTCCTCCAGCCGGTCGAAGGCGGCCTCGATGAGGGGTGAGCGGGCGCGTCCGCCGACGACCCAGTCGTAGTAGCCGCGTTGGGCGGTGACGTGGCGCCGCAGGGCGTCGCCGTCGCCCGGCAGGGCGAGGAACGCGGCCTCCTCGGGCGGTACTTGGTCGTGCAGCCGGGCCAGCAGTCCGACCGAGGCGGCCTCAAGGCGCTCGCGCTCGGCGTCACTGGCGGCGTGCAGCCAGTTGCCCTCGTAGGTGTAGGGCATCACGTCGGGCGGCACCCGCCCCTGGACGCGTTCCATCACGAAGAACGGCGCTCCGAGCGGGCCGGGGTCCTCCTCCAGCCACAGCACCCTCGGCACGGGCAGGTCCGAGTGCTCGGCCACCACCCGCAACGTGCGGTACTGGCGGGGCATGTCGTACACCGGGAAGACGGTGTACGCCGCCGGGTCCGCCGCGAGCCGCAACGCGCAGGCCCGCACCGGGGGTTCAGGATGCTCGATCTCGAAGAGCAGGGTCTCGCTGGACATTCCGTTGGACTCGGGGGCGGCCACCTCGACCGCCTTGGCGCCGGGCAGGCGGGTGCCGAGCCAGGCGGTGAGGCGGCGGGCGATCTCCTCCGGGTCACGGGTGGTGGTACGAGGCCGGGGCGCCGTGGCCATGACGCGAACCCCCTACGGTGCGACCGATGTGAAATCCGTGAACCCGCTCGGATCGTGCCGCCCGAACGAGCCGTGTTCGAAGATGCCGTGACCGGTCCGGCCGTCCAGGCGGAAGCGGGCGGCATGGTCGGTGACCCCGTAGGCGGCCATGCCGTGCGGCTGCGTCAGGTCGTACGTACGGCGGTCCGTCCAGCCGGGGCCACGCCAGGTGCCGTGCTGCCAGTCGTCGGCGGGCGGGTAGCCGGCACCGACGGCCAGCGGGGACGAGGTGAGGATCTCGGCCTCCAGCTCCTGCGGCTTGCGGACGTCGCCGAGGTGGACGAGGGCGCGGACGGGGTCGCGGGTGCCGGGGCGGTAGGTGATCTCGGGCTGCGGCCAGCCGAGTTGGCGGTCGCGGTGGCCGGGGCGGACGAGGGTGGCGTCGTTCAGGGAGCGGTATCCGTCCGCGTCCTCCTGCACGACGACCATCAGGAAGCGGTCCTCGAAGCGCACCGGGCACCACAGCCAGTGGAAGCCCTCGGTCGGGTGCTCCTGCGCCAGCCGGCCGCCCTCCTCCCCCGGTATGGGCCGCACGCCCCAGCTGCGGTCGCGGGTGCCGGTCCACCCGCCGGGGGCGACTTGGAACTCCTCGCCGCCGGCCCGGACGACCCCCGTCACCCCGCCCGCCTGCACGAAGCGGCGCCCTTCGAGGGTGAGCCGGCCGCCGCGGCGCTGGAGGTGGTGGGGCTCCCACAGGGCCGGGAACTCGGCGGTCCAGGTGAGGTCGTACGAGAGCGCCTCGTCGTCGGAGACCAGCCGCAGCCGCCGCAGCGGCTCCTCCACCTCGATCCTGAGCGGGCCGACTGCGAGCCCCATGCGGTCCTCGCCGAGGGCGTCCGAGGCGCGCACCGCGTGCAGGGTGTCCCCGGTCCGCAGGGTCGCGTACGCGTCGATCACACCGACGTTGGGATACACGCCCAGGCCCACGATGAGCAGCGCGCGCCCCTCGTGGTCGAGGATGTGGAAGATGCAGCGGTCGTAGGCGTTCCGGTCGCCGGTCGCCACGTGCTTCATGGACAGCGGGACCTGGTGCACGGGGTACTCGTCGAGCGGTACGGGGCGGTCGTCGGCCACGCCAAACCTCCCTGGAGACGGCTGACCTGACGGTACGTCAGGCGGCCGTCGGTGACCAGAGAAGTGGCGGTACGTCCGCGAACTCACGCCCGATTCCGCAGAAAGGTGACCTGTCGCCTACCTCCGCGTTGCCCTGGTATGACCCCCACCTACTCCGCCATCGGGCGTCAGCGCCGCGTGTTCGTACCGCCCCCCACAGGCACGGTTCCGCCCGCGCCGCCACAGCCGCAGGACCCGCCGATCTACCGCGATCTGATGCGTACCTGGGCCGACCGGGGCCGCACCCTGCCGGGCCGCCACGACCCGGAGTGGGTCAGACTGGCGGCCCCGCAGGTGGCACCGGGTGAGTTCAGCGGGTTTCCGGACCGGCGAGGTGACGGGCGATGACCATCCGCTGGATCTGATTGGTGCCCTCGACGATCTGCAGCACCTTGGCCTCGCGCATGTAGCGCTCGACCGGGAAGTCCGCGGTGTAGCCGTATCCGCCGAGGATCTGCACGGCGTCCGTCGTCACCTTCATCGCGGTGTCCGTGCAGTGCAGCTTGGCCATGGCCGCCTGCTTGGCGAACGGCCGCCCGGCGTCCCGCAGCCGCGCCGCCGCCAGATACAGTGCCCGGCCCGCTTCGACCTGGGTCGCCATGTCGGCGATCATGAAGCGCAGCCCCTGGAAGTCGGCGATCGGGCGCCCGAACTGCTGCCGCCCCGTGGCGTAGTCGACCGCCTCGTCGAGCGCGGCCTGGGCGAGTCCGATGGCGCAGGCGGCGATGCCGAGCCGGCCGGAGTCCAGCGCGGACAGGGCGATCGCGAAGCCCTGGCCCTGTTCGCCGACCCTTCGCTCGTCCGGCACGCGTACCCCGTCGAAGTGGACCTGCGCGGTCGGTGAGCCCTTCATGCCCATCTTCTTCTCGGGAGCCGCACTGCTGAGGCCCTCGGCGTCACCGCGCACCAGGAAGGCGGAGATCCCGCGCGGGCCGTCCTCGCCGGTGCGGGCCATGACCGTGTAGAAGTCGGCGATGCCGCCGTGGGTGATCCACGCCTTGGTGCCGTCGAGCACCCATTCGTCGCCGTCACGCACGGCCTTGGTGCGCAGGGACGCGGCGTCGGATCCGGAGGCCGGTTCGGACAGGCAGTAGGCGCCCAGCAGGCCGCCGCCGAGCATCTCGGGCAGGTGCTCGACCTGCTGCTGCTTCGAGCCGTAGGTGGCGAGCGCGTACGTGGCCAGCGTGTGCACGCTGACGCCGAGGCCCACGGTCAGACGCGCCGCGGCGAGTTCCTCCAGGACCTGGAGATAGACCTCGTAGGGCTGGTCGCCGCCGCCGTACTCGGAGTCGTACGGCAGGCCGAGCAGTCCTGCCCGGGACAGGAGCGTGAAGACCTCGCGCGGGAAGCGTCCGGCTTCCTCCTCCTCGGCAGCCTTGGGCGCGATCTCGCGCTGGGCGATGTCACGGACGAGCGAGATCAGATCCCGGGCCTCGTCCGTGGGCAGTTGACGGTCCACCGGCTGCGGGGCGCGGTCGGGCATGTCGACGCTCTCCTCCCTGTTTCGGGCACATCAGCGAATGCGCGCCTTGGGTGGAGGCGGCTCCGCCGGGTCGTACTGAGGCCGGGCCGATGCTCCGCTCCCGGGTCTCGGAAGCTGCTGACCAGCGGCTGTGCGCTGTGAGTATGCCCGATCGGAGGCAGCCCGTCACCAGTTAACGACCGCTTACTTCAAGAATATCCCGACCCCCGCAGAAGTGCCGCGCATTACCCGCGGGATTGGTCCGCACCATTGACCGCACTGGTCTAGTCCTCCTACTGTTCATGACCAACGCTTTACCGCGTTCATGCCAATCGGCGCGCGTTCCCTCTCCCCCACGAGGAGACACCCGATGCACTTCCCCCACACCCGTATGAAGGCGCTTGTGTCCGCTGCCTGTTGCGCCGCCCTCGGCGCCGGGCTGCTGGCCGGCGCGAGCACGGCCTCCGCCAAACCCTCGGCGCAGGAGGCCGCCGGCTCGAAGGTCGTCGGCTACTTCACCGAATGGGGCACCTACGACCGCAAGTACTACGTCAAGAACATCGAGACGTCCGGCTCGGCGGCCAGACTGACGCACATCAACTACGCCTTCGGCAACGTCACCGGCGGCAAATGCGCGATGGGCGACTCGTACGCGGCGACCGACAAGGCCTACCCCGCGGACGAGTCGGTGGACGGCACGGCCGACACCTGGGACCAGCCCCTGCGCGGCAACTTCAACCAGCTGCTGAAGCTGAAGAAGAAGCACCCGGGCCTGAAGATCCTTTGGTCCTTCGGCGGCTGGACCTGGTCCAGCGGCTTCGGCGAGGCCGCGAAGAACCCGGCCGGCTTCGCCCAGTCCTGCTACGACCTGGTGAACAACTCCAAGTGGGCGGGCCTCTTCGACGGCATCGACATCGACTGGGAGTACCCGAACGCCTGCGGCAACACCTGCGACACCAGCGGCAGGGACGCCTTCAAGAACGTGATGGCGGCGCTGCGTTCGAAGTTCGGCGGCGGCAAGCTCGTCACCGCGGCCATCACCGCGGACGCCACAAGCGGCGGCAAGATCGACGCGGCGGACTACGCGGGCGCGGCGCAGTACGTCGACTGGTACAACCCGATGACGTACGACTACTTCGGCGCCTGGGACGCGGCCGGGCCGACGGCCCCGCACTCGCCGCTGACCTCCTACTCCGGCATCCCCAAGGCCGACTTCAACACCTCGTCGACCATCGCCAAGCTCAAGGGCCTCGGCATACCGGCGTCCAAGCTGCTGCTCGGCATCGGCTTCTACGGCCGCGGCTGGACCGGCGTCACGCAGGCGGCACCCGGCGGCACCGCGACGGGCCCGGCCGCGGGAACGTACGAGCAGGGCATCGACGACTACAAGGTGCTCAAGGGCAAGTGCCCGGCGACCGGCACGGTGGGCGGCACCGCGTACGCCAAGTGCGGTAACGACTGGTGGAGTTACGACACCCCGGCCACCATCGGCACGAAGATGACGTACAAGAACCAGCAGGGGCTGGGCGGCACGTTCTTCTGGGAGCTCAGCGGTGACACCGCGAACGGTGAACTGATCAAGGCCATCAACTGACCGCGGCGGTACGGTGATCGGGGGCGGAGGCGCGGGAGCCTTCGCCCCTTCGTCATGAGTCCCGGCGGGCGGCGGGCGGGGCGGGGTAGGCCGCGTCCAGTTCCTCCACGGCCCGCATGGCGCCGCCGAGCAGCTTGACCAGGAGTTCGCGCATCTGCTCGCGGGAGATCCGCTGGCGGTCGATCCAGTCGAGGGTGGCGCCTTCGACGCTGCACACCCAGGCGAGCAGGCCCATGCGGGCGAGCGGGCTTATGTCCGTGTGGCCGTAGGCCCCTTCGGCCACGGTCGCGATGATCGCCTCGCGCACTCCGTCCCGGATCGCGTGCACCTCGGCGTCGAAGCCGACGCCGCCGCTGACGATCGCGCGGAACGCCGCCTGGTTGTGCTCGGCGTAGCGCAGATAACTCTCCATGGTGCGGTGGACCCGGTCCACCTGCCCCAGGTCGGCACCGCTGGCCGCATAGGTGACCAGGTCGGCGACGGAGTCCTGGATGATCGCCAGGTAGTAGCCGCGCTTGGACTGGAAGTAGTAGTAGATCAGCCCCTTGGCGACATGTGCCTGTCGCGCGATGTCGTCCATCGAGAGCGTGTCGTACGACGTGTCGGCGAACAACTTCCGCCCGATGGAGATGAGTTCGGCGCGACGCGCCAGCGAGCGCTCGGTACCGCGCGCCCGGGGGCGGGTGGCCTCGCTCTGTTGGCTGATCTTCAATTTCGACCCTGGTCTCCAGCGGGCGGCGGGACGAACGCAGTATGTCAGAACAACCACGCCCACTCGTTCGAGTCCGATCGACGAGCGGGCGCGGGGAGACCTGGAGTGGTAAGGGTCAGCTCACAGCAGGCCGAGCTGGGCGACGAGCATCGCGACGACCACGACGAGGGTCCAGCCCATGACGTGCTCGAAGATCTTCGGGCCGTCGTCCTTGGGGCCGCCGGTACGGGTGCGGGCGGCGGTGGCCGAGTGTGCGGTCATGGTGTCTCACTGTGGTCGGGTATGTGGTGGATTCCCCCATCTGTTCGTCCACCTTGCCACCTCGAACGTCTTTTGCAGCCGAGACCTTGGTCACACGGCGAAGGCCCCGGTCTCCCGGGGCCTTCGCACGGTGCCGGACGGCTCAGCGGACGCCGACCGCCGCGAGCGCCTTGCACTGGTGGGACGTGGGGTGCGCCGGGAAGTACAGGTAGCAGACGCCGCCGGTGCCGGAGGAGACGTTGCCGCTGGCGTTGTAGCGTTTGGTGCGCAGCCAGATGTTCTCCCACTCGCGCCGCTTGTAGACGCGGCGCACCGCGTCGTCGCCGGGCGAGGCGGGGTCGTTGGCGATCACGTCGCCGTCCGCGGTGAAGCCGATCACCGTCATCAGGTGTCCGGAGGTGCCGTAACCCGCCCCCGTCAGCTCCTCCTTGAGGAACGACTGGGACGTTATGGCCGGGATGCCGGCCGCGATCAGCGTCTCCAGGTCGGTCAGCGAGCCGAGCCGGGTGACCACGCCCTGCAGACCCTTGAACGTCGCCGCGTAGGCCGCGTTGAACGGCCAGTTGCCGCAGCCCTCGTACTGGTAGTCGTAGGTGAAGCGGGCGGCGTGGTCGACCTGCGGATCGGCGTAGCTCGGGTCCACCCAGGACAGTTGCTCCGGGGTGAGCCGGCCGCCCCAGTACTCGATGATCATCTGCGAGGAGGTGGGGCTGCACCAGGCCTCGCCGCCGTTGTCGTACTCGGGGTACTGGCCCTTGTGGATCTCCTGCGAGTAGCGCGGGACGATCAGCTCCTGGGCGAGGCCGGGCCTCGAGGCCGGGACCGTGAAGCGGTCCGGGATGTCGGAGCCCATCGCACCGAGCCGCCACACCGTGGGGGTGAGCTTGGTGCCGGGCTTGCGGTAGAGGGTGAGGCGCAGGCGGTACGAGACCAGGCGCAGGCCCGTGGTCGCGTCGTCGATCGCGAAGGTGTCCGTCCAGATCGTGCTCTTGCCGTCGGTCTGGTCGTCCACCGAGGTCCGCTTGATGTCCTGGTCGCCGGCCGCCCAGCGGCCCATCACGTACCAGGGGGTCTCCGTGCCGTCGGAGTACGTGCCGTGCAGTTCGACCTGGAGCCAGGTGCCGGCCGGGGTGTGCGCGTTCCAGGAGGCGATCGTCTCGGTGGCGGGGACGCGGAGCCGGTGGACGGGGGACGTCCAGGTCGCGTACTCCCAGGTGGCGGTGGTGCCGGTGTGCGGGTCCGTGTAGTCGGTCGTGCCGTCGGGGGCGGCGATCACCACGCCGGGCCGGGCGCCCGCGACGGCGCGGACGCCCTTCGCGGTGCCGGTGCGCCAGTCGTGGTGCGTGGTCCAGGCGTGGTAGTCGACCGGCCGGGCCGTGGCCTTGGCGGCCTCGGCGACGCCGGCGGTGACCGCCGGGCCCACCACTGCCGCGGCGACCGCGGCGGCCAGAACGGTTCTGCGGGACGGCTTTTCGGCTCTGCTCATGGGCGGAATGACCCCCAGGTGTCCGAGTCGGTGCGGGTCCGAAGACAGCATTGCGCTGCGGTGCTGTGCTGCGTGTGCGCCAACTATGGCCGCAGGTGGGACGTCCTGCCAGCACTTCGGCCCATGCCACGCCCATCAATATTGGTCTGAACCACTGGCATGACCTGCTGACCCGTACGGCCCGGCGTACCCGCGGGGGTACGCCGGGCACCGTTGCTCAGATCAGGTCCATCGCCGCGACCTCGTCGGGACGGCCGTAGCTGACCGGTCCCTGGAAGCGGCGGCGTGCGGTGGCGAACCACCAGACCGTCGCGACGATCAGGACTGCGGCGAGGGCGATCGGCGCGTAGTTGAAGGAGTCGACGGTGATCGGCGAGGCCTGCGGCAGCATGAACAGCAGGCTGCTGAGCACGATCCACGTCACCGCGACCACGCCCACCGGACGGCCCCAGCGCCCCAGGTTCCACGGGCCCGCCTGGAACTCGTCGCCCAGCCGCAGCCGCAGGAGGATGGGCACGCCGTAGGCGAGGAAGAGCCCGACGACGTTGACACTGACGATCGCGGTGAACGCCGTGTGCGACCACCAGCCGGGCAGGACGAGGGCCAGCGAGCAACCGACCGCGAGCCAGACCGCGTTGACGGGGGTGCGGGTGCGCGAGGAGACGGTGTGCCACCAGCGGGAGCCGGGCATCGCGCCGTCGCGGGAGAAGGCGAAGATCTGCCGGGTGTTGCTGGTGAGATTCGCCAGTCCGCAGAAGAGCATCGCGCCGATCACGATCAGCAGGAGCACCTTGGCGGTGGTGAGACCGAGCCCGTCTATCAGAATCTGGACGGGCGGGGCGGAGGCGCTCGCCACATGGTCGTAGTCATGAATGCTGTAGACCAGTGCGAGCATGAGGATCAGCCCGGTGATCGCCGAGTATCCGATCGCCCGCGTGATCCCCTTCGGGGCGTTGACCGTGGCGCGCACGGTTTCCTCGGACATGTGGAAGCTGCCGTCGAAGCCGGTGAAGGTCCAGCTGGTGACGAGCAGGCCGAGCATGCCGCCGTAAAGCCCGCTCGTGAAACCGGTGTTGTTCGCGAAATGCGTGACGAAGGACGCCGACCGGTGCTGGTCCGGACCGGCGATCAGGGCACCCACGATCACCACGAGACCGATCAGCAGCCACCACACGGAGATCCGGTTGAGCAGGGCGACCAGCTGGACGGTGTAGGTGTTGGCCAGGCCCTGGATCACGATGATCACGGCCGTGATCAGCACGGTCTGATGGGCGGTCGGCACGTACGAGGGCCATTGCAGGGCGACGAAGGCCTGGATGAAGGTGGCGGCGGCGTAGCCGGTGGCCGCCGTGCCGCCTATCTGGCCCACGAAGTTCAGCCAGCCCGTGTACCAGGACCAGGCGCCCTTGTGCCGTCTGGCGAGTTTGCCGGCGGAGAAATACAGGGCACCGCTCGTCGGATAGGCGGAGGCGACTTCCGCCATCGCGAGACCGACGAAGAGCACCATGACGGAGACGCCGATCCAGCCGAACACCAGAATGCGGGGACCGCCGGCGTTCATACCGAATCCGAAACTCGAGAAAATACCCGAGATGATGTTGATGATGGTGAACGAGATGGCGAAATTGTCGAACGCCTTGAAACGACGGGTGAGTTTTCTCGGATAACCCATCGCGTGCAGAGTGGCGTCGTCGTCCAGCTCAGTCGGTTCTGCCGTGCGTTCTGACACGTGCCGGCCTTTCTCTCTATGGGGGGACGGGCAGGCCGCAGGCGCGGCGGGCTCGGGACAACTGCTCGGCCGGCTCGCCGAAGGCGGACCAGGGCATACGGGAGGCGTACGGCCCCGTCGCCGCGAAGACCGCGCGTGCCTCGAACTCGCACTTGCCCATGACCAGCGCGTGCGCGAGGTAGGCCAGGTCGAGCACCGGGGTGAAGCGGTAACCCGCGGCCGCGGGCAGCCAGTTCTGGTAGATCGCGAGGGCGGTGGAGCGCCACTGCGGCTGCTCCCAGATGCTGTCGGCGAGCAGCTGGGCCGGGTTGTAGCTCTCGACGAGGGCGACGAGCGGCAGCAGGCGCAGCGGGGAGTCGACGGGTGCGCGCTGGCCGAGGAAGGCGGCGACGTCCCAGGCGGCGTTCACCGAGCCGCCGTTGCGGCTGAAGAAGCAGGCCAGGAAGCGGTGGTGGGCCTCGCGGTGCCACGGGTCGAGGGACAGGATGTGTGCGAACAGCCGCCAGGGGCCGGGCGGCGCGGTGAGCAGACCCCGCGGGGCGGGGTCGTTCAGCCGGTGCAGCCGGGCCATGGCCAGCCGGGCCGTCCAGGGCGTGGGATCGCGCGGATTCGCCGCGGCCGCCCGGTCGCAGGCCGCGAGCGCGATCCGCTCCAGCGCCTCGGCGCGCTCGTCGTGCGTGTCGGCCGCGCGCACCGCCCGCAGCACCGCCACCCGCGCCCACAGCAGCGCGGACTCGGGGCTCGGCTCCTCGTCCAGCCAGCGCTCGGTGAGGTCGGAGTCGGCAGCCTCCGAGGCGAGCACCAGGGAGCGGTGGGCCCGCAGCCCCGCGTCCCCGCGCGTTTCGGCGAGGGCTTCGTGGGCACTTCGGTAGCGGCCTGCCCGTACGTCGACGCATACGTTCGCGAGCAGGCGGTCGTCCGCCGCCGGATGCCACACATACTGCCCCTCGAATAACCCGGCGGCCATCTGCTCCTGTCTCCCCGTACGACGCCTCGCAGTTGTGCACCTGTACCTTACTCAGCGGCGAGCGCAACCGGAACGCGCTTTTCGACATGGCGTGCCGGGGTTATGGGACCGGAATACGACTGGTTGACGGCCAGCCAACAACTAGTTCAATGCCGCACCATTTCGGCCCGCCCATTCGCCCCGATTTCACCCACCACTAGAATGTTCCCGCCAAATATGCCCCAGCCCTCCGCCACCTGAGGAACCGACCATTCACGAGCTCGCCACCCGGCTCCGCCGCCTCCCGCCGTCCTGCGGCCCGGTCCGCCTGATCGGCGTCGACGGGCACGCCGGCTCCGGAAAGTCCACGTTCGCCGGGGAGTTGGCCCAGGCACTGGACGGGGCGCCCGTGCTGCGCCTCGACGACATCGCCAGCCATGACGAGCTGTTCGAGTGGACCGGTCGGCTGCTGGCCCAGGTGATCGAACCGCTCGGCCGCGGCGAGAGCGCCCACTACGCCCCCTACGACTGGCGCGCCCGCCGCTTCGGAACGCCCCGCGCCCTGCCGGCCGCACCGGTGGTCCTGATCGAGGGGGTCGGCGCCGGCCGCCGCGCACTGCGCCCGCATCTCGCGGCACTGCTGTGGATGGAGTTGCCGCACGAGGAGTCCTGGAGGCGGGGACGGCAGCGGGACGGGGAGGAACAGCGGGAGTTCTGGGCCGGGTGGGTCGGAGCGGAACGACGACACTTCGCCGAAGACCCCTCACGGCCGTTCGCGGACCTCCTGGTGCGACAGTTGGAGAAGGGGTACGAGGTGTTCCCGGGGCCCGGGAAGTCCCTTGGACCGGACCAGTCGCTCACGCACGGTGACGGGCCATCGGCAGTGTGCTGAACTTGTGAAGACCCTCCCCGGGGAAGTTTCCGGAGTGCCCCAACTCCGCTTGACCCGGGGGCCGTACAGGTCTTACGTTCTCAATGTGTGGCCCTCCGAGGCCACCCGCAGACGCGAAGCCCCCGGTTGTTCCCCCGTGATCGGGGGCTTCGTTCTGCCCTCACCCCACTTTTCCGGACGCTCCGAGGCGCGATTCGCTCACCCTCGCTCACCGTCCGAAGTGCGCCCCATCTGCTCCCACCTCGTCAAACGGCCCGTGCCACACCCTTCGGCGGGCGACACCGGCGCAGGTACGATGCCCTCGGTGCGACCTGACGGACGGCTGCCCGCACCGCAACTCCGGTCCGCGGCACGGCGGTTCGATCTAGGCGGCCGGCAACGGACGGTCCGGCGGTCAACCGACGGGGGCACGGTTTGTGGGGGACGTGATGGACTTCGGCACGCAGGGCCCCGAGGCCCCGGCCGACCTCGCCTGGCTGCGGGGTGTGGACGCCTACACGATGGGCGCCTATCCGCAGGCGGAGGAGGAGTTCCGGGCCGCGGTCCGGATGGATCCGGGCATGGCCGACGGCTGGCTGGGACTGCACGCGCTGCGGGTGGACACGACGACCGCGTTGTTACGGATGTTCCGGCACCGGGACCGCTTCGGGGAGCAGCGTGCCCGGCACCGCCGCTCCCTCAACTCCTGGTACTGGCTGGGCTGGTGGGTGCAGCCCGTGCTGGAGAGCCCGCGCGATCTGCTGCTCGCGCACGCCTCCCACTGGCTGGACGGCCGCCATGTCCCGGAGCTGGACCGGGCGCTGGCCGGCCTGCCGCCCGTCGACACCGACCCGCAGGTCCGCTTTCTGCACGCCTGCCGCGCCTATCTCGTCAAGGACTGGGACCAGCTCGTCCGGCACACCGACCCGCTGCTCGAGGACCCGCTGCTCGGCATCGAGGCAGGCCTGTTCGGAGGCATGGCGCGGGTGCGCCTGGAGATGTACGGACAGGCCGAACCCCTCCTCGCCGCCGCCCTGATGCGCTGCCGCAGCGAACAGCCGCAGCGCAAGGAGCTGCGCTACTGGCTGGCGCGGGCGCACGAGGGCACGGGCCGCTCGGCCGCCGCACTCCCCCTGTACCGGGCCGTGCACCGCGTCGACCCCGCTTTCATGGACACCTCGGCCCGGCTCGCGGCGATCGCCGAGGGCGACGGCTACGACGAGGCCACCGACCTCGCGGCGATCACCCTGTCCGGCGGTCAGGACGCCCTGGAGGGCCCCGACACCCTGGACCCGCTCTTCGGCACCGACGGCCGGGACCTCAGGCTGCCCGACGCCGACCTGCCGCCGGTCGGCCCGCTCCCGTCGGCGATCGACCCGTCGGTACGCCAGAAGACCGGCCCGTCCGGGTCTCCGCTGCCCGCGGGCCCCACCGACTCGCTGCTGCTGGAGGAGGCGCTCGCCGAGCTGGAGGGCATGGTGGGCCTGGAGCCGGTCAAGCGCCAGGTCAAGGCGCTGTCGGCGCAGTTGAACATGGCGCGGCTGCGCGCCCGCCAGGGCCTGCCGGTCCAGCCGCCGAAGCGGCACTTCGTCTTCTCCGGACCCTCCGGCACGGGCAAGACCACCGTGGCCCGCATCCTCGGCCGCGTCTTCTACGCCCTCGGTCTGCTGGGCGGCGACCATCTGGTCGAGGCCCAACGGGCCGATCTGGTGGGCGAGTACCTGGGCCAGACGGCCGTGAAGGCCAACGAGCTGATCGACTCCGCGATCGGCGGCGTGCTCTTCGTCGACGAGGCCTACTCGCTCTCCAACTCCGGCTACGGCAAGGGCGATGCGTACGGCGACGAGGCGCTCCAGGTGCTCCTGAAGCGGGCCGAGGACAACCGCGACCACCTGGTGGTCATCCTGGCCGGCTACCCGGAGGGCATGGACCGCCTCCTGGCCGCCAACCCGGGACTGTCCTCCCGCTTCACCAGCCGCGTCGACTTCCCGTCCTACCGCCCGCTCGAACTCACCTCGATCGGCGAGGTGCTGGCCGCGGAGAACGGCGACGTGTGGGACGAAGAGGCCCTCGACGAGCTGCGCTCGATCGCCGGGCACGTGGTGGACCAGGGATGGATCGACGAGCTCGGCAACGGCCGGTTTCTGCGAACGCTGTACGAGAAGAGCTGCGCCTACCGCGACCTGCGGCTGTCGACGTATCCCGGCGCGCTGTCCCGCGACGACCTGTCGACCTTGCGGCTGCCGGACCTGATGCAGGCGTACGGAGAGGTGCTGTCGGGCCGGGGGCCGCAGGACCCGTCACCCATGTGACGGACCCGCGGCCCCCGGCCCCGGTGTTCTTCCCGGCCCCCGCCGTCAGCCGGTCAGCGCGCTCTCCGGATCGTCGCTGGAGCGCGGCTCGGTCACCTTCACCGGCGGCACGTCGCGGTGCGCCGGGTCGGTGACCTCGCCGACCAGGAGCTCCAGGACGTCCTCCAGGGCGACCAGGCCCAGCACCCGGCCGGACGCGTCGGCCACCTGGGCCAGATGCGTGGCGGCCCGGCGCATGACCGTCAGGGCGTCGTCCAGCGGGAGTTCGGAGCGGAGGGTCGTCATGGGACGCCACAGCTGCTGCGGCACCGCCCGCTCGGAGTCCTCCAGGTCCAGTACGTCCTTCACGTGCAGGTAGCCCATGAAGGCGCCGTTCTCCGCGGCTATCGGGAAGCGGGAGTAGCCGGTGCGCGCGGTGAGCTCGACGATCCGGCCCGGCGTGACCGAGGGCGGGACCGTCACCAGGGACTCCTGCTTGAGGAGCACGTCCGTCACCGGGCGGGAGCCCAGCTCCAGCGCGTCCTCGAGGCGTTCCTGCTCCTCGGGGTCGAGCAGGCCCGCCTGGCCGGAGTCCTCCACCAGGCGGTTGAGCTGCTCGCTGGTGAAGACGGCCTCGATCTCGTCCTTCGGCTCGACCCGGAACAGCCGCAGGATCCCCTTCGCGCAGGCGCCGAGGAAGACGGTGATCGGCCTGCACAGACGGGCGAAGGCGACCAGGCCGGGGCTGAGCCACAGCGCGGCCTTCTCCGGGGCCGCCATCGCCAGGTTCTTCGGGACCATCTCGCCGATGACGAGGTGGAAGAAGACCACTGCGGCGAGCGCGATGACGTAGCCCAGCGGGTGGATCACCCCGTCCGGGAGGTGGATCCACTCGAAGACCGGCTCCAGCAGGTGCGCGACGGTCGGTTCGGCGACCGCGCCGAGGGTCAGCGAGCAGACGGTGATGCCGAACTGGGCCGCGGCCATCATCTGCGGCAGCCGCTCCAGGCCGTAGAGCACCTGGCGGGCCCGGGCCGTGCCGAGCGGTTCGATCTGGCTGCGGCGCACGGACACGAGCGCGAACTCGGCGCCGACGAAGAAGCCGTTGGCGAGCACGAGCAGCCCGGCGAACAGGAGTTGGAGCACGCTCATCGTGCCACCTCCACGACCGGGCCGGTCCTGACCAGCCGGACCCGCTCGGCGCGGTAGTGCCCCACGCGGCGCACGGTCATCCGCCAGCCCGGCAGCTCGGCCTTGTCGCCGACCGCCGGAATCCGCCCCAGCCGGTCGGCGACCAGACCGGCGACGGTCTCGTACGGCCCCTCGGGCACGTCGAGGCCTATGCGCTGGAGGATGTCGACGCGGCAGCTGCCGTCGGCGTCCCAGGCGGGCCTGCCCTCCTCCGGCGGGGCGGCGGCGAGCTCGGGCACGTCCTGCCCGTCGTGCTCGTCGCGGACCTCGCCGACGATCTCCTCGACGATGTCCTCCAGCGTCACGACCCCCGCCGTGCCGCCGTACTCGTCGACGACGACCGCGATGGGCTGCTCGCTGCGCAGCTGGGCCAGCAGCGGCTGGACCGGCAGCGTCTCGGGCACCAGCAGGGCCGGACGGGCGATACGGCCGACGGGCGTGCGCAGCCGGTCGTGTGCCGGGACGGCCAGGGCGTCCTTGAGGTGGACCATGCCCACCACCTCGTCGATGCGCTCCCGGTAGACCGGGAAGCGGGACAGGCCGGTGGCCCGGGTGAGGTTGACCACGTCCTCGGCGGTCGCCGACGACTGAAGGGCGCTGACCTTCACCCGCGGCGTCATCACGTGCTGCGCGGTCAGCTCGGCGAGCGACAGCGTCCGGACGAAGAGGTCGGCCGTGTCCTGCTCCAGGGCGCCGGCCTGCGCGGAGTGCCGGGCCAGCGAGACGAGCTCGCCGGGTGTGCGGGCGGAGGCCAGCTCCGCGGTGGGCTCGACGCCCAGGGCGCGCACCAGCCGGTTGGCGACCGTGTTCAGCGCGGCGATGACCGGGCGGAACAGGCGGGCGAAGACGTACTGCGGGCCGGCGACGAAACGTGCGACCTGCATCGGCCGGGACACCGCCCAGTTCTTGGGCACGAGTTCGCCGATCACCATCTGCACGGCGGAGGCCAGCAGCATGCCGACGATCACCGCGACACCGGGGACGGCTCGCTCGGGGATGCCGACCGCGCTGAACGGGCCGTGCAGCAGCCGCGCCAGGGCCGGTTCGGCGAGCATGCCGACGACCAGGGAGGTGATGGTGATGCCGAGCTGGGTGCCGGAGAGCTGGAAGGACAGCTCCCTGAGCGACTCGGCGACCCGGTGGGCCCGCTTGTCACCCTCGGCGGCGGCCTTCTCGGCGTCCGTCGCCTCGACCGTGACCAGGCCGAACTCCGCGGCCACGAAGAAGCCGTTGGCGAGGATCAGCAGGAATGCCGCTGCAAGCAGCAGCAGGGAGGTGGTCATGATGCCGCCGCCTCGTTACCTCGTGAGGGGGCGGCGCAGGTACTGCAGGACGATCCGTCCATCGCTGGAGGGAGTCACTCCTCGGGTAGCAGGGGACCGCTGAGGGCCGGTGGAGACCGGCCGGAATCATCAGCGGCGGGGGCGCAACGACAACGCCTCCGACAACAGATTAATCAAGACAGGGGGCAGTGCGTCAGGGTGGACTTCCCCGAGTCGGCCCGGAAGCCGCTCCGAGTCAGCCCTGACGCTGCTCGGGATCACGGATGGACCGGGCCTCGGCGAGCGCGCGCAGCGTGCGTGCGTCGGCGATGGCGCGCTCCTTGGCGATGCCCGGCTGGATCCCGAGCGCCGGCAGGCTGGTGCCGTCGCTGAGGTTGAGGAACACCCAGGGATCGCCGGGACGCAGGTTCACCTGCACGATCTCGGCCCACTCCAGGTGCCGCCGGCCGGCGATGTTGACCACGGTGACGCCGGACTCGTCGGCGACGACCTTCACCCGGGCCAGCATCGCGAGTACGCCGAACAGGAGCGCGCCCGTGACGACGAAGCTCATACGCTCGCCGGGGCCGAGCTGTTCCAGCATCAGCGCCACCACCGTGATGACGACGAAGATCGCGGCACCGGAGGTGAGCAGGACGACGCGGGTGCGGCCCGGCCGGAACGTGACAGGGAGAGCGGGCAGGTCGGACATCTCTCTGCGCCCCTCAGAGACGGCAGGCGTGGATGGCCGTGGTCAGGATGGCCCGGGCACCGATCGCGTACAGGTCGTCCATGATGCTCTGGGCCTCCCGGGTGGGGACCATGGCGCGGACGGCGACCCAGCCCTCGTTGTGCAGCGGGGAGATGGTCGGCGACTCCAGACCCGGGGTCAGGGCCACGGCCTTCTCCAGCTGCTCGACGCGGCAGTCGTAGTCCATCATCACGTACGTCCGGGCCACCAGGACACCCTGGAGCCGGCGCAGGAACTGCTGGACCTTCGGCTCGGCCTCCTCGGCGCCGGCGCCGGTGCGGCGGACGACGACGGCCTCGGACTTCATGATCGGCTCGCCGAAGACCTCCAGGCCCGCGTTGCGCAGCGAGGTGCCGGTCTCGACGACGTCGGCGATGACCTCGGCGACACCGAGCTCGATCGCCGTCTCCACCGCGCCGTCGAGGTGGACGACGGAGGCGTCGACGCCGTGCTCGGCGAGGTGGCCCTCGACGATGCCCTCGTAGGAGGTGGCGACGGTGCGGCCCTTGAGGTCCTCCAGGCCGTTCGCCGTGCCCGGCTTGGCCGCGAAGCGGAAGGTCGAGCGGGCGAAGCCGAGCGGCAGGATCTCCTCGGCGTCGGCGCCGGAGTCGATCAGCAGGTCGCGGCCGGTGATGCCGATGTCGAGCTTGCCGGAGGAGACGTAGATCGCGATGTCCCGGGGGCGGAGGTAGAAGAACTCGACCTCGTTCGTCGGGTCGACGATCCGCAGCTCCTTGGACTCCCGGCGCTGCCGGTAGCCGGCCTCATGCAGCATCTCCGCCGCAGGGCCTGACAGGGAACCCTTGTTGGGGACGGCGATGCGCAGCATGAGGTCGGCTTCCTTCGCGTGATGGGGTGGGTGTCTGAAGCGGGGCGGCTTACAGGTGGGCGTACACGTCGTCCAGGGAGATTCCCCGGGCGACCATCATCACCTGGACGTGGTACAGCAGCTGCGAGATCTCCTCGGCAGCCGCCTCCTTGCCCTCGTACTCGGCGGCCATCCAGACCTCGGCGGCCTCTTCGACGACCTTCTTGCCGATGGCGTGGACGCCCTTGCCGACCAGTTCCGCGGTGCGGGAGGAGGCGGGGTCGCCGTGCGCGGCCTTGTGCTGGAGCTCGGTGAAGAGCTCCTCGAACGTCTTCTTGGACATGATGACGCTCAGCCTATGCCACGCGGGCTCTGCGTCAGTGCCACGGTTCAGATACTGAGCGGAGGGTGGCCGCGGTCGCCACCGCCGCGGTCACCGCCTCGTGCCCCTTGTCCTCGTTGGAGCCCGCCAGACCGGCGCGGTCCAGGGCCTGTTCCTCGGTGTCGCAGGTGAGCAGGCCGAAGCCGACGGGGACGCCGGTGTCGACGGAGACCTGGGTCAGGCCCTGGGTCACGCCCTGGCACACGAACTCGAAGTGGGGGGTGCCGCCGCGGATGACGACACCCAGGGCGACGATCGCGTCGTAGCCGCGGCCCGCGAGGGCCTTGGCGACCACCGGGAGCTCCCAGCTGCCGGGGACCCGCAGCAGGGTCGGCTCGTCGATCCCCAGGTCGTGCAGGGCGCGCAGGGCGCCGTCCACCAGGCCGTCCATCACCTTTTCGTGCCACTGCGCCGCGATGACGGCGACCCGCAGGTCCCCGACGTTCCGTACCGACAGCTCCGGTGCGCCCTTGCCGCTCACGTTCCCGTGTCTCCTCTGTGCCTTCTCAGGGTCTCTTACTGGTTGCCGCAGGTGGACACGGGAGCCGTGTCCAGCCAGGGCAGGTCGTGCCCCATCCGGTCCCGCTTGGTGCGCAGGTAGCGGAGGTTGTGCTCGCCCGCCTGTACGGGCATCGGCTCCCGGCCGACGACCTTGAGCCCGTGCGCGACGAGCGCGTCGGTCTTGTCGGGGTTGTTGGTCATCAGCCGGACGCTGTGCACGCCGAGGTCGTCCAGGATCTGGGCGCCCGCGCCGTAGTCCCGGGCGTCGGCGGGCAGGCCGAGTTCGAGGTTGGCGTCGAGGGTGTCGCGGCCGCGCTCCTGGAGCTCGTACGCCCGCAGCTTGGAGAGCAGGCCGATGCCGCGCCCCTCGTGCCCGCGCAGATAGACCACCACTCCCCTGCCCTCGGCCTGGATGGCCTCCAGGGAGGCCTCCAGCTGGGGGCCGCAGTCGCAGCGCAGGGAGGCGAAGATGTCGCCGGTCAGGCACTCGGAGTGGACGCGGACCAGGACGTCCTCGCCGTCGCCGATCTCGCCGTGGACGAGCGCGACGTGCTCCACGCCGTCGACGGTGGAGCGGTAGCCGTAGGCCGTGAACTCGCCGTGCCTGGTGGGCAGTTGGGTCTCGGCCTCGCGGCGGACGGTGGGCTCGGCGGTACGGCGGTAGGCGATCAGGTCCTCGATGGAGATGATCGTCAGGCCGTGCTTGCGGGCGAACGGGATCAGCTCGGGCAGACGCAGCATGCGGCCGTCCTCGCCGGCGATCTCGACGATGGCGCCCGCCGGGCGGAGCCCCGCGAGCCGGGCGAGGTCCACGGCGGCCTCGGTGTGGCCGTCGCGGGTCAGGACGCCGCCGGCCCGGGCGCGCAGCGGGAAGATGTGGCCCGGACGCACGAAGTCGGACGGTTCGGCGCCGCCGCTGGCCAGCAGCTGGAGCGTGGTGGCGCGGTCGGCGGCCGAGATGCCGGTGGTGACGCCGTGCGCACCGGAGGCGTCGACGGAGACCGTGAACGCGGTCTTCATCGACTCGGTGTTGTCCTCGACCATCTGCGGCAGTGCGAGCCGGTCCAGCTCCTCGCCCTCCATGGGGGCGCAGATCAGGCCGCGGCACTCGCTCATCATGAAGGCGACGATCTCGGGGGTGACCTTCTCGGCGGCGACGACGAGGTCGCCCTCGTTCTCGCGGTCCTCGTCGTCGACCACCACGATGGGGCGGCCCGCCGCGATGTCGGCGATGGCCTGCTCGATGGGGTCGAGGGACCAGTCCTCGATGCCGTCGGTGCTGTACAGAACGGGTGCCGAGGTCATGCCGGCGCTCCTTCCAGGACGGGCTGCGGCGCCCTGCGGGAGCGCAGCCACCAGTCGCGCATGCCCCACAGGACGAGTGCGCCGTAGATGACGTAGACGAAGCCGGAGAAGGCGTAGCCGTTGGCGAAGTTGAGGGGGACGCCGACGACGTCCACCAGGAGCCAGGCGATCCAGAACTCGACCATGCCGCGCGCCTGCGCGTACATGGCGACGACGGTGCCGACGAAGATGTAGGCGTCGGGCCAGGGGTCCCAGGACAGGGACGGGTAGGCCTTGAAGAGCAGGGCGACCACGACCGTGCCCGCCGCCGCGGCGGCGACCATCGCGCCGCGCTCGCGCCAGGTGGCGAACCGCGGGGTGATGTGGCCGTCCTCCGCCTGACCCTTGCTGCGGTTCCACTGCCACCAGCCGTACAGGGCGACGACCATGACGACGGTCTGCTTGCCCGCGCTGCCGGCGAGGTGGCCGTAGAAGGCGACGAAGAGGACCAGGCCGGAGAGGAACTGCACCGGCCAGGTCAGCAGGGAGCGGCGCCAGCCGAGGGCGAGGGTGACCAGGCCCAGGACGTTGCCGATCATGTCCGACCAGATGATGCGCTGGCCGAGGAGGGTGAACGCCTCGGAGTTCAGCCAGTTCACCGGGCCGCCCCCTGACCGCTTCCGAGCAGGCGCTCGACGTACTTGGCGACGACGTCGACCTCGAGGTTGACCGGGTCGCCGGGCTGCTTGTGGCCGAGCGTCGTCAGGCCGAGGGTGGTCGGGATGAGGCTGACCGTGAAGTAGTCGGGGCCCGCGTCGACCACGGTGAGGCTGATGCCGTCGACCGTGATCGAGCCCTTCTCGACGACATAGCGGGTCAGGTCCGCCGGGAGGGAGACCTTCACGATCTCCCAGTGCTCGGAGGGCTTGCGCTCCACGATCTGGCCCGTGCCGTCGACATGGCCCTGGACGATGTGGCCGCCGAGACGGGCGCCCACGGCCATGGGGCGTTCGAGGTTGACGCGGGAGCCGACGGCGAGTGCGCCGAGGCTGGAGCGGTCGAGGGTCTCCGCCATGACGTCGGCGGTGAATTCGTCGCCCTCGTGGTCGACGACGGTGAGACAGACCCCGTTCACGGCGATGGAGTCGCCGTGCTTCGCGCCGTCGGTGACGACGGGACCACGCAGCCGGAAGCGGGAGGCGTCGCCGAGATTCTCGACCGCCGTGATCTCGCCCAGCTCTTCGACGATTCCGGTGAACACTTCCCGGGTCCTCCCTGTTCGGGCACGGACTCCGGGGCCTGTCGATGACGACAGAATGAACGAGCGAGGACACCGGGGGCGACGCCGGACGCGCTCGTCCCGTAGGACGAAGCCGATACGGCGGCGCGCACGAATGCCCGCCCGCCGCGCACTGCCTCCCATCCGGACTTTAACCGTCGGTCCAGGAATTTCACCTGGTCAACCGGCCGCTGGAAGCGGCCGGGTCGCGGACTGTAACCGCCGGTTCGGACTTTCACCGACCCCGGAGTGCGCTGCTTCTGGTACAGAGCCAGTGTGCCACGCCTGATCGAGGTCCATACGGGCGACCGGTGTGCGTTGGCTCACAGGACGTGACGGTGGACTTCTCAACTGGCCTGATCTGCTGGACCCTTTGGTCTAGTCCTTTTGGCTCCACGATCCGGTCCGGCGGTGGTGACGACGGCCCTTGCCCACCGCCGGGCCTTCAACTCCCGGGCCGGGCCGCTCTGGCAGGGTGGTGCTCATGAGCAGCGCGATCGCCGACGAGTTCGAGACACACCGCCCCCGGCTGTTCGGCCTCGCCTACCGCATGCTCGGCTCGGCCGACGAGGCGGAGGACACGGTCCAGGACGCGTATCTGCGCTTCAGCGGGACCGATCGCGCGGGCATCGAGCATCCGGCGGCCTGGCTCGCCAAGGTCGTCACCAACCTCTGCCTCAACCGGCTGACCTCGGCGCGGGCCCGGCGCGAGAGCTACGTGGGAGTCTGGCTGCCGGAGCCGGTGGTCACCTCGGACGGCACGCTCGGCCCCCTGGAGTCGGCCGAGCAGCGCGAGGCGGTGTCGCTCGCGATGCTGGTCCTGCTGGAGCGGCTCTCGCCGACCGAGCGGGCGGTGTACGTGCTGCGCGAGGCCTTCGGGTACGGGCACCGCGAGATCGCCGACGCACTCGACCTGACCGAGGCCAACTCCCGCCAGCTGTACCGGCGGGCGGTGCGGCGGGTGAGCGAGGAGCGGCCCCGTTTCGAGCCGGTGCCCGAGCAGCAGGAGGAGCTCGTCACCTCGTTCATCACGGCGGCCCGCGACGGCGATCTGGCCGGTCTGGAGAAGCTGCTGACGGCGGACGTGACGTTCTCGAGCGACGGCGGCGGCAAGGTCCGGGCGGCCCTGCGCGCGGTCGAGGGACCCGACAAGGTGGCGCGGCTCGTGGCGGGTGTCGTCGAGCGGTTCACGGCGGGGCTCGCCTTCACGAGGCCCGAGGTCAACGGCGCGCAGGGGCTGGCGATCTGGGACGGCGACGCACTGTTCGGCATGATCGCGTTCGAGGTGCGGGACGGTCTGATCTCCCACGTCCGTGCCGTGATGAACCCTGACAAGCTGGACTTCGCACAGCGTCAGCTCACGCAGCCGTAGACATCGTCCGCGCCCGCGTGCCGCTATCTGTCACATCGCGGACCCGCTGTCCGGTCTGAGCTGTCGAAGGGCGTTCCATCCGGGAGCACCCGGCGTCGAAGGAGCTGAACGGCATGACCACGATCCTGGTGACCGGTGGCACCGGAACCCTCGGCCGGCTCGTCACCGAGCGGTTGCGTGCGGACGGTCACGAGGTCAGGGTGCTCAGCCGCCACACGCAGCCGTACGCCGTCGATCTGCGCCGGGGCGGTTCCGGTCTGGACGCGGCACTCGCGGGCGCCGGCACGGTCGTGCACTGCGCGACCACGCAGACCGGCGGGGACGAGAAGGCCGCCCGGAACCTGATCGAGGCGGCGCGGCGGGCCGGCGTGGAGCACCTGGTCCACATCTCGATCGTCGGCGTCGACCGGGTGCCGTTCCCGTACTACCGGACCAAGCTCGCGGTCGAGAGGATGATCGAGGAGTCGGGGCTCGGCTGGACGGTGCTGCGCGCGACCCAGTTCCACGACCTGCCGGTGATGATCTTCCGGGCGCTGGCCAAGCTGCCGGTCCTGCTGCTGCCCGCCGGGGTGCGGGACCAGCCCGTCGAGGTGGCCGAAGTGGCCGAGCGGCTGGCCGAGTTGGCGGCAATGGCGCCGGCCGGGCGGGTCGAGGACATGGGCGGGCCCGAGATCCGCACCTTCGAGTCGCTGGCCCGCGCCTGGCTGAAGGCGACCGGGCGCCGCAGGCCGGTGGTCGGCGTGCCGCTGTGGGGCAAGGCGTACCGGGCGTTCCGCGACGGCGGTCATCTGGCGCCGGAACAGGCCACGGGGAAAGGCACGTTCGAGGAGTACCTGAAGCGGGCCTGAGCCTTCTGAAGGAGCACGGGGAACGCGAACTGAACGTGGAACGCGGGGAGTTCGAGGATTCGGGGAGTTCGAGTCGTCGGGGAGCTCAGGGAGTTCGGACAGCAGAACCCCGGGCCGGGGCCTACCGCTCCGGAGGCGCGAACAGCTCCTCCTGGGCGCGGTCCCGTGCGGTGAGCAGCGCCCCGCGCAGGACGGCGCCGCCGCCGAGGGTGCTCGGCCGGACCTCGGTGCCGAGCGGGGTCATCCGGCGCACGCGCTCCGCCACCCGCCGGGCGAGTTCCTCGCCGCCGGCCTGCCCGACCTCGCCCCCGAGCACGACGCATCCGGGGTCGAGGATCGCCACGACGGAGGCGACCCCCACGGCGAGCCGGTCGGCGAGGGCGTCGAGGAAGCGCCCTGGGTCCGCGACCCGAGCCGTATCCGTATCCGTGGCCGTGGCCGTGGCTGTATCCGTGGCCGTGGCCGTCCGTGCCGCCCCGCGCACCACTCCGGCGGCGGCCGGCTGCTCGGCCGCGTCCGCGATCGCCAGCCCGTGCTCCGCCGCCAGTTCCACGATCGCGGCCGACCCGGCCAGCGAGTGGAAGCCGCCGTCGCAGTCGGTCGCCGACGGCAGTCCGGCCGTGCCCGGCACCGGCAGGAACCCGATCTCGCCCGTACCGCCGGAGGCCCCGCGGCGCAGGGCGCCGTCCAGCACCACCGCGGCGCCCGTGCCGTGGCTCAGCCACAGCAGGACGAACGTGTCGCGGTCGCGGGCCGCGCCGTCACGCTGTTCGGCCAGGGCCGCGAGGTTGGCCTCGTTGCCGACGCTGACGCGGGCCTCGGGGAACCGGTCCTGGAGGGCGGCGACCAGGCGCCGGTGCCATTCGGGCAGGCCCGAGGAGTCGCGCAGTTCGCCGGTGGCCGGGTCGATCAGGCCGGGGGCGCCGATGCCGACGGTGTGCAGACGTCCCCACGCGCGCGTCCCCTTGCCCTGGGGCGCCCCCGCCACTCCGGCCTCCTTCGCCGTCCGCTCGACGAGCGCGACCGCCTGCTCCACCACGGGTCCCGTCCCCGTCTCGCCGACGATCGGCACGGACGCCTCGGCGAGCATCCGGCCCACCAGGTCGGTCACGACCACCGAGACGCCGTCGGTGCGGACGTCCAGCGCGGCCAGGTGCGCGCGGTCGGCCACGATCCCGTAGAGCCTGGCGTTCGGGCCGCGCCGCTGCTCCCCCGCCTCCCCGACGACGGTGATCAGCCCGGACGCGGTGAGGCGGTCCACGAGGTCGGCGACGGTCGGCCGGGACAGTCCGGTCAGCTGCTTCAACTGCCCCGCCGTGAGCGGGCCCTCCTCCTGGAGCAGACGCAGGGCGAGCCGGTCGTTGATGGCCCGGGCGGTGCTCGGAGAGGCAGGCATGCCGGGATCCTTCCAGATCGGCGGGACCGCACCGCACGCCGTCCGGCCGCCGCACGGCCAATGAAAGCCCTATCTATCAGGCAGGGTTCCTGATAGTTTACCGGGCGCAGGTGGGGAATCTGGGGAACTCGGCAGGACCGGGAGGGGCCGGAGAATGAGTGACGTGGTCTACGACCTGCGCGAGGTCAGGCGGGCCCGGTACGCCGTGGCCGCCGTGTTCGCCGTGCACGGAGCCGTCACGGGCTCGTTCGCGACCCGTGTGCCGTGGGTCCAGGACCACGCCTCCCTCAGTGCGGGCCGGCTCGGCTTCGCCCTCGCCTTCACGGCGTTCGGCGCCTCCTGCTCCATGCCGCTGGCCGGCCGGATCAGTCACCGCTTCGGCAGCCGTACGGCGCTGCGGGGACTGATCGCGCTCTGGACGCTGTCCCTGATCCTGCCGTCCCTCGCGCCGAATCTGCCCACCCTGTGTCTGTCGATGTTCGTGTACGGCGCGAGCGCGGGCATGGCAGACGTCGCCATGAACGCCCTCGGGGTCGAGGTCGAGCGGATGCTCGGCAAGTCGATCATGTCCGGTCTGCACGGCATGTGGAGCGCGGGCGCCCTGGTCGGGTCGGCGGCCGGCACGCTCGCCGCGCACCTCGGCGCGGACGCGCGCCTGCACTTCGCGCTGGCCGCGGTGACGCTGACGCTGCTGGGTGTCCTGGCCTGTCGCTGGGTGCTCGACCTGCAGCCCGCCGAGGACGAGGAGCCGCCGCCGCGGTTCGCGCTGCCGCCCAGGTCCGCGCTGCTGATCGGCGCCGTCGGCTTCTGCGCCGTGTTCGCGGAGGGGGCGAGCCTGGACTGGTCCGCGGTCTATCTGCGCGACCGGCTGGAGACCTCGGCGGGGCTCGCCGCCGCGTGCACCACCGGGTTCATGCTCACCATGGCGGTGGCCCGGCTGGTGGGCGACGCGGTGGTCAACCGCTTCGGCGCGGTCCGCACCGTCCGGGCGGGCGGCGCCCTCGCCGTCGCCGGCGGACTGCTGATCGTCGTCGCCGGTCATCCGGCGGTGGCGATGGGCGGGTTCGCGCTGATGGGCCTCGGCATCGCCGTCGTCGTACCGCTCTGCTTCGCGGCGGCCGGGCACAGCGGCCCGAACCCGAGCCAGGCCATCGCGGGCGTCGCGACCATCACCTACACCTCGGGCCTGATCGCGCCGAGCCTGATCGGCGGGGTGGCCCAGGCCACCAGCCTGACGGTGTCGTTCGTCCTGGTGACGGTCCTGGCCTGCGGCCTCGCTGCCTTCGCGGGCGTCCTCCGATCGGGCGACCGCCACCGCACACAGATCGGCCGCCCGAAGACAGCGGTTGCCGACCCACGCCCCTGAGGCGACCGCACGAACACGCGCGGAGGGTGCCGCCCAGCACCCAGGACGGTTTTCGACCCCTGGCCATGAGGCGGCCGCATAGGCGCTCGCGGGAGGGGCTCCCGGGAGGGGCTCCCGGGCATCGGGGGCGGAGCGGTGGGGGCACTCCGGCCGCCGTGGGTGCCCGGGAGCCCCGGTCGGGAGGGGGCCTGCCGGGCCGCTCAGCCCGCTATCGAGTCCAGTTGCTCTGCCGCCGGGCGCAGCGCCCAGAGGTCGCCGCCGGGTGGCGCCTCCAGCTTCGGGACGGCCTGGCGCGCCGCCTTGTCGCCCGCGTCCGCCGCCGCGTGCACGACGTCGCTCGCCGCGAAGCGGTGGAACTCCAGCTCCGGGTACGCCCACGGGCCGGCGCCGGTCGCCGCGGGCAGCAGGAAGTCCACGGCGTTGAACAGGCCCTGTCCGTCCGGCCCTTGGTAACCCCACAGGTCGACGCCGACGTGCCGGCCGATGGCCGCGAGCCGTGTGTACGCCACCAGGTCGAAGGTGGAGTAGTGCCAGCTCCGCGTCCGAGCGAGCTCCTGCGGCTGGCTGCCGTCGCCCGCGATCTGCGGGTCGATCCGCTTGGCGCGCGCGTCCAGCACGGTCCGCCGGGCCAGCGCCCGGTCACCGGTCGCGTAGGCGAGGGCGGCGAGCTGCATGTCGTAGAAGGTGCCGTGGTTGTTGGCGGCGGCCCCCTCCTGCTTGCCGAAGTCGCTGTTCTTCAGCCAGTTCAGGAAGTCGGTGTTCCACCGCGTCATGCCGCCGCGGTCGGCCTTCGTCCAGCCGGGGGCGCCGCTGTCGAGAACGGCGAGCGCGTCGACGACGCTCGTGTACGACTGCGAGAAGTCGATGATGCCGATGGCCCGGCCGTCGTACTTGCAGGGGATGAACTGCGCGTGGTTGAGGTTCGGGTTCATCCGGGTCGCCGGGTCGAGGAACCAGGTGCGCAGGACCTGCCCCGCCTTCTCGGCGTACTGCCGCTTGCCCGTGTAGTACCAGGCCAGTGACAGGTCGTAGGAGGAGTCGAAGACCTTCTCGACGTCCTGGCGGTCGGTGCCTGAGTCGACCTCGGGATTGCGTTGTCCATCTCGCTGAACGTAGGGGCAGCCCCAGGGGTTGTCGGCCGTCGGGGCCGTGGTGGGCCACCAGTAGGGGGCCTGGCTCAGATAGTCGTGGACGTCGCCGCCGGGTGCCGGCTTCGGCTTGTCGACGACCGTCCAAGGGCCCTGGTCGAGCCAGGCGTCCGCGCGGGCCGTCAAGTTGCGGACGGCGCGGCGCAGTTGTGGATCACCACGGTCCAGGCGGAGCTTGGTCTGCTGGAGCCGGGCGCCGTCCAGGACGGCGGTGTCGGGCGCCCTCGGCGCCGCGTGCGCGGAGGGGACGAGCCCGGCTCCGAGCGTCAGTACCGCGGCCAGCAGGACGGCGGCACGGGATCTTCCACTCATCTGGCACTCCGATCAGCCACTCAGTCGATCAGATACATGAACACTGTTCACGAGGAGAACCGTGTGAGCGTAGGACGTCCTGGTACCCGTGACAATGGTCCGGACAGGCTTCACGTACAGAGAAAGCGAACCTCACCATGGACCTCGGCGTGCGCTGGAAGCTGCACGGAGGTGACGGGCGGACGCCCGCGCCCGGCGCGGTGGTACGGCCCGACGAACGCCTCACCTGGCCCCGCACGGTCGGCCTGGGCGCCCAGCACGTGGTGGCGATGTTCGGCGCGTCCTTCGTGGCTCCGGTGCTCATGGGCCTCGACCCGAACCTGGCCATCATGATGTCCGGCGTCGCGACCATGATCTTCCTGCTGGCGACCCGCGGCCGGGTGCCCAGTTATCTGGGCTGCTCAACTGTCGTTCGTGGGCGTGGCCGCCGTGATCCGCGCCCAGGGCGGCACGAGCGCCACGGTGACCGGCGCGGTCCTCGTCGTCGGTGTCGCGCTGTTCCTGGTGGGGCTCGCGGTCCAGCGCTTCGGCGCGCGGATCATCCACGCGGCGATGCCGCCGATCGTCACCGGCGCCGTCGTCATGCTGATCGGCTTCAACCTCGCGCCCGTCACGGCGTCCACCTACTGGCCGCAGGACCAGTGGACCGCCCTGCTGGTCATGCTGTTCACCGGCCTGGCCATCGTCTGCCTGCGCGGTTTCTGGTCCCGGATCGCGATCTTCCTCGGCCTGGTCTTCGGCTATGTCATCTCCTGGGGCTTCGACCGGATCTTCGGCAGGATCCACTCGGTGGACGCGAGCGGCAAGCTCACCGACCACTGGCGGCTCGACCTCTCCGCGGTCGGCCAGGCCGACTGGATCGGCCTGCCGTCCTTCCACGGGCCGTCGTTCCAGTGGTCGGCGATCCTGGTCGCGCTGCCCGTGGTCATCGCCCTGGTCGCGGAGAACGCCGGACACGTCAAGGCGGTCGGCGAGATGACCGGCGACCCGCTGGACGACAGGCTCGGCACCGCGATCGCCGCCGACGGCCTCGGCTCCGTCCTGTCCACCGCGCTCGGCGGCCCGCCCAACACCACGTACTCCGAGAACATCGGCGTCATGGCCGCGACCCGCGTCTACTCCACCGCCGCCTACTGGGCCGCCGCCGGCTTCGCCCTCCTCTTCGGCCTCTGCCCGAAGTTCGGCGCGATCGTGGCCGCGATCCCGGGCGGCGTCCTCGGCGGCATCACCGTCATCCTGTACGGCATGATCGGCCTGCTGGGCGCGCAGATCTGGACCAACTCCCGGGTGGACCTGCGCAATCCGCTGAACCGGGTGCCGGCCGCGGCGGGCATCATCATCGCCGTCGGCAACGTCACCATGAAGTTCACCGACAACTTCTCGCTCAGCGGCATCGCGCTCGGCACGATCGTCGTCATCACCGGCTATCACGCGCTGCGCACGTTCGCCCCGCCCCACCTCAAGGGGCAGGGCCCACTGCTGGACGAGGGCACGTCCTCCTACGACGACGCCAAGTCGTAGGCGTACGACGGGCTGAAGGTGCCCGGCGAGCCCTTGCACCCGTCGGACTCCCCGGGCGGTTTCACCCACAGGTAGCCGTCGATCCGCCACTCGCCGGTGCTCAGCGTCGGCGCCCGGCCGATCCTGCGCCCGGCGGGGTCGCACCACGCACCGTCGGCCGGGGCGCCGTTGCCGTTGCGGCTGGTGTCGACGACCGCGCCCAGGCTCGCGGGGCCGCCGAGGTCGGCCAGCACCCGGCGGTCGTAGGCGATCTCGTCCGAAGTGGCGTTGAAATTGGAGACGTTGCTGAAGACGCCGTCGGAGGAGGCGGCCGAGGCGGCGCCCGCCTGCCTGAGCAGGGACGCCTGCTGAGCCGCCGGGTTCCAGTCGGAGTGGCCCGCGTCGTAGTAGACGCGGGCCTTCGGGTCGGCGGCCTTCAGCACGCGGCCCGCGCGGGCCAACGAGGCGAAACGCTCGGCCCGTTCAGTCCCCGACAGGCAGTCGGACTGCGCGATCGCGTCGGGTTCGAGTATGACCACGACCTCGCCGGAGCCGAGGCCCGTCGCGAACCTGTCGATCCAGGCGTCGTAGGCCGCGAGGTCGGGCGCCCCACCCTCGGAGGCGCCCCCGCAGTCGCGGCCGGGTATCGCGTACGCCACCACGACCGGCACCCGGCCCTGCCCCGCGGCGCCCGAGGTGACGGCGCGGACGCGGGCGGCGATGGTCGACGGCGTGAAGTCGGCGAACCACACGGCGGCCGGCCGGTCGGCGATCCGGGACGCGATGACCGGCGTGCGCGGATCGCCCGGGTGGGCACGGACCCAGTCAAGCACCTGGGAGTCGGGGTGGCTGTACAAACGGGTGGCGGCCGGGGCGCTCCGCCGCTTCTTCCCGGTCCTGGTCGCCGAAGGAGTGGGGCTCGGCATGCGCTTCGGGACGGCCGTGGGCGACGTCTTCGCCACCGACGGGGACGGCGCCACCGGAAGCTGGTCCAGGTGGGGCGAGCGGGTCACCCCGGGCTTCGCCTCGTCGCCGCTGCGGCCGTCGTCGAGCGCGCTCAGCACGCCGGTCACGGTGCCGGCGGCGACGACCACCGCGGCCGCCACGACCATGGCGCCGCGCCGGGCGGCGCGTCTGCGTTCGGCCCTGTGTGCGGCCCGCCGCCGGGCGCGTAGGCCTGCCACCGCGCTGCTCCCCTCCCCCGGCGGGTGCGTTCCCCCGATCCGGGGAAGCGCCGGGCCCGCCTGCACTCCGGTCAGCCTAGGACTGGGACCCTTCCCCCATGGCGCAATTGGAACAGGTCACCACATCCGTAGACACGGTCGTCTCGCGTCTGCGCGCCCTCGACGCGAGCCTGCCCGGCGGGGACGGTGTCGCGGTCTTCAACCGCGTCTACCTCGCCGTCACCGAGGCCGTCGACCGGCGCATCGACACCGGCCGGTTCGCCGACGCGCATGCCGCGATCACGCTGGACGTGCGGTTCGCGGAGCGCTATCTCGCCGCCGTCGACGCGGTGGACGACGGACGGCGGGCACCGGCGTGCTGGCGGCCCCTGTTCCAGTTCCGCCGCCATCCCGGCGTACGTCCGCTGCAGTTCGCGCTCGCGGGCATCAACGCGCACATCGGCCACGACCTGGCGCTCGCCGTGGTGGACGGCTGTCGTACGCTGCGCTGCGAACCGGCCGACCTGGAGGACGAGTTCGACCGAGTGGGCGACCTCCTCGTCTCGCTGGAGGAGCGCGTCCGCGAGGATCTGATGCCGGGGCCCGACCTCCTCCAGGTCGCCGATCCGCTCACGCATCTGCTGGGCGCCTGGAGCCTGGAGCGTGCCCGGGACGCCACCTGGTCGGCGGCGCGTGCCCTGTGGGCGCTGCGCGAACTGCCCGACGTGGCCGAGGAGTTCACCGAGCGCCTGGACGCGGCCGTGGGATTCGCGTCACGCATGCTGCTCACGCCGCTGCCCTGACGAACGCTGTACGTTCGACACGGGTGGACCTTCTGCAAAGGAGCACAGGCATGGCGGTGCGGCTCGGACTCGGGCTTCCTCAGACCCGGCAGTACCACCTCGGCCGGGACGTCCCCGACGTGGCGCGGGCGGCCGAGGCGACGGGTTACGACAGCCTGTGGGTGTACGAGCGGATCCTGGTTCCCGAACCGGCCCGCCAGGGTCTCTACGGCGTCGAGGGCCGCCCCTGGCCGGACCACTACCGCGGGGTCGCCGACCCCCTGGTCACGCTGACGCTGGCGGCCGCGGTCACCGAGCGGGCACGGCTCGGCACCAGCGTGCTGGTGGCCCCGCTGCATCTGCCGTTCCAGCTCGCCAGGACGCTCGCCACCCTGGACGCGGCGAGCGATGGCCGGGTCGTCGCGGGTTTCGGCACCGGATGGTCGCACGACGAGTACGCGGCGGCCTCGGTGCGCCCCTTCGCGCAGCGCGGTCAGGTCCTCGACGAGGTGATCGGGGTGTGCCGGGCGGTGTGGGGTCCGGACCCGGTGTCGTACGACGGCCGGTTCACGAGGATCGCTCCCGCCGTGGTCGGCCCCAAGCCAGCCCGGCCGATACCGGTCCTGCTGGCCGCCGGCAGCAGGAAAGCGATGACGCGACTCGTCGACCACGCCGACGGCTGGCTGCCCGTCGCCTCGGGCGTCGAGCAACTACTGACCCAGCGACGGCAGTTGGAGGACCTGGCCGCCGAGCGCGGGCGCACGCGGCCGATCCTGACGGTGCTGCGCGCCAACGCGCGCCACTCCGCGCGGGCCCACGAGGGCACCGGCCGCCGGCCCCTGCACGGCAGCGTGGACCAGATCGTCGAGGACCTGGCCGCCTACGCCGCGACCGGTCCGGACGAGATCATCGTCGACCTCCAGAGCACCCTGCGCGACGCCCGGGAACTCAAGGACGTCGCGGCAGAGGTGTACGAGAAGGCACGCGCCGCCGGGATCTAGCCTCGGGGGGGCCCGGCGGACGGCATCCCGCGGCACGTCCGGCGGAGCGCTCAGTCCTCCGGCAGTTCGACCGGGGCGATCTCGTCGTACAGGTCGCCGGGGCCCGGGTTGGTCGCGTCGGTACCGCCGCCGAGGTGGTGCATGACGCCCCAGACCGCGTTCAGCGCGGTCTGGATCGCACCCTCGGCCCAGCCGGCCGTCCAGGAGATGTCGTCGCCCGCGAGGAAGATGCCCCGCTTGTCCTCGGGCAGCCGGTCCTGCATGAAGTGGGTGAACAGGCGCCTCTGGTAGCGGTAGTGGCCGGGCAGGTTGGCCTTGAACGCGCCCATGAAGTACGGCTCGTTCTCCCACGACACGGTGATCGGGCTGCCGATGATGTGCTTCCTGATGTCGACCTTCGGATAGATCTCGCCGAGCGACTTCAGCATGACCTCCATCCGCTCGTTCGCGGACAGCGGCAGCCACTTCAGGCTGTCGTCGCACCAGGTGTAGGAGAGGCAGATGACGGCGGGCTTGTCCGGTCCGTCGTCCAGGAGGTAGGTCCCGCGCGTCATACGGTCGGTGAGGGTCATCGACATGACGTCCCGGCCGGTGGCCTCGTCCTTGTCGAGCCAGAACGGCCGGTCGACCGGCACGAACAGCTTCGAGGACTCCATGTAGTGGGTGCGCTCGATCGCGGTCCAGTGGTCGATCGGGAAGAGCGAGTCGTCGCAGGCGATCTTCGACAGCAGCATCCAGGACTGGGCGGTGAAGACCGCCGCCTGGTAGGTGCGGATGTCACCGCCCGCGTCGGTCACGGTGATCCGGTTGCCGGCGGTGCGGTTGAGGCGGGTGACGGCCGGGCGCGGCGCGCCGCCGTCGTGCAGCGACGCCAGCGAGGTGCCGTACGCCCAGTGCACGATCTTCTCCGGCTCGCGCTCCCAGAGCCGGAGCGGCAGCTGCTGCGAGCCGCCGACGATACCGCGGTGGTGGTCGTCGGCCTCGGTGTAGACGACCCGCAGGATCTCCAGGATGGAGTTGGGGAAGTCGGTGTCCCAGCCGCCGGTGCCGAAGCCGACCTGGCCGAAGATCTCCCGGTGGCGGAAGGACTTGAAGGCCTCGGAGTCGCAGAGGAAGCCGTAGAAGGTCTGGTTGTCGAGCTTCTCGACGAGCTTCGCCCAGATCTCGCGGATGCGCGGCACGTCCCGCTCGCGCAGCGCGCGGTTCATGTCGGAGAAGTCGGCGCCCCCTTCGAGGCACTTGTTCCAGGCGTCGGCGACGTCGCGGTAGACCTGCGGCAGGTCGTCGACCGTCTCGGCGTAGTGCGACTCGCCCTTGAGGTCGACGACCGTCGAAGGGGTCGCCTCCGCCAGGGGGTTGGGGAACGGGCGGGTCTCAAGTCCCACCAGGTCGATGTAGTGCTGGAGGGCGGTGGAGGAGGGCGGGAAGCGCATGGCGCCCATCTCCGCGCTCAGCCCCTCGGTGCCGGCCCCCTCGAAGCCCACCGTCCGCAGCCGTCCACCGATCCGGTCGGCCTCGTACACGACGGGCCGCAGGCCCATCTTCATCAGCTCGTACGCGGCGACGATGCCGGAGAGGCCGCCGCCGATGACCGCGACCTCGGTGCCGTGCTCGGTCGCCGGAATCTGGCCGAGGCCCGCCGGATGGGCGAGGAAGTCGTCGTACGCGTACGGGAAGTCCGGGCCGAACATGGTGATCGGCGGCAGCTGCTGCTCGTCTGCGTGCTCGACGGCGTTGGGCACGGTGGACGTCATGGGGTACGGACTCCTTGCGGGGAATGAACTCGGGGGAAGCTCAGGGGGTTTCAGACGAGGGACCCGTACTGGCCGGGGCGGCGGTCCTTCAGATACGGGTTCGCCTCGCGGGAGGCGGCGAGGAAAACGGGGTCGGCGTCGGCCAGGACGAGGTCCTCACCGCGTCCGGCGCGGGTGCGCGCGATCCCGTCGGGACCGGCCAGCGCGGAGAGGCCGACGAAGTCGAACTCCCCTTCCTGGCCGACCCGGTTGACGTAGGCGACGTACATCTGGTTCTCGAAGGCGCGCACCGGGATCATCGACTCGGCGACGAACTGGAAGGGGTGCATCTGGGCCGTCGGCACGACGAGGAGGTCGGTGCCGGCCAGGGCGTGGGCGCGGACGTTCTCCGGGAACTCCACGTCGTAGCAGATCATGAGGCCGACGGTCAGGCCGCCCAGCTCGGCCTGGACGACCGGCTGCTCGCCCGGCGTGAAGTGCTCGCGCTCGAAGCAGCCGAAGAGGTGGGTCTTGCGGTAGTTGGCGAGGCGGTCGCCGGCGGCGGAGATCAGCTGGGCGGAGTTGAAGACCGTCCCGCCGTCGCGCTCCGGGTAGCCGTAGGCGATCGCGAGACCGTGCCGGGCCGCGATCTCGGCGATCGCCTCCGCGGAGTCGCCGTCGGCCGGCTCGGCGAGGCGGGCGATGCCGTCGCCGATCGCGTACCCGGTCAGGAACATCTCCGGCGCGGCCAGCAGCGCGGCACCCCCGGCGGCGGCACGGCCCGCGGCGGCGTCGAGGACCTTGAGGTTCTCGGCGACGGAGCCGGGGCGGCCGGAGCTCTGGAGCAGGGCGGTACGCATGCGTGTTCCTCACCGGTACGGGTGCGTGTGGGGGGCAACTAGACGGTACGGTCGCCCGCCCCGCAGCGGCAAGAAGGAGCCGTTGCGCGCCGGTGAGCGGTTCGTTGCGTACGACGGAGGTCCGGCGGCGATTCGTTGCGCGCCCCGGGGCGGAGATCCGGTCCTCCTGGGGGCGCAGCCCGCGGGCGGGCCCCCGGCCGGACGGCGGAGACGCGGTGCCGACCCGGGCGCGATGTGCGGGTGGCGCGGCGCCGGAACAGTGGTGACCGTCCGCTTCACCTGCAGAAAGGACCGTCATGCAGCGTCGTACGAAGATCGCCGTGCTCGGGGCCGTGCTCCTGCTCAGCACCGGGGCGACCGGTTCCGCCATGGCGTACGGAACCGAGGGCCATCCGCGGCACGAGGCCGCCGCGCTCACCGGCACCGCGAAGCTGTACCGGGTCGCCGGCGACGACATCACGTTCACCTTCGACGCGCACCTGGCGGCGAAGGACCACGCCGACCCGCTCAAGGCCACCGGCACCTTCCGGTGGAGTCACTACGCGAACGGCGAGGGCGGCTGGGCGAAGGCCAGGGTCGACTGCCTGGTCACCGGCGGCAAGGTGGCCGTCGTCTCCGGCGTCATTACGGACACGGACCTGGACGGGGTGAAGGGGCACCGGGTGGGCATCAGCGTCCATGACACCGGCGGCGTCGACCGGCTCGGCTACAGCTGGGCGGCGAGCGGGGACATGGGGCCGAAGGACCTGCCCAAGTGCGTCAGCTCGGCGCCGTTCGAGAAGGTCAAGAAAGGCACGGGCGACTTCAAGGTCGTGCCCTGGCACCCGGACTTCTAGCCCGGCCCGGGTCAGAGCGCCCGCAGTCGTTCGACGATCTCCTTCAGCAGGGCGGGGTCGGACGCCGGGCCGACCGGCGCCGGCCGTGGTGCGTCGATGCGTACGAGGCCGGTGTCGGCCAGGTCGCCGAGCAGGACGCGGACGACGGTCAGGGGCAGGTCGGCGTCCGCGGCGAGCTCGACGACCGGCCGGGGACCGTGGCGCAGCAGCGCGAGCAGCCGGGCGCCCGCGTGATCGGTGACGGCCGGTGCGTCACCGGTGGGCAGGGCTGTGACCTGCGACATCAGATCGATGCGATGGCTGTCGGAGGGGCGGGTGCGGCCCCGTGTGACGGTGTAGGGCCGCACCATCGCGCCGGTCTCGTCCTCGTACCAGTGCTCGTCGCTCACGGCAGGGTCGCCCGTGCCGAGACGCCCTCCGTCCCCTCGGTGCCCTGACCCTCCTCGGCCAGCACCGTCTCCGGCAGCGAGACCACCGCCGTCGTCCCGCCGTACGGTGACGGGCCCAGCGTGACCTCGATGCCGTGCCGTGCGGCGAGCCGGCCGACGACGTACAGGCCGAGCCGTTCGTGCCGGGTCGGGTCGAAGTCGTCGGGGGCGCTGATCGTCCGCTGCGCCTCCGCGAGATGCCCGGCGTCGAGGCCGAGCCCCCTGTCGTCGATCCGCAGCACGAAGGCGCCGCCCGTCCGGCCGGTGCGCATCGTCACGCGGGTGTCCGGCGGCGAGAACACCGTTGCGTTCTCGACGAGTTCGGCGATCAGGTGGACGACGTCGGCGACGGCGTCCGCCGCCACGCCCACCCGCGCCATCGGCGGCACCTCCACGCGGGCGTAGGCCTCGATCTCGCCGACCGCGGAGGCGACGACGTCGGCGACGGGCACCGGGCGCCGCCACCTGCGGCCGGGTGCCGCGCCGGAGAGGACGATCAGGTTCTCGGCGTGCCGCCGCATCCGCGTGGTGAGGTGGTCGATGCGGAAGAGCTGCTCGAGGACGTCCGGGTCGCCGGTGCGCCGCTCCAGGGTGTCGACGAGCTTCAGCTGCCGGTGCACCAGCGACTGGTTGCGGCGGGCGATGTTGAGCAGCACCGCGGACAGGCCTCGGCGCAGGGCCGCCTGCCGCACCGCCGCCTCGACGGCCGCGAGCCGGGCGGTGTTGAAGGACCGCCCCACGTCGCCGATCTCGTCGATGCCCGCCTCCCCGTCCGCGAGCGGCGGCGCCTCGGCGACCGCGTCCACGTCCTCGCCCGCGCTCAACCGGGCCATGACGTCGGGGAGTTGGCGGGTGGCGAGGAGGTCGGCGGCGTCGCGCAGCTGCTCCAGCCGGCGCGAGATCCGGCGCGCTCCGCGCACCGCCAGCCACCACGACAGGCCCACGGCCGCGAGTCCGAACACGCCGACGACGACGGCCTTGGTCAGCTCCCGGTAGGCGAACTGCCTTCCGCGTCCCGCGGAGTTCTCGGCGGACCGCGTGCACAGCTGCATGTACCGCTTGACCGCCCGGTCGGTGGTGGAGCGCCAGAAGTCGGCGGCCACGGCGTCGCCCGCCCCCGCCGCTCCCGCCCTGAGCAGCGCGTCCTCGCTGCTCACCAGGCCGCGGTACAGCTCCCCGCGCTGGAAGTCCTCGAACAGCGCCCGTGAGTCGCCCGGCAGGTCGGGCACATAGGTCCGCTCGAAGACCCGCCGGTCCTCGACGGTCGCCGTGAGGGTGTCGTACTGCCGGTCGGTCAGCGTCCCGGCGGCCCGCGCCCCGGCGACCAGCGCGTCCTCCCGGGAGACGAACTCCCGTACCCGGACCAGCTCGACGACGACCTGCGCCTCCCGCGCCAGCTGTCCGGCCTGCAGCGCGGTGAGCGTCGACTGCACGTCGAAGCCGGGCGCCACAAGAGCGCTGTACTCGCTCACCGCCCGGTCCCAGGAGATGTCCCGGGACAGCACCCGCTCCCGCAGGCCCTCCAGCCTTCCGGCGGCCGCGACCATGGCGTCCAGCGCCTGCCGCTGCCGCGCGGTGAGCAGGTCCCGGTCGCCGTTCCTGACCGCGTCGCGCATGGCGTTCACGGCCCGGTCCGTGCGGCGCTGCTGCTCCATCAGGCCCACGATGGGGGGCGAACGCCGGTCGGTGCCCAAGTAGGCGGCCGAGAGCCGCCGTTCGATCTGGATCTGCCCGACTGCCGTGTCGACGGGGGTGCCGAACTCCTCGTAGACCCCCTGCACCCGGACGAGCGCGCGCAGTTCGCCGGTGACCGACACCATGGCGAAGCCCCACAGCACCAGCAGGGCGAGCACCGGGGCGAGCGCCAGTGCCACGATCCGGGAGCGAACCGTCCTCGGACGGCCGATGAGCCGGCGCATGCTCTCCCCCTGGAGTGTTACCCGCCAGTGTTACCCGTCGGTAGAGACGCCGGACAACCTACGGGATGCCGCGCCCGGACCGCAATGGCCTCCGGAGCATCAGCAGCACCGCCGTCACGAGATACGGCACCGCGAACACCGCGAAGGCCGTGCCGTGCGCGGACCTCGACGCGACGGCCGCGTACAGGCCGTAGACCAGGACCGTGGCGAGGTCGCTGCCCAGGCCCGCGACCGAGGTCAGCGTGGCCCGGGCCGTGTCGTCCAGACGCCGCTGGAGGCGGACGTCGGCCAGCACGGTCGCCAGCTGGAAGCCGCCGAAGGCGAGGGCCACGAGGCCGAGGGCGAGGGGCGTCCGCGCGGCGGCGCCCACGGCGAGGGCCAGCGCGGCACCGGTGAGCACCGCCGCGAGACCCCCCGTGCCCAGGCGTCCGCAGGGTCCGGCGAGAAGGCTTCCGGCGGTCGCTCCCGCCCAGATCAGCAGGAGCAGATACGGCACCGTCGCCTCGGCCACGCCGGCGTCCCGCACCAGCAGCGGGGTGTACTCGTCGAGCGCCTCCCACACGGCGCCGACCGCGGGCACCAGCAGCAGCGCACCGCGCAGCGACCGGTCGCGGCGTACCTCGGCCAGTCCGTCCCGCAGCGTCGTTGCCCAGCCGTCATCCCCGCTCCGCGCCGCCTTCCGGTCCTCGGGGAACCGGGTCGCGGTCAGGGCGCTCGCCAGACAGGCCAGGACGCTCGCCGCACCCACGGCCGGGTAGCCGCCCCAGGCGAACACGGGACCGGCGAGCCCCATCGCGGCCATGACCGCGACCAGACCCGCGGCCCGGGCCCGGCCCATGACGCGGGCGTACCCCTCGGCCACGCCGAGCCGCGCCAACTCCTCGTAGACCAGGGCCTCCAGGGCGCCGGAGCCGAGGGCTCCGCGCGCGCCCCACAGGAAGAAGCCGAGGGCGAAGGCCCAGTACGAAGGGGTGAGCACCCACAGGGCGAAGCCGACGGCGGTCAGCAGCGGGCCCAGCCACAGCAGCAGACGCCGGGAGACGGCGTCGGCCCAGGCGCCGGAGGGCACTTCGAGCAGCACGCCGGTGAGCGACCAGACGGCGAAGAGGGAGGAGATCTGCCACAGGGACAGGCCGGTGTCGCTGAAGAGGAGCGCGTACACCGGGTAGAGCAGGACGAAGTCGTCGAGGAACGCGTAGCCGTACAGCGTGGCCGTGAGCCGGCGGACGCCGGCGGTGGCGGGCACACGCGCAGGTGAGAGTGTCATGAGGCCTTCCCGAAAGGACGGATCGAACGCCGGAGGTACGGCGTCCGAGGCGGTCCTCGGGAGGCACGGCTGGTGGATCAATGTCGCCAGGTCATGACACCGATGGTAGGCGGACCGGGCGCGGTGGGCCGGGGAATTACGTCGGCGAACCCGACGAGAAGCGGCGCAGCAGCGGCGACAGCACCAGCACGGACTTGGTCCGCTCGACGAACGGCTCCCCCGCGATGCGCTCCAGGACCCGCTCGAAGTGCCGCATGTCGGAGGCGAAGACCTGGACGACGGCGTCCGCGTCGCCGGTGACCGTGGAGGCGGCCACGACCTCCTGGTAGCGCTCCAGACCCCGCCGGATGGTGTCCGGCGAGGTGTTGTGGCGGCAGTAGATCTCGACGAACCCCTCGGTCTCCCAGCCGAGGGCCCCCGGGTCCACCCGTACGGTGAAGCCGGTGATGGCCCCGGTCGCGCGCAGCCGGTCCACGCGCCGCTTCACGGCGGGGGCGGACAGGCCCACGAGCTGCCCGATGTCCGCGTAGGAGCGGCGGGCGTCCTCGGCGAGGGCGTGCACGATGCGTTCGTCGAGATCGTTCAGCACTGCTGGTGGTTCACTTCTCTTCAGGCGCGAGGGCTTCTCGCGTGGCGAGACGGGAGCGGCGGTGGCCGTATCCGAAGTAGACCACGAGCCCGACCGCCATCCAGATTCCGAAGACCACCCAGGTGACGGCGGACAGGCTGCCCATCATCCAGACGCAGAAGGCGAATCCCAGGGCCGGCAGGATCGGCGACAGCGGGACGCGGAAGGTGCGGTTCATGTCGGGGCGGGTGCGGCGCAGCACCACCACGGCGACGTTGACCAGCGCGAAGGCGAAAAGCGTGCCGATGCTGGTGGCGTCGGCGAGCTGGCCGAGCGGGATCGCGGCGGCGAGGACACCGCAGAACAGCGAGACGATGACGGTGTTGGCCCGCGGCGCTCCCGTCTTCGGGTGGACCTTCGCGAACACCTTGGGCACGAGCCCGTCCCGGGACATCGCGAACAGGATGCGGGTCTGGCCGTAGAGCACGGTCAGCACGACGCTCGCGATGGCGATGACCGCGCAGGCGGCGAGCAGCGTGCCCCAGAAGCTCTGGCCGGTGACCTCGCGCATGATCTGGGCGAGCGCTGCCTCGGAGTCGGTGAACTGCCGCCAGGGCTTGGCGCCGACGGCGACCGCGGCGACGAGGACGTACAGCGCCGTCACGATGACCAGCGACAGCATGATCGCGCGGGGCAGGTCGCGCTGCGCGTTCTTCGCCTCCTCACCGGCGGTGGAGGCGGCGTCGAAGCCGATGTAGGAGAAGAAGAGCGTGGCGCCTGCCGCGCTGACCCCCGCCATGCCGAGCGGCATGAAGTGGGCGTAGTTGCCGGAGCGGAAGCCCTGGATGCCGATGGCGCAGAACAGCACCAGCGCGGCGATCTTCACACAGACCATGACCGTGTTGGCGCGGGCGGACTCCCGGGCGCCGCCCAGCAGGAACGCCATGGCCAGCAGGACCACGATCAGCGCGGGCAGGTTGAAGATGCCGCCGTCGCCGGGCGGGGCGGACAGGGCGTCCGGGATGGTGACGCCGATGGTGCCGTCGAGCAGCTCGTTGAGGTACTCGCCCCAGCCGACGGCCACGGCGGCGACCGAGACGCCGTACTCCAGGATCAGGCACCAGCCGCAGATCCAGGCGATCAGCTCGCCCAGCGTTGCGTATGCATACGAGTACGAGGATCCGGCGACCGGGATCGTGCCCGCCAGCTCGGCGTACGACAGCGCGGAGAAGAGCGCCGTCAGGCCGGCTATCACGAAGGAGAGGGTCACGGCCGGGCCGGCCTTGGGGACGGCCTCGCCGAGCACCACGAAGATGCCGGTGCCCAGGGTGGCACCGATGCTGATCATGGTGAGCTGCCACAGCCCGAGGGAGCGACGCAGGGTCCCTCCCTCGCCCTGCCCGCCCTCCGCGACCAGGCGCTCCACCGGCTTGCGACGCATGAGGCGGGCGGCGATCCCCGGGGACGGTGGGGCGTTGGTGGTGCGGTCGTGCGGGGGTGCGCCTTGGTCGAGCACGCGCTGACTCCTTCGTCACTGCGGTCAGGGCTGCGGGGACCGGAGGCATCCCTGCGTGAGCAGGGACCCACCGAGCGGGGTCCCCGCCACGCCACGTACAGCGCATGACCCTACGGGGCCGCCCTTCACGGGCGTAATGCAGCAACCTTGCACGTGCGCGCAAGATCGTTGCGTTCCTCGCGGAAGGCCCGCCCATTCGTTGTGCAGGGGCGGGCGGTCGCCTCACATCCAGCTGGCGTGCAGCGGCTTGCCCTCCGCGTAGCCCGCGGCGCTCTGGATTCCGACCACGGCCCGCTGGGCGAACTCCGCAAGGGAGTTGGCCCCGGCGTAGGTGCAGGAGGAGCGGACGCCGGCGATGATCGAGTCGATCAGGTCCTCGACGCCGGGGCGGGCCGGGTCGAGGAACATGCGGGAGGTGGAGATGCCCTCCTCGAACAGCGCCTTGCGGGCGCGGTCGTAGGACGACTCCTCGGACGTGCGGTTGCGCACCGCGCGCGCCGAGGCCATGCCGAACGACTCCTTGTAGAGGCGGCCGTCGGCGTCCTGCTGCAGGTCGCCCGGGGACTCGTAGGTGCCCGCGAACCAGGAGCCGATCATCACGTTGGACGCGCCGGCCGCCAGTGCCATGGCGACGTCGCGCGGGTGGCGCACTCCGCCGTCGGCCCACACGTGCTTGCCGTACTTCTTCGCCTCGGCGGCGCACTCCAGGACGGCGGAGAACTGGGGCCGGCCGACGCCGGTCATCATGCGGGTCGTGCACATCGCGCCGGGTCCGACACCGACCTTGATGATGTCCGCGCCCGCCTCGATCAGGTCCCGCACGCCCTCCGCGGCGACGATGTTGCCGGCCACGATCGGGATCTGCGGGTCGAGCGCCCGCACCACCTTGATGGCGCTGATCATCGACTCCTGATGGCCGTGCGCCGTGTCGATGACGAGCGTGTCCACACCCGCGTCGAGCAGCTGCTTGGCCTTGCCCGCGACGTCGCCGTTGATGCCCACGGCGGCGGCGATGCGCAGCTTGCCCTGTGCGTCGACGGCCGGGGTGTAGAGCGTGGCGCGCAGGGCGCCCCTGCGGGTGAGGATGCCGGCGAGGCGGCCGTCCTTGTCGACGGCGGGCGCGTAACGCCGGTTGGCCGTGTCGAGGCGGATGAAGGCCTCGCGCGGGTCGATGTCGGCGTCCAGGAGCACGAGGTCCTTGGACATGACGACCTCGAGCTGCGTGAAGCGGTCCACGCCGGTCAGGTCCTGGTCGGTGACGACACCGACGGGCCGGCCCTCCTCGTCGACGACCACACCGGCGTTGTGCGCGCGCTTGGGCAGCAGGGCCAGCGCGTCGGCGACCGTCTGGTGCGGGGTGAGGACGATCGGGGTGTCCAGCACGTGGTGGCGGCTCTTCACCCAGGAGACGACCTCGGTGACGACCTCGATCGGGATGTCCTGCGGGATGACCACGAGGCCGCCACGGCGGGCCATCGTCTCCGCCATGCGGCGGCCGGCGATGGCGGTCATGTTGGCGACGACCAGCGGGATCGTGGTGCCCGTGCCGTCCGGGGAGCTGAGGTCCACACCCTGACGCGAGCCGACCGCGCTGCGGCTCGGGACCATGAAGACGTCGTCGTACGTCAGGTCGTACGCGGGCTGGATGTCGTTGAGGAAACGCACGTGCTGCACATCCCAGTCGATCAGCGGTGGCCCCCGGACAGGTCAGCCAGGGGGAGAGCACGTACTTCATTGTCCCATGTCGGCTGGAATGCGATGTCCGGTCAGATCGTCCAGGCAGGTCAGGGGGCTACTCGGAGGATCCTCCAAGCGCGAGTGCGACAGAGAGCGCGGGCGTCCGGTCGGCCGCCTCGGCGAAGACCTCCTGGGCGGTCTCCCACTCGTCGGGCCGCGCCTTCGCGAACGGGCGCCAGCCCCTTACGACGAGCAGCAGCCCCCGCTCGGCCGCGCCCTCGGGCCAGACCGTGTGGTCGCCGAGGCTGTCGGCGAGGGCGTCCCAGTTGCGGCCGAACCAGTCGGGCAGCCGCAGGGCACGCGCGCAGCGGTCCATCAGGCCCGCCTTGTCCGTGACCCCGTCGAGGTCGAGCGTGACGACGAGCTCCGTCATTGCGGTACCGCCTGAACGAGTCGTGGTGGTCATCGGCGTCGGGATCCGTGCGTGGGGCGCCGCCCCACCGGGACGCGGGGGACGAGCCGCGGCACCAGGTCGGCGATGCCACCGCGGCCGTCCCCCGGCCTGACGCTCCGTCAGGGACCGTCTGGGTCGGCCCGGTTGAGTGCCGGCCTGGGTGTCGTGCCCGCCGTCATCAGGGCGTCCGCGGCCGAGGTGTCCGTCACCAGGCTGGTGACGAGACCGGACCGCAGCACCGCGTCGATCGCGGCCGCCTTGCGCGCACCGCCCGCCATCGCGACGACCTCGGGGACCCGGCGCAGCTGGTCGGCCTTGACCGTGATGCAGCGCTCCCCCAGGTCCCGTCCGACCCGGCGGCCCTCGGCGTTGAACAGGTGCGCCGACATCTCGGCGGCGACACCGAGGGAGGCGTAGTGCGCGCGCTCCTCGTCGCTGAGCATGTCGTGCACGGTCGAGATGCCCGGCTCCCAGGAGCCGATGGAGACGCAGGCGACCGTGACCTTGTCGAAGTACTCGAAGGCCCGGGCGATCCCGGTCTGGTTGCGCAGCGCGGCCGCGGTGGCCGCGTCCGGCAGCAGCATCGGCGCGTAGATGGGGTGGGCGTCGCCGCCGGACACCTGGGCGGCGCGGCGCACGGCCTCGACCGAGCCGCGCTCGGCGGTCCCGGCGTCGTAGACACCCGTCAGCTGCACCACCGTGCACGGAGGCAGCCGGTCGAGGGCCGCGGCCATGTGGATGGTGGAGCGGCCCCAGGCGAGACCGAGCACGTCGCCCTCGTCGACCAGCTCGCCGAGCAGGTCGGCGGCCACCTCGCCGAGGTTCTCGGGGTCGGGCGTCTCCTCCGCCTCGGCCGGGGACTCGACCACGACCGCGTGCCTGAGGCCGTAGCGGGCGCGCAGCGCGTCGGAGCGCTCGGCGTCCAGCTCCGCGGGGACGCGGATCTCGATACGTACGAGATCCCGTTCGAGAGCGGTCTCCAGGACCCGGGCCACCTTGAAGCGGCTGACGCCGAACTCCTCCGCGATCTGGATCTTGGATTTGCCCTCGAGGTAGAAGCGGCGGGCCATGGCCGCCGCCTGCACCAGCTCAGCGGGTCCCATCCGCACTGCTGACCGGCCCGCCGTCATACCCGACACGGCGATCTCCTCACTGCTGTTCACGCACTGGATTCGCCGTTCATCCTTGCAGATTCGGCGTACTTGATCCGCCCTGATGGGCGCCGTTCATGTAGCTGTTCACGTTCCTGTCGGTCAGTGGTCGCATGCCCAGGACGCCTTCGAGATCACGTTCTCCGCCTGGTTGCGCAGTGCACGGACCGCCTCGGTCGCGTCGTCGGCTCCGTAGACCGCCGATCCCGCGACGAAGACGTCCGCGCCGGCCTCGGCGCAGCGCTCGATGGTGGAGGCCGAGACACCTCCGTCGACCTGGAGCCACAGCTCCAGGCCGTGCTTGCTGATCAACTCGCGGGTGCGGCGGATCTTCGGGAGCATGATGTCGAGGAACGCCTGCCCGCCGAAGCCCGGCTCCACCGTCATGATCAGCAGCATGTCCAGCTCGGGGAGCAGATCCTCGTACGGCTCGATGGGCGTCGCGGGCCGGAGCCCCATGGACGCACGGGCGCCCTTGGCCCGGATCTCCCGGGCGAGCCGCACCGGAGCGGTGGCCGCCTCGACATGGAAGGTGACGGAGGAGGCCCCCGCTTCGACGTACTGGGGCGCCCACCGGTCGGGGGCCTCGATCATCAGATGGCAGTCCAGCGGGGTGTCCGTCGCACGGGCCAGGGACTCTACGACCGGCACACCGAGCGTGAGGTTCGGGACGAAATGGTTGTCCATGACGTCGACGTGGAGCCAGTCGGCTCCCTCCACCGCCTTCGCCTCGTCCGCGAGGCGGGCGAAGTCGGCGGACAGGATGCTGGGGTTGATCTGCGCGGCCATGACCCAAGCCTGCCATGTCCGGGCACGTTTGTTCGCGCCGGTCCAGACCTAAGCCGTTCATCGGATGTTGCCCGCGGGCGGTGCGTGCCATGCTGGGCCGCCGAGCGGCGCCGGATATGTCTACGGGGGTAGCCATGAGGCAGCTCTACACCTGGAAGCGGAACGTCATCCGGTTCGTGTGCGGACGGCGCTCGAAGTGGCTGATCGTGGTCCTGTGGCTGGTGGTCCTGGTGATCGCCGCACCGTTCGGGGCGAAACTCAGCGACGCCCAGGACAACGACGCCCAGTCGTGGCTGCCCGGTTCCGCCGAGTCCACGCAGGTGCTGAGCACTTCCGAGCATTTCAGGCCGGAGCAGATCCCCGCGGTCGTCGTCTACGCACGCCCCGGCGGGCTCACCGTCCGGGACCGCGTGCAGATCGCCGAGGACGCCCGGCAGATCAGGGCCCTGAGCGAGCACGGCATCCGCGGCGCGGAGACCCGCGGGCCCGTCCACGACCGCAGGCTCGCCCCCCGCGCCGCCCAGATCTACGTCCCGATCACCATGGACGCCCAGGGATGGCAGCGCATCGCGCCCGCGGTGGACTCCATCCGCGACCAGGTGGGCAAGGGTGGCGGCGGACTCGCCGTGCACGTCACCGGGCCCGGCGGCACGTCCGCGGACTTCTCCAAGGCCTTCGAGGGCATCGACTCGACGCTGCTGTTCTCCGCGATGGCCGTCGTCGTCGTGATGCTGCTGCTGACGTTCCGCAGTCCCACGCTGCTGTTCGCGCCGCTCCTCGGGGTGGTGGTGGCCCTGTTCACGGCGCAGGCACTGATCTACCTGCTCGCCAAGCACGGCGGTCTGACGGTCAACGGGCAGAGCGCCGGCATCCTCACGGTGCTCGTGTTCGGCGCGGGCACGGACTACGCGCTGCTGCTCGTCGCCCGCTACCGGGAGGAGCTGCGCCGCCACGAGGACCGCCACGAGGCGATGGAGCTCGCCATGAACCGTGCGGGCCCGGCGGTGCTGGCCTCCGGCCTGACGGTCGTGCTGAGCATGCTGGTGCTGCTGGTCGCCGAGATGAACTCCACGCGCGGCCTCGGCCCGGTGGCGGCCATCGGCGTGGCGGTCGCCCTGCTGGCCATGCTCACCCTCTTCCCGGCCCTGCTGCTGATCGTCGGTCGCTGGATCTTCTGGCCGGCCGTCCCCCACCTCGGGTCCGCCGATCCGACCGAGCGGGGCGTCTGGGCCCGGATGGGCCGCAACTTCGCCCGCCGGCCGCGCATGGTCTGGAGCATCACGGCCGGTGTGCTGATCGTCCTGTCCCTGGGGCTGTTCCAGCTGCGCGCGGCGGGGATCGCCAACGCGGACGCCTTCACCAACACACCGGACTCGATCACCGGCCAGAAGGTGTCCGCGCGGTACTTCCCCGGGGGCACCGGCGATCCGCTCGTGATCATCTCGAACAAGGCGCAGGCCGCACAGGTGGGCCGGGCCGTCGCCGCGGACCGCGGGGTCGTGCCGCAGAGCATCGGCGTCCCGCCCGGCACGGCGCCCGAGCACGCCGGCCAGGTGCTGTTCGAGGCGACCATGCGCGCCCCGTCCGACAGCGACGCGGCGAAGGCGACCGTGGACCGGGTGCGCGACGCGGTGCACGCGGTGCCCGGCGCCGACGCGCAGGTCGGCGGCGGCACGGCCGCCCTGATCGACATGGAGAACGCCCAGACCCACGACAACTACCTGGTCATCCCGCTCGTCCTGGCCGTCGTCCTGCTGGTGCTCTGCGTCCTGCTGCGCGCGCTCGTGGCACCCCTGCTGCTCATCGGCACCGTGATGCTGTCCCTGGCCACGGCGCTGGGTCTGAGCGCACTGGCCTTCCGCCATGTCTTCGACTACGCGGGCGAGGACGTGGCGTTCCCGCTGTTCGTCTTCGTCTTCCTGGTGGCCCTGGGCATCGACTACAACATCTTCCTGACCACCCGCATCCGCGAGGAGGCCGTCCGCCAGGGCACCCGCCCCGGCGTGGTCACGGGCCTCGCCGCGACCGGCGCGGTGATCACCTCGGCCGGACTGGTCCTCGCCGGCACGTTCGCCGCCCTCGGCACCCTGCCGATGGTGGGCTTCGCGGAGATCGGCTTCGCGGTGGCCCTCGGCGTCCTGCTGGACACCTTCATCGTCCGCTCCGTGCTGGTCACGTCCCTCTTCCTCGACGTGGGCAGGAAAGTGTGGTGGCCGCACCAGCTGTCCCGGCGGGACGGCTCGGCCACCGCGGTGCCACCGGCTCAGGACCGGGTCAGCCAGTCCTCCGAATGAGCGCCAGGTACATGGCGTCGGTCCCGTGCAGATGCGGCCACAGCTGCACGTCGGGGCCCTCGCCGAGGTCCGGTACGCCCGGCAACAGGGGCCGCGCGTCGACGAGTTCGGCGTCGGGGTGCTGCTTGAGCAGGTCCTCGACGACGGCCCTGGTCTCGGCGAGGTGCGGCGAGCAGGTGGCGTAGCCGACGACACCGCCGACCCGTACGGCGTCCAGGGCGCTGCGCAGCAGGGAGCGCTGGAGCGGCGCGAAACTCTCCAGGTCCTCGGGACGGCGCCGCCAGCGGGCCTCGGGCCGCCTGCGCAGGGCGCCGAGCCCGGTGCAGGGCACGTCCATCAGCACCCGGTCGAAGGAGCCGGGCTGCCACGGCGGCTGGGTCCCGTCGGCGGCGACGACCTGGTAGGGACCCGGGTTGCCGTGCAGCGCCTTGGCGACCAGGCCCGCCCGGTGCGGCTGCTTCTCGGCGGCGAGCAGGACGGCACCGCGCTCGGCGGCGACCGCCGCGAGCAGCGCCGCCTTGCCGCCGGGCCCGGCGCACCCGTCGAGCCACCTTTCGTCGCGGCCCTCCACGGGCACGTCGGCGAGCGCCAGGGCCACCAGCTGGCTGCCCTCGTCCTGCACGCCGGCCCGGCCGTCCCGTACGGCCTCGATGGCGCCGGGCTCGCCGCCCTCGGTCAGCCGCACCGCGTACGGCGACCAGCGGCCCGGCACGGCGGCCTCCTCGCCGAGCAGCTCCTCGGTCGTGCCCCGCCCGGGCCGCGCGACGAGGGTGACCTCGGGCCGCTCGTTGTCCGCCGCCAGCAGCTCCTCGATGCCGGCCCGGCCGCCGCCGAGGGAGTCCCACAGCGCGGAGACGACCCAGCGCGGGTGTGAGTGGACGACGGCGAGATGGTCCTCGGGGTCGTCGTCGTAGGGCGGTGCGACGCGCTCGATCCAGGTGTCGAGGTCGGCCTGCGCGACCTTGCGCAGCACGGCGTTGACGAACTTGGCCCGCCCGTCGCCGAGCACGACCCGGGCGAGCTCCACGGTCGCGGACACCGCCGCATGGGTCGGGATGCGCGTCCCGAGCAGCTGATGGACCCCGAGGCTCAGCACGTCCAGTACCGGCGGGTCGACCTCGCGCAGCGGCCGGTCCACACAGGCGGCGATGACCGCGTCGTACGTCCCCTGCCGCCGCAGCGTCCCGTACACCAGCTCGGTCGCGAGCGCCGCGTCCCGAGCGTCGAAGTCGCCCTTCTCCCGGGCCTTGCGCAGCAGCGGCGGCAGCACGAGGTTGGCGTAGGCGTCCCGCTCGTCCACGGCCCTCAGCGCGTCGAAGGCGAGGATGCGGACGGGGTCTTTCTTCGGCCGCCGGTAGGGCTTGCCGGGCTTGCGGGGCCCAGTGGAGGTGTCGCTCACGAAAAAGGTGCTCCGGATGTCTGGGAGAGATACGCACCAAGCCTACGTCGCGCCTTTACGGCCGCTGCCGGGAGCGTCGCTGCGCGCTAGTCGCCGAGCGTCTCCCCGTCCGCGATGCGCACGCCGCGCGCCCAGTCCGCCGCCCGCATCGGCTTCTTCCCCTGGGCCTGCACCCACAGCAGCTCGACGGCGTACGAACCGGTGCCGGCGTGCACGCTGTTCTTGCCGACCGACAGCTGCGCCGGTGCGAGGTCGGTGCGGTCCGGCACGGGCGTGACCTGGATGAGCTTCAGACGCTCGCCGCGGAAGGTGGTCCAGGCACCGGGCGCCGGCGTGCAGCCGCGCACCACCCGGTCGACCCTGAGCGCCGGGGTGGACCAGTCGACCCCGGCGTCCTCGACGCTGATCTTCGGCGCCAGGCTGATGCCCTCGGAGGGCTGCGGCACCGCCTTCAGCGTGCCGTCCTCGATGCCGTCCATGGTGGCGGCGAGCAGCCCCGCGCCGGCGAAGGCGAGACGGGTGAGCAGGTCGCCGCTGGTGTCGGTGGGCCGGATCGTCTCGGTGACGGTGCCGTAGACGGGACCGGAGTCGAGCCCCTCCTCGATGAGGAAGGTGGAGGCGCCCGTCATCTCGTCACCGGCCATGATCGCGGCCTGCACGGGCGCGGCGCCGCGCCAGGCGGGCAGCAGCGAGAAGTGCAGGTTGACCCAGCCGTGGGCGGGGATGTCGAGGGCGACGCGGGGCAGCAGGGCGCCGTAGGCGACGACAGGGCAGCAGTCTGGGGCGATCTCCCGCAGCCGCTCGAGGAATGCGGGGTCCCGCGGCTTGAGGGGCTTGAGCACCTCGATGCCGGCCTCCTGGGCCCGCTGCGCCACGGGCGACGCGATCAGCCTGCGGCCCCGGCCGGCCGGCGCGTCGGGGCGCGTGACGACGGCGGCCACCTCGTGCCGCTCGGAGGCGATGAGAGCGTCCAGGGCGGGAACGGCGACCTCGGGGGTACCGGCGAAGACGAGCTTCATGGGTGGGCGGGGCCTCTCGGGCGGGGGCTGTTGCGGCGACGTACAAGTCTATGACCCCGGGCTCGGAGCGCCGCGTCCACGTGCGCGGACGGGACGGGGCCGGCGAGGTCCGCGGCGCGTGACCACCCTTGGGGGCGTATGCATATGCCCCTACGCCCCCTGAGCGTGACCCTCGGAGCAAAAACACGTTGGTCAAGTGAGAGTTGACCACAACGGGCCGCGAGCGCGCGGCCCGGATCCGTTTTCAACGCCGGTTCGAGAGGCTTGTTCATGGCCGACCACGCAACCCACGACGCCCAGGCTCGGGCCAGCCTGCACTTGCTGGTGCGGGACATCGAGCGGGTCCGCCGGCAGGTGGACGCACTGCGCACCCTCACCGCCCAGTTGGGCAACGTCTACCGCCCGCGCCGCTCCGGTCCCTCCACGGGCTTCGTCGTCTACGGACGCGCTCCCGCCCCGACGGTGCGTCTTGCCCAGGAGTTGCGGGACAGTGTCGAGACCCTGGTCACGGCCGCGGTCGACTTCGACCGCTCACTCGGCTTCTCGTGGGACGCGGTGGGTTCCGCCCTCGGGGTCACCAAGCAGGCGGTGCACCGCCGTTACGGCGCCCGTCGGGCCGCGACCCAGGCGGCCGCCGAGACCGAGCTGACGGCCGAGCCGACGGCACCCCGCCCGGTCGGCGTCAGCACCGGCATGCAGGCGGTGCCCACGGTCCCCGCCGCCCGCTCCATGCCGACCCAGCCGACGGCCGGCAGCCCGTCCCTGCGCGACGAGGTCATGCCGACGGCTTTCCCGGGCCCACGCAACGGCTGATCCGCCCTTCCGCTTCCCTCCTGCCCTCCCGGCATGAACCGGGAGGGCAGACGTATGTGGCATGGGGACGGGGGTGGCCGGCCCGAGGGTGGAGGCGGCCCGAGGGTGGGGGTGGCCGGGGGGGGGTCTGGCACCGGGGGTCCTGGCACGACCGCCTCACCCGATGTCCGGCGGATCGATCCGTACCCGCACCGCCACCTCCCCGGGTCCCCGCGCCATCCGCGCCGCCTGCGCGGCCTTGAGTGCCGCGGCCAGGGCGGCACCGCTGCCCGGTGGTACGCGGACCAGGGCCCGCTCCCAGTGCTCCCCCGGAGGCGGCGCCCCCGGCCGGCGTGGTCCTCCGGCCCGCGTGACCGGGAGCGGCACGGGGCCCAGCACCTCGGCCTCGCGCGGCAGTTCGGCCGCGCCGAGGAACTCGGCGATCGCCTCCGCCGGCCCGGACACCGCCGCCATCCGTGACACCGGCGGGAAGCCGAGCTCGGCACGCTCGGCCAGCTCCCGCACCGCGTGGCCGACGGGGTCCCACCGCACCAGCGCCTGCACCGGCCGCAGCGTCGGCTCGGCGACGACGACCACGGTGCCTCCGGCGCCCTGCGGCCGGACGAGCGCGGCGGCCGCGATCCAGCGGCGCAGGGCGTCCTCACCGGCACGCAGGTCGGGCCGCCCGAGCATGGCCCAGCCGTCCAGCAGCAGTGCCGCCGCGTATCCGCCCTCGGCGACCGGCTCGGCGCCCGGTGTGCTCACGACCAGCGCGGGCGCACCGGGCACGGTGTCGAGCACATGCTCACGCCCGGAGGTCCGCACCGGTACGGCCGGAAACGCCCGCCCGAGTTCTTCGGCGGTACGGCGCGCCCCCACCACCTGCGCCCGCAACCGGAACCCGCCGCACTCCGGACAGTGCCAGCCGCTCTCGTCGCGCCCGCACCATCCGCACCGCAGCGCGGCCCCCGATTCCTGACCTTCCAGCGGCCCGGCGCAGTGCCGGCAGCGCGCGGGCGCCCGGCAGTTGGCGCATGCCATCCGGGGGACGTAGCCCCGCCGCGGGACCTGCACGAGCACCGGCCCGTGCCGCAGGCCCTCCCTGACGGCCTGCCAGGCGAGGGTCGGCAGCCGGGCGGCCCGAGCCGCCTCGTCCCGCGCGAGATCCGTGTCGCCGACCGTCCGTACGAGCGGAGCGGCGCCCCGCACCTGTTCGCGCGCGGCGACGAGCGGCCGGGCCCAGCCGCTCTCGACGAGCTGCGCGGCCTCCACGGTGCAGCTCCAGCCGCCCAGCAGGAACCCGCACTTGTCGAGGGCGGCCCGCAGCAGCAGCACCTCCCGGGCGTGCGGCTGGGGCGCGTGCTGTTCGCTGTGGCTGTCGTCCCCGTCGTCCCAGACGGCGACGAGGCCGAGGTTCTGCACCGGGGCGAACATGGCGGCGCGGGTGCCGATGACAGCCCGTACGGACCCCCGCCGTACCGCAAGCCACTCGCGGTACCGCTTCTCGGGCCCGGCGTCGGCGGTAAGCACCGCATGGCGCCCCTTGCCCAGCAGCGCGGTCAGCGCGGCGTCGACGCGGGCCACCGCCCGTCCGTCGGGCAGCACGGCGAGCGCACCACGCCCCGAGGCCAGGGTCGCGGCCACGGCACGCGCCAGCTCGTCGCTCCACTCGGGTCCGGGCAGCGCGTTCCACACCGCACGCGGCGCGCCACCGGACGCCAGCGACTCCAGGAACCCGGCGCCCCGCTCGTACCGCTCCCAGGAGCCGGCATCCGGCTTATCGGGCGGTGGCAGCGGCTCGGGAGACGGCCGCTGCTCGGCCCGCGCGCTGCGCGGCGGCACGGCGAGCTGGAGCACATCGGCGAGGCTCCCCGCATACCGATCGGCGACGGCCCGTGCGAGCCCCAGCAACTCCTCGCTCAGCACCGGCTCGGGCGAGACGACCTGCGCCAGCGCGGCCAGCGGCCCGGAGTAGTCGGACTCCGCGAGCCGCTCGACGAGGAAGCCGTCGATCAGCCCGCCTCCCTCGCGCCGTCCGTCCCGCACCCGGTGCCGCCCGGCCCCGAACCGCACCCGCACCCGCACACCCGGCTGGGCATCGGCGTCCAGCTCCTCGGGCACCGCGTAGTCGAAGTACCGGTCGAGGTGCAGCACGCCCTTGTCGACCAGCACCCGCGCCACCGGCAGCTCCTTGGCCAGCGCGGCCCCCCGCCACGTCCGCGGCTTGGCCCTGGGCACCTGCGCCTTGCGTACGCTCTCCCGGATGAGCGCGAGCTGCTCCGGGGGCGCGCCTTCCGCGCCCCCGTCCCCCTGACCGTTCTCGCTGCTCACGCTTGCATTCTTACCAAACCCCACTGACACCGACGCACGCCCGAGATCGTTCCGGCGTCGGATCACGAACGCCGTCAGGCGCTTCTGCCTTGGGCCACTCGGCCATACCGGTCCAGGACCGGCAGCAGGATTCGAACCTGCGAGGGGACATCCCCGGAAGTACCCGCGGCCATCGCACCGGGCCGCGCCGGTCGGCTCTCCCGGGGCCGGCGCCCCGGGGAGACGATCAGGGGTCCACGGATCGGGCCCGCGAGCGCATCACCGCCGGATCGCACCGAGGCCCGGCTCCCCCAGGGGAACCGGGCCTCGCCGAGACTCAGGGACCTACAGGCCCACGGCCTTGCGCAGTGCGTCCACGCGGTCCGCGTTCTCCCAGGTGAACTCGGGGAGCTCGCGGCCGAAGTGGCCGTACGCCGCGGTCTGGGCGTAGATCGGGCGGAGCAGGTCGAGGTCGCGGATGATCGCGGCCGGACGGAGGTCGAAGACCTCGTCGATGGCCTTCTCGATCTTCTCGGTGTCGACCTTGGCGGTGCCGAAGGTCTCGACGAAGAGGCCGACCGGCTCGGCCTTGCCGATCGCGTACGCGACCTGGACCTCGCAGCGGGACGCCAGACCGGCGGCGACGACGTTCTTCGCCACCCAGCGCATCGCGTACGCGGCGGAGCGGTCCACCTTGGACGGGTCCTTGCCCGAGAAGGCGCCGCCGCCGTGCCGGGCCATGCCGCCGTACGTGTCGATGATGATCTTGCGGCCGGTCAGGCCGGCGTCGCCCATCGGGCCGCCGATCTCGAAGCGGCCGGTGGGGTTGACCAGGAGGCGGTAGTTCTCCGTGTCCAGCTTGATGCCCTCGTCCAGGAGCGCCTTCAGCTCCGGCTCCACGACGAACTCGCGGATGTCGGGGGCGAGGAGGGACTCCAGGTCGATGTCGCTCGCGTGCTGCGAGGAGACCACCACGGTGTCGAGACGGACGGCCTTGTCGCCGTCGTACTCGATGGTGACCTGCGTCTTGCCGTCGGGGCGCAGGTAGGGGATGGTGCCGTTCTTGCGGACGTCCGACAGGCGCTTCGACAGACGGTGCGCCAGGAAGATCGGCAGCGGCATGAGGGTGGGCGTCTCGTCGGTCGCGTAACCGAACATCAGGCCCTGGTCGCCCGCGCCCTGCTTGTCGAGCTCGTCCTCGTCGCCCTCGACCCGGGACTCGTACGCCGTGTCGACGCCCTGGGCGATGTCAGGGGACTGCGCGCCGATGGACACCGAGACGCCGCAGGAGGCGCCGTCGAAGCCCTTCTTCGAGGAGTCGTAGCCGATTTCGAGGATCTTGCCGCGGACGAGGGTCGCGATGTCCGCGTAGGTCTTGGTGGTGACCTCACCGGCGACATGGACCAATCCGGTGGTGATCAGCGTCTCGACGGCGACCCGGGAGGACGGGTCCTCGCGCAGAAGCGCGTCGAGAATGGTGTCACTGATCTGGTCAGCGATCTTGTCGGGGTGACCCTCGGTCACAGACTCCGAAGTGAACAGGCGACGGGACACAACGCTCCCTGGGGTTGCAGCGGCTGCTGGCTGATCATTGGCGGACGGGCCCGGAGGCTGCGCCCGGCACCGTCCGAGAACAGTTTATCGGTCGTGCCCGGCCATCGGCCTCCCTGTCTCGCCTCTCGGGAGGGCTGTGACCTGCGGCACGCGCATTCTGCCCAATCCTCCACGGACTTGGCCAGGGGCGCCACGCCCCCGTGGCAGAGGTTTGAGAGGTTCGAGAAGCGAATGAAACATTCAGCTCAGACGCTCCGCCACCAGATCCCAGACCGTTTCGGCCAGGTGCTCCTTGGGGCCGTGCGAGACCGGGGTCTCGGTGCCGTCGGCGCCCAGCACCACCGCCTCGTTCTCCTCGGAGCCGAAGGTCTTGCGCTCGCCCACCTCGTTCACCACGAGGAGGTCGCAGCCCTTTCGCCGAAGCTTCGCCCGGCCGTTGGCCAGGACGTCGTCGGTCTCGGCGGCGAAGCCGACGACCACCTGGCCGTCGCGGGCGCGCTCCGCGGAGATCTCCGCGAGGATGTCCGGATTCCGCACGAGGACGATGGGGTCCGGGTCCTTGTCGTCCTTCTTCTTGATCTTCCCGGATGCGTACGCCGCCGGGCGGAAGTCCGCGACCGCGGCCGCCATCACGACGGCGTCGGCGTCCGCCGCCGCCTTCAGCACCGCCTCGCGCAGCTGCACGGCCGTGCCGACCTGGACGACGTCCACGCCCGCCGGGTCGGGCATACCGGTGTTCGCGGAGACGAGCGTGACCCGGGCGCCGCGCGCGGCCGCGGTGCGGGCGAGGGCGTAGCCCTGCTTGCCGGACGAGCGGTTGCCGAGGAAGCGCACCGGATCGAGGGGCTCGCGGGTGCCGCCGGCGCTCACGACGACGTGCCGCCCGGTGAGGTCCGGCTCGGTGACGCCCCGGTCCAGCACTCGGCGGCAGACGGCGAAGATCTCGGCCGGGTCGGGCAGCCGGCCCTTGCCGGTGTCGACGCCGGTCAGACGGCCGACGGCGGGCTCGATGACGACGGCGCCGCGGCGGCGCAGCGTCGCCACGTTCTCCTGGGTGGCCGGGTGCTCCCACATCTCCGTGTGCATGGCGGGCGCGAAGACGACCGGGCAGCGGGCGGTCAGCAGGGTGTTGGTGAGCAGGTCGTCGGCGATGCCGTGGGCGGCCTTCGCGAGGACGTCCGCGGTCGCCGGGGCGACGACGACCAGGTCGGCGTGCTGCCCGATGCGCACGTGCGGCACCTCGTGGACGTCGTCCCAGACCTCGGTGGAGACGGGGTTGCCGGAGAGGGCGGACCAGGTCGCGGCGCCCACGAAGTGCAGGGCGGAGGCGGTGGGGACCACGCGCACGCTGTGTCCCGACTCCGTCAGCCTTCGCAGCAACTCACAGGCCTTGTAGGCGGCGATTCCGCCGCTGACCCCCAGCACGACCTTCGGCTTGTCCACCGGGCCTCCCCGCACTCGACATCCGTACGCCACGGCTCCCGGCGTACGTCTCCATCACACACCACAGGCCCGACAGTCGCGCTGCCGGGCCTGTGGAAAAGCTAACTGCGATACGAACGTACTACTGCGCCGGGCCCTCGATGGCCTCGGAGGTCAGCAGTCCCGCGTTGATCTCGCGCAGGGCGATCGAGAGCGGCTTCTCGTGGACGTGGGTGTCGACGAGCGGACCGACGTACTCGAGGAGGCCCTCACCGAGCTGCGAGTAGTACGCGTTGATCTGGCGGGCACGCTTGGCCGCGTAGATCACGAGGCTGTACTTCGAGTCGGTGGCCTCGAGGAGCTCGTCGATCGGCGGGTTGATGATGCCCTCGGGCGCGGAGATGGAAGAGGACACGCTCTACCTTCCGATGGATGGGAAAGAACCAGTGCGGGTGACCGAACCCTGACGATCTTGACGATCAGGAACGATCACACAACGTCCATCAAGGCTAGCAGCTCGCGAGCCACGTCCTCGACGGAGGTGTTGACCAAGGTCATGTCGAACTCCGGCTCGGCCGCCAGCTCGATCTTCGCCGCGTCCAGCCGGCGCTCGATCACCTCGGGCGGCTCGGTGCCCCGCCCGGTGAGCCTGCGCACGAGCTCCTCCCAGGAGGGTGGAGCCAGGAACACCAGCCGGCCCTCGGGCATGGTCTCGCGGACCTGCCGGGCGCCCTGGAGATCGATCTCCAGGAGGACCGGCACTCCGGTCTCCAGGTGCTCCAGCACGGCCGCACGCGGCGTGCCGTAGCGGTTGCCGGCGAACTCCGCCCACTCCAGCAGCTCGCCGTTGGCGATCAGCTTGTCCATCTCTTCGTCGGTGACGAAGAAGTAGTGGACACCGTGCTTCTCGCCGGGGCGGGGCTTGCGGGTCGTCGCCGACACCGAGAGCCAGACCTCGGGGTGTTCCTTGCGCATATGGGCGACGACCGTGCTCTTGCCGACCCCCGAGGGGCCGGAGAGCACGGTCAGCCGCGGACGTTCACTCATGCAGCGATTATTCCAGCAATCCCGGTATGCCCGGGACTCCGGTCCGGAGATCCCGGACTCAGGAGCCGGTGCTGCCGAACTCACGCTCCAGGGAGGCGATCTGGTTGGAACCGAGGCCGCGCACGCGGCGGCTCTCGGAGATGCCGAGTCGCTCCATGATCTGCTTGGCGCGGACCTTGCCCACGCCGGGCAGCGACTCGAGCAGCGCGGAGACCTTCATCTTGCCGATGACGTCGTTCTCCTGGCCCTGCTTGATGACCTCGTGCAGGGAGGCGCCGGAGTGCTTGAGTCGATTCTTGACCTCGGCCCGCTCCCGGCGAGCCGCGGCGGCCTTTTCGAGCGCGGCTGCGCGCTGTTCAGGGGTAAGGGGCGGAAGAGCCACGCCTACGTCACCTCGGATGTCGAACTGTCGGATACGGACCGGTGAGGAACCTAGTCGCCCCACACCTGGGGAGCCACGAGCAACACGCTTGCCCGTCGTCCCCCACTACCTAAAGGGTGTGGGGGTGCCCCCACCCGTCGGAGACTAGCGGGCAAGTCCGCCAGAGTCAGCGAGAACAGCGGAAAAGTCCTGGTCAGCCTCCGCCAGGTCGGACATTTAGGACATACTGCCCCAGATTTGAGGATGTATTCAGACTCAAGAGGTCCGTGGAACACCCGTCCGGCCACTCGTCGGAGGACTCGCGCGACCGGCTCGAACGCCCGCGAGGGTCTCCGCGAAGGCCGCAGCGGGCCTTCGCGAAGACCTCACAGAGCCGCCACGGCGGCGCTGATCTCCTCGGCGAAGCGGGACGCGGCGGCGCGCAGCGCCCCGGTGTCGGGCCCTTGCCGCAGCACTCCCCGGCTGACGTTCGGCACGACGTTGCGCACCGCGGCACCGAAGACGCCGGGAAGGTCGGCGGCGGTGGCCCCCTGGGCGCCGATGCCGGGCACCAGCAGCGGCCCGTTGATGTCCAGGTCGTAGGAGGACAGGTCGCCCAGGGTGGCGCCGACGACCGCCCCGAAGGACCCCAGGGGCTGCTCCCCCTCGTTCTCGGCGGCGAGGTGGGCCAGCATCGTCGCTCCTACGGTCCGCCCGTCCGCGCGCACGGCGTGCTGCACCTCGCCACCCTCCGGGTTGGAGGTCAGCGCGAGCACGAACAGGCCCGTGCCGCTCTCCCGGGCCAGGGCGACGGCCGGGGAGAGCGAGCCGTAGCCGAGATAGGGCGAGACGGTGAGCGCGTCCGAGAAGAGCGGGGAGTCCTTGTGCAGGAAGGTCTCGGCGTACGCGGCCATGGTCGAGCCGATGTCGCCGCGCTTGGCGTCCATCACGACCAGCGCGCCGGCCGCCCGGGCCTCCTCGACCGACTTCTCCAGTACGGCGACGCCGCGGGACCCGAAGCGCTCGAAGAACGCGCTCTGCGGCTTCAGGACGGCGACCCGGTCGGCCATGGCCTCCACGACCGTGCGGCTGAACCGCTCCAGGCCGGCCACGTCGTCGTTCAGGCCCCACTCGGCGAGCAGGGAGGCGTGCGGGTCGATGCCGACGCACAGCGGCCCGCGCTCGTCCATCGCGCGGCGCAGACGCGTGCCGAAAGGCTCGAGAACGCTCATGCGGTGCTCCTTGTGTCGGCGCCGACCGCGTCGGCGAGGGTGGCGTACGGGCTGGTGCGGAGGCGGGCGGCGAGGCCCTTGTGGATGGCGCGCCCCCAGAAGGGGCCCTCGTAGACGAAGGCGCTGTAGCCCTGGACGAGCGTGGCGCCCGCCAGGATGCGCTGCCAGGCGTCCTCGGCGTTCTCGATGCCGCCGACGCCCACGAGGGTGATGCGGTCGCCCACGCGCGCGTAGAGGCGGCGCAGCACCTCCAGGGAGCGGGCCTTGAGCGGTGCTCCGGACAGGCCGCCGGTCTCCTTGACCAGGGACGGGTCGGAGCGCAGGCCGAGTCCCTCGCGCGCGATGGTGGTGTTCGTGGCGATGATCCCGTCGAGGCCGAGTTCGACGGCGAGGTCGGCGACGGCGTCGACGTCCTCGTCCGCGAGGTCCGGCGCGATCTTGACCAGGAGCGGGACGCGGCGGGCGGTCACCGTGCGGTCGGCGGCCTCGCGGACGGCGCTCAGCAGCGGCCGCAGCGCCTCGGTGGCCTGGAGATTGCGCAGCCCGGGTGTGTTGGGCGAGGAGACGTTCACGACCAGGTAGTCGGCGTACGGCGCCAGCCGCTCGGCCGACCTCACGTAGTCCGCGGCGGCCTCGTCCTCGGGGACGACCTTGGTCTTGCCGATGTTGACGCCGACGACGGTCCTGAACACCGGCTCACGGGACGCCAGACGGGCCGCCACGGCCAGCGAGCCCTCGTTGTTGAAGCCCATGCGGTTGATCAGCGCGCGGTCCTTCACGAGCCGGAACAGCCGCTTCCTGGGGTTGCCGGGTTGCGCCTCGCCGGTCACCGTGCCGATCTCGACGTGGTCGAAGCCCAGCATCGACATGCCGTCGATGGCGACCGCGTTCTTGTCGAAGCCCGCGGCGAGGCCGAACGGGCCGTGCATGCGCAGCCCGAAGGCCTCGGTGCGCAGTTCATCGAAGCGCGGCGCGAGCGCGGCGGCGAAGAAGGTGCGCAGCACGGGGATGCGGACGGCGAGGCGGATCCAGCGGAAGGCCAGGTGGTGCGCCTGCTCGGGGTCCATCCGCTTGAAGACCAGACGGAAGAAGAGCTTGTACATCTCAGATGTGTCCTCATACAGAGGGGGACACCGTTTCCGGTGTCCCCCTCGTCGGCTGCTAGTCGCGGGCCGCGGTCAGGTGTTCCGCGTGTTCCTGGAGCGAGCGGACGCCCACGTCACCGTGGTTGAGGGCGTCGATGCCCTGGACGGCCGCGGCGAGCGCCTGGACCGTCGTCAGGCACGGGACCGACCGCGCCACTGCCGCCGTACGGATCTCGTAGCCGTCGAGGCGGCCGCCGGTGCCGTACGGGGTGTTGACGATGAGGTCGACCTCGCCGTCGTGGATGAGCTGGACGATGGTCCGCTCGCCGTTCGGGCCCACGCCCTCGGACTGCTTGCGCACGACCGTGGCGTTGATGCCGTTGCGCTTGAGGACCTCGGCGGTGCCCGAGGTGGCGAGCAGCTCGAAGCCGTGGGCGACGAGTTCGCGCGCAGGGAAGATCATCGAGCGCTTGTCGCGGTTGGCGACCGAGATGAACGCGCGGCCCTTGGTGGGCAGCGGACCGTACGCGCCCGCCTGCGACTTGGCGTACGCCGTGCCGAAGACGGAGTCGATGCCCATGACCTCGCCGGTGGAGCGCATCTCCGGGCCGAGCACGGTGTCGACGCCGCGGCCCTGGATGTCCCGGAACCGGGACCAGGGCATGACGGCCTCCTTGACGGAGATCGGCGCGTCGAGCGGCAGCTCACCGCCGTCGCCGTTCGCCGGGAGCAGGCCCTCGGCCCGCAGTTCGGCGATGGTCGCGCCCAGCGAGATCCGGGCGGCGGCCTTCGCCAGCGGCACCGCGGTCGCCTTCGAGGTGAAGGGGACGGTGCGGGACGCGCGCGGGTTGGCCTCCAGGACGTAGAGGATGTCGCCCGCCATCGCGAACTGGATGTTGATCAGGCCGCGGACGCCGACGCCCTTGGCGATGGCCTCGGTCGAGGCCCGCAGGCGCTTGATGTCGAAGCCGCCGAGGGTGATCGGGGGCAGCGCGCACGCCGAGTCGCCGGAGTGGATGCCGGCCTCCTCGATGTGCTCCATGACGCCGCCGAGGTAGAGCTCGGTGCCGTCGTAGAGGGCGTCGACGTCGATCTCGATCGCGTCGTCGAGGAAGCGGTCGACCAATACCGGCCGGGAGGGGCTGATCTCGGTCGACTCGGCGATGTAGGACTCCAGCCGGGTCTCGTCGTAGACGATCTCCATGCCGCGGCCGCCGAGGACGTACGACGGCCGGACGAGGACCGGGTAGCCGATCTCGTCGGCGATGGCCTTGGCACCGGTGAAGGTGGTGGCGGTGCCGTGCTTGGGGGCCGGCAGGCCCGCCTCGGCGAGGACGCGGCCGAAGGCGCCGCGGTCCTCGGCGGCGTGGATCGCCTCGGGGGGCGTGCCGACGATCGGCACGCCGTTGTCCTTGAGCGCCTGTGCCAGGCCCAGCGGGGTCTGGCCGCCGAGCTGGACCACGACGCCCGCCACCGGGCCGGCCTGCTGCTCGGCGTGGACGATCTCCAGCACGTCCTCGAGCGTCAGCGGCTCGAAGTACAGGCGGTCGGAGGTGTCGTAGTCCGTGGAGACGGTCTCCGGGTTGCAGTTGACCATCACGGTCTCGTAGCCCGCGTCGCTCAGCGCGAAGGACGCGTGCACGCACGAGTAGTCGAACTCGATGCCCTGGCCGATGCGGTTGGGGCCGGAGCCCAGGATGATGACGGCCGGCTTCTCGCGGGAGGCGACCTCCGTCTCCTCGTCGTAGGAGGAGTAGAAGTACGGCGTCCGCGCGGCGAACTCGGCGGCGCAGGTGTCGACCGTCTTGTAGACCGGGCGGACGCCCAGCGCGTGCCGGACCTCGCGCACGACGTCCTCGCGCAGGCCGCGGATCTCGGCGATCTGGGCGTCGGAGAAGCCGTGCCGCTTGGCCTCGGCGAGCAGGTCCGGCGTCAGCTCGGGTGTCTCGGCGAGCTCGTCCGCGATCTCCTTGATGAGGAAGAGCTGGTCGACGAACCAGGGGTCGATCTTCGTGTACTCGAAGATTTCCTCCGGCGTGGCACCGGCGCGGATCGCCTGCATGACGGTGTTGATGCGGCCGTCGGTCGGGCGGACCGCCTCTTCGAGGAGGGCGGCCTTGTCGCCGGGCTCGCCGACGAACGTGAACTGGCTGCCCTTCTTCTCCAACGAGCGCAGCGCCTTCTGGAAGGCCTCGGTGAAGTTGCGCCCGATGGCCATGGCCTCGCCGACCGACTTCATGGTGGTCGTCAGCGTGGAGTCGGCCTGCGGGAACTTCTCGAAGGCGAACCGCGGGGCCTTGACGACCACGTAGTCGAGCGTGGGCTCGAAGGAGGCCGGGGTCTCCCGCGTGATGTCGTTCGGGATCTCGTCGAGGGTGTAGCCGACGGCGAGCTTGGCGGCGATCTTGGCGATGGGGAAGCCCGTCGCCTTGGACGCGAGGGCGGAGGAGCGCGACACCCGCGGGTTCATCTCGATGACGATGACGCGGCCGTCCTCGGGGTTCACCGCGAACTGGATGTTGCAGCCGCCGGTGTCGACGCCGACCTCGCGGATGATCGCGATGCCGACGTCGCGCAGCACCTGGTACTCGCGGTCGGTGAGCGTCATCGCCGGGGCGACGGTGATCGAGTCGCCGGTGTGCACGCCCATGGGGTCGAAGTTCTCGATGGAGCAGACGACCACGACGTTGTCGTGCTTGTCGCGCATCAGCTCCAGCTCGTACTCCTTCCAGCCGAGGATGGACTCCTCCAGGAGCACCTCGGTGGTCGGGGAGAGCGTGAGGCCCTGGCCGGCGATGCGGCGCAGCTCCTCCTCGTCGTGCGCGAAGCCGGAGCCGGCGCCGCCCATGGTGAAGGACGGGCGGACGACGACCGGGTAGCCGCCGAGGGTCTCGACGCCCCCCAGGACGTCGTCCATCGTGTGGCAGATGACCGAGCGGGCGGACTCGCCGTGGCCGATCTTCCTGCGGACCTCCTCCACGACGCCCTTGAAGAGGTCGCGGTCCTCACCCTTGTGGATGGCCTCGGGACGGGCGCCGATCAGCTCGACGCCGTACTTGGCCAGCACGCCGTTGTCGTGCAGCGAGATCGCCGTGTTGAGCGCCGTCTGGCCGCCCAGGGTGGGCAGCAGGGCGTCCGGGCGCTCCTTGGCGATGATCTTCTCGACGAACTCCGGGGTGATCGGCTCGACGTAGGTGGCGTCGGCGATCTCCGGGTCGGTCATGATCGTCGCCGGGTTGGAGTTCACCAGGACGACCCGCAGGCCCTCGGCGCGCAGGATGCGGCACGCCTGGGTGCCGGAGTAGTCGAACTCGGCGGCCTGGCCGATGACGATCGGGCCGGAGCCGATGACCAGGACGGACTGGATATCGGTGCGCTTAGGCACGCTGGCCCTCCATCAGGGATACGAAGCGGTCGAACAGGTAGGCGGCGTCGTGCGGGCCGGCTGCCGCTTCGGGGTGGTACTGGACACTGAAGGCCGGGCGGTCCAGGAGCCGCAGCCCCTCCACCACGTCGTCGTTCAGGCAGACGTGCGAGACCTCGGCGCGGCCGAAGGGGGTCTCGGAGACCTTGTCGAGCGGGGCGTCGACGGCGAAGCCGTGGTTGTGCGCGGTGACCTCGACCTTGCCGGTCGTGCGGTCCTGCACCGGCTGGTTGATCCCGCGGTGGCCGTACTTGAGCTTGTAGGTGCCGAAGCCCAGGGCCCGGCCCAGGATCTGGTTGCCGAAACAGATGCCGAAGAGCGGGGTGCCGCGCTCCAGGACGGACCGCATGACGGAGACCGCGTGATCGGCGGTGGCCGGGTCGCCCGGGCCGTTGGAGAAGAACACGCCGTCGGGCGCGACGGCGTAGACCTCGTCGGCGGTGGCCGTGGCGGGCAGCACGTGCACCTCGATGCCGCGCTCGGCCATGCGGTGCGGGGTCATGCCCTTGATGCCGAGGTCGACGGCGGCGACGGTGAACTTCTTCTCGCCGACGGCCGGGACGACGTACGCCTCCTTGGTGGCGACCTCGGCGGAGAGGTCGGCGCCCTTCATCTCGGGGGCCTGGCGGACCTCGGTGAGCATGGTGCCCTCGTCGGGCAGCGCGTTGCCGGAGAAGATGCCGACGCGCATCGCGCCGCGCTCGCGCAGGTGGCGCGTCAGCGCGCGCGTGTCGATGCCGGAGATGCCGACGACGCCCTGGTGGCGCAGCTCGTCGTCCAGCGAGCGCCGGGAGCGCCAGTTGGACGGCACGCGCGCGGGGTCGCGCACGACGTAGCCGGCGACCCAGATCTGCCTGCTCTCCGGGTCCTCGTCGTTGACTCCGGTGTTGCCCACGTGCGGGGCGGTCATCACGACGACCTGGCGGTGGTACGACGGGTCGGTCAGGGTCTCCTGGTAGCCGGTCATGCCGGTCGAGAAGACCGCCTCGCCGAAGGTCACCCCCACGGCCCCGTAGGCACGGCCGCGGAAGATCCGGCCGTCCTCCAGGACGAGTACGGCGGGAGTCCTGCTGGCTCCCCTGGTGGAGGTTGTCATCGTGCGCCTTCCGTCTTGTTGATCATGTTGTTCAGGGTGTCGACCCACTCCGTGTGCTCGGCCGCGTGGTCGGAGCGGAAGCCCGAGTCGATCAGCCGCTCGCCGTGCTGCCAGGTCACCACCAGCAGTCCGCCCTCGGTCAGCACCTTGCCGGCGATGCCCTTGTCGAGCCGGGCCTCGCGCAGCTGCGCGAGCGGGATGAAGAAGTCGGCCGCGCCGGGGCGTACCACGTCCAGTCCCGCGTCCGTCAGCGAGAGCTCGACCCGGCTGCGGGTGCCGAGGCCGCGCGCCACGATCCGGTCGAGCCACTGACCGGCGGTGGTGGAGCCGTGGTAGCGGCCACTCGTCGACAGCAGAGTCAGTCTCGCCTCGCCGGGCTCGTCCGGCGCGCTGGGGAGTTCGGGCAGGTCTCCCTGGAGCGTGCCGCGCCACTTCCAGCCCTCGCGCATCAGCCAGTAGACGAGCGCGATGAAGAGGACGAGTCCGACGAGCCAGCCGACGCGGGCGGCCCAGTCGGTGACCTCGGCCGACTTCTTCCCGTCCGCGAGCGGGGCCGCGAGCAGAGTTGCAGGTGTCACGTGAGCTTCCCGTCGACGAGCGTGGCCTTGCCCCGGAGCCACGTGTGCGTGACACGGCCCGGCAGCTCACGCCCCTCGTACGGGGTGTTCCGGCTGCGCGAGGCGAAGCCCGCGGGGTCCACCGACCCACGGTATGCCGTGTCGACGAGCGTGAGGTTGGCGGGCTCACCAGCCGAGACGGGACGCCCGTGGCCCTCGGCCTGCCCGATCGCCGCGGGCTTGACGGACATGCGCTCGGCGACCCCGGCCCAGGTGAGGAGCCCGGTGTCCACCATGGTCTCCTGCACCACCGACAACGCGGTCTCCAGGCCCACCATGCCCATGGCGGCCGCGGCCCACTCGCAGTCCTTGTCCTCGTGCGGATGCGGGGCGTGGTCGGTGGCGACGATGTCGATCGTGCCGTCGGCGAGCGCCTCGCGCAGGGCGATCACGTCGCGCTCGGTGCGCAGCGGCGGGTTGACCTTGTAGACCGGGTTGTAGGTCCGCACCAGCTCGTCCGTCAGGAGCAGGTGGTGCGGGGTGACCTCGGCGGTGACGTCGATGCCTCGGGACTTGGCCCAGCGCACGATCTCGACCGAGCCGGCGGTCGACAGGTGGCAGATGTGCACACGGGAGCCGACGTGCTCGGCGAGCAGGACGTCCCGGGCGATGATCGATTCCTCGGCCACCGCCGGCCAGCCCCCGAGCCCCAGCTCCGAGGAGACGATGCCCTCGTTCATCTGGGCGCCCTCGGTCAGCCGCGGCTCCTGTGCGTGCTGGGCGACGACACCGCCGAAGGCCTTCACGTACTCCAGCGCGCGGCGCATGATCACGGCGTCGTCGACGCACTTGCCGTCGTCCGAGAAGACGGTGACCCCGGCGGCCGACTCGTGCATGGCGCCCAGTTCGGCGAGCTTCCTGCCCTCCAGGCCGACGGTGACGGCGCCGATGGGCTGCACGTCGCAGTAGCCGTGCTCCCGGCCCAGCCGCCAGACCTGCTCGACGACGCCGGCGGTGTCGGCCACCGGGAAGGTGTTGGCCATGGCGAACACGGCCGTGAAGCCGCCGCTCGCCGCCGCGCGCGTGCCGGTCAGAACGGTCTCGGAGTCCTCGCGGCCCGGCTCGCGCAGGTGCGTGTGCAGGTCGACGAGGCCCGGCAGCAGCACCTGGCCGGCCGCCTCGATGACCTCGGCGCCCTCGGCGGACAGACCGGCGCCCACCTCGCTGATCGTCGCACCGTCGATCAGCACGTCCTGCGGCTCGCCGCCGAGCACCTTCGCACCACGGATAAGGATCTTGCTCATGGACTTACTTCTCCTCGGAACCGGCGGGGCGGGGGTGGGTGACGGCGGGCTCGTTGCCACCGAGCAGCAGGTACAGGACGGCCATCCGGATGGAGACTCCGTTTGCGACCTGCTCGACGACGGTGCAGCGGTCGGAGTCGGCGACCTCGGCGGTGATCTCCATGCCGCGGACCATCGGGCCGGGGTGCATCACGATGGCGTGCTCGGGCATCTTCGCCATGCGCTCGCCGTCGAGGCCGTAGCGGCGCGAGTACTCGCGCTCGGTCGGGAAGAACGCGGCGTTCATGCGCTCGCGCTGGACGCGCAGCATCATGACCGCGTCGGACTTGGGCAGCACGGCGTCGAGGTCGTACGAGACCTCGCAGGGCCAGGTCCCGACGCCGACCGGCACCAGGGTGGGCGGCGCGACGAGGGTGACCTCGGCGCCGAGCGTGTGCAGCAGGTCGACGTTGGAGCGGGCCACGCGGCTGTGCAGGACGTCGCCGACGAGCGTGATGCGCTTGCCGGCCAGGTCCTGGCCGATCCCGGCGTCCCGGCCGACCAGCCGGCGGCGCATGGTGAAGGCGTCGAGCAGGGCCTGCGTGGGGTGCTGGTGCGTGCCGTCACCGGCGTTGATGACGGCGGCGTCGATCCAGCCGGAGTTGGCGAGGCGGTACGGCGCTCCGGAGGCGCCGTGCCGGATGACCACGGCGTCGACGCCCATGGCCTCCAGCGTCTGGGCGGTGTCCTTCAGGGACTCGCCCTTGGAGACGCTCGAACCCTTGGCGGTGAAGTTGATGACGTCCGCGGACAGCCGCTTCTCGGCGGCCTCGAAGGAGATACGCGTGCGCGTGGAGTCCTCGAAGAAGAGGTTGACGACCGTGCGGCCGCGCAGGGTCGGCAGTTTCTTGATCGGCCGGTCGGCGACCCGGGCCATCTCCTCGGCGGTGTCGAGGATCAGGACGGCGTCGTCGCGGGTGAGGTCGGCGGCCGAGATGAGATGACGCTGCATCTGTCAGGCTCCGTAAGGCAGTTCAGGTTTCGGGATCCGGGGCCCGGGGGTGTCCCCGGGCGAGCACAGCCGGGCGGGCGGGGGCACGCCGGAACGGCGAACGCCCCCTGCCCGCTACTGGGTCTGCTTCACACCGAGCAGCACGGTGTCGCGACCGTCCTCCTCGGCGAGCAGGACCTTGACCGTCTCCCGCAGCGACGTGGGGAGGTTCTTGCCGACGTAGTCGGCGCGGATGGGCAGTTCGCGGTGGCCGCGGTCGACGAGGACCGCGAGCTGGACCGCGCGCGGGCGCCCGACGTCGTTCAGGGCGTCGAGGGCGGCTCTGACGGTGCGGCCGGAGAAGAGTACGTCGTCGACGAGGACGACCAGCTTGCCGTCGATCCCGTCACCGGGGATCTCGGTGCGGGCCAGCGCTCGCGGCGGATGCATGCGCAGGTCGTCGCGGTACATGGTGATGTCGAGCGAACCGACCGGGATCTTGCGGGCGGTGATCTCCTCCAGCTTGGCGGCGAGCCGCTGGGCGAGGAAGACGCCCCGGGTCGGAATGCCGAGGAGCACCACGTCGTCGGCACCCTTGGCGCGCTCGACGATCTCGTGGGCGATGCGGGTCAGTACCCGCGCGATGTCGGGGCCTTCGAGCACGGGCCGGGCATCGGATGCTTGCGTGTCCTGCTTGTCCATACGAAACGGACCCCCTTCTCCGCCTCACGGGACGGACCTTAAAGGACGTCGGATTTGCGCCATCAACGGTAGCAGGCCCGGTCGACACCCCAGATCACCCCCCTGGCGTAATCAGCCACCGCCGCCACGGAAGCGTCGGTGTGGACCATTCGGCTTGACGCACGAGAGTCACGCTGCGTAACCTCACAGTGAGTTACGAGACGCGCGGCTCGGGACCCCTCAAGCTGCGCCGACACAGTGTCCGGGGAGCTATATGTCCAGCGAATACGCCAAACAGCTCGGGGCCAAGCTCCGGGCCATCCGCACCCAGCAGGGCCTTTCCCTCCACGGTGTCGAGGAGAAGAGCCAGGGACGCTGGAAGGCGGTAGTGGTCGGATCGTACGAGCGCGGCGACCGAGCCGTGACCGTGCAGCGCCTCGCCGAACTGGCGGATTTCTATGGGGTCCCGGTGCAGGAGCTCCTGCCGGGCACCACCCCGGGCGGCGCCGCCGAGCCGCCGCCGAAGCTGGTCCTGGACCTGGAGCGGCTGGCGACCGTGCCGGCCGAGAAGGCGGGCCCCCTCCAGCGGTACGCGGCCACGATCCAGTCCCAGCGCGGTGACTACAACGGCAAGGTGCTGTCGATCCGCCAGGACGACCTGCGCACACTCGCCGTCATCTACGACCAGTCGCCCTCGGTCCTCACCGAGCAGCTGATCAGCTGGGGCGTGCTGGACGCCGATGCACGTCGCGCAGTCGTCCACGAGGACGCCTGACAGCCCGCTCAGCAGAAACGTGGCGCCGGGGGGGGGGGGGGGGGGGGGGGGGGGGGGGCCCCCCCCCCGGGGGGGGGGGGGGGGGGGGGGGGGGGGGGCGGGGGGGCCCCCCCCGCCCGGCGGGGCCCCCCCCGCGGGGCCCCCGCCCC
>NZ_JBICXT010000003.1:397278-433522 GCF_043200415.1 Streptomyces sp. NPDC048419 | reverse complement strand
GGCGGCGACTGCGACTGCCGGGGGGCCTGCCTGGCGCCGGGGGCCGGCCCCCCCCCCCCCCCGGCCCGGGGGGGGGCCGCCCCACCCCGGCCCCCCCCCCCCCCCGGCGGCTTTCTGCGGCCTTCAGGGGCGCCGGAGGCCCAGGGACACCCCAGGGCACGGGACGACACGCCAGGGGGCCCGCAGCGCTCACGCCGCGGGCCCCCTGGGAAATGCCTGCCTGTGCTACGCCTCGTCCCGGCGCAGCGAGGGCTTCAGCTCCTTGAGCCGGCCCAGCAGACCGTTGACGAACGCGGGCGACTCCTCCGTGGAGAACTCCTTCGCCAGCTGCACCATCTCGTCCAGCACGACGGCGTCCGGGGTCTCGTCGGCCCAGATCAGCTCGTAGGCTCCGAGACGCAGGACGTTGCGGTCCACCACCGGCATCCGGTCGAGCGTCCAGCCCACCGAGTACTGCGCGATCAGCTCGTCGATGCGCTTCGCGTGCTTCGCGTAGCCCTCCACGAGCTGCATGGTGTACTCGCTGACCGGCGGCTGCCGGGTGTCGTCCCGGGACAGCCGGATCCAGTCCGCGAGGACCGTCAGGACGTCGGCGCCGCGCTGGTCGCCCTCGAAGAGGATCTGGAAGGCGCGCTTGCGGGCCGTGTTGCGGGCAGCCACGGTTAGCTGTTCACCCGGCCGAGGTAGTCGCTGGTACGGGTGTCGACCTTGATCTTCTCGCCGGTGGTGATGAAGAGCGGGACGTTGATCTGGTGGCCGGTCTCCAGGATGGCGGGCTTGGTGCCGCCGGTGGAGCGGTCGCCCTGGACGCCCGGCTCGGTCTCCTGGATGACGAGCTCGACGGCGGCCGGCAGCTCCACGAAGAGCACCTCGCCCTCGTGCTGCGCGACGGTGGCGGTGAAGCCCTCGATCAGGAAGTTGGCGGCGTCGCCGACGGCCTTGCGGTCGACCATGAGCTGGTCGTACGTCTCCATGTCCATGAAGACGAAGTAGTCGCCGTCCATGTACGAGAACTGCATGTCGCGCTTGTCGACAGTGGCCGTCTCGACCTTGACGCCGGCGTTGAAGGTCTTGTCGACGACCTTGCCGGAGAGCACGTTCTTGAGCTTGGTGCGCACGAAGGCCGGGCCCTTGCCGGGCTTGACGTGCTGGAACTCGACGACGGACCAGAGCTGGCCGCCTTCGAGCTTGAGCACAAGGCCGTTCTTGAGGTCGTTCGTGGAAGCCACGGTTGCGGAATCTCCTGGACTGACGTGGACGACCCCGGGGCACGCACCTTGCCTATAGTGCGAGCAGCTCCTTGGTCGTGATGGTGAGTAGCTCGGGTCCGCCGTCCGCCTCGGGGCGGACGACGAGCGTGTCATCGATCCGGACGCCGCCCCGGCCCGGGAGGTGGACCCCGGGTTCGACGGTGACCGGCACGCAAGCGTCCAGTTTACCCATGGCCGCAGGGGCCAGCTGCGGGTCCTCGTCGATTTCGAGTCCCACGCCGTGCCCCGTCATGGGCGGCAGCCCTTCGGCGTGCCCCGCGGAGCCCAGTACCTGACGGGCGGCCCGGTCCACGTCACGGCAGGCCGCACCGGGCATAAGCGCCTCCCGGCCCGCGCGCTGGGCGGCGAAGACGACGTCGTAGAGCTCGATCTGCCAGTCCGCGGGAGACGTGCCGATGACGAAGGTGCGGCCGATCTCGCAGCGGTAGCCGCGGTAGGCGGCGCCCAGGCAGACGGAGAGGAAGTCGCCCTCCTCGACCCGGCGGTCGGTGGGCCGGTGGCCGCGCCGGCCGGCGTTGGGGCCGGTGGCGACGGAAGTCGGGAACGCGGGGCCGTCGGCGCCGTGGTCGACGAGGCGCCGCTCCAGTTCGAGAGCGAGGTGCCGTTCGGTGCGGCCTACCAGGATGGACTCCAGGAGCTCGCCGAGGGCCTGGTCGGTGATCTCCGCGCCGATGCGCAGGCAGGAGATCTCCTCCTCGTCCTTGACGATCCTGAGCTGTTCGACGGAGGCCGCGAGATCGGTGAGGCGCAGCCGCGGGACGACCGAACGGATGGCGCGATGACGCGCCACGGTGAGGTGGTGCTCCTCCACGGCGAGGGTGTCGGCGCGCTGTGCCTCGGCGAGGTCGGCCGCGGCCACGGCGGGATCGCCTGCGGTGCCGGGCAGGGTCTGCGCGCGCAGGGCGTCGTCCACCCGGCCGTCCGCGACGCGGTCCTCCGGCGGGCCGGCGCAGAGCAGCAGGTCCTCGGTCTTGCCCAGCAGCAGGACGGCGCCCCGCGGGGCCGTGCCCGCGAGGTAACGGACATTGGCGGGGCGGGAGATCAGGGCGGCTTGGCTGCCGCCGGCATTGCAGCGTGCCCTCAGCCGGGCTCGGCGGTTCGCGTACACCTCTGACATGAGACGAGCGTAGGAGGGTTGGGCGATTTGTGCCGGTTCTGAAGGTGCCGTTCGGGGGACGGGGGCCGCGGCTCGACGCTGCCCCCGCTACCAGTTCGGCGGGCTCGCGATCGATCTCGCCAGTACGTCGTCCAGGACGCGGGCGGTCGCCGGCACGTCCAGCTGGGAGTTGTCGATGATCGGCAGGCCCGAGCCGTACCACCCCGCCATGCGGCCGTGGATGCGGGCGACCTCCTCGTCGGTCAGGCGGCGGTTGCCTGCACGTTCCGCGTTGCGCTCCAGCACGATCTCCAGGCCGGGCAGGAGGACGACCGGCAGCAGGCCGGGGCCCACATGGCGCTTCCAGCCGCCGAGCCCGACGACCGGGCGGTCGGGGAAGACGGCGTCGTCGAGGATGCAGGAGATGCCGTTGGCCAGGAAGTTGCGGGCGGCGAAGCCGCAGGTGCGGCGGGCGAGGCGGTACTGCGCCTCGGAGTTGTCGTTCCACCCCGACTGAGGGTCGGCGAAGCCCGAGCGGACCCATTCGCGTACGTCGTCGAGGCTGATGTGGGCGGTGGGGACGCGGCGGTGGTCCGCCCAGTACTTGGCGACGCTGGTCTTGCCCGCGCCCGCCGGGCCGATGAGCAGCACCGCGAGGGTCGTGCCCGCCAGGTCCGGCGCGCTCGGGGCCTGCGGTGCGCTGGGCATGGCGACCGGGCCGCCGGGCGGCAGCGGTACATGGCCGGTGGTCTCCGGCGGCGGTGCCGGGACGTGCTGCGGCGGGGCCGGCGCCACGGGCGCCTGGGGGTGGCCCGGCGCCGGGGGCGGTGGGGGCACGGGGGGCGGGCCCTGGTGCGGGTCCGCATGATGCGGACCCGGGTGGTGCGCGGCCGGCGACCAGCCGGCGGCCGGTCCGTGCCCCGGCTGGTGGGGCGGCGGCAGCGGAGAACCCACTGCGTGCTGCATCCGGTGCCACTCCGTCTCGTTCTCAATGGGCTCGGTGTCGCCGCAGGCAATCGGCGCCCGGCAGCGAGGCGCGAGTCCCGCTCGCTACCGAACGGTACCTTCCCCGGCCGCCGTTTGGTGAACGGCCGGGGACGGCTCGAAGTGCCCAGCCACGCAAGGCAAATCGGACGGATGACGTTCCGGAGGACTTACTCCCCCACCTCGCCGTACGCGGCGAGCAGCACGGCGGGGTCCGGGCCCTCCAGGACGGTCGGCTTGGCCAGGCCGTCCAGGACGATGAAGCGCAGCAGGTCGCCGCGGGACTTCTTGTCGACCTTCATCGTCTCCAGCAGCTTGGGCCACTGGTCGTGGCGGTAGTGCAGCGGCAGTCCGACCGACTCCAGGACCGCGCGGTGCCGGTCGGCCGTGGCGTCGTCCAACCGGCCCGCCAGACGGCCCAGTTCGGCCGCGAAGTGCATGCCGACCGCGACCGCGGCGCCGTGCCGCCACTTGTAGCGCTCGTTCTTCTCGATCGCGTGGCCCAGCGTGTGGCCGTAGTTGAGGATCTCCCGCAGACCCGATTCCTTCAGGTCGGACGAGACGACCTCGGCCTTGACCCGGATCGAGCGCTCGATGAGCTCGGCGGTGTGCGGGCCGGCCGGTGTGCGCGCCGCCTGCGGGTCGGCCTCGATCAGCTCCAGGATCACCGGGTCGGCGATGAAGCCGGCCTTGATGATCTCGGCGAGCCCGGAGACGTAGTCGTTGACCGGGAGGGAGTCCAGCGCGGCCAGGTCGCACAGCACACCCGCGGGCGGGTGGAAGGCGCCGACCAGGTTCTTGCCCTCGGCGGTGTTGATGCCGGTCTTGCCGCCGACGGCGGCGTCCACCATCGCGAGGACCGTGGTCGGGATGGCGATCCAGCGCACCCCGCGCAGCCAGGTCGCCGCGACGAACCCCGCCAGGTCGGTGGTGGCGCCGCCGCCCACGCCCACGATCACGTCGGAGCGGGTGAAGCCGGACTGGCCCAGCGCCCTCCAGCAGTAGGCGGCGACCTCGGCGGTCTTGGCCTCCTCCGCGTTGGGCACCTGGATGGCCACGGCCTCGAAGCCCTGCCCGGCGAGATCGGCGCGCAGGGCGTCACCGGTCTCGGCCAGCGCTTCGGGGTGGATCACCGCGACCCGCTTGGTCCGCTCCCCCACCAAAGTGGCCAGCTCGCCCAGGAGCTGACGGCCCACCAGAACCTCGTACGGGTCGCTGCCCGCGCTCCCGCCGACCTGGATGCGGGTGACTGCCTCGCTCATGCTTCCTTCAACTCCAGTGCGTCCAGGGCAACTTGGGTGACCTCTTCGGGCGTGCGGCCGTCGGTGGCCACGACCGCCGTGGCGATCTGCTCGTACAGCGAGCGGCGGGCCTCCATCAGCTCGCGCCACTGCTTGCGCGGGTTGACCGCGAGCAGCGGGCGGGCGGTGTTCAGGCCGGTGCGCTTGACCGCCTCCTCGACGTCCATCGAGAGGTAGACCACCCGCTGCCCGGCCAGCAGCGCCCGCGTGTCCGCGTCCAGGATCGCGCCGCCGCCGAGCGCCAGCACGCCGTCGTGCTCGGCCAGCGCCCTGTGCACCGCCTGCTTCTCGATCGCCCGGAAGGCCGTCTCGCCCTCGTCGACGAAGATCTCCGCGATGGTCCGGCCCTGCTCGGCCACGATGTCGTCGTCGGTGTCCCGGTAGCCGACACCGAGCCGCCCGGCCAGCAACTGACCCACCGTCGACTTGCCCACGCCCATCGGGCCCACCAGCACCACCACCGGCACCGCGCTCACCGGATGGCCAGGTTCTCGAGGTAGGAACGCACGTTACGGCGGGTCTCCACGACGTTGTCGCCGCCGAACTTCTCCGCCACCGCGTCCGCCAGCACCAGCGCCACCATCGCCTCGGCGACGATGCCGGCGGCCGGCACCGCGGACACGTCCGAACGCTGGTGGTGCGCCTGAGTCGCCTCACCGGTGCTCACGTCCACCGTCTGCAGCGCCCGCGGCACGGTCGCGATCGGCTTCATCGCCGCCCGCACCCGCAGCAGCTCGCCCGTGCTCAGACCGCCCTCGGTGCCACCGGAACGCCCGGACACCCGCCGGATGCCCTCCGGCGTGTTCACGATCTCGTCGTGCGCCTTGGACCCCGGCACCCGCGCCAGCTCGAACCCGTCACCGATCTCCACGCCCTTGATCGCCTGAATGCCCATCAGGGCACCGGCCAGCCGCGCGTCCAGCTTGCGGTCCCAGTGCACGTGCGAGCCCAGGCCGACCGGAACGTCGTAGGCGAGCACCTCGACCACACCGCCCAGGGTGTCGCCGTCCTTGTGGGCCTGGTCGACCTCCGCCACCATCGCCTTCGACGTGTCCGCGTCCAGGCAGCGCAGCGGGTCGGCGTCCAGCCTCTCCACGTCGGCCGGCGTCGGGTACACACCCTGCGGCGCCTTCACCGAGCACAGCTCCACGACATGGCTGACGATCTCGATGCCGGCCGTCTCCTTCAGGTACGACCGCGCCACCGCGCCCAGCGCGACCCGGGCCGCGGTCTCCCGCGCTGAGGCCCGCTCCAGAATCGGCCGCGCCTCGTCGAAGCCGTACTTCTGCATGCCCGCCAGGTCCGCGTGACCGGGACGCGGACGGGTCAGCGGCGCGTTGCGGGCCAGGCCGGCCAGGATCTCCGGGTCGACCGGATCGGCCGCCATGACCTGCTCCCACTTCGGCCACTCGGTGTTGCCCACCATGATCGCGACCGGGGAACCCAGGCTCAGACCGTGCCGGACACCGCCCAGGAAGGTGATCTCGTCGCGCTCGAACTTCATACGCGCACCGCGTCCATAGCCGAGCCTGCGCCGGGCCAGGTGGTCCGCCACCATCTCCGTCGTGATCGGCACGCCGGCCGGAAGGCCCTCCAGCGTCGCCACGAGTGCGGGACCGTGGGACTCCCCCGCGGTCAGCCAGCGCAACCTGCTCAACGGTGCTCCTCAGTGCTCGCGCCCTGGTACTGCCCTGCGTACGCGCTTCCTCGCGTACGGCGACGGCGTGACCAGGTGCGCGGCCCCGGCCCGCCACCTCCGATCCTCCCACGTCCGCGGTGCACCGTTGCTCCCGGTCCGGCAGACGGACACAGGGCTGACAGACGGGGGTCCCGCGCCTGACAGACGCAAGGGTGAGGGGTCCGGACGGTCAGCGCGGCTGCGCGGCCTCGCGCATCGCCGCCAGCGGCGAGCGCGGATCACCGGTGAACTGGCGGAACTGGAAGACCGCCTGGTGCACCAGCAGGTCGAGGCCGCCGAGCACCTGTCCGCCGCGGGCCTCCCAGGCCGCGGCGAGCGGGGTGGGCCACGGTTCGTAGAGCACGTCGAAGAGGGTGCCGACCTGCTCGGGCAGCCGCTCGGCCAGCGCGTCGGTGCCGCCGGCGGGCGTCGTGGAGATCACCAGGGGTGCCTCGAAGGCGCGTTCCGCGTCGGCCCAGTCGGCCGGGCGGACCTGGACGCCGAGCCGCTCGCCCCACTGCCGCATCTCGTCCGCGCGCCGCTCGCTGCGGACGTAGACCGCGACCTCACCGGTGCAGATGCGGGCGAGTGCCGCGAGCGCGGAGGAGGCGGTGGCCCCGGCGCCCAGGATCGCGGCCGACTCGGTCTTCTCCACTCCACGCTCGTGCAGCGCGGCCACCAGTCCGGGGATGTCGGTGTTGTCGCCGGTCCGGCGGCCGTCGGGGTGGAACACCACGGTGTTCACCGCCTCGACCGAGGCGGCCGTGTCGGTGATCTCGTCGAGCAGCGGGATCACCGCCCGCTTCAGCGGCATCGTCAGGGACAGCCCCGCCCACTCGGGACCGAGCTTCGCGAAGAACCCGGGCAGCGCCGCCTCGTCGATCTCGAACCTGCCGTACGACCAGCCCTGAAGGCCGAGCGCCCGGTATCCCGCGGTGTGCAGCTGCGGGGACAGGGAGTGGGCGATGGGCGAACCGAGCACGGCCGCCCGCCGGGTCGTCTTCATCAGCTCTTTTTCCTCGACGCATTGAATTCGTCGACCAGCTTGTTGTGCTCGGCGAGCGTCTTGGTGAACTTGCTGGTCTTGCCGTCCAACGAGATGAAGTAGTACCAGCCGTCGTGCGTCGGGTCGAGCGAACCCTTGATCGCCTCGGCGCCGGGGTTGTCGATCGGGCCGGGCGGCAGGCCCTTGATGTAGTACGTGTTGTACGGGTTGTTGTACTTCCGCAGCTCGGCGATGCTCAGGTCGATCTTGCTCTGGTTCTTCACGTAGTTGTACGTGGAGTCGAACTCGAGCGAGCCGTAGGTCTCGGGGTTGCCGGGCTTGAGGCGGTTGTAGACGACCTCGGCCATCTTGCGGAAGTCGTCGTGGCTCGTGCCCTCGGCCTGCACCAGGCTGGCCACGGTGAGCAGCTGCCAGGGGCCGGAGAGTCCGAGGCTCTTCGCCTTCTTCTCCAGGCCGAGCTCTTCGTAGGTGCCGTTGGCCCGCGAGACCATGTCCTTCAGGACGTCCTCGGGCTTCTGGCCCTTGGAGACCCCGTAGCTGGAGGGGTAGAGGAATCCTTCCAGCGGGTCCTTGAGGTTCGGATGGTTCAGCGCCCACGAGGGCAGGCCGAGCTTCTTGTAGTCCTGCTTCGCGACCTTCGCCGTGGTGCCCGCGGCGACCCCGAGACGGGTGTCGATCAGCTTGTAGACGGCCGTGTTGCGCATGCCCTCGGCGAAGATCAGGTTGCTGCGGCTCTTCGGGCTGAGCATCAGCTCGACCGCGCTCGCGGCCGACATCTGCTTCTGCAGCGTGTAGACGCCGTCCTGGATCGTCTTGCCCTTGGGGTTCGACTGCTGCGCCGAGACGAAGGCGTCGACGGACTCGACGACGCCCGCCTCCTTGAGCTTCTGGCCGATCACATAACCGCCGGCACCCTTGGGGATGACGACGGTGACCTGCTGGCCGTTCCCCTCGCCCGCGTAGTCCGGCGACGGGCCGAAACGATCCTGGTAGAAGTGGTAGCCGAAGTAGCCGACACCGGCGACACCGCCCGCGAAGATCGCCACCAGGACGAGGCAGGCGCACCCGCTGCGGCGTTTCTTCGGTTTCTTGCCGCCGCGGCCCTTGCGGCCGCCCGGCGCGTCGTCGTCCTCGTCGTCATCGTCGTCCCCGGCGAAGAAGGCGTGTTCGCCCTGGTCGGGGCCGGGGTCCCAATCGGTCTGACGCTGGGGTTCGGCCTGCCTGCGGGCCGGTGGTTCGGGCGGCGGATAGGCGTCGGGGGTGCCGTACTGGTCGGGCTGCTCGCCGCCGTACGAAGCGGCCTGCCGGCCGTACGGGTCCGAAGGATCGGTGTACTGGACGTGCGTGCCGGTTCCCCAGCCGCCCTGGTCATACGCCTGCTGACCCTGGTACTGCTGGCCCTGGTACTGCTGCTGACCCTGGTACTGCTCCTGGCCCTGGCGGTACTGCTGCTGATCCTGGGGGTACTGCTGCTGGTCCTGACCTGCGTAGTACTGCTGGTCGTAGCCCTGGTACTGCTGCTGCCCCTGGCCGTACCCGGACTGACCGCCCTGGCTCCAGTCGTCGTAGTACTGCTGCTGCGGCTGCTCAGGGTCGTGCTGCGGCTGGCCGCCGTAGGGGGACTGCCGGCCCGTCTGGGCCTGCTGTCCTCCCCATCCGTCGTTCCCGTAGAGCGGGTCCTCCGGATTCCACGGTTCGGAGCCTTCGCCCCGGCCATACTCAGTCATCGAACCCCTAGAGCCGCGAGGCAGCGGTTACGCGGCCTTTGGCCGGGTATCCGTCCCGCCTCTTGCTGTGCACCAGCTTTTCGAACAGCGGCGCAATCGCGCGGAACGTTACCGTATCGCGATCAGATGACCACTTCGACGCCCTCGCCGGGTGCTTTACCTGACACCCGTTCGGATTCGAGCGCCTGCTGGAGGATGATCACAGCGGCTGCCTGGTCGATGACCGAGCGGCCCTTCTTCGATTTCACGCCCGAGGCCCGCAGCCCCTGGCTCGCCGTCACCGTCGTCATCCGCTCGTCGACGAGCCGCACCGGGATCGGGGCGATGCCCTTCGCGAGCTCCTGGGCGAAGCCGCGGACCTTGACCGCGGCCGGACCCTCGCCCCCCTTGAGGGAGCGGGGCAGGCCGACGACGACCTCGATCGGCTCGTACTCCTCGACGAGTTGCTTCAGCCGCCGGTGAGCCTGGGGGACGTCCCGCCCGGGGACCGTCTCCACCGGAGTGGCGAGGATCCCGTCGGGGTCGCACGAGGCGACCCCGATCCGGGCGTCCCCGACGTCGACCGCGAGCCGGCGGCCTCTGCGCATCGTCACTTCGCGGTGTCCGCCACGAGACGCTCGACGGCGTCCACGGCCTCGCCGATCGCGGCCGGGTTCTGGCCGCCGCCCTGGGCGACGTCCGGCTTGCCGCCACCGCCGCCGCCGAGGGTCTTGGCCGCCGTACGGACCAGGTCGCCGGCCTTGAGGCCGCGCTCGCGGGCGGGCTCGTTGGTGGCGATGACCGTCAGTGGCTTGCCGTTGTTGACCGTGAACAGCGCGACCACCGCGGCGCGTCCGCCCTGGATGCGGCCGCGCACGTCGAGGACCAGCTTGCGCAGGTCGTCGGGGGTGGTGCCGTCCGGGACCTGGCCGGTGACGACGGCGATGCCGCGGACGTCCTTGGCCGACTCGGCGAGACCGGCGGCGGCCTGCAGCACCTTCTCGGCGCGGAACTTCTCGATCTCCTTCTCGGCGTCCTTCAGCTTGCCGAGCATCGAGGAGACCTTCTCCGGCAGCTCCTCCGAGCGGCCCTTGAGCAGCTCGGTCAGCTGGTTGACGACCGTGTGCTCGCGGGCGAGGAAGTTGTAGGCGTCCACACCGACGAGGGCCTCGATACGACGGACACCCGAGCCGATGGAGGACTCGCCGAGCAGCTTGACCAGGCCGAGCTGGGCGGTGTTGTGGACGTGCGTGCCGCCGCACAGCTCCTTGGAGAAGTCGCCGATGGTCACGACGCGCACGCGCTCGCCGTACTTCTCGCCGAACTCGGCGATGGCGCCCTGCTTCTTCGCCTCGTCGATGCCCATGACGTCGGCGCGGACGTCGAGGTCGCGGGCGAGCACCTCGTTGATCTTCTGCTCGACGTCGCTCATCACGGCCGTGGGAACGGCGGACGGCGAGCCGAAGTCGAAGCGGAAGCGGCCGGGCTGGTTCTCGGAACCGGCCTGGGCGGCCGTCGGGCCCAGCGCGTCGCGCAGCGCCTGGTGGGTGAGGTGCGTGGCCGAGTGGGCGCGGGCGATCGCCGTGCGGCGGCGGCCGTCGATGGAGGCGTGGGCCTTGGCGCCGACGGTGATCTCGCCGACCTGGACGACGCCCTTGTGGACGTAGACGCCCGGGACCGGCTTCTGGCAGTCGCGGATCTCGATCACGGCACCGGAGTCGGACTTGATCCGGCCGGTGTCGCCGATCTGGCCGCCGCCCTCGGCGTAGAACGGGGTGCGGTCGAGGACGATCTCGACCTCGTCGCCCTCGGTGGCGGCCGGGGAGGAGGCGCCGTCGACGAGGATGCCGACGACGGTGGACTCGCCCTCGGTCTCGCTGTAGCCGATGAAGTCGGTCTCGCCGACCTTGTCGGCGATCTCCCGGTAGGCGCCGGCGCCGGCGTGGCCGGTCTTCTTGGACTGGGCGTCGGCCTTGGCGCGCTCCCGCTGCTCCTTCATCAGGCGGCGGAAGCCGTCCTCGTCCACCGAGAGGCCCTGCTCGGCGGCCATCTCGAGGGTGAGGTCGATCGGGAAGCCCCAGGTGTCGTGGAGCAGGAACGCCTTGTCGCCGGCGAGGACCGCGGAGCCCGCGGCCTTGGTCTCGGTGACGGCGGTGTCGAGGATGTTGGTGCCGGCCTTCAGCGTCTTGAGGAAGGCGTTCTCCTCGGCGACGGCGACCTTCTCGATGCGCTCGCGGTCGGTGACCAGCTCCGGGTACTGCCGGCCCATCATCGCGATGACCGTGTCGATGAGTTCGAGCACGACCGGGCCGGTGGCGCCGAGCAGCCGCATGTTGCGGATGGCGCGGCGCATGATGCGGCGCAGCACGTACCCGCGGCCCTCGTTGCCCGGGGTGACACCGTCGCCGATGAGCATCACGGACGTGCGCATGTGGTCGGTGACGACACGCAGAGAGACGTCCGAGCCGTGGGCGTCGCCGTAGTGGACGCCGGTCAGCTCGGTGGCCTTGTTGATGACGGCCATGGAGGTGTCGATCTCGTACATGTTCTGCACGCCCTGCAGAATCATGGCGAGGCGCTCCAGGCCGAGGCCCGTGTCGATGTTCTTGCTCGGGAGCTCGCCGAGGATCTCGAAGTTGTCCTTGCCGATGCCCTCGCCGCGCTCGTACTGCATGAAGACGAGGTTCCAGATCTCCACGTACCGCTCGTCGTTGACGGCGGGGCCGCCCTCGGCGCCGAACTCGGGCCCGCGGTCGTAGTTGATCTCGGAACAGGGGCCGCAGGGGCCGGGGACGCCCATGGACCAGTAGTTGTCCTTCATGCCGAGGCGCTGGATGCGCTCCTTCGGCACACCGACGACGTCGTGCCAGATGCGCTCGGCCTCGTCGTCGTCCTTGTAGACGGTGATCCAGAGCTTCTCCGGCTCCAGGCCGTAACCACCCTTGTCCTGGGGGCTGGTGAGCAGCTCCCAGGCGTACTTGATGGCGCCTTCCTTGAAGTAGTCGCCGAAGGAGAAGTTGCCGCACATCTGGAAGAACGTGCCGTGCCGCGTGGTCTTGCCGACCTCTTCGATGTCCGGCGTACGCACGCACTTCTGGACGCTGGTGGCGCGGTCGAAGGGCGGCTTGACCTCACCCAGGAAGTAGGGCTTGAAGGGCACCATGCCGGCCGGGACCAGGAGCAGAGTCGGGTCGTCCGCGATGAGCGACGCCGAAGGGACGACGGTGTGCCCGCGCTCCTCGAAGAAGCTCAGCCAGCGGCGGCGAATCTCGGCCGACTCCATCAGTGGTCCTCATTCCGGTTGTACGAGTACGTCTGGTACGTCGAACCCTCGACGTACTTCGGTGTGCTGCGGTTCTCGATGGCCGTGTATCGCCGGGGCGCGGGGAGTTCGGGGGCCGCGTTGATACCGAGGGCCTCGCCGAGCTCCTCCTCGCGCTGCGCCATGTTGTCGCGCACGTCCAGCGCGAAGCCGACCGCCCGGTCCTTGATCCGGTGGCCGGCGTCGATCGCCTTGTTGGCGGCGGCCACGGCGAGGTTCTCGGGCGTGAGCTGCTTCAGCTTGCGATTGACCTTGGTGGTGGCCCACACACCTGCGGCGACGCCGGTGCTGAACCAGAAGGTACGGCGGAACATCGGTCGCTCAGTCCTTCTTTCGCCTGTTCCGCTTCTCCCGCCGCGCGGCCGGGACGGTGCGGCCAATGATCACGGTCTCCCTCGATGTCCTGGGGGGCGCGTCCTCCCTGCGGACGCCCAGGGCGCGGCGGACGCCGTAGCCGAAGGCCGCGACCTTGACCAGCGGTCCGCCGAAGGTGGAGGCGACGGTGGTGGACAGCGCCGACGCGTTCGACGTGACCTCCTGGACGTCGGTGGCGATGGCGTCGACCCGGTCGATCTGGGTCTGCGCCGACCGCACCGCCGCGGACGCGTCGGACAGCAGCGGCACGGCCTGGTCGGTCACCTCTGCCACCAGCTTGGTGGTCGCCCTGAGCGTCTGGGCCAGCCTCGCCAGCGCTACGGCGAGGAAGGAGACCAGGATCGCCCAGAAGACGGCCACCAGGATCCCGGCCACCTCTCCACCGGACACCTCGCGCACCCGCTCCCTGAAACGTGCCTGAACATCGAAAAGCAATGGACCGAGCCTATCGCGCCGGCCGCGGAGCTCCGCACCGGATTACCGTCGCGCGCTGCGGGGGTTGCGCGAAGCGATTGTACGGAGTGATTACGGTTCAGTACGCTCCGTATTCCATGCGGGACCATCAACGGGGCGACGGACACATGGACGGCAATCTACCGCTGGAGCTCAACGCGTTCGTCGGGCGCTCGGCCGAACTCGCCGCTTTGGCGCGGTTGATCGGCTCCGCACGTCTGGTGACGGTGACCGGGGCGGGCGGTGTCGGCAAGTCACGGCTCGCGGCGCGGGCGGCCGCACGGTGCGCGCCGCGCGACGGCGTGTGGCGGGTGGAGCTGGCACCGGTGCGCGATCCGGCGTTCGTCGACTACGCCCTCGTGGAGGCACTGGGGTTGACGGACCACACCACCCGGCCGCCGCGCGAGACGCTGCTGGCGCATCTCGCCGAGCGTCAACTGCTGCTCGTGCTGGACGGTTTCGAGCACCTGGTGGAGGCGTGCGCGGAGCTGGTGGGCGAGTTGCTGCGGCAGGTGCCCGGGCTCACGGTGCTCGCGGTGGGGCGCAGGCCCCTGGCCCTGGCCGGTGAGCGGACGTTCCCGCTGGTGCCGCTGGGCGAGGACGAGGCGGTCGAGCTGCTGCTGAACCGGGCGGCCGAGCAGGGCCCGGCGGTGACGGACGGCCCGGATCTCCGCGAGGTGTGCCGTCGGCTGGACGGGATCCCGCTCGCCGTGGAACTGGCCGCCGGCCGGCTGCGGGCTCTCTCCCCCAGCCAGCTGCTGGACCGGCTGGACGACCGCTTCCTCCTGCTGACCTGCGGCGAGCGGGACGCGCTGCCCCGCCATCAGACCCTGCGCCTGGCCATCGGCTGGAGCCATGAACTGTGCACGCCCCGCGAACGGTTGCTGTGGTCGCGGCTGTCGGTGTTCGCCGGGCGGTTCGACCTGGAGGCCGTCGAGTACGTGTGCAGCGGGCAGGGCCTGAAGGCCGACGACGTCCTGGACGTGCTCACGGAACTGCTCGCGCAGTCGGTGGTCGCCCGCGAGGAGACGCCGGCGGGCGCGCGCTACCGGATGCTGGACACGGTGCGCGCGTACGGCGCCGAGTGGCTGGAGGCGACGGGCGACGCGGCCCGGCTGCGTCGGCGGCACCGCGACTGGTACCTGGGGCTCGCCACCTGGTGCGAGCTGGACTGGTTCTCGCCGCGCCAGGCCGAGGTGGCCGCGCGCGTGGAGGCGGAGCTGCCCAATCTGCGCAGCGCGCTGGAGCACTGCCTGGGCGAGCCGGAGGAGGCGCATCTGGGGCAGTACCTCGCGGGCTCACTGTGGTTCTACTGGGCGGGCTGCGGGCGCCTTTCGGAGGGGCGGCACTGGCTGGAGCAGGTGGTGCGGCTGGACACCGGGCACGAACAGTCCCGGCTGAAGGCGCTGTGGGTGCTCGGCTATGTGGCGATCCTCCAGGGCGACACCGTGCCCGCGCTGGCGGCGCTGCAGGAGTGCCGCGAGGAGGCGGAGCACTCCGGAGACCGGACGGCGGTGGCGTACGCGGAGCACCGCGCCGGATGTCTGGCCCTGGTCAGCGACGACATGGAGCGTGCGGAGCGGCTGCTGCAGTCGGCGCTGGACCGCTACCACGAGATCGGCGAGCTCAACAGCAATGTGCTGATGGGCCAGGTCGAACTCGCGATGACGCGGGCGTTCCAGGGCGATCTGCCGGACGCGGTGCGACTGTGCGAGGACGTGCGGCGGGTGTGCGAGGACCACGGTGAGCGGTGGGCCCGCGGCTATGCGCTGTACGTCCTGGCGTACGCGGCCTGGGCCGACGGCGACCTCCCGCGGGCGCGCGCGCTGCTGACCGAGTGCCTGACCGGCGCCCACGCCTTCCACGACCTGCTCGGCTCGGTGCTGACGGTGGAGCTGCTCGCCCTGGTCACCGTGGCGCAGGGCGACGCGGCGGAGGCGGCGGTGCTGCAGGGCGCGGCCGCCCGGATGTGGCGGTCGGTGGGCCTTCCGCTGTTCGGCTCGGCTTACTACGACGCCCCGCACGAGCTGTGCGAGGCGACGGCCCGGGAGCGGCTGGGTGACGAGCGGTACGCGGAGTGCGTGGCCGAAGGGGCCCGGCTGGTGCGGGAGGCGGCGGTCTCCCGCGCGCTGGAGCGGACGCTGGACGCCGTCCCGTCGCCGCGCGGTCCGGTCCGGTACGCGACGGCGGGCCTGGACATGCACGAACCCGCCGCCTCCCGCACCCGGAAGGGCGGGGAGACGGCGGGCTGAGGTGGTGCTACCGCCTGCTGGTGATCAGCGGGCGTAGTACTCGACGACGAGCTGCTCGTCGCAGATCACCGGGATCTCCTTGCGGTTCGGCTCGCGGTCCAGGCGGAAGGCCAGGGCGCGGAGGTTCACCTGGAGGTAGCGCGGGGTCTCGCCGTCGGGGGCGAAGCCGCCCTCGCGGGCGATCGAGAAGAGGGTCTTCTCGCGGCTGCGCTCGCGGACCATCACGACGTCGTCGGGACGGACGCGGAAGGAGGGCTTGTCGACCTTCTGGCCGTTGACCTCGATGTGGCCGTGCACGACCATCTGACGGGCCTGGTAGATGGTGCGGGCGATGCCCGAACGCAGGACCAGGGCGTCGAGACGGCGCTCGAGCTCGATGATCAGGGCCTCACCGGTCTTGCCCTGGACCTTGGAGGCACGCTCGTAGGCGCGGACGAGCTGGCGCTCGGACACGTCGTACTGCGCGCGCAGACGCTGCTTCTCGAGCAGACGGACCTTGTAGTCCGAGTTCTGCTTGCGGCCGCGGCCGTGCTCACCCGGCGGGTAGGGGCGGGCCTCGAAGTACTTGACGGCCTTCGGGGTCAGCGCGATGCCGAGGGCACGCGACTTCTTCACCTTGGGGCGGGGCTGGTTCGCCACTGTCTTTAGTCTCTTCTCTAGTTTCTTCGGCTTGCCAGGGTTCAGGGAGGTCGCATCCGCAGCCGGGGAAACCCTCCTCGCCCTGATGGGCGGGGCGGGCAGCCGCTCCCCTGGTCTGGGCACATACGTGCAGCACGCGAGTGGCCCACCGACCTCTCCCGTCGTGCGACGGGTGGTGGTGGGCTGCCCGCGACACCGTTCGACGGTGCGCGACGCTCCGGGAACCCACTGGGGGTTCCGGCCGGATGTCCCGCTCTGACGGCACGGGACTCGACACTTCGGCGAAGTCTACAGGGTACGAGGGCGTGCCTTGCACTTCCCGCCGCACGCCCTCCTAGGACCGCCTGCGACCGAGGTGCTTCCTGGTCCATTCCACCGCGTCCGCGTACCGGGCCTCGGCGCCGTGCCGGGTCGGGGTGTAGTACTCGCGGTCCTTGATCGCGTCCGGGGCGTACTGCTGCTCGGCGATGCCCTCGGCGAGGTCGTGCGGATACACGTACCCCTGGGCGTGGCCGAGCTTCGCCGCGCCCTTGTAGTGGCCGTCGCGCAGATGCGGCGGCACCGCGCCGGCCAGTCCCTTGCGTACGTCGTCCATGGCGGCGCCGATCGCCGTCGTCGCGGAGTTGGACTTGGGGGCCAGGGCGAGGGCGATGGTCGCGTGGCTGAGGGTGAGGGCGGCCTCGGGGAAGCCGATCATGGCGACGGCCTGGGCGGCGGCGACCGCGATCGGCAGCGCGTTCGGGTCGGCGAGACCGATGTCCTCGCTCGCCGAGATCATCAGGCGGCGGGCGATGAAGCGGGGATCCTCGCCGGCCTCGATCATGCGGGCCAGGTAGTGCAGCGCGGCGTCGACGTCCGAGCCGCGGATGGACTTGATGAGGGCGCTGGCGACGTCGTAGTGCTGGTCGCCGTCACGGTCGTACTTCACCGCCGCCCGGTCGACCGTCTCCTCCAGCGTCGTCAGGGAGATCTCCGGCTCGCCCTTGTCGAGGGCGGCTCCGGCCGCGGCCTCCAGGGCGGTCAGGGCGCGGCGGGCGTCGCCGCCGGCGATGCGCAGGAAATGGTCCTCGGTGTCGTCCGGGAGGGCGACCGCGTCCTTCAGGCCCCGCTCGTCGCTCAGCGCCCGCCTCAGCAGCCCGCGGACGTCGTCGTCCGTCAGGGGTTCGAGGGTGAGCAGCAGGGAGCGGGACAGCAGGGGGGAGATCACCGAGAAGTACGGGTTCTCCGTCGTCGCCGCGATCAGCGTCACCCAGCGGTTCTCGACCGCGGGCAGCAGGGAGTCCTGCTGGGCCTTGCTGAAGCGGTGGATCTCGTCGAGGAAGAGGACGGTCTCCTTGCCGTAGCCCCCGGTGGCGCGGCGGGCGCCGTCGATGACCGCGCGGACCTCCTTGACCCCCGCGGTGATCGCCGACAGCTCGACGAAGCGCTTGTTGGTGGCCTTCGAGACGACGTACGCCAGGGTCGTCTTGCCGGTGCCGGGCGGGCCCCAGAGGATCACCGAGGACGGTCCGGCGGGGCCGCCGGCGCCCTCGCCGACCAGTCTGCGCAGGGGTGAGCCTGGCTTCAGCAGATGCTGCTGGCCCACCACCTCGTCAAGGGTGCGCGGGCGCATCCGCACCGCCAGGGGGCTCCCTGCCGGGTCCTTCTCCTGGCGTTCTTCTGCGGCTGCGGTGAACAGGTCGGGCTCCACGTCCCAAACCCTAATTCACCGCACCGACAATCCCTCCGGCCCCTCGGCGACGGGGGTCAGCTGGTCCAGAAGTCCCACCAGCGGGTCAGCACCAGCATGCCGATGATGCCGACGTGCAGCACGGGCACGACCCAGGTGAACTCGTCGAAGAAGCTCTTCACCCAGCGCGGGGTGGGCAGGTAGTCGTTGCGGATGTTGAACGACGTCACGTACCAGAACATGGTGATCGTCGCGACCCAGGCCAGCGAGCACCACAGGCACAGGGCGTTGATCCGGTACAGGGACTGGAACTGCAGCCAGGTGCAGAAGGCCACACCGAAGAGCGTGCCGAAGTTGAAGGTGAGCCAGTACCAGCGCGGGAAGACGGCGCGGGCGAGCAGGCTCATGCCGACGCAGATGACGATGCCGTAGCAGACCAGGCCGAGCATCGGGTTGGGAAAGCCGAAGGCGGCGGCCTGCTTGGACTCCATCACGTTGCCGCAGGAGACCACCGGGTTGAGGCTGCAGCCCGGGGTGAACGTCTTGCCGGCGACCTTGGCCTCGAGGATCTTGAACTTGTCGATCGTGATGACCCACGCGGCGAGCAGACCGGCCGCGCCCGTGATCACCAGCAGCAGGCCGAAGGCACGGCTGCCGCCCGCCGTCCGTGCCCCGGCGGAGCCGTTTCCGGAAGCGGGTTCGGGCTCGGTGGACACGTCCTTGACAGTGGTCTTGCTCATCACGCCGATTCCGTCTGCTTGAGAGTTGGACCTTCTTCGGGCAGGGGCCATTGTGCCGCACTCGGCCCCGTGTCCACCGTTCGATGGACAAAAGGAAGTACGCACGGTCGTCCCTGAGCGTTCGGTTCCGGCCGAGGATTGGGGGCATGACAACACACGCGAACGAACTCGCTGTGGACGTACGGGGGCTGCGCAAGCAGTACGGCGACGTGACCGCGGTGGACAGCATCGACCTCGGGATCCGCACCGGCGAGGTGTTCGGCCTGCTCGGACCCAACGGCGCGGGCAAATCGACCACGGTGGAGATCCTCCAGGGCAACCGCAGCCGGGACGCGGGCGAGGTGTCGGTGCTCGGGTCCGACCCGGCGGCCGGCACACGCGCGTGGAGGTCGCGTGTCGGAATCGTCTGGCAGGACGAATCGGCGCCCGCCGAGTTGACGGTCCGCGAGACCGTACGGCATTTCGCGCGCTACTACCCGAGGCCGCGCGACCCGGAGGAGGTCATCGGCCTGGTGGGTCTTCAGGCCAAGGCGGACAGCCGCATCAAGGCACTGTCGGGTGGCCAGCGCAGGCGTCTCGACGTGGCCCTCGGGGTGATCGGCGGCCCCGAACTGCTGCTCCTGGACGAGCCGACGACCGGATTCGACCCGGCGGCGCGGCGGCAGTTCTGGGACCTGATACGGCTGCTCGCCGACGAGGGCACGACCATCCTGCTGACCACTCACTACCTGGAGGAGGCGGAGGCGCTCGCCGACCGGCTCGCCGTCGTGGCCAAGGGCCAGGTCGTCGCCATGGGCGAACCCGCCGACCTGCGCAGGCAGTTCGGCACCGGGGCCACCGTCGAGTGGACCGAACCCGACGGCGCCACCCGCACCGAGCGCACGGACACCCCGACCCGGACGGTCGCCGGGCTCATGCACCGCTTCGACGGCGAGATCCCGGACCTGCGGGTGAGCCGACCCACGCTGGAGGACGTCTACCTCCGGCTGACCGGACAGGAGAACGCCCGATGACCACGACCGCCGTACCGACCAGGGCCGGGGCGACCACCGGGCGGCTGCCGGGGGCCTGGGGGCTGGGCCTTCAGCGGGGCGTCCTGGAGATCAAGCGGTTCTTCCGGCAGCGCGAGCAGGTGGTGTTCACCTTCGCCTTCCCGGTGGTGTTCCTGTTCCTGTTCGCGTCGATCTTCAGCGACGACGTGAAGGGCGCCGGGATCACCGCCTCGCAGCTGTACGTCCCGGCGATGATGGCCGCCGGCATCATGTCGACGAGTTTCCAGTCGCTCGGCATCTCGATCGCCATCGAGCGGGACGAGAAGGTGCTGCGCCGGCTGCGCGGGACGCCGATGCCGCCGGCCGCGTACTTCCTCGGCAAGATCTGGCTGGTTCTGTGCACCGGTGTGCTGGAGACGGTGATCCTGCTGCTCGTCGGCACCACCTTCTACGACGTCGATCTGCCCTCGGACGCGGCCCACTGGTTCGATCTCGCCTGGATCTTCGTCCTCGGTCTGACGGCGTGCGCGCTGCTCGGCATCGCGGTCAGCTCGGTGCCGAAGTCGGGCAAGAGCGCGACCTCCGTGGTCGTCCTGCCCTTCCTGGTGCTGCAGTTCATCTCGGGCGTGTACATCGCGATCGACACCATTCCCGACTGGATGCTGAACATCGGGGCGCTGTTCCCGCTCAAGTGGATGTGCCAGGGACTGCGCGGGGTGTTCCTGCCGGACTCGGCGCAGGTCCTGGAGCAGGCCGGCAGCTGGGAGTTCGGCAAGGTCGCCCTGGTGCTCGGGGCCTGGTGCGTCGGAGGATTGGTGCTGTGTCTGCTGACCTTCCGGTGGAAGAACCGGCGCGACGGATGAACGGGCCGGCGGAAGCCGCCGGTGCCTACACCTGGGACCGTTCCTTCCGGCTCTGGGACACCTATTTCGCGCTGATCTGGCTGGCCACCCTGGCGTTCGTGCTCGGCACGGGACACCCGGGGTGGCCGGTCCGCCTCACCGCGGCGGCACTGCTGCTCCCGCTGATCCCTCTGTTCGTGTGGGTGGGGCGTCCGCTGCTGCGGGGCGATCCGCCGCCCGAGCGGCAGGCGCTGCTCTATCTCCTCGCGATGACGGCCCTCTTCCTGCCCTCGGCGATCCTGGTCGGCGAGACCCGGGTGATGACCTTCGCGCTCGTGCCCCAGTGCTTCATGACCCTGCGGATGCGGTGGGCGATCACGGTCGTGGCCGTGATCAACGTGGTGCCCGTGGCGGGCTGGGCGCTGCTGTGGTGGCCGAGCGACCAGGACGTCTTCTTCAACGGGCTGTTCGCCGCGGTCAGCCTGGTCTTCTCGGTGGCCGTCGGTACCTGGGTGATCCGGATCATCGAGCAGAGCCAGGAGCGGGCCGCGCTGATCGCGGAACTGGACGCGAGCCGCCATGAGGTCTCACGCCTCTCCGCCGCGCACGGGGCGCTGACCGAGCGCGAGCGCATGGCCCGGGAGATCCACGACACGCTCGCGCAGGGGTTCACCAGTCTGCTGATGCTGATCCAGGCGGTGGAGGCGGAGCTCGACCATGACGTCCCGCAGGCCCGCCGGCATCTGGCGCTGATGGACGAGACGGCCCGGCAGAACCTCGCCGAGGCCCGCGCCCTGGTCGCCGGGGCCGCCCCGGCCGACCTCGACGGCACCTCCCTGCCGGACGCCCTGCGCCGGCTCGCCGCCCGGCACGAGGCGACGCTGGACGTGACCGGACCCGTGCGTCCGCTGCCGGCCGGGCCCGAGGTGGTGGCCCTGCGCTCCTGCCAGGAGGCGCTCGCCAACGCCCGCAAGCACGCGGGGAGTTCGGTGGTCGTGGGCATCGAGCTGGCGTACTCCGACGAGATGCTCACCGTGTCCGTACGGGACGACGGCCGCGGCTTCGACCCGGGCGCGCCCTGCGAGGGCTACGGTCTTGCGGGGCTCCGCGCCCGGGCCACCGAGGTCGGCGGCACGGCGCGCATCCGCAGCGCGCCGGGCCGTGGCACGACGGTGACCGTGCGGCTGCCCGTATCGCTCCTGCCGCCGGTCTCGCCCGTATCGCCCGTATCGCCTGTCTCGCCTGTCTCGCCTGTCTCGCCTTTGAGGAGCTCGCAGTGATCCGGATCATCCTCGCCGACGACCATCCCGTCGTACGGGAGGGTCTGCGGGCGATGCTCAGCGCCGAGCCGGACCTGGACGTGGTCGCGGACGCGGTGAGCGGTCCGCATGCGGAGGCGCTGGCCGCGGAACTGCGGCCCGACATCGTGCTCATGGACCTGCGGATGCCGGGCGGCGGAGGTGTGGACTCGATCGTGCGGATGGGCGCGGCGGGGCTGCCCTGCCGGGTGATCGTCCTGACGACGTACGAGACGGACGGGGACATCCTGCGGGCGGTGGAGGCCGGAGCGGCGGGCTACCTGCTCAAGGACATGCCGCGCGCCGAACTGGCGGAGGCGGTCCGCGCCGCCGCCCGCGGCGAGACGGTACTCGCCCCGTCGGTGGCGGCCCGCCTGGTCGACCGCCTCCGCACCAAGCCGGAACGCCCCCGCCTCTCGGACCGGGAGACGGCGGTCCTGCGCCTGGTGGCGGAGGGCTGCACGAACGCGGAGATCGGCCGCCGACTGTTCATAGGCGAATCCACGGTGAAGACCCACCTCCTGCGCACCTTCGGCAAACTCGGCGTCGACGACCGCACCGCCGCCGTCACCAACGCCATGCGGTACGGGCTGCTCGACCCATGCCGGCTGGACCCATGACAAAGGGTGCCGGGGTCCGTCACAGGCACCCGGCACCCCTCGAAAAGCGTGCGTGTCAGCCGAGTCGGGACTCCAGCTCCGCGACGATCTCGTTCACGCCGACCGCCGTCTGCTCGCCGGACTCCATGTCCTTGAGCTGGACGACGCCCTCGGCGAGGTCGCGCTCGCCGGCGACGACCGTGTAGCGGGCGCCGCTGCGGTTGGCGTTCTTCATGGCGCCCTTGAGCCCCTTGGCGCCGTAGGAGAAGTCGGCCGCGATGCCGAGCTTGCGCAGCTCGGTCACCTTGGCGAACAGCACACGGCGCGCCTCCTCGCCGAGCGGCACCGTGAACACGCTGGTCGTGGAGGGGAGTTCGAGCTCGACGCCCTCCGCCTCCAGCGCCAGGACCGTACGGTCCACGCCGAGGGCCCAGCCGACGGACGGGAGCGCGGGGCCGCCGATCATCTCCGACAGGCCGTCGTAGCGCCCGCCGCCGCCCACCGCGGACTGCGAGCCCAGACCGTCGTGGACGAACTCGAAGGTGGTACGGGTGTAGTAGTCCAGGCCGCGCACCAGCTTGGCGTCGTCCTCGAAGGCCACGCCCGCCGCCGTGATCAGCTCACGGACCTCCTCGTGGTACGCCTTGCAGGCGTCGCAGAGGTAGTCGCGCAGGAGCGGGGCGTCGCCCAGCTGCTTCTGGACCGACTCCCGCTTGTCGTCCAGGACACGCAGCGGGTTGATCTCCGCACGGCGCAGCGTGTCCTCGTCCAGGTCGAGGCCGCGCAGGAAGTCCTGCAGCGCGGCCCGGTAGACGGGACGGCACTCCTTGTCGCCCAGGCTGTTGAGCAGGATGCGGAAGTCGCTGAGGCCCAGCGAGCGGTACGCCTGGTCGGCCAGGATGATCAGCTCGGCGTCCAGCGCCGGGTCCTCGGCACCGATCGCCTCGGCACCCACCTGCGAGAAGTGCCTGTAACGGCCCTTCTGGGGGCGCTCGTAGCGGTAGTAGGAGCCCGAGTACCAGAGCTTGACCGGCAGGTTGCCCGCCTTGTGCAGGTTGGCCTCCAGCGCCGCGCGCAGTACGGACGCCGTGCCCTCGGGGCGCAGCGCCAGGCTGTCGCCGCCCTTGGTCTCGAAGGCGTACATCTCCTTGGTCACGATGTCGGTCGACTCACCGACACCGCGCGCGAAGAGCTCGACGTTCTCGAAGCCGGGTGTCTCGATGTAGCCGTAGCCGGAGTTGCGCAGGGGCGCGGCGATCGCCTCGCGGACCGCCAGGTACTTGGCGCTGTCCGGCGGGATCAGGTCGTACGTGCCCTTGGGGGCCTTGAAGGTGCTCACGGAAGGTCTCGTCACATTCCTCGTCGGGGAGCGATATCGGTGTTCACTCCCGGGCCGGCGGCCACCTGCCGCAGATACGGGTTGGTGGCGCGCTCCTGACCGATGGTCGTCTGGGGGCCGTGGCCGGACAGCACCACGGTCGAGTCCTCGAGCGGCAGGCACACGCGGGCCAGCGAGTCGAGCATCTCGGCCATGTCACCGCCGGGCAGGTCGGTGCGTCCGATGGAGCCGGCGAAGAGCAGATCCCCGGAGAAGAAGACCGACGGGATGTCGCTCGTCTCGGGCATCTGGAAGGTCACCGACCCCTTGGTATGGCCGGGCGCGTGCGCGACGGAGAACTCCAGGCCCGCGAGCGCCAGCCGCGCGCCGTCGGAGAGCTCCTTGACGTCGTCGGGCTCCCCCACGGTCAGCTCGCCCATCAGCGGCATGCCGATGGAGCGGCCGAGCGCCTTCTCCGGGTCCGCCATCATGTAGCGGTCCTCGGGGTGGATCCACGCGGGTACGTCGTGTGCGCCGCACACCGGGACGACCGAGGCCACATGGTCGATGTGGCCGTGGGTGAGGACGACGGCGACGGGCTTGAGCCGATGCTTCTTCAGCGCTTCCTCGACTCCTGGGGCGGCCTGGTGGCCGGGGTCGATGATCACGCACTCCTCACCGGCGGCGGGGGCGACGAGATAACAGTTCGTCCCCCAGGCCCCGGCGGGGAACCCGGCAATGAGCACGATCGTCCTTCGTTGTGTCGATTACGGGCGGCTTCAGCTGCTGTCAGAGCCTACCGGCGCTGCCGAATCCTCAGCGAACCCATATACGGTACGGGGCACACGCAGGCGGTCGGCTCATAAGACGCACGCGTCCCAGTCGACGTACGAGACGCATGAGGAGAGAACCCGGTGGTCACCCAGGAACAGCGGAAGCGCCAGCTCGCCCGGGAGAAGTTCCTGCGCCAGCAGCAGCGGCGCACGGCCTCGAGGCGCAAGGCCAAGATGCGCAATTCGGTGATCGCGTCGGCGCTCGGCGTGATCCTGATCGGCACCGTGGTCCTCTACACGACCGGGCTGTTCAAGGACGACAAGAAGGACGCGAAGGCCAACGCGAGCTCGCAGACGACCCCGAGCGCGGCCCCGACCAGCAAGGCACCGGACCCGTGTGCCAAGCCGGCCAAGGGCGCCGTGCAGAAGCTCAGCTGGAAGAAGGAGCCGGCGCTCACCATCGACAAGTCGGCGAAGTACACCATGAACCTCGCCACGACCTGCGGTGACATAGGCATCGATCTGAAGGCGTCGGCGGCGCCCCACACCGTCAATTCCTTCAACTTCCTTGTCGGCAAGGGCTACTTGGACCACACCAAGTGCCACCGGCTGGTCCCGCAGGGGATCTACGTGCTGCAGTGCGGTGACCCGACGGCCACCGGCACCGGCGGACCGGGCTACACCATCCCGGACGAGAACCTCAAGGACAAGAGCCTCAAGGGCAACGTGTACCCGGCGGGCACGGTCGCCATGGCCAACCAGTACAACTCGCAGACGAAGAAGGGCCGCAACACCGGCGGCAGCCAGTTCTTCCTCGTCTACCAGGACAGCCCGCTGCCGCCCGACTACACCCCGTTCGGCACGATCTCCAAGGACGGCATGAAGGTCCTCAAGAAGATCGCCGCCGCGGGAGCCGCCGCTGCCGACCCCACGACCGGCAACACTGCGCCCAACGCGACCGTCGTGATCAACAAGGCGACGGTCACCAAATCCTGAGCGTCAAGTGCGAAATTTCGGTCGCGCGGGATGCGGACAGGTCACCCGCCGGTCGCCTATGTTGGCCGTGACGAAACTGTGGACGATGCCCGGGGGTGCTGAGGCCCCCTGCAGGCATCATGTGGAGGAGGCGCTGTGAGCAGCGACCCGTGGGGACGCGTCGACGAGACGGGGACCGTGTACGTGCGTACGGCCGACGGCGAGCAGGTCGTCGGATCATGGCAGGCCGGCTCCCCTGAGGAGGCGCTGGCCTACTTCGAGCGCAAGTACGAGGGCCTGGTTGTCGAGATCGGCCTCCTCGAGAAGCGAGTGAAGACCACCGACCTGTCCGCGAAGGACGCGCAGGCAGCCATCGATCACATCCGTGAGCAGGTCGACGCCCACCACGCGGTCGGTGACCTGGCCGCCCTGCGGACCCGTCTGGACAAGCTGGTCGAGACCGTCGAGGCGCGCCGTGAGGAGCGCAAGCAGCAGCGCGCGAAGCAGTCCGACGAGGCGCGGCACGCCAAGGAGGACCTGGTCGTCGAGGCGGAGCAGCTGGCGCAGTCCGACCAGTGGCGGGCGGCCGGCGAGCGGCTGAGGTCGCTGGTGGACACCTGGAAGAGCCTGCCGCGCCTGGACCGCAAGTCGGACGACGAGCTGTGGCACCGCTTCTCGCACGCCCGCTCGGCGTTCTCCAAGCGGCGCAAGGCCCACTTCGCGGCGCTGGACGCGCAGCGCGAGGACGCCCGCAAGATCAAGGAGCGGCTGGTCTCGGAGGCCGAGGCGCTGTCCGGCTCCACGGAGTGGGGTCCGACCGCGGCGCGCTACCGCGAGCTGATGGCGGAGTGGAAGGCCGCGGGCCGTGCCCAGCGCGAGCACGAGGACGACCTCTGGAACCGCTTCCGCGGCGCCCAGGACATCTTCTTCGCGGCCCGCAGCTCGGTCTTCGCCGAGCGGGACGCCGAGCAGGCCGAGAACCTGAAGCTGAAGGAGGAACTGGCCGAGGAGGCCGAGAAGATCCTCCCGGTGACGGACCTGAAGGCGGCTCGCGCCGCCTTCCGCTCGGTCAACGAGCGCTGGGAGGCCATCGGCCATGTGCCGCGGGACGCCCGCCCGAAGGTCGAGGGCCGGATGCACGCCGTGGAGCGGTCCATCCAGGAGGCCGAGGAGGCGGAGTGGCGCCGGACGAACCCGGAGGCACGCGCGCGTGCCGAGGGTCTGACCGGCCAGCTCCAGGCGGCCGTGGACAAGCTGCGCGGCCAGATCGACCAGGCGCGCACCCAGGGCAACAACGCCAAGGCCGACAAGCTGGAGCGGGAGCTGGAGGGCCGCCAGGCCCTGCTGGACCAGGCGCTGAAGGGCCTGCACGAGTTCGGCGGCTGACCCACTCGCCCGTCAGAAGTGGAAGGGGCCCGTACCTCGCGGTACGGGCCCCTTCTCGTGCGTACGGCCGGGTACGGCTCCGCTACGACCTGCTGCGCGCCGACGTCACGCGGTACACGTCGTACACGCCCTCCACTCCCCGCACCGCCTTCAGGACGTGGCCGAGATGCTTCGGGTCGCCCATCTCGAAGGTGAAGCGGGAGGTGGCCACCCGGTCGCGGGACGTCTGCACGGCCGCGGAGAGGATGTTGACGTGCTGGTCGGACAGGACGCGGGTGACGTCCGACAGCAGCCGGGAGCGGTCCAGCGCCTCGACCTGGATGGCGACCAGGAAGACCGAGGACTGGGTGGGCGCCCACTCGACCTCGAGGATGCGCTCGGGCTCGCGGGACAGCGACTCCACGTTCACGCAGTCGCTGCGGTGGACGGATACGCCGCTGCCGCGCGTGACGAAACCGATGATGGGGTCGCCCGGGACCGGCGTACAGCACCGGGCCAGCTTGACCCACACGTCGTCGACGCCCTTGACGACGACGCCCGGGTCGGCGCTGGAGCGGCGCTTGCGGCTGCGGCTGCGGGTCGGCGGGACCGACTCGTCGATCTCCTCGCTGGCCGCCTCCTCGCCACCGAGCGCGTGGACCAGCTTCTGCACGATGTTCTGCGCGGAGACATGGCCCTCGCCGATCGCCGCGTAGAGCGCCGAGATGTCGGCGTAGCGCATCTCGTGGGCGAGCGTGACGAGCGAGTCGCCGGTCAGGATGCGCTGGATCGGCAGGTTCTGCTTGCGCATGGCGCGGACGATGGAGTCCTTGCCCTGCTCGATCGCCTCGTCGCGGCGCTCCTTGGAGAACCAGGCCCGGATCTTGTTACGGGCCCGCGGTGACTTGACGAAGCCGAGCCAGTCGCGGGAGGGGCCCGCACCGGACGCCTTGGAGGTGAAGACCTCCACCAAGTCGCCGTTGTCCAGGGTGGATTCGAGCGGTACGAGGCGGCCGTTGACCCGTGCTCCTATGGTGCGGTGGCCGACCTCGGTGTGGACCGCGTAGGCGAAGTCGACCGGGGTCGCCCCGGCCGGGAGCGCGATGACGTCGCCCTTGGGGGTGAAGACGAAGACCTCGTTGCGCGACAGGTCGAAGCGCAGGGACTCCAGGAACTCGCCCGGGTCCTCCGTCTCCTTCTGCCAGTCGAGCAGCTGGCGCAGCCACGCCATGTCGTTGAGGTGGTCGTCCTTGCCCTTGCCGGCCTTGGGCACGTCGGTGCGCACCTTGGAGGCGCCGGCGACGGCCTCCTGCTTGTACTTCCAGTGCGCGGCGATGCCGTACTCGGCGCGGCGGTGCATGTCGAAGGTGCGGATCTGCAGCTCGACCGGCTTGCCGTTGGGGCCGATGACCGTCGTGTGCAGCGACTGGTACATGTTGAACTTGGGCATCGCGATGTAGTCCTTGAACCGGCCGGGGACCGGGTTCCATCGCGCGTGCACGGTGCCGAGGGCCGCATAGCAGTCGCGGACCGTGTCGACCAGGACACGGATGCCCACCAGGTCGTAGATCTCCGCGAAGTCACGGCCGCGGACGATCATCTTCTGGTAGACGCTGTAGTAGTGCTTCGGGCGGCCGGTGACGGTCGCCTTGATGCGGGCCGCGCGCAGGTCCTGCTGGACCTCGTCGGTCACTATGGCCAGATACTCGTCACGCTTCGGTGCCCGCTCGGCCACCAGCCGTACGATCTCGTCGTACATCTTGGGGTAGAGGATCGCGAAGGCGAGGTCCTCCAGCTCCCACTTGATGGTGTTCATGCCGAGGCGGTGGGCGAGCGGCGCGTAGATCTCGAGGGTCTCGCGCGCCTTCTTCTCCTGCTTCTCGCGCTTGAGGTAGCGCATGGTGCGCATGTTGTGCAGGCGGTCGGCGAGCTTGATGACCAGGACGCGCGGGTCCTTGGCCATGGCGACGACCATCTTGCGTACGGTCTCGGCCTGCGCGGCCTCGCCGAACTTGACCTTGTCCAGCTTGGTGACGCCGTCGACGAGGAGGGCCACCGAGTCGCCGAAGTCGCGGCGGAGCTGCTCCAGGCCGTACTCGGTGTCCTCGACGGTGTCGTGCAGCAGGCCCGCCATCAGGGTGGCCGGATCCATGCCCAGCTCGGCGAGGATGGTGGTGACGGCGAGCGGGTGCGTGATGTACGGGTCGCCGCTCTTGCGCTTCTGGCCGCGGTGCCAGCGCTCGGCGACCTGGTAGGCGTTCTCTATCTGCCGCAGCGTCGCGGTCTCGATCTTCGGGTCGTTGCTGCGCACTATCCGCAGCAGCGGCTCCAGCACCGGGTTGTACGGGTTGGAGCGCTGGACGCCGAGACGGGCGAGGCGGGCGCGGACGCGGTTGGAGGAGCCCGAGCGGGCCGGCTGGCCGGTGTTCGGGCGGACCGCGGGAGGCGTTGCCGCGGCGCGCTCGGGAGATGCGGGTCCTCCCGCTCGAGCGGAGTCGAGAGCGGCGGAGGGCTTCGGGCGCGACTCCTCGGCCGACTTGTCGACGGGCGCGGACTGGGCGTGCTCGACCGGCCCGCCGACGTCGTTCTTCGCGTGCGGCGTGGTCGGCGCGGGCTTGGCCGCGGCTGCCGAGGCTGACTCGGGCTTGGCGGCAGTCAGGTGCTGGGCCTCGTCTGGCAAGAGGACTCCTCGTGCGCGATCCGGGTCCCCCGGTCAGGTTCCGGAGACCCCATGGTAGCGATCCTGCGCCCCAGGATCGCCTTCAGGCCGATGTGAGACCGGTCTACCCCCGAAACACGGGGGCCCCGGGCGCCATTCCCGGACGGGAACGGCCGCCCCGGACGAGCCGGGACGGCCGTATTCGTCACGCATGGTGCGGGCCGGCGGGGTCAGACCACCAGCAGTGCGTCCAGCGGGGCGTCGCCGAGAGCCGTCTGCAGGCGGGCGCGGCCGCCGAGGAAGCCCAGCTCCATCAGGACCGCGAGACCCACGACCTCGGCGCCCGCGCGGCGGATCAGCTGGATCGAGGCCTCGGCGGTGCCGCCGGTGGCGAGGACGTCGTCGACGATCAGGACGCGGTCGTCGGCGGACAGGTCCTCGGCGTGCACCTCGATCTCCGCCGAGCCGTACTCCAGCTCGTACGCCTGGCCCAGGGTGGCTCCGGGGAGCTTGCCCGCCTTGCGTACGGGGATGAAGCCGAGGCCGGCGCGGACGGCGACCGGGGCGCCCAGGATGAAGCCCCGGGCCTCCAGGCCGACGACCTTGGTCGCGCCGGCGCGGTCGGCGATCTCGGCGAGCGCGTCGGTGAGCGCCGAGAACGCGGCCGGGTCCGCCAGGAGCGGGGTGATGTCCTTGAACATCACGCCCGGCTCCGGGTAGTCGGCCACATCGCGGATGCGGCTGAGGAGCAGCGTCGAGATGTCTGCGAGGTCGGTCATCGGCGCTTGCCCGAGGGACGGCCGCGGCCCCGGCTGCGGGATGAGGGCTGGTTGCGGGGACCGCCCTGGTTGCGCGGGCCGACGACCGCGGCGGCGGCGTCCTCGGGCTCGTCGTCCGTCTCGTCCACGTACTCGGGCTCCGCCGGCTCGCCCTGCGCCGCGGCCTGCGCCCGCTTGGCCAGGACGCGCTTCCTGAGCGCCTTCATCTGCGGCTCGCGCTCCTTGAGGTCGGCGACGAGCGGCGTGGCGATGAAGATCGAGGAGTACGCACCGGCCGCGAGGCCGACGAACAGCGACAGCGAGATGTCGTTGAGCATGCCGGCGCCGAGGAAGCCGCCACCGATGAACAGCAGGCCCGCGACCGGCAGCAGCGCGACCACGGTGGTGTTGATGGACCGCACCAGGGTGCTGTTGATCGACCGGTTGGCGACGTCGCTGTAGGTCCAGCGGGTCTGCTTGGTGATGTCCTTCGTCTGCTCCTTGAGGCTGTCGAAGACGACGACCGTGTCGTAGAGCGAGTAACCGAGGATCGTCAGCAGACCGATCACCGTGCCCGGCGTGACCTCGAAGCCGACGAGGGCGTAGATGCCGGAGGTGATGGTGATGTCGTGGATCAGGGCGACGAGCGCGGCGACGGCCATGCGCCACTCGAAGGCGATCGCCAGGTAGATCACCACGAGGACCATGAAGATCGCCAGGCCCTCCCAGGCCTTGTTGGCGATCTGGTCACCCCAGCTGGGGCCGACCAGGTCGGCGTTGATGGTCTCCGAGTTGATCTTCAGGTCGCCGGCGAGCTTTTCCTTGATCGCGTCGGACTTGTCGGTGTCGATGCCGGCGATCTGGATGCGCAGGCTGCCGTCACCGAGCTTCTGGACGACCGCGTCGTGACCGGAGGCGTCCGTCGCGAACGACTCGGTGTCGGTGACCGAGGCACTCATGTGCTTCGGCGTGGTGAAGACGGCGCCGCCCTGGAACTCGATGCCCATGTTCAGGCCGCGCACCGACAGGCCCAGGATGGCCGTGATGGTGATCAGGATCGAGATGCCGTACCAGATCTTGCGCTTGCCGACGAAGTCGTAGCCGACCTCGCCGCGGTGCAGTCGGGCGCCGAGGCTGCCGAGTTTCGACATCTCAGGCCTCCTTCGGGTCGACGGGGCCGGCAGGGCGGGCGGGACGGCGGGTACGGCGCAGGGGTGGCTTGGCGCCGAGTGCCTTCGGATCCAGGCCGGACCACTTGTGGCCGTTCGCGAAGAACTTGCGGCGGGCCAGCAGCGTCATCAGCGGCTTGGTGAAGAGGAAGACGACGACCACGTCGAGCACGGTGGTCAGACCCAGCGTGAACGCGAAGCCCTGGACCTTGCCGACGGTGACGATGAACAGCACCGCCGCGGCGAGGAACGACACGAAGTCGGAGACCAGGATGGTGCGCCGGGCGCGCGGCCAGGCACGCTCGACGGACGGGCGCAGCGAGCGGCCCTCGCGGATCTCGTCCCGGATGCGTTCGAAGAACACGATGAACGAGTCCGCCGTGATACCGATCGCGACGATCGCACCGCAGACGGCCGGCAGGTTCAGCGCGAAGCCGATGGCCGGGCCGAGCAGCGACATGAGCACGTACGTGAGGATCGCGGAGACCAGCAGCGACGGGATCGCGATGACCGACAGGCCCTTGTAGAAGATCAGCAGGTAGATGACGACCAGTGCGAGGCCGATCGCGCCGGCGATCAGACCGGCGTGCAGCTGCTCACCGCCGAGCGCGGCGGTCACGGTGGTGACGCTGTCCTCCTTGAAGGACAGCGGCAGGGCGCCGTACGACAGCATGTTGGCGAGGCTCTGGGCCTCTTCCTGGTTGAAGCTGCCGGAGATCTCCGCGTTGCCGCCGGTCAGCGCCTGCTTCACGTACGGGTCGGAGACGACGTCGCCGTCGAGGACGATCGCGAACTGGTTCTGCGGGGACTGGTTCTGGGCCAGCTTGCCGGTGACGTCGGCGAACTTCTTGGCGCCCTTGGACGTGAAGTCCATGGTGACGGTCCAGCCGGCGGCGGTCTGCGTGTTGAAGACGGCCTGCGCCTTCTTGACGTCGGTGCCGTCGACCTGGGCGGGGCCGAGGATGTACTTCTGCCACTGCTTCTGCGAGTTCTGGCCGCAGGCGACGATGGTGTCGGTGGGCTTGGTGCCCTTGCCGGCCGTGGCGCGCACCGACTTCTTGGTGCAGTCCAGCGCGGCGTACTGCGCCTCGAGCTTGCTGGTCGAGCTGGAGGCGCTGCTGCTCGCGGACGGCGAGGCGCTCGAGGAGGCCTTGGAGCTCGCGGAGGCGCTCGGCGTCGAGTCGGCCTTGAGGCCGTCGGTGACGGCACGGCCCTGCGACGTGGCGGAGGCCGTCGGGGTCGCGGAGGAGGACGAGGTCGCCTTGTCCGTGGCCTTGTCGGTGGCCTTGTCCGGGGCGCTGCTGGAGGCGCTCGGCGACGGAGTGGCCGTCGCGGCACCGCCGGAGACCTCGGTGGCGAGCACCGGGCGGAAGTACAGCTTGGCGGTGGTGCCCACCTGCTGCCGCGCTTCCTTGGAGTTCGTGCCCTTGGGGATGTTGACGATGATGTTCTTGTCGCCCTGGGTCTGAACCTCGGCCTCCGAGACACCAAGACCGTTGACACGGCGGTTCATGATGTCGACCGCGGTGTCCATGTTCGTCTTGTTGATCGCGGACTCCTGGCCCGGCTCGGCAACGGCCCGGAGCGTGATGCTCGTGCCGCCGGCCAGGTCGATGCCGAGACGCGGGGTGGTGTGCCCGGAGGCGAACATTCCCCCGGTGAGCGCCACGATGGCGATCAGGATGAAGCCCAACGGGCGCCACGGCTTGCTCTGGGCACTCCCGCTCCGGCCCCTCTTAGGTGCTGCCACCTTCTCGTACTCCCTCTCGGGCCGCCCAGCGCCGGGTCAGGGGCGGGCGGCCATGACATGGTGTCGGGATCCGCTGCGAGCTGGGCGTGGTCCGGGGCGCGCGGTGCTGGACCGCGCGCCCCGGAGCACTCCTACTTCGCCTCGGAGCCGCCGTCGGTCTTCTTCGGCTCTGCGTCCGACTTGGCATCGGCGGCCGTCTTGGCCTCGGCTGCCGCGGTGTCGTCGGCCGGCTCCTCGGGCGCGTCCTTCTTGCCGAGGTCGACGGACTTGTCGTCGGAGGCGGCGGCTTCGTCGGCGGAGTCGTCGGTCTCGGTGAGGGAGGAGGCGTCGTCCGGGACCACGTCGGTGTCGGACTTCAGGTCGTGCTCGATGCCGTGCACGATGCGGTTGTACTCGTCATCGCTGAGCACGGAACCGATGGCGTTCTTCGCGAAGAGGAGTTCGACGCCCGGGCCGGCGTCGAGGAGAACCGTGTCCTCGTTGACTTCCTTGACCGTCGCGTACATGCCCCCGATCGTGCGGACGCCGCTGCCGGGCTGCAACTCGTTGCGCATCTGTGCGGCCTTCGTCTGCTTGCGCTTGGCCGAGCGGGTCATGAGGAACATGGCCCCGATGAGCACGATGAAGGGGAGGAGCATGCCGATGTTATTCACGGGACGGATTTTCCTTCGCACGACCGCGATGGGAAGCGGCCTCATGGATGGGGGTATGTATACCGCCGACAACGGCGGCATCGGCGGAGTCTAAGCGAGTCCGCGCGCAGGGAACAACGTTCAGCATGGCACCTGGGTTCCTGGCCCGGCCAATGCCCGCGCCGTCACGATGCCATCACGTCCCGAACAGGTCCTGTTGTCCGTTTCCCGCAGTAGCCGAGCGGGGCGGGGTGAGGCCGAGATGCGCCCACGCCGCCGGAGTCGCGACCCGTCCGCGCGGGGTCCTGGCGAGCAGACCCTCCCGGACGAGGAACGGCTCGGCCACCTCCTCGACGGTCTCACGCTCCTCCCCCACCGCGACCGCGAGCGTGGACAGGCCCACCGGACCGCCGCCGAACAGCTTGAGCAGAGCCTCCAGGACACCGCGGTCGAGGCGGTCGAGGCCGCGGGCGTCGACCTCGTACACCGCCAGAGCGGCCGACGCGATCTCCCTCGTGATGAAGCCGTCGGCCTTGACCTGGGCGTAGTCGCGCACCCGGCGCAGCAGGCGGTTGGCGATACGGGGCGTGCCGCGGGAGCGGCCGGCGATCTCCGCGGCGCCGTCGCCCTGGATCTCCACGTCGAGCAGGTTCGCGGAGCGGTGGATGACGCGCTCCAGCTCGGCCGGCTCGTAGAACTCCATGTGTGCGGTGAAGCCGAAGCGGTCGCGCAGCGGGGGCGGCAGCAGGCCCGCGCGCGTGGTGGCGCCGACCAGCGTGAACGGCGGCAGCTCGAGCGGGATGGCGGTGGCGCCGGGACCCTTGCCGACGATCACGTCGACCCGGAAGTCCTCCATCGCCATGTACAGCATCTCCTCGGCGGGCCGGGACATGCGGTGGATCTCGTCGAGGAAGAGGACCTCGCCCTCCTGCAGGGAGGAGAGGATCGCGGCCAGGTCGCCCGCGTGCTGGATGGCCGGGCCGCTGGTGATCCGGATCGGGGCGCCCATCTCGGCCGCGATGATCATCGAGAGGGTGGTCTTGCCGAGGCCCGGGGCGCCCGAGAGCAGCACGTGGTCGGCGGTGGCGCCACGCGCGCGTGCGGCGCGCAGGACGAGGTCCAGCTGCTCGCGGACCTTTTCCTGGCCGATGAACTCGCCCAGGTCCTTGGGGCGCAGGGCGGCCTCGACGGCCTGGTCCTCGTGGTCGGCGGACGCACCGACGAGCCGCTCGTGGGCGGGGGCGTCGGTCGGGTCGTCCCAGTTCACTGAGATCTCCTAGCTGGCGTGGCGCAGGTGGGTCAGCGGGCGCGGTTGAGGGTCTGCAGGGCCGCCTTGAGCAGCTGGCCGACCTGGGGCGTGCCCCCGGCGGCCTCGGCCTGCGGTGCTACGGCGGAGACGGCCTCGTCGGCCTCGCGGGTGGCGTATCCGAGGCCGATCAGCGCGGCGTGCAGCTGGTCGCGCCAGCCCTGGGTGACCGGTGCGCCGACCACGGGCGCGCCGATCGGCTCGCCCAGGCGGTCCTTCAGCTCCAGCAGCAGCTTCTGGGCACCCTTCTTGCCGATGCCCGGGACGGCGACCAGGGCCTTCTCGTCGCTGGTGGCGATGGCGCGGCGCAGGGCGTCGGGGCTGTGCACGGCCAGCATCGCCTGCGCGAGCCGCGGCCCGACTCCGCTCGCCGTCTGCAGCAGCTCGAAGACCTGGCGCTCGTCGTCGTCCACGAAGCCGTAGAGGGTGAGCGAGTCCTCCCGTACCACCAGGGAGGTGGCGAGCTTGGTCTGCTTGCCCATGCGCAGCCCGGAGAGCGTGTTGGGGGTGCACTGGACGGCGATGCCGATCCCGCCCACCTCGACCACGGCGGAGTCGGGGGCGAGGGCGGCAACCGGGCCGCTGACGAACGCGATCATGCGAGACGGCCTTTCGATGATGCCGGGGATGCCTGGGACGCCGAGGATGCCTTGGCGGCGTGCAGGGCGACGGCCTGCTGGAGTCTGTTCTGTGCGGGGGCGCGCCAGATGTGGCAGATGGCGAGCGCGAGGGCGTCGGCGGCGTCGGCCGGCTTCGGGGGGGCGTCGAGCCGGAGCAGGCGGGTGACCATGGCGCCGACCTGGGCCTTGTCGGCGCGGCCGCTGCCGGTGACCGCGGCCTTGACCTCGCTGGGGGTGTGCAGGGCGACGGGCAGACCCCGGCGGGCGGCGCACAGCATGGCGACGGCGCTGGCCTGGGCCGTGCCCATCACCGTCCGTACGTTGTGCTGGCTGAACACCCGCTCCACCGCGACGACTTCGGGCCGGTGCTCGTCCAGCCACTGCTCGATGCCCTGCTCGATGGCGACGAGGCGCTGTCCCAACTCGCCGTCCACGGGCGTCCGTACGACGCCGACGTCCACCATGGTGAGCGGCCGGCCCGCGACCCCCTCGACGACGCCCACGCCGCATCGCGTCAGTCCGGGGTCCACTCCGAGTACCCGCACGCGCCCCTCCCCTCGGTGATCTTCGACTTCCCGCCAGGCTATCCGCTGCCACCGACAACGGCGGCGGGGGGGGGGGGGGGGGGGGGGGGGGGGGGGCGGCGCGCCCCCCCCGGGGCGGGGGGGCCCCGGGGGGGGGGGGGGCGGGCGGGAG
>NZ_JBICXT010000003.1:232796-397268 GCF_043200415.1 Streptomyces sp. NPDC048419 | reverse complement strand
CCCACCCCCAGCCCCCCCCCCCCCCCCCCCCCGCGGTGGGGGCCCCCCCCCCCCCCCACCCCCCGCCCCCCCCCCCCCGGGGGGCGGGGGGGGGGGGGGGGCCCCCCCCCCCCCCCCCCGAAACCGCTCAGTTCGCGGCAGCGTTACGCGTCGACCTTCTCCATGACCTCGTCGCTGACGTCGAAGTTGGCGAAGACGTTCTGCACGTCGTCGCTGTCCTCGAGCGCGTCGATCAGCTTGAAGATCTTCTTGGCGCCCTCCTCGTCCAGCTCGACCTGCATGGTCGGGACGAAGTTGGCCTCGGCGGAGTCGTAGTCGATCCCGGCGTCCTGGAGGGCGGTGCGGACGGCGACCAGGTCGGTGGCCTCGCTCAGCACCTCGAAGGACTCGCCGAGGTCGTTGACCTCCTCGGCACCGGCGTCCAGGACGGCGCCGAGGACGTCGTCCTCGGACAGCTCGCCCTTGGGGACGATGACGACGCCCTTGCGGTTGAACAGGTACGACACCGAGCCCGGGTCGGCCATGTTGCCGCCGTTGCGCGTCATCGCGACGCGGACGTCGGAGGCGGCGCGGTTGCGGTTGTCGGTGAGGCACTCGATGAGCACCGCGACACCGTTCGGGCCGTAGCCCTCGTACATGATCGTCTCGTAGTCCGCGCCACCGGCCTCGAGGCCGCCGCCGCGCTTGACCGCGGAGTCGATGTTCTTGTTGGGAACGGACTGCTTCTTGGCCTTCTGGATGGCGTCGTAGAGCGTCGGGTTGCCCTCGATGTCGACGCCGCCCATGCGCGCCGCGACCTCGATGTTCTTGATCAGCTTCGCGAAGAGCTTGCCGCGCTTGGCATCGATCACGGCCTTCTTGTGCTTCGTCGTAGCCCATTTAGAGTGGCCGGACATCTGCCTGTCTCCTTCGCGTAACCCATCTCTGCAACGAACTCCAGAGATCCTACAAGGACTCCGGTGTCCGGTAGGCGCGCACCATGTCGACGAAGAACGCGTGCACGCGGTGGTCGCCGGTCAGTTCCGGGTGGAACGACGTGGCGAGCGCGTTGCCCTGGCGGACCGCCACGATGTGGCCTCCGTGCTCGGCGAGCACCTCGGCCTCGGCGCCCACGGACTCGACCCAGGGGGCGCGGATGAAGACGCCTTCTACAGGATCGCCCTCGACGCCCCTGACGTCGACCGCCGCTTCGAAGGACTCGTTCTGCCGCCCGAAGGCGTTGCGGCGCACGATCATGTCGATGCCGCCGATCGTCTCCTGGCCCGAGCGCGGGTCGAGGATCTTGTCGGCGAGCATGATCATGCCCGCGCAGGTGCCGTAGACGGGCATGCCGTCCCGCACGCGCGCGCGAAGGGACTCCATCACGCCGAAGAGGACGGCCAGCTTGGAGATGGTGGTGGACTCGCCGCCGGGGATGACGAGGCCGTCCACCTCGGCGAGTTCCTCGGGGCGCCGCACCGGCCTGGCCACGGCGTCGGCCGTGGCCAGTGCGGTGAGGTGCTCCCGTACGTCGCCCTGAAGGGCCAGGACGCCTATGACAGGAGTGTTCATGGGATGGCTACCCGTGGTCCTTACCAGCCGCGGTTGGCGTAGCGCTCGGTCTCGGGGAGGGTGTCGCAGTTGATGCCGACCATGGCCTCGCCGAGGTTGCGCGACGCGTCCGCGATGATCTTGGGGTCGTCGTAGAAGGTGGTCGCCTTGACGATGGCGGCGGCGCGCTTGGCCGGGTCGCCGGACTTGAAGATGCCGGAGCCGACGAAGACGCCCTCGGCACCGAGCTGGCGCATGAGCGCGGCGTCGGCGGGGGTGGCCACGCCACCGGCGGAGAACAGCACCACCGGGAGCTTGCCGAGCTCGGCGACCTCCTTGACCAGCTCGACGGGGGCGCGCAGCTCCTTGGCGGCGGCGTAGATCTCGTTGTTGTCGCAGCCGCGCAGCTTGGCGATCTCGCCCTTGATCTGGCGCAGGTGGCGGACGGCCTCGACGACGTTGCCGGTGCCGGCCTCGCCCTTGGAGCGGATCATGGCCGCGCCCTCGGCGATACGGCGCAGGGCCTCGCCCAGGTTGGTGGCACCGCAGACGAAGGGGGTGGTGAAGGCCCACTTGTCGGAGTGGTTGACCTCGTCGGCCGGGGTCAGGACCTCGGACTCGTCGATGTAGTCGACGCCGAGGGACTGCAGCACCTGGGCCTCGACGAAGTGGCCGATGCGGGACTTGGCCATGACCGGGATCGAGACGGCCTCGATGATGCCCTCGATCATGTCCGGGTCGGACATACGGGCCACGCCGCCGTCCTTGCGGATGTCCGCCGGGACCCGCTCGAGGGCCATGACGGCGACGGCGCCCGCGTCCTCGGCGATCTTCGCCTGCTCCGGCGTGACGACGTCCATGATCACGCCACCCTTGAGCTGCTCGGCCATGCCGCGCTTCACGCGCGCGGTGCCGGTCTCGGGGGCCTGGTTTTCGGAGAGCGTGCTGGACACGGATGACCTCGCTGAAGTGAAAGAGGGTTTCTGCAAGCTCCGAGGAAACGCGATTGGGCCAGTCCACAGCAAGGGCCAATGGGAAGCCGGTGGATCCTTTTCCCGGCCGCGGCGGCTCTACGACTGCTGGGGAGCGCGGTCGGCCAGGGCGCTCGGCGGCTCGTCGTCCATCTCGAAGGCCATCGGGAACGGGGCGTGGCCCGCCAGGCGGAACCAGCGGACCTTGCGGTGTTCGCGCAGGCGGCGGGCCGCGCCGACGGCGTCGTTGTGGAAGCGGCGGGCCATCGGGACGCGGCGCACGGCCTCGGTCAGCTCGCGTGCGGCCTCGTCACCGCCGGGTGCCTCGCGCACCACCTCCACCTGCTGCGCCTCCGCGAACACGGCGCGCAGGGCCTGGCTGAGCTCGCTCTCGGCGACCTCCCGCTGCTCCTCCTCGGCCTGCCGCGCCGCGTGCGCGGCCTCGTACAGGACGATCGAGGCGGCCGGGTCCAGGACGCCGGAGGTGGCGAGCTCCTGTGCCACGGAGGCCCTGCGCAGCAACTGCGCGTCGAGCGCGGCGCGGGCGGCGTCGATCCTGGCGTGCAGCCGGTCCAGCCGTCCCGCCGTCCAGCTCAGGTACAGGCCGACGGCGACGAGGACGACGAGGATCCAGATGAGGGTGACGGTCACGGGGGCACACGTTACCCGGGGCGTTCACGGGGAGTCGCGGTCCCCGGCGGCAGGGTTCCCGCCGGGGCACCCGTCAGTCGCGCGCCAGCCCGAACCGCGCCCGCAGGCCCGGCCCCCGCTCGTCCTCCGCGGCCGCGACCGCCGCCGCGCCCGCCGTCACCGTCTCGTACACGGAGAGGATGTCGGCCCCGACCGTCGACCAGTCGAAGCGGCGTACGTGCTCGCTCCCCCGGCGCCGCAGCTCGGCCCGGCGCTCCGGATCGCCCAGCAGCCGCACCGCCGCCTCCGCGAGCGCGTCGGAGTCCTCGTTGGCGAACAGCTCGCCGGCCGCCCCCTGGTCCAGCACCTGCGCGAAGGCGTCCAGGTCCGCGGCCAGGACCGGCGCGCCCGCCGACATCGCCTCGACCAGGATGATCCCGAAGCTCTCCCCGCCGGTGTTGGGGGCGACGTACAGGTCGACGCTGCGCAGGAAGCTCGCCTTGTCCTCGTCGCTGACCATGCCCAGGAACTCCACGCGCGGGCGCAGTTCGGCGGGCAGCGACTCGACCGCCTCCTTCTCGTCACCGCGGCCCGCGACCAGGAGCCGGGTCTTCGGGCGCTCGGCGAGGATCTTCGGCAGGGCGTTCATCAGGACGGGCAGGCCCTTGCGGGGCTCGTCGATGCGCCCGATGAAGCCGATGGTCTCGCCCTGCCACTCCGGGTTGGGCTTGGCGCCCGCGAAGAAGTCCACGTCGACGCCGTTCGGAATGACGACCGCGTCGCCGCCCAGGTGCTCCACCAGGGTGCGGCGCGCGTACTCGCTCACGGCGATCCGGGCGTTGATCTTCTCCAGGGCCGCCTGCAGGATCGCGTACGCGGCGATCATCGCGCGGGAGCGGGGGTTGGAGGTGTGGAAGGTGGCAACGATCGGGCCCTGCGCCGCCCAGCAGGTCAGCAGGCCGAGGGACGGCGAGGTCGGCTCGTGGATGTGGATCACGTCGAACCGGCCGTCGTGCAGCCAGCGGCGCACCCGCGCCGCCGACAGGAAGCCGAAGTTCAGCCGCGCCACCGAGCCGTTGTACGGCACCGGGACCGCGCGGCCGGCCGAGACGACGTACGGCGGGAGGGGGGTGTCGTCGTCGGCGGGGGCCAGCACGGAGACCTCGTGGCCCAGCCCGGTGAAGTACTCCGCGAGGTCGCGGATGTGGAACTGGACGCCGCCGGGCACGTCCCACGAGTACGGGCAGACGATGCCGATCCTCACGGCCGCTCCCCGGCCGCACCGTCAGCCGGACGGGGCTGAAGGTCCTTGAGCCACAAGCGCTGGAGCATGTGCCAGTCCTCCGGATGGTCCGCGATCCCCGTGGCGAAGGCATCGGCCAGCGCCTGTGTCATGACAGACGTCTTTTCGGGCCGGTCACCTGTCCCGGGCACCTCGATCGGAGGATGCACCTGCCCCCGCATGACCGGCGAGTCGTCGTACCAGAGTGTCACCGGCAGGAGCAGCGCGCCCGTCTGCTGGGCGAGCAGGGCGGGACCGGCGGGCATGCGGGTGGCCTCGCCGAAGAACTGGACCTCTACGCCCGAGGTCGACAGGTCGCGCTCGGCGACCAGGCAGACCAGGCCGCCGTCGCGCAGCCGCCGGGCCAGCGTGCCGAAGGCGCTGCCGCCGCTGTGCGGCAGCACCTCCATGCCCAGGCCCTCGCGGTAGGCGACGAAGCGGTCGTAGAGGGTCTCGGGCTTGAGGCGTTCGGCGACCGTGGTGAACGGCGTCTCGAGCGCGGTGGTCACCCAGGCGCCGGCCAGGTCCCAGTTGGCCATGTGCGGCAGCGCGAGGATGACGCCCCGGCCGGAGGCGATCCCGTCGGTCAGGTGGTGCACGTCCTTGGGGTCGAAGCCGCCCTTTATGCGCTCGGCGCTCCACGCCGGAAGGCGGAAGGACTCCATCCAGTAGCGCAGGTACGACCGCATGCCCGCGCGCGAGAGCTCGGCGAGGCGCTCGGGGCTCGCGCCCGGCACCACGCGCGCGTAGTTGCTCTCCAGCCGCTGCACGCCCTTGCCGCGCCGCTTCCAGGCGAAGTCGGCGATGCTCCGGCCGAGGCGTACGGCGACCGGCTCGGGGAGCTTCTTCACGGTGCTCCAGCCGAGGCCGTACAGCGAGTCCGTCAGCCGGTCCCGGGCACTCACTTCGCCGCCTCGCTGCCGTGCGAGGCGTTCTCCGGCGCGTCCTCCGCGGCCTCGGCCTCGGCCGACTCGCGACGGACGGTGACGACCCTCTGGATCAGCGTGACCAGGCTGCCCACGGCGACGATCCACAGCGCGATCGGCAGCAGGTACTGGATGCCCGGCACCCCGAAGTTGTGCATCCCGGCGAGGCCGGCCGCGACCAGTGAGATCACCAGGCGCTCGGCGCGCTCGACGAGGCCGTTGACGGCGACCGGCAGTCCGATCGACTCGCCCTTGGCCTTGGTGTACGACACCACCTGGCCGCTGGCCAGGCAGAAGATCGAGACGGCGCACAGGACGTTGTCGTCGCCGCTGCCCGCGTACCAGAGGGCGAAGCCGCCGAAGATCGCGCCGTCGGCGACCCGGTCGAGGGTGGAGTCGAGGAAGGCACCCCACCGGCTGGAGCGGCCCAGCTGGCGGGCCATGTTGCCGTCGACGAGGTCGGAGAAGACGAAGAGCGTGATCACGATCGTGCCCCAGAAGAACTCACCCCTGGGGAAGAAGACCAGCGCGCCGGCCATCACGCCGGCCGTACCGATGAGCGTCACCGTGTCGGGGCTGACGCCCCGGCGGATCAGAAACGCGGCGAACGGCGTGAGGACACGCGTGAAGAATGCACGCGCGTACTTGTTCAGCATGGCCTTCCCGACGGTCGGTGTGGCCGGCTCGGCCTCTGCTGGCCACCGGCTGGCCCATCGTAGCCAGGCGCGCGCATGTGCGACGGCCGGGCACCCGCAGGCGGTCGTCACGGCCTGAAGGCGGACGGGTAACGGCGCGATCGCGTCCTTCGTATGGACGCACCGTGACGGGAGTGGAAAGCTCGAAGAACCGCGGGCGTCATCGGAGCCGCCGCCGCACGCGGCCCGGCATGCCCGCGCCCACAGAGACCTCACCGTGCACGGGAGGCAAGGCCATGGGCGACAAGGCAAGCACACACCCCGGAGCCGCCGGCAGGGCTACAGCGGCCGACCACCCCGCGTCCGTACGGAATGTGGTGCTGGTCGGCCACTCCGGATCGGGCAAGACAACTCTGGTGGAGGCTCTCGCGCTCACCGCGGGAGCAGTGAACCGGGCAGGCCGCGTGGAGGACGGCGGCACCGTCTCGGACTACGACGAGATCGAGCACCGGCAGAATCGTTCGGTACAGCTCTCCCTGGTGCCCCTCGAATGGGACGGCATCAAGATCAATGTCCTCGACACCCCCGGATACGCCGACTTCGTCGGAGAACTGAGGGCCGGTCTGCGAGCGGCGGACGCGGCCCTTTTCGTCGTCTCGGCCTCGGACGGCGTGGACGGCTCGACGCGCATGGTGTGGGAGGAGTGCGCGGCCGTCGGCATGCCACGGGCGATCGTGATCACGCATCTGGAGTCCGCCCGCGCGGACTTCGAGGGGATGACGCAGGTCTGCGCGGAGGCGTTCGGCGGGGACGACCCCGACGCCGTACTGCCGCTGTACCTGCCGCTGCACGGCCCGCAGGGACCCGACGGGCACGCGCCCGTGACGGGCCTGGTCGGGCTGCTGTCGCAGAAGCTGTTCGACTACTCCTCCGGGGAGCGCAAGGAGTCCGAACCGGGCGAGGATCAGCTGCCGCAGATGGACGAGGCGCGCAACCGGCTGATCGAGGGGATCATCTCGGAGAGCGAGGACGAGACCCTCATGGACCGCTATCTGGGCGGCGAGCAGATCGACTTCACAACGCTCGTCGAGGACCTGGAGCGGGCCGTCGCGCGCGGGGTCTTCTTTCCCGTCCTGGCCGCCGCCCCCGCGGCCGAGGGCGCCCGGCAGGGCATCGGCACGGTCGAGCTGCTGGAACTGGTCACGGGCGGCTTCCCGACGCCCTTCGAGCACCCCACGCCAGGCGTCACCACCATCGACGGCAAGACCCGCGAGATCAAGGCGTGCGACATCGACGGCCCGCTGGTCGCCGAGGTCGTGAAGACGTCCTCCGACCCCTACGTCGGCCGCGTCTCCCTGGTCCGCGTGTTCTCCGGCACCCTGCGCCCCGACGAGACGGTGCACGTCTCCGGGCACGGCCTGGCCGACCGCGGGCACGAGGACCACGACGTCGACGAGCGCGTCGGCGCGCTGTCCACGCCCTTCGGCAAGTCACAGCGGCCCGTGACGCACGCCATCGCGGGAGACCTGGTGTGCGTGGCGAAACTCGGCCGCGCGGAGACCGGCGACACCCTCTCGGCCAAGGACGATCCGCTGCTCATGGAGCCGTGGGAGATGCCCGACCCGTTGCTGCCGCTCGCCATCCAGGCGCACAGCAAGGCGGACGAGGACAAGCTCTCCCAGGGCCTGTCCCGGCTCGTCGCCGAGGACCCGACCATGCGGCTGGAGCAGAACCAGGACACCCATCAGGTGGTGCTGTGGTGCCTGGGCGAGGCGCACGCGGACGTCGCGCTGGAGCGGCTGCGCAGCCGCTACGGCGTCCAGGTCGACGTCGTGCCGCACATGGTCTCCCTGCGGGAGACGTTCGCGGGCCGGTCGGCGGGGCGCGGCCGCCATGTGAAGCAGTCCGGCGGGCACGGGCAGTACGCGATCTGCGAGATCGAGGTGGAGCCGCTGCCCGGCGGCTCGGGCATCGAGTTCGTGGACAAGGTCGTCGGCGGCGCCGTGCCGCGGCAGTTCATCCCCTCGGTCGAGAAGGGCGTGCGCGCCCAGGCCGCCAGGGGAATCGCGGCCGGCCATCCGCTGATCGACGTCCGGGTGACGCTGCTCGACGGCAAGGCGCACTCCGTGGACTCCTCGGACGCGGCCTTCCAGACGGCCGGTGCGCTCGCGCTGCGCGAGGCCGCGGCCGACGCGAAGATCCATCTGCTGGAACCCGTGGCCGAGGTGTCCGTCCTGGTCGGCGACGACTACGTGGGCGCCGTGATGAGCGATCTGTCGGGGCGGCGCGGCCGGGTGCTGGGCACCGAGCAGACCACCGGCAACCGCACCGTGATCCGCGCCGAGGTGCCCGAGATCGAGATCGGGCGGTACGCCGTGGACCTGCGCTCCCTCTCGCACGGCACCGCACGCTTCAACCGCGCCTACGCACGGCACGAGCCGATGCCTCCGCAGATCGCAGAAAGGATTCGTGAAGAGGCGCGCGACGCCTCGTAGTTGGCGCCGGGCGCGTCCAAGTCGCTTTTGTGGAGCGCTCTCCTCCAAGTCGGCGGACGGCTTCGGCCGTCCGCCGACGGATGTCGGTGCCTGCCGATACGCTGATGACGTGATCAAGTCGGCGCGGAATCGGCACGTCGTCCTGATCAACAGGTGTGCGGGGCAAGGAAGTCGGGAAGAGCCGCAGAGGCGACGTCGAGCGGCGATCGGGGGCGGGCATGACCGTTGAAGGCGGCTACGGGGACATCTTCGGACCCCAGGTGCCGCGCACGGGTGACGAGGGCCAGACCGCGACGTACGCGCTGGCCTCGGCGTCCTACCGGGACAACCCGGTCGCGGAGATCAAGAAGGCCGACAACGAGTGGCACCAGACGGTCCTCAAGCCGGGCCGGGCGTGGACGACACTGTTCCGGCCCAACCTGGGCGAGGCGTACTCACGAGCCGTCGTCGACCGCATGGTCGGCCCCGGCCGCAAACCGCTCATCCAGTCCTTCGGCGTCGAGCCGCAGGCCGTCGTCGAGCACGCCCTCGCGGCGAACAACATCCGCAAGGACCGGGACGGCAAGCTGTCCATCGTCATGGTGCTGTGCGGCCTGCTGTTCCTCCCGGGGCTGCTCGTCTGGCTGATGATCTTCACGATCCGCCAGACCGTGGCCAAGCGCGACGACAAGCGGGCCGGAGCGCTGGCGACGACCCTGCTGGTGGCCGTGGGCGCGCTCGCCGTGATCTTCCTGATCCGGATGCCCTTCGAGGGGTTCTGGGCCTGGTATGCGCGCGCCTGCGTCATCATGCCGGTCATCGGCTGGTTCTGGGCCAAGCAGATATGCGAGCGCACGGCGAAGGACCTGCGCGGGCGCTGGGACAGCCTGCTCGCCGGCAGCAGCGTCGGCGCCAAGGTGCCCGAGGCGGTGCCGACCGGCCCCGGCGAGACGAAGGCGGACGCGCTGCGCCAGTCCCTGGCCAAGCTCGCCGCCGAGCAGCAGTCCAACTCCGTGTTCTACGCCGGGCCCAAGGGCATCCTGGGCATGGGCACCCGTTGGGGCAGCTGGCAGCTCGCGGAGGACCTGGTGCCGGCCGACCCGACCCGGGAGATCCACCCGTTCCGCAGCTGGGACGTCATCCGCGCGATCCACGACCAGCTGAGGATGCTGGAGCGGAACACGCTGAACACCGGCGGCTTCCCCAAGCCCTCCATACGCCACTGGATCGTCACGCCGATCGGCGAGGGCGCGAAGGCGGTGTCCCGTCCCGAGGGCACCGACGTGGAGGCGTACCAGGTCAAGACCCACGCCATACAGGACATCTGCAACAAGCAGCAGTTCGGCGCGGGCGACCGGCACTACCTGGGCGTGCAGTGGACGCTGTGGGACGGGCAGCTGATCATCACCATGATGATCACGGTGACCGTGCTGCACGAGACGCTGCGCATCGAGGTCACCGGCCACGCCCTGGGCCCCGTGAACTCGCTGTTCACCAGCAAGCCCGAGGCGCCCTCGAAGCAGGTCCAGAAGTCCTTCAAGCCGTGGGAGACCCGGACGGTGACCCTGCCGCTGGTCGACACCGACGAGGTGGTGCGGCTGTCCGTCCGCGCCCCGATCTCCTGGTACCCGCCCCTGCTGAACTGGCTCGGCGGCACGATAGGCCTCCCGGAGCCGTTCGGTCTGCGGCACGCGTGGGCCGACCAGCCGTGGCGGCACCGCTTCATGGCGGACGACGCCCTGCGTGCGGCGACGCCCGTGCTGCGCGTGGTGCACGCCGCGGCGATACGGGTGCTGAACGAGAACGGCGTGAACACGGAGAAGTTCGGCTCGCGGTCGGCGTTCTTGTCGACGGCGGTGCAGGACACGACGCCGCGGAAGGCGGACGTCTACGACGCGTAGGCCCCCGGCGGATGGGCCGTTGTGGGGTGCGGGTGGGTGGTGGGGCGGACCCCGGGGCCGCGCCCCAGACCCCCTTCGGCCTTCGGCCTCGTCCTCAAACGCCGGACGGGCTGAAGGGTCCGCAGGTCGGGCAGAGGTGCCTCACTCGGTCGCCCATGCGTCCGCCAGCATCTTCCTGGTGTCCGCCAGCAGCTGCGGCAGCACGCGCGTGTGGCCGACGACCGGCATGAAGTTGGTGTCGCCGCCCCAGCGTGGCACGAGGTGCTGGTGGAGGTGGGCCGCGATGCCCGCGCCCGCGACGGTGCCCTGGTTCATGCCGATGTTGAAGCCGTGCGCCCCGGACGCGGTGCGCAGCGCCGTCATCGCCTGCTTGGTCAGCGCGGCGAGCTCGGCGGTCTCGGCGTCCGTCAGGTCCGTGTAGTCGGCGACGTGGCGGTAGGGCACGACCATGAGGTGGCCGCCGTTGTACGGGTAGAGGTTGAGCACGGCGTAGACCTGCTCGCCGCGCCGGACGATGAGCCCGTCCTCGTCGGACTTGGCCGGGATGGAGCAGAAGGGGCAGCCGTCGTCGGCACCCGGGCCGGTCGGCTTGTTCTCGCCCTGGATGTAGGCCATCCGGTGGGGCGTCCACAGACGCTGGAAGGCGTCCTGCGTCCCCACTCCCAACTGCTGCTCCGGCTCACTCGTCATGAAGTGCAGCATATGGCGTCGCCCGTTCGCGGCGTGTCGGCGGGGTTACGGGAAAAGCCCACCGGGCCAAGCTGGGCTCGTGGACGATGACACTCGCAGAGCCCGCTGGGAACAGCGCACCGAGCTTCCGCTCGCCGTCGCGTCATTGGCCTTCCTCGCCGCGTACGCGGTCCGCGTCCTCGCGCCCGGCCTGACGGACCCCGTGCAGGACCTCGCCCTCGCGGTGCTGCTGGCCTCCTGGGTGCTGTTCGTCCTCAACTACGCGGTGCTGTGGCGACTGAGCGGGCAGCGGCTGATCTTCGTACGGAAGCACCCGCTGGACACGCTGGTGGTGATCCTGCCGCTGTTGCGCCCTCTTCGGGTCGTCAAGGTCTACGAGGCCGTGCAGCGACGGCACGGCAAACCGCGGCTGCCCCTGCACGCGCGCGTGATCGCGTACTCCGGGCTCGCGACGATACTGCTCGGCTTCGCCGGCGCCCTCGCCGTCTACCAACAGGAGCGCGGGGCTCCGGGCGCTTCGATGAAGACATTCGGGGACGCCGTCTGGTGGGCCTGCGAGACCCTCACGACCGTCGGTTACGGCGACATCACCCCGGTGACTGCGCTGGGGCGGCTCATCGCGGTCGGCATGATGGCCATCGGCCTGGCGCTGCTCGGCGCCGTGACCGGCACCTTCGCCTCCTGGCTGCTGCAGGTGTTCTCCCGGGAGGACGACGAGAGGCCCCCGGGAAGCTGACCTCCCGAGGGCCTCCGTACGACGTCCCGCGTACAGGACGAAGGATCAGACCTGGGCCCGCTCCTCCACGACCTTCACGATCTTGGCGATGGCCTCGTCGACCGGGATGCCGTTCTCCTGCGAGCCGTCGCGGTAGCGGAAGGACACCGAGCCGTTCGACATGTCCTCGTCGCCCGCGATGACCATGAAGGGCACCTTCTGCTTCTGGGCGTTGCGGATCTTCTTCTGCATACGGTCGGAGGAGGAGTCCACCTCGACCCGCAGGCCCTTCTTCTTCGCCGCGGCGGCGAACTTCTCCAGGTACTCGACGTGCGCGTCGCCGATCGGGATGCCGACCGCCTGGACGGGCGCGAGCCACGCCGGGAAGGCGCCCGCGTAGTGCTCCAGAAGCACCGCGAAGAACCGCTCGATCGAGCCGAACAGGGCGCGGTGGATCATGACCGGGCGCTGCTTGGTGCCGTCCGCGGAGGTGTACTCCAGGTCGAAGCGCTCCGGCAGGTTGAAGTCGAGCTGGATCGTCGACATCTGCCAGGTCCGGCCGATCGCGTCCTTGGTCTGGACGGAGATCTTCGGACCGTAGAAGGCGGCGCCGCCCGGGTCGGGCACGAGGGGCAGGCCCTGCTTCTCGGCGACCTGGCGCAGCGTCTCCGTCGCCTCCTCCCAGGCCTCGTCGGAGCCGACGAACTTCTCCGGGTCCTTGGTGGACAGCTCCAGGTAGAAGTCGGTCAGGCCGTAGTCGCGCAGCAGGCCGAGGACGAAGGTGAGCGTCTTGTCGAGCTCCTCCGACATCTGCTCACGGGTGCAGTAGATGTGCGCGTCGTCCTGGGTGAAGCCGCGGGCCCGGGTCAGGCCGTGCACGACGCCCGACTTCTCGTACCGGTACACGGTCCCGAACTCGAAGAGGCGCAGCGGCAGTTCACGGTAGGAGCGGCCGCGCGCGTCGAAGATCAGGTTGTGCATCGGGCAGTTCATGGGCTTGAGGTAGTAGTCCACGCCCTCGTCGAGCTGCATGGGCGGGTACATGCCGTCGGCGTACCAGTCCAGGTGCCCGGACGTCTCGAAGAGCTTCCCCTTCGTCGCGTGCGGGGTGTAGACGAACTCGTAGCCCTCCTCCTCGTGCCGGCGGCGCGAGTAGTCCTCCATCACCCGGCGGATGATGCCGCCCTTGGGGTGGAAGACGGCGAGGCCGGAGCCGATCTGCTCCGGGATGGAGAACAGGTCGAGCTCGCTGCCGAGCTTGCGGTGGTCGCGCTTCTCGGCCTCGGCGAGGAAGTCGAGGTGCGCCTTCAGCTCGTCCTTGGTCGGCCAGGCGGTGCCGTAGATGCGCTGGAGCATCGGGTTCTTCTCGCTGCCGCGCCAGTAGGCGGCCGCGTTGCGCATCAGTTTGAACGCCGGGATGTTCCGGGTGGTCGGCAGGTGGGGACCGCGGCAGAGGTCCTTCCAGCACAGCTCGCCGGTCTTGGCGTCCAGGTTGTCGTAGATCGTCAGCTCGCCGGCGCCGACCTCGACGTCCGCGCCGTCGTCGTGCGAGGCGGAGCCCTTGAGGCCGATCAGCTCCAGCTTGTACGGCTCGTCGGCGAGCTCGTCGCGGGCCTCGTCGTCGGTGACCACACGGCGGGAGAAGCGCTGGCCGCGCTTCTGGATCTCCTGCATCTTCTTCTCGATGGCCTTGAGGTCATCGGGGTGGAAGGGCTTCTCGACGTCGAAGTCGTAGTAGAAGCCGTCCTTGACCGGCGGGCCGATGCCCAGCTTGGCCTCGGGGAACAGCTCCTGCACGGCCTGCGCCATGACGTGCGCGGCGGAGTGGCGCAGGATGTTGAGTCCGTCCTCGGAGGAGATCTCCACCGGCTCCACGACCTCGCCCTCGGCCGGCGCGTACGCCAGGTCCTTGAGCTCCCCGCCCACGCGCGCGGCGACGATCGAGCGCTCGCCGGCGAAGAGCTCGGCGGCCGTAGTGCCCGTCGTCACCACGCGTTCTTCCCGCTCGGAATCGCGCTGGATGATCACACGGACGTCTGACACCGGTCTCTCCTGACTGAAGGCTGGATGCGGCGCCATACCAGGAGCGCGCGCAATACGGGATCGTACCGACCCCGACCCTCCGACCGCGAAACGGTCACCCACAGTCCGGGATCAGTCGCACTCCTCCCCGCCGCACGCCTCCTCGAAGAAGTCCCCCTTCTCCGCGTGCTCCTGCATCGACTTCAGCAGCCGGTCCCGCTCCGCCTCCTCCACCTGCACCGGTGCGACCCCCGAGGCGCCGGTCAGCCGCCGGAAGCCACCCCGGGACTCCAGCCTCCCGTGCAACCGCACCGGCAGGCCTACGAGATGCGCGTGCCCGGCGACGCGGTAGTCCTCCTCGTCGAGGGTGATCCGCACGTGCGGGATCTCGGCCCCCGCGATCACGCGCAGCCGCACACTGCCCTCGCCGCGCGGCCCCGACCTGCGCAACCGCACCACTGTGCCGGTGATCCGGACGGGCACGGACGGCTCCTCGCGCAGATAGCGGGCGCCGGCCTCGCGCAGCACGGGCAGGTCGCCCGGCGAGAACTCCACGGGCTCGACCCCCGCCACACAGTTCTGCGGCACACCCGCCGCGGGCGCCCACTCGACCCCGATTCTGGCCCCTTCGGTCCCGCTCACCAGGGCGATCAGCGCCTCGGTCAGCTCCCGGCTCACGCCCGCCCCGACGGCGCCGTCGAACGCGTCCATGCCGCCGGTCGCGCGCTGGTAGTCGACGGCCTCGCGGGCGGCGTAGAGCGCCTGGTGAAGGCGTACGGCGAGGGGCCGTCCCGTGTCCACGGGCACGAACGCGGTGAGCCGGCCGTCGCCGACGGTCGGCCCCACGAGGACGTTCTCCAGCAGCGCGGCGGCGCCCCGCCGGTGCCGGGCGCCGTAGTAGCCCACGCGCGCGCGGGTGGCGAGCGCGGCGGCGAGCAGCATCTGGCGGGCGGCGGTGCGCAGTTGCTCCTCCACGTTCCAGGGCGCGGAGTCGGCGGGTCCGGTCGGCACGTCCCGCCACCAGCGGACCTCGTCGCTGGACACGGCCAGTGCGACCAGCACCTCGCGCGCGGACGGCGAGCCGCTGCGGCTCAGTGCGAGCAGCGCCTCGCCGAGCAGGTCGTCGCTGTCCGGGAAGGCGCGGCTCTCCGGCACGAGCAGGCTGGTCCCGCCGCCTCCCGGGCCGGGCGGGGTCCAGCGGCCGTACCGTCCGGGGGCGCCGCCGCGGCGCCGCCAGCCGTGCCGCTGCAGCAGGGCGCCGAGCACGGCGGGGTCGACCTGGCCGGGCTCGGGCGGCCGGTGCCAGGCGGCACCGGCAATGTCGTCGGGGTGCGACCTCACCGGCCGGAGCGGCTCCTCCAGGGGGCGGTGCGTCATGGTCTGCCTCCCGTCCCGACCCGCGTCATGATCTCGCACAGCGCACGGTCGTCGAAGATGCGCGCGGTCGGTATCCGCACGGTGGTCCGGGTCCGGCCGGTGATCGGATGCCCGGCGAGGTTGACCCAGTAGCAGCAGTGCCTGAGGTCCAGCCGGTCGTGGCTCGCTCTGAGCCAGTCGTCCTGGGCGCGCGGGACGAGCATCACCACCAGGATCTTGTGCACCGACACGGGCGTGCGCGCGAGTTTGCGCAGATGGTCGTTGTCCAGCGTGAAGGAGAAGAAGCGGCCCGGCGGGTTCGGTGGCACCTGGTACGTGCACTTGAGCTGCACCTTGATGGTGACCTCGTCGTCGACGGTGTGCCCGGGGGAGCCGTGACTGACGTGCCAGTCGATGCCGTTGTCCGGGAATGGCTGCGACAGCGAGCAGCCGGCCGCCGCGGCGACCGCGTGCAGATAGCCCACCTGCAGTGTCTCCATGCACGCGGTGGTGGCGAGTGTGCCGCGAAGGGGGCCCGTGCGTTCGGGCAGCAGCCCGCCCCGCTCGGGCTGCGCTATCGCCATGACCAAACAGCCTTCCCAGCCAAGTGTTTCCCTGCTGCGGGCCGCTGAACTGCAAAGACCCGCACTCCTGTTGTGTCCTTCCGGCGTACGTCGCAAACAGCCCGGGTATCACCAAACTGGCAGAAGACGGGACGTCAGCTGCCGTGGGTGAACGAGGAGTTGTACGGAGATGACGTACTGGTACGAGGGGCCTCTGGCCGCCTTCGACACGGAGACCACGGGCGTCGACGTCGAGACCGACCGCATAGTGTCGGCCGCCGTCGTCGTCCAGGACGCCCCGGGCTCGCGGCCCCGGGTGACACGATGGCTGGTCAACCCGGGTGTGCCGGTGCCGGAGGCGGCGACGGCGGTGCACGGGCTGACGGACGAACACCTGGCGCGCAGCGGCCGCTGGCCGGCACCGGTGATGTACGAGATAGCGGAGGTGCTGGCCGAGCAGGCGGCGATGGCCCGCCCGCTGGTCGTGATGAACGCGCCCTTCGATCTCACGCTGCTGGACCGCGAGTTGCGCCGACATCGCGCCTCGTCGCTGGATCGCTGGTTCGAGGCGTCGGCGCTGCGCGTCCTCGACCCGCGGGTCCTCGACAAGCACCTCGACCGCTACCGCAAGGGCCGCCGCACCCTGACGGACCTGTGCGCGCACTACGGCGTCACCCTGGAGGGCGCGCACGACGCGGCCGCGGACGCCCTGGCCTCCCTCGATCTCGTACGGGCCATCGGGCGCCGCTTCGCCGCCCGGCTGGAGCGCCTGTCCCCCGCCGAGCTGCACGCCCTGCAGACGACGTGGCACGCGGCCCAGGCGCGCGGCCTTCAGGCGTGGTTCGCCAAGAGCGGCACACCGGAGATCGTGAACACAGAGTGGCCGCTACGGCCCGACCTGCCCGCGGCGGCATGACAAAAGCCGGTCCGCAGCTGCGGACCGGCTCTTCCCGGTGGGCGATACTGGGTTCGAACCAGTGACCTCTTCGGTGTGAACGAAGCGCTCTCCCACTGAGCTAATCGCCCGGGAACGGACTGAACGATACAGGTCCCGGCGGGCTTGCATCAAACCGCTTCCAGGTGGGCGGCCAGACCCCGCCGTCCGGCCCGCATCATCAGCCGGTGGTTCGCGCGGAACACCGGACGTCCCGGGACGGCGAACCTCCTGAGCAGCGGCTTGTGCACGTCGACGACCTGCTCGTAGCGGGCGAGGGTGCCGGTGCCGGCCGCGGTGACCGTCCAGCGGGCCCAGCCCTCGACGTCGCCGGTCATGGCGATCTCCAGGACGCCGGCGTCGGGGTCGCGGCGCGTCTCGCGAGAGGTGAAGCGCAGGTCGTACGGGAGGAGCGAGCGGATCCGGATGATGCCTGTGGTGTCGTCGAGCCGGGTCACCTCCCGCACCTGGGGCCACCAGCGGGGGTACTCTTCGGCCTGCTCCAGCGCCTCGTAGACGGTGGCGAGCGCGACGGGCAGCGACCAGAGACTGCGGAAGCGGTAGTGCGTCCAGTCCATGTGAGGAGTGTGCCCGTACGCAGGGCGTTCCTCCCGGATCTGAGTACGTTCTGAGTACGCGGACTCATGTCGCGTGACGTGACGCGGACCACACTCCCTGTCATGACGCATGTTCCGCCCCCGGCCGAGGAGTTGCGGTTCCTCGACGGCGAGCTCCGGCAACTGGACGCCCGCCGGGCCCAGTTGCTGCACCGCCGCGCCTGGCTGGTCGCCGCGCTCCAGCCGACCGCCCCGGCCCTCCCGTCGAGCCCGGCACGGCAGGTTCCCCCCGGCCCGCCCCGCCCGGAGGCCTCGGCGCCCGGCGTGCAGAACCTCCTCCTGCTGCTCGGCGGCGTTCTGCTCACCCTCGCGGCGACGGTGTTCACGCTGGTCAGCTGGGGACACATGGGGATCGCGGGGCGGGCGCTCGTGCTCGGTGCGGTGACGGCGGCCGCGCTCGCGGCGCCGGTGCCGCTGCTGAAGCGCGGGCTGGGCTCGACCGCCGAGTCGGTGGCCGGCCTGGGGCTGGCCCTGACGCTGCTGGACGCGTACGCGGTGCAGCAGGCCGCCTTCATCGGGTCGGGCACCGCGGCATACACGGCGATCGCCTCCGCGCTGCTGGCCGCGCTCTGGACGGCGTACGGCCTGCTGCCGCGCGTGTCCGTACTGCGTCTGCCGCTGCCCGCCGCCCTGGCCGCGGCCCAACTCCCGCTGTTGTGCTGGGCGGTCTCGGTCTCGGCGGGCGCCTACATGATCACGGCCGCGCTTCTGCTGACGGCCGGGTTCGACACAGTTGTGGCGCTCCGAGTGACCGCCCGGTCCGTACGGGTCCCCGCCGTCGTCGGCGCGTACGGCATGGGCGCCTGGGGCGTATTGACGGCCGGCTGGCTCTCCTGGGGAGCAGCCGGCCCGAGCGCCGCCGCCCGTGCGGCGGCGCTCCTCCTCCTCGCGGCGGCGATCGCGCTGGGCGCGGCCTGGCGGCTGCCGAACCCGGCTGTGCCGACGGGCAACGCCCTGGCAGGCTGCCTGCTGCTGGTCGCGGCGGCGGGTGGCGTGCTGCGGGTGTCGCTGCCCGCGGGATGGACGGTGCCGGGGTATCTGGCCTGCGGCGTCGCCCTGCTGGCGGCGGTTCGGACACGGCTGCCCGAGCCCCTGCGGCACGGCGCCGTACAGGCGTCCGGCACCGTGCAGGCGGCGGCCGTGACATGTGCGCTGCCGCTCTTCGCGGTGGCGCTGCTGGGTCCGCTGGGCTGGGTCGCGGAGCCGTGGTCCGGCGCGCCGTCCGACGCGCGGGCCGCGCTGACCGTCCACACGCCGTGGCCGCCTTATCCGTGGCAGCTGCTCCTCGGCCCGGTGGTCGTCGCGGCCGTACTGGTCCTTCTGGTCCGTGACGCGACCCGGCGGCCCTGGGCGCTGACCGGCGCGACATGCCTTGCCTGGGCGACCGTCATGGCACTGCCGGGCGCCTTCCAACTCCCTTACGCAGCTGCCCAGTTGCTGCAGGGTGCGGCGACCGGCGCGGCCCTGGCGGCAGCGGCCTTCAGCTTCCTGCCCACGACGACCGTCGCACTCGCCCTGGGCGGATCGGTCCCGCTCGCCTTCCTCTCCCTGCCCACCCAGACGGCCACCCTCACCGTGCTGTCCGTCCTCACGGCGGCCTGCGCGGCCGCCTCGCTACGGCCGCACCTCGCGCCCCTCACCGCCCCCGCCTCGCTCGTGTACGGCACCGCACTCGCCTGCGCGACGGGTGCGGCGGCGGGCTGGCAGACGCAGCACACGGCCCTGCTGGTCCTGGTGGTCCCGGTGGCCGCGGCCCTGTTCGCCCCGCGTCTGAGCGGACCCCACGCGCGTGTGCCGGTCGAAGTGACCGGCGCCGTCGCGGGGTTGCTCGCCGTCGGCCTCGCGATCACCGCCCCGCCGATGCTCGCCCTGGTGCTCGCGCTGTGCGGCGTGATCGCCGCCGGCACGGCGGTGCGCCCCGACCGCCGCTCCGTCGGATACGCGGCCGCCGTCCTGTTCGTGCTGGCCAGTTGGGTACGGCTCGCGTCCTGGGACGTCGGCACGATCGAGGCGTACACGCTCCCGGTCACCGTCCCGGCGCTGTGCGTCGGCGCCTTGCGCAGGCACCGCGACCCACAGGCCTCGTCCTGGACGGCGTACGGCGCCGGTCTCGCCGCCACCCTGCTGCCCAGCCTGGGCGCGGCCTGGCACGACCCGCACGGGACGCGCCCTTTGCTCCTGGGCACGGCCGCCCTGCTGCTGACCCTGCTGGGCGCCCGGCACCGCCTCCAGGCGCACCTCGTGCTCGGCGGCTCGGTGCTCGTCCTGGACACCCTGCACGAACTCGCCCCGTATCTGGTCCAGATGACCGGCGCACTCCCCCGCTGGGTACCTCCCGCCCTCGCCGGACTCCTGCTGCTCGCACTCGGCGCGACGTACGAGCAGCGCATCGGGATGTCCGACGGGTGCGGGAGGTCCTGGGGAAGATGAGCTGACCGATCACCAACCGGCTTGCTACGACGGCATCTTGTCGCCGAGCAGGGCCAGGTTCTCGATGGCGGCGAGGCCGTACAGCGCGGTGTCGTTCGACGACACCCACGCGGCCTCGCTGCCGGCGACCAGCGTGACCGGACCGCTCAGCCTCTCCGTCTTCCACGGCGAGGACTCCTTGTAGCCGTCGGAGTCGTAGAACTTCGACCACGCACGCTTGGCGAGCGTCTCGTCGCCGGTCCTGACCGCGGCGTACGCGTCGAGGCGCGAGTGGCCCTGGAAGAGCAGCAGGGTACCGAAGTTGGACCCGTAGCGCGCCGCCTGCTCGGCCTTGGTGGCGTTGAAGTAGCGGCAGTAGTCGAAGTACGCCTCGTCGAACTTCGGCATGTCGACCAGGTCGACGAGCTCGGCGCACAGTTCGTTGAGGCCGAAGACGGCGGACAGGTGGGACACGGACACCACGGCCTTGTCGGCGGTCGCGAACCTGCCGGTGTCGAGGTCGTAGAGCCCGCTGCCCTGCACGAAGCCGTTGGGCTGCGCGGCGATGCCCTCCATCGTCGAGAGCACGCGCGCCTTGGCCTTCTCCCACTTCGGGCCCTTGCGCTCCCACTCGGTCAGCCAGGCCGACACCAGACCGCTCCAGTCCGTGCCGAAGCCGATCGACAGGGCGTGCCGGTCCGGCGTGTAGGGATCGGTGCGTACCTTGCGCTGCGGGTCGAGGACCAGGAACGTCTCGTCCGAGTCGACGTTGGCGTGCATGAGGTCGCCGACGCGTTCGTCCGCGGTGAGGAAGTAGTAGTAGCGCCGGTAGGTGGTGTTGGCGATGCGCTGCTGCTTGGCGCTGTCGGCGAAGTGCTGCACGCCGTGCCGGGTGCCCAGGCCCGCCCAGTCGCCCAGGTGGTAGACGTCGACCTCGCCCGTGTGCCGGGTGAGTGCCTCGGCGAAGCGGAAGATGTCCGCGCGGCCGGAGCGGATGTAGGCGAACCAGAGCCAGAGGTCCGGCGACAGCTCGGAGTTGTCCCAGGCGTAGCCGCCGATGTCGTAGCGCCACTGGTGGCGCACGGTGTCGTACGTGTGCATGAAGTCGCCGTAGTCCCAGAAGCCGTACCAACGGCGTTGCTCCACCTGGTCCTTGTAGTAGGCGAAGAGGAAGTCGAGGTGGTCCTCGATCTTCGCCTTGGCGGGTGTGGAGCGGTCGGGCTCGGAGTACAGGCCGGGGCCGAACACCTTGGCCTTGATGAGCTGCCTGGGCGGGGCGGCCAGCTGCGGCAGCACCCGTACGGCCTCGACCTGTTGTGACATGGCCTCCGGCGAGGGCGTCGACTCGTTGGCCCAGAAGAGGAGTTCGGAGGTGCGGGCGATGCCGTAGGGGGTGCCGAACTTCGGTTCGTAGTCCTCGTAGGTGATCTCGAGGCCTTCGAGCTGCTTGGCGTACGTGTCCTGTCCCATGCCGTCGTGGTAGAAGCGCAGGTCCATCGGCTGGGCCTCGGGCGACCAGAGCCAGAGAGTGACCTCGGCCGCGTCGGTGTGCGCGTCGCGGATGTCGAGCTGGGCCGGGTGCTTCTCCCAGAAGTCCCGCAGGCCGAAGGAGAGTCCGCCGCTCACGCCGCCGACGTAGCCGAAGCCGGAGGCCCGCCCGCCGCCGCCGGCGCCGATCCAGCCGTAGCCCTTCTTGGTGCGCTTGCGCAGGGTGAAGCCGTCGGCGGAGAGCTGGGAGAGGGTGTAGTCGCCCCACTTCGGGATGTACTGGAGCCGGGTCGTCACCCGCTGGTCCCAGGTGGACGGGTCGGGCAGCTTCTGCCCCGCGTACTGCGCCGCCTGCACGGCCGCCCCCGGGTCGCGGCGCAGTCCGGTGATGCCCTGGACGGCCTCCCGCAGCAGGCCGGTGCCCTCGCCGCCGATCCGGATGTGCCGGTCGTAGGCGGCGTCCCGCATCGGCACGGTGAAGCGGACGCCCAGGCCGCGGATGAAGTCGCCGCTCGCCCTGCCGGGCTCCTGCGTGCCGTCGTAGGTGATGGTGTGCACCATGCGGAAGGAGTCGGCGCCGGCGTAGAAGTACAGCCGGATCGAGAACGGCAGCCAACTCCGGTCGCCCTTGCGGTGCTTGCCGTCGATGCGGACCACGGCGCGGACCGGGCCGTCCTGTTCGACGGTGACCCCGCCGATCGCCCCGTCGAAGCGCTCGGTCCTGACCGTGCCCTGGTCCTCGTCCTCGATCTCGGGCTGGCGGACCAGGACGAGCCGGCCGTTCCTGGCGATCTCCGTCGATCCGCGGGTGACGGACTTGATGAGCGTGGAGCCGTTCTTGCCGATCTTCGCCGTGATGACGCCGGTCGACACGTCGATGGTGCCGCCGCCGCTGTCGACGGTGACCTTCTTGCTGGGGGCCACCGCGTCACCGGCGCTCAGGGTGAGCTTGCCGGAGCCCGAACTCACCGCGTGCGCCGTCCACTTGAGAGAGCCGTCCGGCCAGTACGCGATCGGCCACGACTGCACGGGCACGGCCGCGCCGCCCGCGTCCGTCAGCGCGAAGGACTGGTCCGGCCGGTACGCGCCCTTCGGCCACGGGACACCGACCGTGGAGCCGGGTGCGGCGCCCAGGCCGCCGTCCTCCAGCCAGTCCAGGGTCACGGGATCGGCGTCCGCGGCCTCGGCTGCCGGCGCGGCCTGCGCCTCCTTGGCGCCCAGCGCCCAGCTGAACTGCGCGGCGGCTCCGGCGACGGCGGCCGCCTTGAGAAGGGATCTGCGGGGGATGGGAGACATGAGAGCTCAGCCTTTCCTTTCCATGCGGGAAGCAGTTCCGTGCAGGTGGTCAGGGGCATGACAGAAAGAGACTCGGCGCCGGAGCGCCGACCCGGTGCGAGGGGCGCCGCCCGTCAGCGGCGCCGGTGGCGCTCCTCCACGGCGACGGCCGCCGCCGCGACGGCCCCGAGGACAGGGACTGCCAGCGGTGCGATGAGCAGGGCGGAGCAGACGACGAGGGCCATGCCGCCGACGAGCAGGAAGGAGCCGGCCGGGTCGAGGACGGTACGGCGGCCGGCCGCGGCGAGCAGTGCCCGCCAGCCGGCCCCCGGCTCCCAGACCGCGGACGCCCGCAGTCCGGCCACCGCGAGGCCGATCAGCGCGAACAGGCCGGCGGCCCCGACGAGCGGTCCCCCGGGCAGCCCGGCGCGGACGGCCTGGACGTCGAACCAGGCCAGGCCCACCACCGCCCACCCGGCGAGCCCGACGGCCCAGCCGCCCCGAGCGGCCGCCCACAAGTCCCGGACGAACTCCCGCCGGCCACCGCCCTGATGGGCGGTACGGCGGCGCAGATGACGCGCCCCCGCGGCGAAGGCCGCCGGGACGGTCACCACGCCGAGCGAGGCGAGGGCGATCCACACCCCGGTGAGCAGACACTCGGCGAAGACGCCGAACCGCTCCGCGAACACCGACTCCCTGCGTGCCTTCACACGCGCTCCCGCCATCGTGACCGCCTCAGCCCTTCAGTCCGGAGGTCGCCATGCCGTCGATCAGATAGCGCTGGAAGGCGAGGAAGAACAGCAGGACCGGCAGCAACGCGACCAGTGACATCGCGATCAGACCGCCGTAGTTGGACGCGACGCCGTCGGAGTCGCGGAACATCATCATGCCGAGGGAGACGGTGTACTTGCCGGGCTCGTTGAGGTAGATCAGCGGGCCCATGAAGTCGTTCCAGGCGTTGATGAAGGTGAAGATGGCGCTGGTGATGAGCGCGGGCCGGCACAGCGGCAGCACGATCGACCAGTAGATCCGCAAGTGCCCGCAGCCGTCGAGGCGCGCCGCCTCGTCCAGTTCCCTGGGCAGGTTCCGCATGAACTGCACCATGAGGAAGACGAAGAACGCCTCGGTGGCCAGGTACTTGCCGAGCAGCAGCGGCACATAGGTGTTGATCAGCTGCAGCTTCTGGAACATCACGTACTGCGGGATCAGCAGCACGTGGTACGGCAGCAGAAGCGTGCCGATCATCAGTGAGAACAGCAGGTTCCGGCCCGTGAAGCGGATCTTGGCGAAGGCGTACGCGGTCAGCGAGCAGGAGATGAGGATGCCGACCACGGCGCCGCCCGCGTAGAGCAGCGAGTTCTGGAAGAAGGTCCAGATCGAGATGTCGGCGATGCCGTCGGCCAGGCCCTTGAAGTTCTCCAGGATCGGATGGGCGGGGAAGAGCTGCAGGCTGTTGATGATGTCCTTGCTCGGCTTGAACGACGCGCCGATCACCCACGCCACGGGGTACAGCACGACCGCGAGGACCAGCAGCGAGCCGACGTGCCAGACGAGCGAGCCGGTCCGCCGGCGGCTCAGGGACAGGGGTTTGGTGGTGGTCGCGCTCATCGGGCGTCCTCCGCGTCGTTTTCGTAGTGCACCCATTTCTTCTGCGACCAGAACAGGACGGCGGTCACCAGGGCCACGGCGATCAGCAGCATCCAGGCCATCGCGGAGGCGAAGCCCATCTGGGCGTTCTTGAAGCCCTGCTGGTAGAGGTAGCAGGTGTAGACGAGCGTGGCGTCGGCCGGACCGCAGTACGTGTTGGAGACGACGTAGGCCGAGGCGAAGATCTGGAAGGAGTGGATGGTCTCCAGCAGGACGTTGAAGAACAGCACCGGCGAGATCATCGGCAGGGTGACGCTCCAGAACTTGCGGAACGCCCCCGCGCCGTCCAGCTCAGCGGCCTCGTACAGCTCCTTCGGCACCTGCTTCAGCCCCGCGAGGAAGATGACCATGGGGGCGCCGAACTGCCAGACGGTGAGCGCGACCAGGCAGTAGAGGATCCAGTCGGGGTTGCCGACCCAGCCGCCGACGTGGAAGCCGAAGACCGACATCGTACGGTCGACGGCGGCGTCGTCGGAGAAGATCGACCGCCAGACGAAGGCGACGGAGACGCTCGCGCCGATGAGCGAGGGGGCGTAGAACGCGGCCCGGTAGAAGGCCTGTCCGCGCCGGCTCTGGGCGAGCAGCAGGGCCACGCCGAGAGCGAGCAGCAGCTTCAGGGGCGTGCCGATGATGACGTACTTCGCCGTCACCTCGACCGACTTCTGCCACCGCGGGTCGTCGAACATCCTGGTGAAGTTGTCGAGCCCGACCCACTTCGGGGTGTTGAAGAGGTTGTAGTCGGTGAACGCGAAGTAGAGCGAGGCGACCATGGGGCCCGCGGTCAGGAGCAGAAAGCCCGCGATCCACGGGGACATGAAGAGATAGCCGGCGAGGTTCTCCCGGCGGCCCCGCCGCCGGCCGGCGGCGGGGGCGGCGGAGCGGGCTCCACGGGTGGCGGGCGGTGAGTCCTTGACGAGCGTCATGGTGCTTCCCCATCGGTTCCGTCAGGTCCGGTCAGGCCTGGAATGCGGCTTGCGACTCGTCGAAGAACTGTTTGACCGCGTCCGAGGTCTTGACCTTGCCCAGGCCCAGGTCGCCGCCGATGCGCAGGAAGGCGGCCTCGATGGTGTCGGCGCCGGAGGGGTGCGGGGTGATCGTGCCGAGGACACCGGCCTTGGCGGTGTCGGCCTCGTACTGCGCGATCTCCTTGTTCACGGTGTCCGTCGGCCTGAAGGCGTCGTACTGCTCGGTGGAGGCGAGGATGCCGCGGTCGTAGCCCATGATCTTGCCGACCTCGGGGTCGTGGACCATGAAGTCGATGAACAGGGCGACCTCCTTGGGATGCGAGGTGCGCGCGGAGGCACTCAGCATCAGCGAGGCCAGGTACTGCCCGGTGTGCTTGCCGTCCATCGTCGGGATGGGCGCGAGGCCGTACTCGCTGTCGCCCTCGGCGGAGTAGCGGACGGTGAAGTTGTCCCAGGTGAATTCCGACGCCCCGTGCCCGGCGGAGAGCGAGGACTTGGGGGTGTCCTGCGCGACGACCTTGGGGTCGGTGACGAGCCCGGCCTTCACGCGGTTGTAGCCGTCCTGCCACCACTCCGTCAGATCGGCCTTGTCGAAACCGAGTCCGTCCTTGGTGTAGAACGCCTTTCCGTTCTGCCGCAGGTACAGGTCGTACAGGTACATGATGCTGAAGTAGCCCGTGTCCCCCGCCACCTTGGTCCTGTCGTGGATGGTCTTGAGGGCCTTGAAGTAGTCGTCCCAGGTCCAGCCCGCCGCCGGCTCGACGCCCGCCTTCCGGTAGATCTTCTTGTCGATGACCAGCGCCATGGTGTTGGAGCCGGCGGGGATGCCGAGCTGCTTGCCGTCGACCTGACCGACCTTGGTGACACCCGCGCGGAAGTGGTCGATGCGGAGATTGCCCGCGTCGATCTGCGACTTGAGGTCGAGCAGAACGCTTCTCTTGTCGTACTTCCTAAGGAAAGTGACGGCGTTTTGGAAAACGTCCGGGGGATTTCCGCCGGAGGCCTGCGTCTGGAACTTCTCCCAGAATGACGCGTAGTCCTGGAAGTCCGTCTTCACCTTGATCTTCGGGTACTTCTTCTCGAAGAGCGCGACGGACCGCTTGATCTTCTTGGCCCGCTCGTCGGCACCCCACCACGAGTAACGGATCGTCACCGTCCCGTCGGCCGACGTGCCGCTGTCGCCGCCGCACCCGGTCGTCGAGGCCAGCCCCAGCGTGGCCGCCGAGGCCCCGGCCACCTTGAGGATCGTGCGCCTCTCAACATTCCTTCTGGTTCCCACAGTCGGGCCCTCCCCGGCGTCGTCGCCACCTAATGAATCGTTTCAAGTAAGCGCTTGCTGGCACAAGTTACGGAGGGCCCAGGGGTGCGTCAATGATTCGGACAGGAATTTCTTGCGGCCCGCCGCGACGGGCCGACGGCGCACCGGGGGAAGGGGCCGCCGAGCGACGGGTGTTGCCGCAGGTGAGGCTCACGCGGCCGACGGGCCGAACGCCAACTGGTGCCCCGTACAAGCAGGTTGGCCGCCCGGAACCCGCCGGAGCGGAAGGCTTGGCCAGAGGCCCGCAGAGGGCGCTCTCATACGCCGACGGCCCGTCTGCTCTCGCAGACGGGCCGTCGGTCCGGGTGGGCGATACTGGGTTCGAACCAGTGACCTCTTCGGTGTGAACGAAGCGCTCTCCCACTGAGCTAATCGCCCGGGCGCAGGAAGAAGATTACCCCATGTCAGGGGGTGCCTGTGACCAGCGGGAACCCGCACGGGCCGGGCCGGAACCCGGCCTCGAGGATCACTGGTCCTCGATGTTCCAGGGCATCTCGAAGCCGAACTTGTACACATAGACGCCGGCCACGACCGCCACGATCACGAGGCCGATCACCGTGAGCGTGATGTTGCGGCGGCGCACCTTGGGGTCGAGGGCCCGCTGGGCCGCCTCGGTCACCTTGCGCCTCGTCCAGCGCAGCACGAGCTGGGCCCAGACGAACTCGGTCGCCCAGATGGCCATGCCGCCGAAGATCACGACCCAGCCGGGCCCGGGCAGCGGCAGCATGACGATGCCGGCGCCCACCACCGCGAGGCCGAGGACGAAGACGCCGACCTGCCAGCTCAGATGCAGCGCGCGGCGCCGCTTGACGAAAGCAGGCGCCCTGGAACCGAGCCCTTGTTCGCCCTGCGCCCCCTGCGCCTTCACACCGTCCGTATCCGACGCGTGCGTCTTCGGTTCCTCCACCACGCCGACCTCGCCCGACCCACCCTCGATGCCGTTACTCCCCGTATTCATACGGCCAAACTTTACCTTACTTTACGCAACGAGAACCAGTCACCGGAATGGCCGTACCGCGCGAACGGACTCTCGGCCAGAAGAGTTACGTAAACGCACGCAAAACACTCAGAGGGGTTTACAACGGCACCGTAGGTGGCATGTCGATTTCGCCGACGTGCGAATCCCCGAGCGCACACTGAGCGAAAGGCCCTGGCGCTTATGAACACCACGGTCAGCTGCGAGCTGCACCTGCGCCTCGTTGTGTCGAGCGAGTCCTCCCTGCCTGTCCCCGCAGGCCTGCGGTACGACACGGCCGACCCCTACGCCGTGCACGCCACCTTCCACACCGGAGCCGAGGAGACCGTCGAGTGGGTGTTCGCCCGCGACCTCCTCGCGGAAGGCCTCCACCGGCCGACGGGCACCGGCGACGTCCGAGTCTGGCCGTCGCGCAGTCACGGCCAGGGCGTCGTATGCATCGCCCTGAGCTCTCCGGAGGGCGAGGCACTGCTGGAAGCCCCGGCGCGGGCACTGGAGTCCTTCCTGAAGCGAACAGACGCCGCCGTGCCTCCCGGCACGGAACATCGGCATTTCGATCTCGATCAGGAGCTGTCGCACATCCTGGCGGAGAGCTAGGGGCGAGGCACTCGAAGCCGCCCGGCGCCGTCGACTCGGGGTGACGGCTCGGGCCCAGAACAACTTCATACGGTACGCATCAGCGCCGCCACCGCGGATTCCGTCGCGGGGCGGCGCCGGTGTGTGTGAGGGGGCTCGGGGCAGGAGCCCTGTGGCACGACCGCCCGCAGCCGGGCGCGAAGCCACTAACATCGGCCAGCACGGGGCGGACGTCCGCCCCACCCCCAGGGCAGGGAGCTGAACGTGCTGATCACCCATGACACGCGGTGCGCGCTGGACACCGTGGTGGATCTGGTGAACACCGCGCCGGAGGACGGCGCGGCACCGGACGCACTGCCCGATGTCCCGGCTCTCGAGGTCTTCGTGCAGAACCACGAAATCAGTGACGTCGGGACGCTCTCGGAGTTCGATCTCTCGGCCGTGCGGAAGATCCGCGGGCGGTTCGCCGCGATCTTCGCGGCGCCGGAGGCCCGCGCCGCGGCCGGGCTGATCAACGAGCTCGTCGCCGCCGCGGGCACCACGCCACGGCTGACGGACCATGACGGCTACGACTGGCATGTGCACTACTTCGCGCCCGGCGCCTCCGTCGCCGATCACCTCGCCGCCGACTGCGGGATGGCGCTGGCCTTCTTCGTCGTGGCCGGTGAGGAGGAGCGGCTGCGCCGCTGTGAGGCTCCGGACTGCCGGCGCGCCTTCGTCGACCTCTCCCGCAACCGCTCACGGCGGTACTGCGACAGCCGCACCTGCGGAAACCGGCTGCACGTGGCCGCGTACCGGGCGCGGCGCAAGGAGGCGGCGGGCTGACGCCCGAGCCGGACGGAGAGTGCGACGTGGCCCCGGCGGGTGACGCCGGGGACCACGGGTACGGCTCACAGCAACAGCAGGTCGTGCAGCGCAGCCATGAGGAGCAGACACCCGATCACCGCTAGGAAGATCATCAGCGGTGGCTGGGAAAGGGCGAAAAGGCATCCACGCGGCTCATCCTTCGGCGGCGCGGCATCGCTCTGTGTCGTGTCCAGCATCTCGCGGCGATGATGACGCAGACCGCACGTCCGACGCGATCAACACGCAGGGATTGAACGGCAGTTCTCCGGATTGGTTGAAGTCCGGTACAGGACGTGACCGCTTCGCTTCACAGCCCTGATCCACTGTGTCGTTTCAGTCGTCATGTGCAAGTCATATGCCGTGCTTCTTCAGGATGGCCTCGATGTCGCTGAAGTCGTCCTTGGGCTCGCCGCGGGGCGCGCTCGCGGGCTTGCCCGCCGCACGGGTCCCGGGACCGAGGGAGGGTGCCGACGCCGTCGGGGCGACCGCCTCGCGCTGCTGCGCGGCCTTGGCCTCCCTGCGCTCCTTGCGGGTGCCGCCACGGCGGCGCTCCACCGCGCGCGTGGTGGAGAACATCAGCCAGGCGACGCCCAGCACACCGAACCCCGCCCAGGCCGTCGGGCTGAAGGCGGTGTCCGCCAGCCACTGCACGACGCCGGTCATCACCAGGCCGAGCGGCACCAGCGAGTAGGCGGCGATGCGGGCGGCCGAGAGGAAGCGCTTGCGGTACGCCGTGACCGCCGCGATGCCCAGGCCGGCCGCGGCGACGGCGGAACAGACGGTTTCGGCAATCATCCGGTCCTCCAGGCAGGGCTCGGTCAGGCAGCTCGTCCCTTCCATCCTGCACCGCCCGGCCCCCGCGAGGCCATGCTCCGGGCGGACATCAGGGACATCTCCGGGTCGGCTCATCCGTAGGTGCCGGTCACGGGCGCACCCCCGGGTGCAGACCGGGGTCGTAGGAGCAGGTGGCGGGGCCGGTCCGATGGGGGCGGCCGGGGCCGGGGCTGGAAGACTGGGGTCATGAGCGACTCCTCCCCCGTGCCTCCCGCCGTACCCGTCCTCGAGGTCTGGTGCGAACTCCAGTGCCCCGACTGCCGCAGCGCCCTCGCGGACCTGCGCGCCCTGCGCGCCCGCTACGGCGACCGGCTGGAGCTGCGGCTGCGGCACTTCCCGCTGGAGAAGCACAAGCACGCCTTCGCCGCCGCGCAGGCCGCCGAGGAGGCCTTCGAGCAGGGGAAGGGCTGGGAGTACGTCGAGGCCGTGCTGGAGCGGGTCGAGGAGCTGGACCGCGAGGGCGAACCCTTCCTGGTCGCGACGGCCGGTGAACTCGGCCTCGACGCCGACGAGTTCGACACCGCGCTGATCGACGGCCGGCACATCCTGATCGTCGACGCCGACCAGGCCGAGGGCAAGGCGATCGGCGTGACCGGTACGCCCACCTACGTCATCGGCGGCGAGCGCCTGGACGGCGGCAAGAGCCAGGAGGGGCTGCGCGAGCGCGTCGAGGAGATCGCGGACCGGCTGCTCGCCGAGGGCGCCTGAGCCTCGGAGCGGGTTCCCGGTTCAGAGCAGGTTCTTGTAGAGGACGTGGCGGGTCGTCCCGTAGCCGAGTGACTCGTAGAGCCGCTCGGCCGGGGTGTTGCCGGCGAACACGTTGAGGCCCAGGACGCGCCGGCCGGCCGCGATCGCCTGGGCCTCCGCCAGGAGCATCAGCGAACGGCCGTGGCCGTGGCCGCGATGGGCGGGGTCGGCATGGACGTCGTAGACGTAGGCCTTGTCCTCGGTCAGGGCCACCCAGAGGGTGCCCACCCGGGTGCCCTCGTGCTCGAGCACGGTGAACCGCATGCCCTCGGTGGTGAGCCCCTGCGGCAGGAGGGTCGCGTGGCCGCGCCGCGACATCTCGTGCGCGACGGCCTCGGGCACGCCCCGCTCGATCCACACGCGCGCGTACGCCTCGGTCTCCTCGGCGATCCACGTCTCGTACTCGGCCTCGGTCATGGGGCGGCCCAGGCTGCCGACCGGCAGGCCGGGCGGGGTGTCGCCGAGCTGCTTCTCCATGCCGCGGTTGCGGTGGACGTACCCGAGCGCGCCGACGAGCCGCAGCGCCGCGTCGGCGTCTGCGGGCACCAGCGCCTCGATCTGCCGGCACCCCCAGCCGCGCGCCACCTCCTCCGCGGCGAGCGCGGCCACCGTGCCCCGGCCTCGGTGGCGGTCCGGCTCCTCGATGCGCAGATCGAGGATGCGGGCCACGGAGTCGCCGAACTGGGGCAGGGTGGCGAGGCGGAGGGCGCCGACGGGACGGCTGTTCACGCACACCTGGTAACGACGTGAACGTGTCCCGTCGGTGGCGCGCTGGAGCGGCTCGGTCGGCCGCAGGGTCGTGGTCATCAGGGGTGTTCTACCCGCCGTGCCCACTCGTGTCAGCCTGTTTTCCCGGCCGCTCACGGATCTTGGTCGTGCCCGGACATCTCGGCGAAGATCCGCACGGCCTTGGCGGTCACCGGGCCCGGCGCGCCCGGCAGTTCGCGGTCGTCCACGCGGTGCACGGCCTGGATGTCCCGCAGCGAGGAGGTGAGGAAGACCTCGTCGGCGCGCTCCAGCACGTCCATCGGCAGGTCGGTCTCCTTCGCGCCGGTCCACTCGGCCACCAGCGCGCGCGTGATGCCCGCGAGACAGCCGGAGGCGACCGGCGGGGTGTGGATCTCGCCGTCGAGCACGACGAAGACGTTGGAGCCGGTGCCCTCGCAGAGCTGCCCGACCGTGTTCGCGAACAGGGCCTCGGAGGCGCCGTGTTGGTGGGCACGCGCGAGGGCGACGACGTTCTCGGCGTACGAGGTCGTCTTCAGGCCGGTCAGCGCGCCGCGTTCGTTGCGCGTCCACGGGACCGTGATCACCGCGGTGGTGTCCGGGCGGCGGGCGGCCTCGCCGAGCGCGACGACGAGCGTCGGGCCGTGCTCGCCGCGGTCGGAGCCGAGGGGGCCGTGGCCGCCGGTGTAGGTGATGCGCAGCCGGCCGAAGGCCACCGGGTTGGTCTCCAGAACGGCCGCGCAGGCCCGCCGGACCTCCTCGTGATCGGGGTCGGGCAGGCCGAGGCCGCGCGCTGAGCGGGTCAGCCGGTCCAGGTGCCGGGTCAGCGCGAACGGCCTGCCGTCCACCGCCTTCACCGTCTCGAAGATGCCGTCGCCCACGGTCAGCCCGTGGTCGAAGACGGAGACGCGGGCGGTCTCGATGTCCTGCAGCCCGCCGTCGAGCCAGAGCTTCACTGCTTCCTACCTCGCAAGTCTGCGCCGGGTGATTCGGATCGGCCGGGGGTCCGAGGGGTGTCCCCCGGGTCGGCACCGAACGTCGTGATTCCCTCTCCACTCACCGCGTACGTCCCCGACGCTACCGCGAGCAGCCGGGACGCCTTCAGCTCGGTCTCGCGCCACTCCGCCTCGGGGTCGGAGCCCCAGGTGATGCCGGCCCCGGTGCCGAAGCGCAGCACGGCGGCGCCCTCGGCGGCCCGCTCGATCCAGAAGGTACGGATGCCGACGGCCAGCTCGGCGGTCCCCCGGTCGGCGTCGACCCAGCCGATGCCGCCGCAGTACGGGCCGCGCGGCGCGGTCTCCAGGGCGTCGATGATCCGCAGGGCGCTGGACTTGGGGGCGCCGGTGACCGAGCCGGGCGGGAACGTGGCGTCGAGCAGCTCCGGCCAGCCCGCGCCCTCGCGCAGCTCGCCGTGGACCGTGGAGACGAGGTGGACCAGCCCCGGGTGCTTCTCCACGGCGCACAGGTCGGGGACGGTGACCGTGCCGGTGGCGCAGACGCGCCCGATGTCGTTGCGGACCAGGTCCACGATCATCACGTTCTCGGCGTAGTCCTTGTCCAGCAGGTCCGCCTCGGTGCGCCCGGTGCCCTTGATCGGCCCGGACTCGACGACGCGGCCGTCGCGCCGGAGGAACAGCTCGGGCGAGGCGGTGGCTATCTCGACGCCCTGCCCGGGCAGCCGGATCGTTCCTGCGTACGGCGCCGGGTTGCCGCGCGCCAGTACCGCGGTCAGGGCGTCCACGTCGGCGCCGGCGGCCACGGGCGCGGAGAGCACCCGGCAGAGGTTCGCCTGGTAGACGTCGCCGGCAGCGATGTGCTCACGGATCCGGCGCACGCCCGCCGTGTACGCCCCGCGGTCGAGCGAGGACGTCCAGTCACCGGTGGCCGGTCCCCGCCACTCCCCCGGCACCGGCGCGGGCACGGGCTCCTCGCGTACGTCCCTGAAGCGGGCGCAGGTCAGCCGGCCCTCGAAGTCCGCCACGACGGCCCAGAAGCCGGTGGAGTCGAGGGCGGCGGGATCGCCGGTGACGTCGAGGAGCCCGGTGGCGACGCGGTCGCCGAAGCGGGCGAGAGGGAGCAGGTCGAGCACGCGGTCGAGTCTAGGGCGGGTGCCGTTATGGTGACCCGGTCATGACCGTTCGGGGACCCCCACCATGTCCCTGAGCAGGTGCGGGGCGTCACGCTGCGCAAACGCGTTTTTGTACTGGCCCCGGAATCCGCTAGAGTTCACCACGTCGCCGGGACGCGGAAGCGGTCCGAAACGACAGGCGGACGTAGCTCAGTTGGTAGAGCGCAACCTTGCCAAGGTTGAGGTCGCGAGTTCGAACCTCGTCGTCCGCTCGAAGGAATCGAGGGGATCTTCCCGACCCCCGCACTCCTGGTGGAGTGGCCGAGAGGCGAGGCAACGGCCTGCAAAGCCGTCTACACGGGTTCAAATCCCGTCTCCACCTCCAAGGACGATTAGCTCAGCGGGAGAGCGCTTCCCTGACACGGAAGAGGTCACTGGTTCAATCCCAGTATCGTCCACCGGATCTTCGGATCCCCCGCGCGATTAGCTCAGCGGGAGAGCGCTTCCCTGACACGGAAGAGGTCACTGGTTCAATCCCAGTATCGCGCACGCAGCACCCACGACCTGCGGGTTGTGGTCCCGAGGACGATTAGCTCAGCGGGAGAGCGCTTCCCTGACACGGAAGAGGTCACTGGTTCAATCCCAGTATCGTCCACACACCGAAGCCCCCGGCCGTCTCGTACGGCCGGGGGCTTCTTCGTCGTCCGGCCCGCGTCAGCTGGAGAACAGCATGTGGCCGAAGCTCTTGTGACGGTGGTGGCCGCCGTGGTGGCCGCCGTAGTGCCCACCGCCGTGGCCGCCCTGCGGGGCTCCCCAGGCGGGCGCGGGCGGGGTCGGGTACGCCTGCGGGACGCCCGGCTGCGGCGCGGGCTGGGACCACTGGCCCTCGAGGCGGGTCAGCGCCTCCAGCTCGCCGTAGTCGAGAAAGATCCCTCGGCAGCCGCTGCACTGCTCGATCTGAACACCGTTGCGGTTGTACGTGTGCATCGGCGCATGGCACTTCGGACACTGCATGGTCGGCTCAACTCCTCGCCGGTCGGTCCTGCTTCGTGTTACGCCAGGACAGACTCTGTCCGGCTGCGGTCGGTTGCACCTTACTTCGCACGACCCGGGCTCAACTCCGGCGGGAGCGAGGTCATTCGGGCACATGCGTCGATCACGGATACTTCGACCTCGTCCAGGGGCCGGTCCTCCGTCACCGCCTTGGCCACGGCGCGGGCGGCCGTCTGCACGGTGAGGGCGCGGGCCGGGACGTCCAGGACGGGCCAGGGGTCGCCGTCGGCGGGCACGGCCGGGCCGCCGGCCGCGCGGTAGGCGGCGAGGAAGCGGGTCCATTCGTCGGGCGGGAGGAGGCCGCAGGCGTACCAGGCCGCGGGGCGGGCCAGGTCCCAGCCGGGGACGCCGGTGCCGAGGTCGTCGACGTCGATGAGCAGCCAGGGGCCGTCGGGGGCGGGGTGGCGGACGAGCTGGCCGAGGTGGAGGTCGCCGTGGCAGAGCGTGCTGGTGTCCGGCATGGGGGCCTCCGCCCGCGCCCAGGCGGGGAGGGTGGACCAGGCCCGCAGTACGGGGGCCGTGGCGGTATGGGTGGGGGCCTCCGCGGTGAGCCGGGCGATGGCTCGGGCCGCCTTGGCCGGACCCCGCATGGGGGGCAGGGCGGTCGGGGCGGAGGTGCGGTGGAGTCGGGCGAGGAGGGTGGCCGCGGGTTCCCAGGGGGCGGCGTCCGGGGTGTCCGGGTCGACGGGGGTGCCGTAGGGCCAGAACGTGACGAGGCGGCCGTGCGGGTCCAGTTCGACGGGGGCCGGGCTGAGCGGGGCCAGGAGGATGCCGGGGAGCCGGGTGGCGATGGTGAGGCGGGGGGTGAGGCCGGCGAGGGGGGTGCCGGGGGCGTGGGCCTTGGCGACGGTGTCCGCGTGGCGGACGACGGTGGCGTCCGGGCGGTGGGCGAGGGTGGTCGCTCCGCAGGGGCAGGCGGTGGTGCGCGCGTGTGCTGTGGCCTTGGCTCTGGCGGTGAGCGCTGAGAGCAAGGGGGGTGTGGACACGGGGCTCCCTGGGGGCGGTGCGGGGTCTCTCGCGAGGGTACGGCGAGTGCGGTGGTGGGGAACGCGGGTCCACGGGGCCGGGCCCTGCAGGGGCCGAAAACGGAGGCGGACACGGCAATGCCGGCGCAGCTCCCCAGCTGCACCGGCATTTTTGCCGTCCGCCGCACCCCCGTCCCCACGGGGTTTCATGGGTGGATGTCCCCGCCCGGACCGCTCTTCCGGGCCTGGGGTCGCCGCTCAGCGCCCCAGCATCACGCCCACGGACGACGCCTGTGTCGCCACTGTCTCCCAGCCGTCGAAGACGAAGAAGAGCAGGGCCGCCAGAGGGAGGACCATGAGTGTCGCCACCAGTGGGTGGCGACGGCCCGTGCGGCGACGGAACGGGAAGTGCTCCTGGGTGCGGATGAATGCCCGCGGTGCCGTGTGGGCCATGGTCCCTCTCCTGACCGATCTCAGTTGTCGTTGGCAGCGGCGGGTGTCTGACCTCGGGGGACGAGTGCTGCACCCGCCGCTTGACCTCAAATCTAGGCGTCCGGGCCTCGTCGCACGTCATGCCCTCGTACCGATTGCCGGGCCTCCCGGAGGATGAGCAGTGACCTGCTGCGTACTCCCCAGGGTGGAGACGTGGACCTAGGTCTCAGGGTCTTCCCCGAGGGGGCGCCCGCTCTGCCCCGCCTTTTCCGAGCTGTCCTCCCTGGGGATCGGCTGTTCGACCAGGGCCAGGACCCGGTTCGCCATGAATCGGGCCGTACGGACGACGGAGCCGCTGCGGGTGACTTCGCTCACTTCGACGACTCCTCGGCGGACCGCCGTCTCCACCCTGCGGCCCGCTCTGCTCGCCACCACCTCGTAGGTGCGGGTCGTGTCCCCCGCGTCCACCACTATCTCCACGCGATCACCCTTCACGGGTTCAATCCCCCTTCGTCGGTGGGTGGTTGGGATCATGACAGGGACAAAGTCCCCCAGTTCAGGCGCTCCCTGACCACTCTTCAATTTTCGCACCCGGCACTGACAATCCGTCGGGCCGAGAGGGCGCGGCCTCTGCGCGCGGACGGCGGTGGAAACGTAAGCTGTGCCACGTCACACGGACCGGGCAGCGGGGATGAACATGGCGATGATGCGCCTGAGGCGCGAGGACCCGCGCGTCGTCGGCTCGTTCAGGCTTCACAGGCGGCTCGGCGCGGGCGGGATGGGCGTCGTCTACCTGGGCTCCGACAAGAAGGGGCAGCGTGTCGCGCTGAAGGTCATCCGGCCGGATCTGGCGGAGGACCAGGAGTTTCGGTCGCGGTTCGCGCGTGAGGTCGGGGCGGCCCGGCGGATCAGGGGTGGATGCACGGCACGGCTCGTCGCCGCCGATCTGGAGGCGGACCGACCGTGGTTCGCCACGCAGTACGTGCCCGGGCCCTCACTGCACGACAAGGTGGCCGACGGGGGGCCGCTGAGCGCGGCCGACGTCGCGGCCGTGGGCGCCGCCCTGTCCGAGGGGCTCGTCGCCGTGCACGAGGCGGGGGTCGTGCACCGGGACCTGAAGCCGTCCAACATCCTGCTGTCCCCGAAGGGGCCGCGGATCATCGACTTCGGCATCGCCTGGGCCACCGGGGCCTCGACCCTCACGCATGTCGGCACGGCCGTCGGCTCCCCCGGCTTCCTCGCGCCGGAGCAGGTGCGCGGGGCCGCCGTCACGCCCGCCACGGACGTCTTCTCGCTCGGAGCCACGCTGGCGTACGCCTCCATGGCCGACTCACCCTTCGGGCACGGCAGTTCCGAGGTGATGCTGTACCGCGTCGTCCACGAGGAGGCGCAACTGCACGGCGTTCCCGACGCGCTGTCCCCGCTCCTGCGCGCCTGTCTGGCCAAGGACCCCGAGGAGCGGCCCAGCACGCTCCAGCTGTCGCTGCGGCTCAAGGAGATCGCCGCCCGCGAGACACAGGGGCCGACCGACGCTCGTCCGCCCGCGCCGCGCTCCGGTGAGGCGGACCGGCCCACGGGGCGGCTCGCCGACACCTACCCGGAGCAGCAGCGCGAGCACCGGCGCCCGCAGGGTTCGCAGGGGAACCCTCCGTCCCGGGGCACGTCCACCGGATCGCGCGGGCCCTCGTCCGCGCGGGGCGGGGCCGCTCCCTCCCGGGGCGGCAGCGCGCCTCGCGGCAATCCGGCGGCCCAGCGATCGGGGCCCCGGGCCACGCCCTCCTCGCGCAACACGAACCGGCAGACGACCGGCGGCCGGCCCGCGCAGCGCAGCGGTGCCGGCCGGCCGGGACCGAGGACCACGGGGACGGGGCGGCGGCCGGCCAATCCGCGGCTGCTGCGGCAGCGGCTCTTCGTGTTCGTCGTCGTGACACTGCTCGTGGCACTCGGCATCGCCGCGGCCCAGGGCTGCCAGGGGCCGTCGCGGGGGCTGGGCGGTGACCGCGGGGTCGTACGGGAGCAGCACCACCAGCAACAGCAGCAGGCCGAGCCGGGCCGCGTCGTAGCGGATTAGCCGGACGGCGGGATGCCGGACCGACGGACTCCCTGACCGACGGCCAGGGCGTCACAGGTTCGGCAGGATCTCCTCGAAGAACTCCCGGTCGCCGTCGAAGACCGGGTCCAGTGCCAGGAACTCCTCCGGGGTGACCCAGCGGGCCTCGGCCACCTCGACGGAGTCGGGTACCACCTCGCCGCTGTCCGCGTCCGCCGTCCACCAGTGGAGGCGGAAGTGACCGTCGTCGGTCTCCGACTCCCAGACCTTGGCGCCCGCGGAGACGGTGAGGCCCACCTCCTCGAAGACCTCGCGGACCACGGCCTGCTGCTGGGTCTCCCCCGGCTCGATCTTGCCGCTGAGGGGCTGCCAGTAGCCGGGGCGGGAGACGGTCGGGCCGCGCCGGACGGCGAGCACCCGGCCGGCCCGGCGCAGCACCGCGACGATCGCCTCGCGCTGTTCCACCCGGGCTCCTACGGGGCCTCGGGCCGGCCGGTGGCCACGGCGTAGAAGGCGACCGCGGCTGCCGCGCCCACATTGAGGGAGTCCACGCCGTGGGACATCGGGATGCGGACCCATTCGTCGGCGGCGACCAGGGCCTGGGTGGACAGGCCGTCGCCCTCTGCGCCCAGCATCAGGGCGACACGGTCCATCTTGTGCGGGGCGGCCTCGTCGAGGGACTTCGCCTTCTCGTCCGGGGTGAGCGCGAGGAGGGAGAAGCCGGCCTCGCGGACCGACTCCAGGCTCCTGGGCCAGGAGTCGAGGCGGGCGTAGGGGACCGAGAAGACCGCGCCCATCGAGACCTTGACGCTACGGCGGTAGAGGGGGTCCGCGCAGTCCGGGGAGAGCAGGACCGCGTCCATGCCGAGGGCGGCGGCGGAGCGGAAGATCGCGCCGATGTTGGTGTGGTCGTTGACCGACTCCATGACCACGACCCGACGGGTGGTCTGCAGGAGTTCGGCCGCCGTCGGCAACGGCTTGCGCTGCATGGAGGCGAGCGCGCCGCGGTGCACGTGGTAGCCGGTGACCTGCTCGGCGAGCTCCGGGCTGACCGCGTACACCGGGGCCGGGAGCTCGTCGATGACGTCGCGCATGACGTCGACCCACTTCGCGGACAGCAGCATCGAGCGCATCTCGTACCCGGCGCCCTTGGCGCGGCGGATGACCTTCTCGCCCTCCGCGATGAAAAGGCCCTCGGCGGGTTCGCGCTTGCGGCGCAACTCGACGTCGGTCAGGCCCGTGTAGTCGCGCAGGCGGGGGTCGTCGGGATCCTCAACGGTGATGAGATCGGCCACAGGGTGATACTGCCTTGTCCTGGGTGTGGTGCCAACGGCTGGAACGGGGTTGGGTTACCCGGGGTTACTCGGCAGGCCGCGGGCCCACGCCGACGACCTCGCCGATGACGATGACCGACGGGGCCTTCACCTCGTGGGTACGCACCGCCTCGGCGATCGTGGCGAGCGTCGCGTCGACGCGGCGCTGGCCGGCCGTCGTGCCCTCCTGGATCGCGGCGACCGGGGTGTCGGGGGACTTGCCGTGGGTGACGAGGGTCTCGGCGACCTTCCCGATCGTGCCGACGCCCATGAGGATGACGAGGGTGCCGGTCAGCTTGGCGAGCGAGGGCCAGTCGACCAGGGAGCGCTCGTCGTCGGGGGCGATGTGCCCGCTGACCACCGTGAACTCGTGCGCGACGCCCCGGTGGGTGACCGGGATGCCGGCCGCGCCCGGCACCGAGATCGAGCTGGAGATGCCCGGTACGACCGTGCACGGGATGCCGGCCTCGGCGAGCGCCTGGACCTCCTCCATCCCGCGGCCGTAGACGAACGGGTCGCCGCCCTTCAGCCGTACGACCGACTTGCCCTGCTTGGCGTGTTCGATCAGTGCGTCGTTGATGGCCTCCTGGGCCATGAAGCGGCCGTACGGCAGCTTCGCCGCGTCGATGACCTCGACGCTCGCGGGCAGTTCGGCGAGCAGGTCGCGGGGGCCCAGGTGGTCGGTGATGACGACGTCGGCCTCGGCGAGCAGACGGCGGCCGCGGACCGTGATCAGGTCCGGGTCGCCGGGGCCGCCGCCGACCAGGGCGACGCCCGGGGTGCGGGTGCGGTGGTGGGGGGCGACGAGGGTGCCGTCGTGCAGACCCTCGACGACCGCGTCGCGGATGGAGGCGGTGTGGCGGGGGTCGCGGCCGCGGGCGCGGCTGGTGAGGACGGCGATCGTCACGCCCTCGCTGGTGCCGGTGGCCGGGGTCCAGGCGGTGGCCGCGTCGGCGTCGTCGGAGCGCACGCACCAGACGCGGTTCCGCTCGGCCTCCGCGGAGGCGGCGGTGTTGGCCTCGTGGTCGCTGGTGGCGATCAGGGCGTACCAGGCGTCCGACAGATCGCCGTCGGCGTACGGGCGCCGCAGCCAGGTGAACTCGCCGGCGTCCGCCATCGCCTCGACCGACGGGGTCGCCTCGGGAGAGACGAGGAGGACGTCCGCACCCGCCGCGACCAGGGCCGGGAGCCGGCGCTGGGCGACCTGGCCGCCGCCGAGGACGACCACTTTGCGGCCGGTGAGGCGAAGGCCTACGGGATAGGCGGGATGTTCGGCCATGAGGGCGGCTCCTCGTCCTGGCTGTGCGATGGGTGCTACGGCGCTGGAGCAGCCCTGACGTGCGGATTTTAGAGATGGGTTCAGCGTACGGCCGGGGCGGGGTGCACGCAGGGGTGCGTTCCCGCCCCGGTCCGGGACTACTTCTCGGTGACGCCCGCCGAGTCGAACGTGGCCACCTCGTGCATGGCCCGTGCCGTGCTCTGCACCAGCGGCAGGGCGAGGAGCGCACCCGTGCCCTCGCCGAGGCGGAGGTCGAGGTCGACCAGCGGGCGCAGGCCCAGCTTGTTCAGCGCCGCCACGTGGCCGGGCTCGGCGCTGCGGTGGCCGGCGATGCAGGCCGCGAGGACCTCGGGGGCGATCGCGCGGGCCACCAGGGCGGCGGCGCCGGCGCTGACGCCGTCCAGGATCACCGGCGTACGCAGGGAGGCGCCGCCGAGGAGCAGGCCGACCATGGCGGCGTGCTCGAAGCCGCCGATCGCGGCGAGGACGCCGATGGGGTCGGCCGGGTCCGGCTGGTGGACCTCGATGGCGCGGCGCACGACCTCGGTCTTGCGGGCCAGTGTCTCGTCGTTGATGCCGGTGCCGCGGCCGGTCACGTCGGCGGGGTCGGTGTCCGTGAACACCGAGATGAGCGCGGCCGACGCCGTCGTGTTGGCGATGCCCATCTCACCCGTCAGCAGCGCCTTGTTGCCGGCCGCCACCAGGTCGCGGGCCGTCTCGATGCCGACCTCGATGGCCTGCTTGGCCTCCTCGCGGCTCATCGCGGGGCCGGTGGTCATGTCGGAGGTGCCGGCGCGGACCTTGCGGGGCAGCAGGCCGGGGGTGGCCGGCAGGTCGGTCGCGACGCCGACGTCCACCACGCACACCTCGGCGCCCACCTGGCCCGCGAACGCGTTGCAGACCGCGCCGCCGCCGAGGAAGTTGGCGACCATCTGGGCCGTCACCTCCTGCGGCCAGGGGGTGACGCCCTGGGCGTGCACGCCGTGGTCGCCGGCGAAGATCGCGACGGCCGCGGGCTCCGGGATCGGCGGCGGGCACTGCCGCGAGAGCCCGGACAGCTGCGCGGAGATGATCTCCAGCATGCCGAGCGCGCCGGCCGGCTTGGTCATCCGCTTCTGCCGCTCCCAGGCCTCGCCGAGCGCCTTGGCGTCCAGCGGGCGGATCTGGGCGACGGTCTCGGCGAGCAGGTCGTGCGGCTCCTCGCCGGGCAGCGCGCGGCGGCCGTACGTCTCCTCGTGCACGACCCACGACAGCGGGCGGCGCTTGGACCAGCCGGCCTGCATCAGCTCGGGCTCGTCCGGGAACTCGTCGACGTAGCCCACGCACAGGTAGGCGATGACCTCGAGGTGATCGGGCAGCCCCAGCGAGCGGACCATCTCCCGCTCGTCGAAGAAGCTGACCCAGCCGACGCCCAGGCCCTCGGCGCGGGCGGCGAGCCAGAGGTTCTCCACGGCGAGCGCGGCGGAATAGGGCGCCATCTGCGGCTGGGTGTGCCGGCCGAGGGTGTGCCGGCCGCCGCGGGTCGGGTCGGCGGTGACGACGATGTTCACCGGGGTGTCGAGGATGGCCTCGATCTTCAGTTCCTTGAACTGCTTCGCCCGGCCCTTGGGGAGGGACTTGGCGTAGGCGTCGCGCTGGCGCATGGCCAGTTCGTGCATGCTGCGCCGGGTGTCGGCGGAGCGGATGACGACGAAGTCCCAGGGCTGCGAGTGACCGACGGACGGGGCGGTGTGCGCGGCCTCCAGGACACGGAGCAGCACCTCGTGCGGGATCGGGTCGTTGCGGAAGCCGTTGCGGATGTCGCGGCGCTCGCGCATGACCTTCAGGACGGCCTCGCGCTCGGCGTCGTCGTAGGCGGGCGCGGCCGGGCCGGTGGACTGTGGTGCCTCTTCCACCGCGGCGGTGCTCTCTTCCTCCTGGTCGGCGGCCCTGGTGTCCAGGTCCTCGGCGTTCTGTACGAGTCCGGAGTCGGCCTCTCGCGGTGCCGGGACCATGGCGACCGGCTCCGGCGCCTGCCCCTCCTCCACGGGGAGGACCAGGGCGTGCGGCGGGGTCGGGGCGAGGTGCGGGGTGGTCGGCACGGAGCCGTCGACCGGCACGAACTGGCCCGTGGGCTCGTCCACGGCGGGTGGCCGGAGGGCGTCCGCACCGGTGCCGGCGGCGTCGGTCCCGGGGGCCGGGGCCTCGGCGAGGTGCGGCTGTCCCGCCGGGACCCCGGCGTCGGCCGGAACGGTCGCCTCCGGGGTCGGGGGCACGGGGAGCGCGGCGGCAAGGGCCTGTTCGTCAGCGGGCACGGGCGGTGTGTCGGCGGACGAGGACCCGTCCGCGCCCGTCAGGGCGGGGGCCTGGTCCTGAAGCGCGGCCCCGGGCACGGCACTTGCGTCCGCGGCCGGCGTCCCGGACTGGTCCGCGAAGAGGTCCGCGGGCTGGGCGGGTGCGGCCGGCTCGGCCTCGGCAGGCTGTACGGGCTCGGGCTGGGCGGCCTGTACGGGCTCGGACTGGACGGCCTGTACGGGCTCGGACTGGGCAGGCTCGGCGAGCAGGGGCGGGGCCGTGTCGTGGGCGACGCCCTCGGCGGGCCGACCGGCGTCGGGGGCCACCGCTTCGTAAGCCTGCACGGCCTCCGGCATGACGGCGTGCGGCAGCGGCGCGGCCTCCGGCGTGACGGCGTGCGGGAGTTGGGCGGGCTCGGGCGCAAGCGTTCCGGGCAGCTGCACGTCCCCGGGCGTCAGAGGCTGCGCGAACTGGGCGCCCTCGGGCGCCACGGCGGCCGGAGCGGCCGCCTCCGGCTCGGCGACGGGCGGGCCGGCCTCGGTCTCGGGGGCCGGAGCTTCGGCGTGCACCGCCTCCGCGGCCTGCACGGCCTCGGGCATCGGGATCGCTCCATGAGCGGGGGTGGCCTCCGGCAGAGGCGCGGCGCCATGAGCCGGCGCACCCTCCGGGACGAATCCGGCGCCCTCGGGCGGGTCGGACTCCGGAACCGTGCCTTTCATCTCCGGTACGGCATCCGGGGCGGGCACGGGGGCAACGCCCTGTTCCGCAGCGGCTTCCGCCGGCGCGACCGGCTCGCCCGCGGCAGCGGGCGTGTCCGCAGGCGCCTGCGCTTCGCTCGCAGGCGAAGGCGTCTGCCCGCTGTTCGCCGGGAAGTCGGGGAACCCGGGGGCCTCGGGGATCCCCGCCGTCTCGGGGATTCCGGGGATCTCACCGGAAGCGATGTGCGCGTTCTCCGTGGGGAGCACGCCCGGAGCGCCATGACCGTTCTCGGCGGGCAGCCCACCCGGAGCGCCATGACCGCCCTCCGCGGCAGGTCCACCGACGGCCACCGGCCCGCCGTCCACGGGCAGTCCACCCGCGGCCATGAGCCCGCCGTCCGCAGGCGCGTCGCCCGCGGGGAACCCGTCGGCATGTCCGCCCTGCACCGATGCCACGCCCACCGGAATCTGCCCGGCCTCCGGGGTGTACGCCGCGGCGACGGGCTGTGCCTCCTCCGGGCTGTAGGCCACGCCGGCGGCGAGTTCGGGCTCCGGCGTCTGCGCTGCCGGAACAACCGTTTCGGCAGCCGGTGCCTCCGGGCTCACCGGTGCCTGCACCGCGGCCTGGGCCTGGGCGCCCCAGGGGGCTCCGCCCTGCGGGGCCGCCTCTCGGAGCTGGATGGCGTCGAAGTATTCGGGACCGGTCGTCGGCGGGCCGGGCTGGCGCACGGGTACGCCCGCGGGGCCGCGGTCGGCGAGGGAGCGGACCGGGCTGGCCGACGCGTCGGGGATCGGCGGGCCGAGGTGCAGCGGACGGCGCGACGTCGGCGGCGCCGGGTTGGGCAGGCGGAGGCCGTTGAGGTCCACCGAGCCGCTGTCGCGACCGCCCGCCTCGTGCGCACCGGGTTCGTGCACGGTCTCCACGACCGGCTCCGGGGCGGGCGGGGCGACCTCGTTGCCCCACGGGCTCTGCGCGCCCGGCAGCAGCAGAAGGTCGTCGTCCTCCGCGGTCGTCTCGGAGAGGTAGGTGTACGCGCCGTGCGGGGGGACGCCCGGCTGCTCCACCGTGCCTGCGCTCTCCGGCATTCCTTCGCCCGGGACCTGGCCGGTGTCGGTCATGCGTACCCCTCGCCCATCGGTTAGTGCTTCTCGGTCCAGCTCTTCGGGAACGGCGCACCGACCGCCCCCGCAGTGAAGAACGAGCGTCCGTGCCCAGCGGCACGAACGACCCGCCCGGAAAAGGCGACAAAGCCATTCAGTGGCATTGTCCCGGTCGTTCCGCCGTCACGACAGCTTGATCCGTGACGGTCCGCTGTGGACTGCGCCACGTTGCGCGTCCTCCGGTTCTGCCGTACCACACCCGCCCCAAAAGGGGCGCGTTTTCCGGACATTGGCGAACGAAAAGCGGGCCACCCGGTGCGGTGCAACGGTCGGCCAGCCTACCGCGAGCGATATGACTACAGGATCACCGGTAGGGCAGAAAACAGGATCACTGGGACGGCGCCCGGGTTCACGTTGTGCGCTCCGGTAGCACCCCGCTGAGCAAGAACGCCACGCTCCGCTCCCTCTCCGTCCAGGCGCGGGTGTCGAGTTCGACGGACTGCAGCAGTGCGCACTCGACCTGGTAGCCGTGCTCCGTCAGGTCCCGGCCGATCAGTTCGGCCTCGTCGCGGGTCGCTGCGTGCGTGACGATGCGCTGCGGGCGGCGGTCGGCGACCGCGGAGACCACGGCCGCTCCCCCGCCGCCGACGCGGACGACGTCGGGCTCGGGGAGGTTCTCCAGGACGTGCGGGGCGGCACCCTGGACGACTTGGAGCTGCACGCCGAACGTACGCGCGTTGGACGTGGTGCGCTCGCAGGCCCGCGGGTCGCTGTCGACTGCGATGACGCCGGCGCCGGCCCGGGCGGCCTCCGTGGCGAAGGCGCCGCTGCCGCAGCCGATGTCCCACACGAGGTCCCCCACGCGCGGGCCGAGCCGGGCGAGTTGGGCCGCACGCAGCGGTTCCAGTTCGCCTTCGCCCATGAGACCGCCGTAGGACTCGGCGGGCAGGGTCCAGCCGCGCGGTCCGGCGCTCGGGTCGCGGCCGGCGATCCAGCCGGGGCCGTCCGCCACGGCGGCGGTGCGGCCGACGACGATGACGACGTTCGGGTCGCGCCAGGTGTGGTCGGCGGCCTTGTCGGAGGTGACGACGGTGACCTGTTCGCGTTCGGTGCCGAGTTCCTCGCAGATGACGAAGGTGCGGTGCACGCCCTCCATCAGCAGGCCGAGTTCGGCGGGCCCGGCGCCCGGTGAGGTGAGGACGGCGACCTTCGTGTGGGCGCGGCACACATTCACCGCGCGTCGCAGGGTGCGCCTATGTGCGACCACGACCAGGGCGTCGTCCCAGGGCATACCGGCGCGCGCGAAGGCCGCGGCCACGGAGGAGACGGCGGGGACGACTTCGACCTCAAGGCCGAACTCGGGTGCGCGCAGCGTCCGTACGACACCGAAGAACGCGGGGTCGCCGTCGGCCAGCACGACCGCGGTACCGCGGTGGCCGGTGATCCGGCGGGCGGCGAGGGCGACACTGCCGAGGCGGATGCGCTCGGCGCCCGGCGGCACCTCGGGGAGCGCCAGATGATGTGCGGCGCCGGCCACCAGCGTGGCGGCGCCCAGAGCCGAGCGGGCGGCGGCTGTCAGCGGCGAGCCGTCCCAGCCGATCACCGTGACGCGGTCGGCCATCGTCGTCAGTCTCCAGGGGTTCTGCGCAGGTCGTCGGAGGCAGCCCGGGCGGGCTTGGTGAGGGTACCTGGTGAAGTGAGCCGGAAAGCCCGGCGGTGTACCCGACCGCTTCTGATCGGTCTTGGTTCAGTTCCAGTCGGGGAAGGTCGTGAAACCACTGGAGTCGGTCAGTTGCTCGTCGGCGCCGTCGAGATCCTCGGGCAGCAGGCTCCAGACGATGTAGTCCGTGCGTACGTCGCTCCAGGTGCCGTCGTCGGCGCGGACGTGCGCTATGCAGGCGTTGCGCAGGACTCCCTCGCTGATGCAGCCGATCTTCTGCGCGACCTGCTGGGAGGCGGTGTTGTCGGCCGCGGTGCGCAGCTCGATGCGCTCGAACTTCTGGTCGCCGAGGAGCCATTGGGCGGTGGCGAGCGCCGCCTCCGAGGCGTAGCCCTCGCCGCGCGCCCAGGGGGCGATGATGTACGACATCTCGGTGGACCGCACGTGCCAGTTGGTCTTCGCCAGCTGGACGACGCCGACCAGGCGCTGGGTGAGGAACTCGGCGACCGCGAGGTCGAGTCCGCGGCCGGCGACGCGTTCCGCGGGCGCGTGGTCGTCGATCCAGGCGCGGGCCCGGTCCTCGGTGTAGGGCTGGGGGACGCCCGTCCAGGCGCCGACCTGCTCGTCGTTCATCATCTCGGCCAGTGCGGGCACATCGTCCTCGTCAAGGGGACGCAGCACCAACCGCTCCGTGCTGATGGAGATGTTGGGGAAGGTGCTAGTCATGCGCCGCTCCGTAACCTTCGGAAACCTTCAGTGCCTGCTGAACTGCCCAGCATGCAGCATGAAACCACCGAACCGCACGACGGGGTCCACCCGTGGTGACCAAGTGGACCCCGTGCGTGGCGATACGCCGTATACGCGAGGTGGGCAGGGATTGACCCGACTCGGATGACTCCGAAGACTCAGAAGGTCCGAAGACTCAGAAGGACGGGATGACCGAGCCCTGGTACTTGTCCTCGATGAACTTCTTGACCTCGGGCGAGGTGAGGAGCTTGGCGAGCTTCTTCACCCGCGGGTCCTTCTCGTTGCCCTTCTTCACCGCGAGGAAGTTGCCGTAGGGGCTGTTCTTCGCGGACTCCAGGACGAGGGCGTCCTCGGCGGGCTTGATCCCGGCCGAGATGGCGTAGTTGCCGTTGACGACCGCGGCGTCCACGTCGTCCAGGGAGCGCGCGGTCTGGGCCGCCTCGACCTCCTTGAACTTGAGGTTCTTCGGGTTCTTGGCGATGTCCTGCGGGGTCGCTTCGGTGCCCGCGCCGGCCTTGAGCGTGATGAGGCCGTCGGCTGCGAGCAGCTTCAGGGCGCGCGCCTCGTTGACCGCGTCGTTCGGGACGGCGATCGTCGCACCGCTCTTCAGCCCGTCGGCCTTCTTGACCTTGTGGGAGTAGAGGCCGAGCGGCTCCAGGTGGACCGTGACGACGGGCACGATGTGGGTGCCGCGCTTCTTGTTGAAGTCGTCGAGGTACGGCTTGTTCTGGAAGTAGTTGGCGTCCACCGAGCCGTCCTCGGTCGCGGTGTTCGGGACGATGTAGTCCTGGAACTCCTTGACCTCCAGGTCGAGACCCGCCTTCTTCGCCAGGTTCTTCTTGACGAAGTTCAGGATCTCGGCGTGCGGGGTGGGGCTCGCGGCGACGACCAGCGGTCCGCTGTAGTCGGAGGAGCTCGCGGTGGATTCCGAGCCCGAACCGCAGGCGGTGAGCCCGAAGGTGAGGGCTCCGGCGGCGAGGACGGCGGTGCTGAGCTTTGCGGTGTTACGCACGAAAAGTGCCTTTCCTTAAGGGTGGAGCGACCCCGCGGTTGGTGGTGCGGGGAGACTGAGGGGGTGCCGGACGGGCCTAGGCGACCTTGGTGACGTCGGCCGCGCCCGGGTCCTTGGCCTTCAGCAGACGCAGCCTGGGAGCCGGGCCGGAGCGGCCGCGGCTGTGCAGCGAACGGGCCGCGAAGTCGCCGGCGAACTGGATGAGCGAGATGACCACGGCGAGGATCGCCACGGTGATCCACATCAGCTCGGTCTCGAAGCGCTGGTAGCCGTAGCGGATGGCGATGTCGCCGAGGCCGCCGGCGCCGACCGTGCCGGCCATCGCGGAGTAGCCGATGAGGGCGACGATCGTGGTCGTGGTGCTGGCGATCAGGGAGGGCAGGGCCTCGGGCACCAGGACCTTGCGGACGATCGTCCAGGTGTTGCCGCCCATCGACTGCACGGCCTCGACCAGCCCGCCGTCCACTTCACGGACAGCCGTCTCGACCAGGCGCGCGAAGAAGGGGATCGCGCCGATGGCGAGCGGCACGATGGCGGCCTCACGGCCGATGGTCGTGCCGGTGATCCAGCGCGTGAAGGTCATCAGCGCGACCATCAGGATGATGAAGGGCATCGAGCGGGCGATGTTCACGACCTGCCCGATGACCTTGTTGGCGAGGACGTTCTGCAGCAGCCCGCCACGGTCCGTGAGGACGAGCAGGATGCCGAGCGGGAGCCCGCCCACGACGGCGATCAGGGTGGACCAGCCGACCATGTAGAGGGTGTCCCAACACGCCTGGGACAGCAGGGGCTGCATCTCGGACCAGGTCACTTGACGGCCTCCTTGACCAGCACGGGCTCCTGGCCCACCACATCGATCTGCAGCCCCTGTTCGCGCAGGAAGCCGATCGGCACGACGTTGTCCTCGTAGCGGCCGGGCAGTTCGATGCGCATCCGGCCGACCTGGAGTCCGCCGACGGTGTCGATGGCGGCGCCGAGGATCGATATGTCGATGTTGTAGGTGCGCGAGAGCTGCGAGATGACGGGCTGGGTCGCGGCCTCGCCCTGGAAGGTGACGTCGACGACCGTGCGGTCCGCGCCGGTGGCCTCGCCGCCGACCGGGAACAGCGCACCGGCCAGCTCGGAGCCGGGGGTGGCGAGCAGCTCGCTGACGGTGCCGGATTCGACGATGCGGCCGTTCTCCATCAGGGCCGCCGAGTCGCAGATCGACTTCACGACGTCCATCTCGTGCGTGATGAGCAGGACGGTCAGTCCCAGCTGGCGGTTCAGGTCGCGCAGCAGCTGGAGGATCGAGCGGGTGGTCTCCGGGTCGAGGGCGCTGGTGGCCTCGTCGGAGAGCAGCACCTTGGGGTCGCCGGCCAGCGCGCGGGCGATGCCGACCCGCTGCTTCTGGCCGCCGGAGAGCTGTGCGGGGTGGGCCTTCGCCTTGTCGGCGAGGCCGACGAGGTCGAGCAGCTCCAGCGCCTTGCGCGAGCGCTCCCGGCCCGATGTGCCGAGGATCTCCAGCGGCAGCTCGACGTTGTCCTGGACCGTGCGCGAGGCCAGCAGGTTGAAGTGCTGGAAGACCATGCCGATACGGCTGCGCGCGCGGCGCAGCTCCTTGCCTGCGCGAGGCCCGCGCCCCGCGAGGGCGGTGAGGTCCTGCCCGGCGACGGTCACCGTGCCGGCGGTGGGCCGCTCCAGCAGATTGACGCAGCGGATGAGTGAGGACTTGCCGGCACCGGACTGGCCGATGACGCCGTACACCTCGCCTTCGCGGACATGCAGATCGACGCCGTCGAGGGCGGTGACCTCACGGCCGCGGGAGCGGTAGACCTTGGTCAGGCCCGTTGTGGTGATCACAGGGGTTTCCGTCACTGTCGAGTACGCGGGCGTGGGTGTGCCCTGGTACGGAGAAGGGATGTGCGCGGGGCATCCGGGTCTCGCAGGCGCACGGCCTGCGGACATGCCACGGGGGCTCGCTTCGGGGCGCGAGGCTCAGGGGATGGTGCAGGGGCCCTCTAGAAGGCGCACATTCGACACATACAACGAGCACCGGGCGTCATGGTCGCCTCGGTCGCAAGGGTGCGGCAGCTCGTCGTGGTCATGCGATCAGTAAACCAGACGTACGGTCCTTACCGGCCGCCGCTGTCCGCATGGTGGACAGCGGCGGACACCCGTCAGCGGCGGACGGAGATCTCCACTTCCCCGTCGGTGACCAGGGCGGACAGGGCCGAGAGATCCTCGACCACCAGGTCGGCGTCGAGCTCGTGGGCCTGGTGCGTTGTGGCCAAGGCCACGGTGGTCATGCCGGCGGCGCGGCCGGCCGTGAGCCCCGCGGGCGCGTCCTCGAAGACGACGCAGCGGGCCGGGTCGACGCCGAGGGCGCGGGCGGCGAGGAGGTAGGGCTCGGGGTCGGGCTTGCCGCGGGTGATGTCGTCGGCGGCGACCAGCATCTTGGGCAGGATGCCCACGGCGGCCAGCCGGGCCTCGGCCAGGCGCCGGGTGGCGGAGGTGACGACCGCCCAGCGGTCGGCCGGTAGCGCGTCCAGGAAGTCCCTGGTGCCGGGCAGCAGCCGGACGCCGTCGTTCGGCACGTCCTCCACCTCCAGCTGCTCGACCCGCGCGACGGCCTCCGGCACCACGTGCGCCGGCAGCAGGTCGGCGGCTATCTCCACGGCGGGCCGTCCGTGCAGTTCGACGCGGGCGAACTCCTCGGCGGTGATGCCGTACTCCTCGGCCCAGCGGGTCCAGCAGCGGTGGACGGAGTCCAGGGAGGAGACGAGGGTGCCGTCGTTGTCGAACAGAAGGGCTTGTGCGTGGATCTTCATGCTCCCGACCCTACGGCGCAGGGCGGGGCCGACGGCATCGGGCCTTTTACGCCGTAATAAAGTCACGGCATGTTTGATGTCCTGACGCTGGTGACCGGCGTCGCCGCGCTGCTGCTCGCCGTCTGGTGCGGCTGGGCCGCCTTCCGCGACCAGCCGACGAAGGACTGGCACTTCATCGGGATGGCCGTGGTGTCGGTGCTGGCCCTCGTGCAGCTGGTGATCGGGATCGTGCAGCTGGCGCGGGGCGAGAAGCCGGACCAGGGCACGACGATCTTCGTGGCGTATCTGCTGGGGGCCTTCGCGTGCGTCCCGGCGGCGGGGTTCATGTCGCTGGCGGAGCGCACCCGTTGGGGTTCCGTGACGGTCGCCGCCGGCGGCGTGGTGCTGGCCGTGCTTGAGGTGCGGCTCTATGACATCTGGGGAGGCTGAGGTGGCCGTGACCGAGGAGAAGCCGACGAGGACCCGTCTGATCGGCGGGCCGGGCATGCTGCTCGTCTGGTTCTACGGCGTGATGGTCGTCGGGGCCGTGTCGCGCTCCGTGTACCAGATCGCGACCGAGTTCGACCGGGCGCCGCTCGCCTACTCACTGTCCGCGGTCGCGGGCGTCGTCTACGGCTTCATCACGTACTCACTGGTGCGCGGTGGCGAGACGGCCCGCAAGGCGGCACAGGTGTGCTGCGCCGCCGAGCTCGCGGGCGTGCTGATCGTCGGGACCTGGACGGTGGCCGACCCCTCGGCCTTCCCGGACGCGACGGTCTGGTCCGACTACGGCATGGGGTACGTCTTCATCCCCGTACTGCTGCCGCTGTCGGCCCTGTACTGGCTGCGCAGGTCGCGCCGGCCCGTCACGCCGTAGCCGCGTACGCCCCCGCCGCCTTCTCCAGGACGATCATCGGCACCCCGTCGTTGCCCTGGGAGGTGCCCACCGCCTCGTAGCCCACCTTGCGGTACAGCCGCAGGCTGCCCTCGCTGCGGTGGCCGGTGTGCAGGCGGAACAGCTTCGCGCCGCGCTCGTCCGCGAGCGCCGACTCGGCCGCGCGCAGCAGCCGCGCGCCGATGCCGTGGCCCTGCAGGCGGGGGTGGACGCAGAGCTTGCCGATGGAGGCGGAGCCGTCCTCGGTGACCCGGCCGCGCACCGAGCCGACGACCTCCTCGCCGAGCCGCGCGACATAGACGCAGTCCGCGACCACCTCCTGACGGAGCGAGTCGAGGCTCTGCACGAGCGGGTCGATGCGGTAGTTGCCGTACAGCGCCGCCTCGCTCTGGAAGCACAGGTACTGGAGCTTGAAGATCTGCTCTGCATCCTGCTCGGTCGCCACCGAGATGGTCACGCTCATGCCCATGTGCGCACGCCTCCCGCTCACCTGATCGCCGGTCGTAAACACTCCTATCCCCGCGGTTCGCGCGTCGCAACCTCCGGTGCGAGCAATCGACGCAGACATCCCAGGCATCTGGAACGTTCCGGGCCGAGACTGCCCTGTGAGATACCCAACTCCCCCGCGATTTCCCGGTATGTCGGGTCCTTCGGGGACAGCAGCGCCTCCAGCAGCCGCGGGCAGCGGCCGGGCAGCCTGCGGACCGCCTCGCGCAGGGCAAGGCGGCGGGCGGCGGCGAGGGCCAGCTGTTCGGGCTCGCGGTCGAGGTCGTCCGCGGGCTCGATGTCGTACGGCCGCTCGAAGTGGGTCGTACGACGGCTGCGGCGGGCCTCGGAGCGGACGGCGCTGCGCAGCCAGCCGTGCGGGTCGCGGGGCGGCCCGTCCACCTCGAGGTGCTCCAGGAGGCGGAGCCAGACCGCCTGTTCCAGGTCGCCCGGCTCGGCCCCCGAGGCATGTGCCTCCGCGAAGGCCTCGGCGGTGAGCAGCGGGCGCAGGGCGGCGACGAGGTCGGGTGTCATATGCGACACGACGCGGCCGCCCGGGCAGGAGGTTGCCCGGGCGGCCGCCGATCACCCCAACCGGGGTCCAGGGCTCAGCCGTTGACGAAGTCCTGGCGGGCCAGCACGCCGGTGTCCGCGTTGTCGGTGAAGACGCCGTCGATGCCGGTGGCGAAGTACGTCCTGAAGGCGCCGAAGGCGTCGCCGTACCCGTCGGCGTCCGTGCCCTTGCGGAACTCCTTGGGCAGGAAGGGGTTCTCGTTGCGCATGGTGTACGGGTGCAGGATCAGCCCGACCTTGTGCGCGTCCGCGACGAGGGTGGTCCGGTTGCCGAGGCTGCCGTCGGCGTTCTTCGTGATGACCAGGTCGAGGGTCGGGCCGATGCCCTGCGCGTAGCCCGCGATCTCCCTGAGGCCCTTGGGGGTGATCAGGTCCGCGACGGTGCGCGGGTCACCGGTCTCGACGAAGTCCCAGGGGCGGCTGTCCGCGGTGGACAGCAGGACGACGAGCGGGTTGTCCACGAGCGTGTTCAGCCGCTGGATGCTGGTCGGCTCGAAGGACTGCAGGATGACCGGGGAGTTCCGCTTGTCCTTGCCGTGCTTGCGCAGCAGCTTGGCGACCCGCTCCTCCAGGCCCAGGCCCAGCTTGCGGAAGTAGGTGGGGTGCTTGGTCTCCGGGTAGATGAAGACCTGCTTGCCGCGCTTACGGGTCTGCTCATCCTGCCATTTCAGGACTTCCTCGAAGGTGGGGATCTCCCAGCGGCCGTTGTAGAGCGTGTTGTGCGGGCGGTTGGCCGGAATGCGCTCGATCGCGCGCAGCGTCTTCAGCTCGGCCAGCGTGAAGTCCTCGGTGAACCAGCCGGTGGTGGAGACGCCGTCCAGCACCTTGGTGGTCTTGCGGCCGGCGAACTCGGGGTGGTCGGCGACGTTCGTGGTGCCGCCGATCTCCGGCTCGTGCCGGCAGACCAGATGGCCGTCCTTGGTGGGGCACAGATCGCCGGCCTCGACGATGTCGGCGCCGAGGTCCAGGGCCAGCTCGTAGGAGCCGAAGGTGTGCTCGGGACGGTAGCCGCCGACGCCGCGGTGACCGATGATCGTGGGCCTGGGCAGGCTCTTCAGCCCGCCGCTGCCCGCCCGGCCGGCGTCGGCCGCTCTCGCCGTGCCGGACAGGCCGAGTACCGCTCCGCCCGCGCCCAGCACCGCCGCGCCGAGGAGCGCACGCCGCCCGGTGCTCTGCGCCTGCTCGTCCTGCGATCCCATGAACGCCTCCCCTGAATCGTCGAGTTCGTCGATGCGGGCCGATCGTAGGGGCGTGGACATGACGCAAGGGAGACCTTGGCCGGAACACGCGGGTGACTCGGGATGTCGCACGGGAACCCGAAGGAAAGTGCCTGACCTGGGCGCACGCGATCTCCGTCACATCATGACGGGCCGGTTACCGGCGGGCACCGGGATATCACCCCAGGTAAACACGCATCAACAGTACGTAAGAACCGGGTGAACCCGATGTGCAAGACACCGCGGACCGCGAGTATCGTCCTCACCTGCAAAGACTCATACCGAATCCCCTGACACCGGAGGGCCCGTTGTCCCGCTTCGCGCTCATCAAGGCAGTGCTCGGACCGATCATGCGCCTGATGTTCCGCCCACAGGTGGAAGGCGCCGAGCACATCCCGGGTGATGGTCCGGTCATCCTGGCCGGCAACCACGTGACGTTCATCGACTCGATGATCCTGCCCCTGGTCTGCGACCGCCAGGTCTTCTTCATCGGCAAGGACGAGTACGTCACCGGCAAGGGCCTCAAGGGCCGTCTGATGGCGTGGTTCTTCACCGGGGTCGGCATGATCCCGGTCGACCGCGACGGCGGCAAGGGCGGCGTCGCGGCCCTGATGACCGGGCGCCGCGTGCTGGACGAGGGCAAGGTCTTCGGCATCTACCCCGAGGGCACGCGGTCGCCCGACGGGCGGCTGTACCGGGGGCGCACGGGTATCGCCCGGCTCACTCTCATGACGGGGGCGCCCGTGGTGCCGTTCGCCATGATCGGCACGGACCGGATTCAGCCCGGTGGTGCGGGGCTGCCCCGGCCGGCAAAGGTGACGGTTCGTTTCGGCGAGGCCATGGAGTTCTCCCGGTACGAGGGGATGGACCGGGATCGATATGTTCTGCGGGCCGTGACCGACTCCGTGATGACCGAGGTCATGCGGTTGTCCGGGCAGGAGTACGTGGACATGTATGCGACCAAGGCGAAGGCCGCCTAGGTCTCCGACGGTTTCGGCAGGACTTCGGGGGCGGGTGCGGTGCGGTTGCTCGCGCGGTTCCTCGCGCCCCCGAAAGACTTCAAGACCTAAAGGCGTTGCCCGCGGAGTAGGTACCAAGCCGCCGCCGCCGTCGCCAGCAAGACCGCTGCTCCTACGCCTGATGCCATGCTCAGGCCGTTGACGAATGCTTCCCTGGCGGAGGCCAGGAGTTCCCGGCCCGCTGCCGTCGGCATTCCCGCCGCCGCCTCCACCGCGCCGCCCAGTGACTCGTGCGCTCCCGCCGGGGTGCCCGCCGGGGCCGTGAAGCCGCGGTAGATGCCCGTGACGATCGTGCCGAGGAGCGCGATGCCGAGGGCCGCGCCGAGTTCGTAGGCCGTCTCCGACACGGCGGATGCCGCGCCCGCCTGCTCCTTCGGTACGGAGGAGAGGATGACGTCGGCCGTCACCGTGAAGGAGAAGCCGGCGCCCACTCCGACCACCAGCAGGGCCGCGCCGAGCAGGGGGTAGCCGGTCGACTCGCCGATCACTGTCAGCGAGGCCAGGGCCAGGCCCACGGCCGCCAGGCCACCGGAGACCACCGCGCGGACCGAGAAGCGGCGCGCGGTACGGCCCGCGACCAGGCCCGCCGCCACCGCGCCCACCGCTGCGGGCAGTTCGGCCAGGCCCGCCTCGAACGGGCGCCTGCCCTGGACGAGTTGCAGGTACTGGGAGAGGAAGAAGACCAGGCCGGACAGGCCGAGGATGGTCAGCAGGTCGGCCAGCACGGCAGCGCTGAAGCCGCGGTTGCGGAACAGCCTCATGTCCAGCAGGGGTGCGGGGAGCGTCAGTTGGCGGCGGACGAACCAGTACAGGGCCGCGCCGCCCAGCAGGCCCGCGCCCAGCGCGTCCCACGAGAAGCCGTGCGTCGCCGCCTCCTTGACCCCGTAGACGACGGCGATCATGCCGACCAGCGACAGCACGACGCTGATCAGGTCCCAGGGGCCGGGGTCGGGGTTCTTCGACTCGGGCAGCAGCTTGATGCCGACCAGGACCAGGACCGCCATCACCGGCAGGTTGATCAGGAAGACCGAACCCCACCAGAAGTGCTCCAGCAGGAAGCCGCCGGCGATCGGGCCGACGGCCGTGCCCGCGGAGGCCGTCGCGCCCCAGATGCCGACCGCGAGGCTGCGCTCGCGAGGGTCGTGGAAGAGGTTGCGGATCAGGGCGAGGGTGGCGGGCATGAGGGTCGCGCCCGCGACGCCGAGCAGGGCGCGGGCCAGGATCATCAACTCCGGTGTCGTCGCATAGGCGTTGAGGACCGATATCGCGCCGAACGCCGTGGCGCCGACGAGCAGGATCCGCTTGCGGCCGATGCGGTCGCCGAGGCTGCCCATCGACACCAGCAGTCCGGCGATGACGAAGGAGTAGACGTCGCCGATCCAGAGGAGCTGCGTGCCGGACGGCTTGAGGTCTTCGCTGATGTAGGGGGTCGCGAGACCGAGGACGGTCGCGTCGACGGCCACCAGCAGCACGGCGAGCACCAGGACGGAGAGCGCGAGCCAGCGGCCCGCGCCCTTCACCGCCTCGGTCTCGGTCGCCGGCTGCAGGGTGCTGGTCATGATTCCTCTCTCTGTCCTGTGTGCTGCCGCAGTGCGCCGCCGAGCAGCAGCTCGACGATCATGTGGGTGAAGTCGTTACGGGCCACGCGGCCTTCCGCCACCGCCCAGGCGCCGGAGCCCAGCAGGCCGTACAGCGCCTCGGTGAGCCAGGCCGGGCTGAGGTCGATACGGAACTCGCCGGCCGTCTGGCCACGGCGGAACAGGGCCGCGATGCGGTCGTCGATCCTCGTCCAGCCCGCGTTCTGCTGCTCGCCCTCGAACAGCTGGTTCTCGGTGTAGAGGAAGGCCAGCAGGCCGGCGGACGGCTCGATCTCGCGCACCAGCCGGTGCACGGCGTCGGCGGCAGACCCTTCCTCGATCCGGGCCGCGTCCAGCGCCGCCTCGCACTCGGCGATGCCGAGCGACTCCAGCGCCCGTACGAGTGCGTCGCGTCCGGCGAACTGGCGGTGCAGCGTGGCGCGGCTGATCCCGGCCGCCTTGGCGACCTCGTCCATGGTCGCGGTGGCTTTGCGGGTCAGCAGGGCCGCGGCGGAGCGCAGTACGTGGTCACGGTCGACAGACATGAGACAACCATAACCCATATGAGACGCCGATGTCTCATCTTGGGCACACGTGACTCAGCGGGCCGACCGTCTCGGTTCTGTTCAGTGCCAGGGCAGGCGGCTGCGCTGCTCCCAGTACGCCACCGGCTCCTCCACCAGGGTCGCGAGCCGTGACAGCTGGTCGTCGTCCAGGTCCACGACCGCCGCGTGCAGGTTGGAGGAGAGCTGGTTGACCGTCGCGGCGCCGGACAGGACGACGCCGGCCCAGGGCTGGCGCAGGATCAGGGCGAGGGCCACGGCGTCGCAGCCCAGGGACGTCTGTGCGGCCACGGCCTTCAGCGCCTCGGGCGCGTGGGCGTCCGCGAGGCGGCCGTTGGCCATGCTCTCCTTGACGATCACCGTGAGCCCGGCGTCGTGCGCCTCGGCGAGGGCGGGAGCGGCCGAGGTCTCCAGGGCGTTGTACGTCGACTGGACGGTACGGAAGAGGGGCTCGCCGTCGACCGTCACGGCGAGGGCCGCGCGGATGGCGTCCGCCTGGGCGGGGCCGCTGGTGGAGAAACCGATGGTCGTGCCCTGCGCGGCGGCCTCCGCGAGCTTCGCGTGGAGTTCCTTGTCGGTGAGGGCCGGGCTGTCGGGGGTCACCGAGTGGATCTGGTAGAGGTCCAGATGGTCGCCGAGCAGCTCGGCGGTCTCGGCGCGCTGGCGCTCGTACGCCGGAAGGGTGTGGTCCTTGACCTCGTGCCGCTCGGCGTCCGTGGTCCAGCTCGCGGTGTAGGTGTAGCCCCACTTGCTGCCGACGACGATGTCGTCGAAGCTCGGGCGGGCGTTCAGCCAGTCGGCGAGGAACTCCTCCGAGCGGCCGTAGGAGCGGGCCGCGTCGAAGTAGCGGACGCCCTGGACGTAGGCGGCGTCGAGGAGTTCATGGGTACGCGTGCGCAGCGTCTCGACGCTGCGGTCCTCTCCGAGGTCCTCGGTGCGGCCCAGGTTGATGTAACCGGGGCGGCCGATCGCGGCAAGGCCGAGGCCGATGTGGCAGGTGGGGGTCGTCGCTGTTGCCAGTCGGGCGAAGGGCATCGCGGGCTCCGTCGGGTCGGTCCGGTACGGCTTCCGACCAACGTACCCGCGATGACCTTCGGTAATAACCGGGCGCCGAAGAGCTCGGGCAGCTCGGGGAGGACGTGCCGCTAGGTGCCCGAACAGCACACCTAGGCCTTCCTGGCCGTTGCCCAGGCGTGCTGGGCCGCCACGTCCGTCCTGACCTCTGCCAGCTGGATCGCGACGGCGCTCGGGGCCGTGCCGCCGCGGCCGTTGCGGGAGGCGAGGGCGCCCGGGACGTTGAGGACCGTGCGGACCTCGGGGGTGAGGTGGGCGGAGATCTTGGCGAACTGGTCGTCCGTGAGGTCGGCCAGCTCCTTGCCCTCGGCCTCGGCGGCCTTGACGCACTCGCCCGCGACCTCGTGGGCGACCCGGAAGGGCACGCCCTGCTTGACCAGCCACTCGGCGATGTCGGTGGCGAGGGAGAAGCCGGCCGGGGCCAGTTCCTCCATACGCTCGCGGTGCACGGTGAGTGTCGCCATCATGCCGGTGAAGGCCGGGAGCAGCACCTCCAGCTGGTCGATGGAGTCGAAGACCGGCTCCTTGTCCTCCTGGAGGTCGCGGTTGTACGCGAGCGGGAGGGCCTTGAGCGTGGCCATCAGGCCGGTCAGGTTGCCGATGAGGCGGCCCGACTTGCCCCGCGCCAGCTCCGCGATGTCCGGGTTCTTCTTCTGCGGCATGATCGAGGAGCCCGTGGAGAAGGCGTCGTGCAGCGTCACGAAGGAGAACTCCTTCGTGTTCCAGATGATGACCTCCTCGGCGATCCGGGAGAGGTTCACGCCGATCATCGCGGTGACGAAGGCGAACTCGGCGGCGAAGTCGCGGGAGGCCGTGCCGTCGATGGAGTTCCCGGAGCTGCCGTGCTCGAAGCCGAGTTCCTTGGCGACCGCCTCCGGGTCCAGGCCGAGCGAGGAGCCCGCGAGGGCGCCCGAGCCGTACGGAGACACCGCGGTCCGCTCGTCCCACTGGCGCAGCCGCTCGGCGTCCCGGGAGAGGGACTGCACATGCGCGAGGACGTGATGGGCGAACAGCACCGGCTGGGCGTGCTGGAGGTGGGTGCGGCCGGGCATCGCCACGTCCGGGTGGGCCTCCGCGAGGCCGATCAGCGCGTCCTGAAGCTCGGCGATCAGGCCGCCGATGGTGCGGGCGTGGTCCCGCAGGCACATCCGGAAGAGGGTCGCCACCTGGTCGTTCCTCGACCGGCCCGCGCGCAGCTTGCCACCGAGGTCGGGGCCGAGCCGCTCCAGCAGGCCCCGCTCCAGGGCGGTGTGCACGTCCTCGTCGGCGATCGTGCCCACGAAGGAGCCGTCGGCGACATCGGCCTCGAGCTGGTCGAGGCCGGCGATCATGCGCTGGAGCTCGTCCTCGGTGAGCAGGCCCGCCTTGTGCAGCACGCGCGCGTGGGCTCGGGACCCGGCGATGTCGTACGGCGCGAGCCGCCAGTCGAAGTGGACGGACGCGGACAGCTTCGCCAGGGCCTCGGCGGGACCGTCGGCGAAACGGCCGCCCCAGAGCCGAACGTCACCGCTGTTGCTGCTCACTTGCGTTGCTCCTAGGGAGGGTTGGTCGGATTTGGCCAGACGTCACGCCAGGTCGCGTCAGGCTACGCTCGCGATTGACGCTGTGCCGCGATCCTCGACGACAGACTGTAGATGTCGATGAAGCCCTTGGCCGCGGCCTGGTCGAAGGTGTCGCCGGTGTCGTACGTGGCGAGGTTGAAGTCGTAGAGCGACGACGCGGAGCGCCGGCCGGTGACGACCGCGCGGCCGCCGTGCAGCGTCATCCGGATGTCGCCGCTGACATGCTGGTTGGCCTCCGTGATGAAGCCGTCCAGAGCCCGCTTGAGCGGGGAGAACCACTGGCCGTCGTAGACGAGTTCGCCCCAGCGCTGTTCCACCTGCCGCTTGTAGCGGGCGAGTTCGCGCTCGACCGTGACGTTCTCCAGCTCCTGGTGGGCCGTGATCAGCGCGATCGCGCCCGGCGCCTCGTACACCTCGCGGGACTTGATGCCCACGAGCCGGTCCTCGACCATGTCGATCCGGCCGACGCCCTGGGCTCCGGCACGCTCGTTGAGCTGCTGGATCGCCTGGAGGACGGTGACGGGCCTGCCGTCGATCGCGACCGGGGCACCCTGCTCGAAGGTGATGACGACCTCGTCGGCCTCTCGCTGGGCGGCCGGGTTCGAGGTGTACTCGTAGACGTCCTCGATCGGCGCGTTCCAGATGTCCTCCAGGAAGCCCGTCTCGACGGCGCGTCCGAAGACGTTCTGGTCGATGGAGTACGGGGACTTCCGGGTCGTCACGATCGGGAGCTGTTTGGCCTCGCAGAAGGCGATCGCCTTGTCGCGGGTCATCGCGTAGTCGCGGACCGGGGCGATGCAGGTGAGGCCGGGGGCGAGGGCGACGATGCCGGCCTCGAAGCGGACCTGGTCGTTGCCCTTGCCGGTGCAGCCGTGGGCGACGGTCGTGGCGCCGTGCTTCTCGGCGGCGGCGACTAGATGCTTGACGATCGTCGGCCGGGAGAGCGCGGAGACGAGCGGATAGCGGTCCATGTAGAGGGCGTTGGCCTTGATCGCCGGGAGGCAGTACTCCTCGGCGAACTCGTCCTTGGCGTCGGCCACTTCGGCCTCCACCGCGCCGCAGGCGAGGGCGCGCTTGCGGATGACGTCGAGGTCCTCGCCGCCCTGGCCGACGTCGACCGCGACAGCGATGACCTCGGCGCCCGTCTCCTCGGCGATCCAGCCGATGGCGACGGAGGTGTCCAGACCGCCTGAGTAGGCGAGTACGACGCGCTCGGTCACGGGGTTCTCCTCATACCGCATTCACTGATATGCATGAGTATGCAGAGCTCTGCATGATTCGTCAATCCGATACGTCGGCGTGATGCGCCGGTGCGATGTGTCGGTGCGATGCCGATGCGGGAGCCGATGCGGGCCGATGCAAGGGCCGCTTGAACGCGAGCAACCGCTTTCTCGTACCTCACGCAAGAACGCAGGCGCCGCGTTTGTACACCCCGGCCACAGCAGTGACACCCCCGTCACTCCAGACCCGAGTGAGGCTCCGCATGTCCAGGGCTCTTCCGAAGTACAAGAAGCGTCGCGTGGCGGTCATCGGCGGCGCCGCCGCCGTGGCACTGTCCGGCGCGGTGATCGCCGGTACCGCCCTCGCCGGTACGCCGTCCAAGGGCGACGGGCACGACGCCCGGACCCTGGCCGCGTCCCCCGGCACCATCACGTGCCCGGACGTCGCCTCGCGGCTGCCACAGATCCCGGCCTCCGCGAAGGCCGAGGTCGACCGCAACGTCGCCCTGCTCAACACCCAGATCGACGAGGCCGACAAGCGCCTCGCGGCCACAGTCGGCCAGGGCGGACCCAACTTCGTGCAGAACGCGATCCTCGGCCCGCTGGAGGACAAGCGGATCGCCACCGTCAACCGCATCGCCACCGCGATCGGCCGTACCGCCGAGAAGCCCACCGGCCTGGACGCGCTGGCGCCGTGCACGCTCGACGCCGGTGGTGGTGCCGCCGGCACCGGTGACCAGGCGGGTGGCGGCGACGCGGCCGGGACGGGCGGACAGGCGAGTGCCGCCCCGAGTGCGACGGCCTCGGACGGCGCCGGCGACGCGGCGGCGGAGACCGGGAACACCGGCGCCGGCACCATCACCTGCCCGGACGTCGCCTCGCAGCTCCCGGCGATCCCCGCCTCCGCCCAGGCCGAGGTCGACCGCAATCTCGCCCTGCTCAACACCCAGATAGACGAAGCCGACAAGCGGCTCGCGGCCACGGTCGGCCAGGGCGGGCCCAACTTCGTACAGAACGCGATCCTCGGCCCGCTCGCCGACAAGCGGAAGTCGACCGTCGACCGCATCGCGATCGCCATCGGCCGAACCGCCGAGAAGCCCACCGGCCTCGACTCCCTTGCCGCCTGCACGCTCACCAAGTGACGTGACAGGCGCTGTGGCCGCCCCGATTCAGCGCCGGCCGGGGCGGCCACGGCCGGAGGCGGCAACTGGACGACGTAATTCCTTAGACAAACGAAAGACCTACGCGCATAATCATGAAGCGTGGGAAAAACTTACGAGGGTATCGACGGCAGGCTGCGGACCTTCATCGAGGAGCAGCCCCTCTTCTTCACCGCGACCGCGCCCCTGTCCGGCGACGGCACGGTCAACCTCTCCCCCAAGGGCCTCAAGGGCTCCTTCGCGGTGCTCGACGAACACACCGTGGCCTACCTGGACTTCGCGGGGTCCAACGCGGAGACGATCGCGCACCTGCGGGAGAACGGCCGCATCACACTGATGTGGTGCGCCTTCCAGGGCCCGCCGAACATCGTGCGCGTGCACGGCCGCGGCGAGCCGGTCTTCCGTGACGACCCGCGCTTCAAGGAACTGCTCACCCACTTCCCGGACATCGACGGCTTCCGGCACGGCCTGCGCGCCGTCGTCGTCGTGACGGCGGACCTCGTCCGCGACACCTGCGGTTACGCGGTGCCCTTCATGACGTACGACGAGGACCGCGACCTGCACGCAAGGCGCTTCGCGCGCGAGGACGACGTCTCGCTCGGCGAGTACTTCACCCGGAAGGAGCACATCGCGACGAGCCTGGACGGCCTACCCGGGCTGCCGTTGCCGCTGCCCCCGTCTACGGTCTGAGCCATGCGAACCGCTCTGGCCGCGGCTGCCCTGGTGTCCGCCTCCGCCCTGATGCTCGGCGCCACGCCCGCCGCGAGCCCGCCGCTGCCCGCCCGCATGGCCGACACCGGGGGCGGCACGCAGCTGATCACCGCCGTGGCCGCCGGGACGGGCTCGACGGCCGGCACCGTCACCTGGTGGGACCGGCGGGGCGGGAAATGGGTGAAGGCCGGTTCCGCGGCCGCCCGGTTCGGGGCGAAGGGGCTGGTCGAGGGCGCGTCCCGCAGGCAGAACACCAACACCACGCCGACCGGTCTGTACGACCTGCCCTTCGCCTTCGGCATCAAGGCTGCACCCAGCGGCACGGTCTACAAGTACCGTCCGGTGCATCAGAGTTCGTGGTGGTGCGAGGACAACGCCTCGCGCTCCTACAACCGCTGGACCGAGCCGCGTCCGGCCGACTGCCGGGCATCCGAGTCGGAGCATCTGGTCGCCTACCCCTCGCAGCACGCGTACGCGCTCGTCGTCGGCTTCAACTACCACTCCAGGGTGCACGGCCGCGGGGCCGGGATCTTCCTGCACGTCAACGGGCGTGGGGCGACGGCCGGTTGTGTGTCCGTACCGGCTGACGCGATGCGGCGGATCCTCACCTGGGTGCGCCTGGGAAGGGGTCCGCACATCGCGATCGGGACGACGGGCGGGCGTACGGCGATCACGCGGTACTGAGCCGCACGGTGAACGCGGTCGAACCCGGCCGGCTCTCCAGACCCACGCTCCCGCCGTGGGCCTCCACCACGGCCGCCACGATCGACAGACCGAGGCCGGCTCCGGCCCCGGGGGCGTCGGTGCGGCGGCGGTCGGCCCGGGTGAAGCGCTCGAAGACGCCGTCCCGGATGTATTCCGCTACGCCCGGGCCGTCGTCGTGCACCGTGAGGACGGCCGTGTCGCCCTCGGTCTCCAGGGACACCGAGACCTTGGTGCCGGCGGGAGTGTGCACGCGCGCGTTGGCCAGCAGGTTGGCCAGCACCTGGTGCAGGCGGTGCTCGTCGCCGGTGACGGTGACCGGCTCCTCGGGGAGTTCCAGGGTCCAGCGGTGTCCGGGCCCCGTGGCCCGGGCGTCCGTGACGGCGTCGAGGACCAGGCGGGTCAGGTCGACGGGACGGCGTTCCAGGGGGCGTCCGGCGTCCAGGCGGGCCAGGAGCAGCAGGTCGTCGACCATCGCGCCCATACGGCCGGACTCGGCGGCGATGCGTTCCAGGGCGCGGGTGACCTGCGGCGGCACGGGACCCGGATGCAGCAGGGCGAGCTCCGCGTGCCCGCGCACCGTGGCGACCGGCGTGCGCAGCTCGTGGCTGGCGTCGGCGGCGAAGCTGCGCAGCCGCTCCTCGCTCGCATGCCGTTTGGTCAGCGCGTCCTCGACGTGGCCCAGCATCCGGTTGAAGGCCCCGGCGACCCGGCCCACCTCGCTGCGCGGGTCGGACTCCGGCGCACGCGGCGGCAGGGCCACCTCGCCGCTGGCGAGCGGGAGTTCGCTGACGCGGGTGGCGGTCGCCGCGACCCGGCTCAGCGGCCTGAGCGACCAGCGCACCCACAGCGCGCCCGCGACGCCGGTGAGGGTGAGGGCGGCGCCGAAGACGATCCCGGCGACCAGTTCGAGCCGGTGGACGGTCGCCTGCACCGGTTCCAGGGGGAGCCCGGTGAGCAGGACGTCGCCGTCGTGACCCCGGGTGGCCGTCACCCGGTAGTCGTCGATGGAGAGCTCGACGTTGTGGCCCTTGCCGTCGACCGGGACACCGGCGAGCTCCTTCCTGTCGTGCGGTGTGGGGGTGATGTAGACGATGCCTGCCGGGCGGATGACCGCCGCCGTGGTGACCGTGGAGCCGACCAGTCGGGCGCCGAAGGTGCCGGTGCCCAGCCGGCGGTCGTCCCCGCGCTCGTCGCCGTCGTGGTCGTCCGGCAGCTGGCCACCGTGCTCGAGGCTGACGGCGAAACGGTCGCCCGTCTGGCTCAGCTGCTGGTCGAGGCGGCTGGTGAGGAAGCCGTTCAGCTCGAACACCGCGGCGAGACCGACCGCGGCACAGCTGATCGCCAGCAGCACCACCAGACCGACGGTGAGCCGGGCCCGCAGCGTGCGCGGGAGGGGCAGGCGGCGCCACTGAAGCCTCATGGGCTCACCGGCTTGAGGACGTACCCGGCGCCGCGCACCGTGTGGATCATCGGCTCCCGGCCCGCGTCCACCTTCTTGCGCAGATACGAGATGTACAGCTCGACGACGTGGGCGCGGCCGCCGAAGTCGTAGGACCACACCCGGTCGAGGATCTGCGTCTTGCTGAGGACCCGGCGGGGGTTGCGCATCAGGAAGCGGAGCAGCTCGAACTCGGTCGGGGACAGCTCGATCAGCGCGCCCGCGCGGGTCACCTCGCGGGCCTCCTCGTCCATGACGAGGTCGCCCACGATCAGCCGCGGTCCCTCGTCCTGCTGCCGGGCCATGCCGGCGCGGCGCAGCAGTCCGCGGATCCGGGCGACGACCTCCTCCAGGCTGAAGGGCTTGGTGACGTAGTCGTCGCCGCCCGCGGTGATGCCCGCGATCCGGTCCTCCACCGCGTCCCGTGCGGTCAGGAAGAGCACGCAGACGTCCGGCTTCACGGCGTGCAGGGAGCGCAGCACCGAGAAGCCGTCGGTGTCGGGGAGCATCACGTCGAGGACGACCGCGTCCGGCATGAGCTCCCTCGCCTCGGTGAGGGCGGAGGCACCGTCGCCGGCCGAGTGCACCCGCCAGCCCTCGTAGCGCAGGGCGCCGGAGAGCACCTCGGCGAGGTCCGGGTCGTCGTCGACGACGAGGACGCGCAGGGGCGTGCCGTCGGGGCGGGTCAGGGCGGGGCGGCCGGAGCGGGTGGTGTTCATCGCCCTTCCAGGATCACCCCTCGCGGGGGCGTCGGGCGACGGGCGAGGCTCTGAGTTTCCTCTGAGTGCGCTCGGTGGGGTCCTGTTCAGAGGTTGCTGAGAGGTTCGACCGGCACAGTTGCGTCCGGAACAGGCGAAAGGACGCACACATGACCACGGTCTACGAGCGACGGGCGGCACCGGCCGTGGCGCCGCCCGCACGGCGCTCCCCCGCGGGTGCCGTGCTGGCGCTGCTGTGGGCCGGCGCGGCCGCCGTGGTCGCGCTGTGGTGGGCGGACACCACGTCGGTGGTCGGCTCGGCCGGCTGGCTGACCGGGGCCGGGCGGCTCGCCGGGCTGCTGTGCGGGTACGCCTGCGCGGTGCTGGTCGGCCTGATGGCGCGGGTGCCGCTGCTGGAGCGGCGCATCGGCTCCGACCGGGTCGCCCGCTGGCACGCGATGGCCGGCCGCTACACGGTCTGCCTGCTGGTGGCGCACATCGTGCTGATCCTCCTCGGGTACGCCGCCCAGGACGGCGCCTCCCTCTGGCACGAGACGGCCACCGTGGTCCTGGACTACCCGGACATGCTGAAGGCGACCTTCGGCACGCTGATCCTGTTCGCCGTCGGCATCACCTCGGCCCGGGCCGCGCGCCGCCACATCAGCCACGAGTTCTGGTACTACGTCCATCTGCTCACCTACGTCGCCGTCTTCCTCGCCTTCTTCCACCAGCTGACGCTGGGCAACGAGTTCAACGGCCACGCCGTCGCCACGGCCGCCTGGTACGCGCTCTACCTCGGTGTCGGGGCCCTGGTGCTGTGGTTCCGGATGCTGGCGCCGGTGCGACTGAACGTGCGGCACCGGCTGCGCGTCGAGTCGGTGCACAGGGAGGCGCCCGGCGTTGTCTCGGTCGTCGTGCGGGGCCGCGCCCTGGACGAACTCGACGTGCGGGCAGGGCAGTTCTTCCGCTGGCGGTTCTTCGGCGAGGGCCTGGGCTGGACGTCGACGCCGTACTCGCTGTCGGCGCCGCCGCGGCAGGACCTGATGCGGATCACGGTCAAGGCGCTCGGCGACCACAGCGCGGCCGTCTCCCTGCTGCGGCCCGGCACGCGCGTGTGGGCGGAGGGCCCCTACGGCTCGCTGACCGCGGACCGGCAGACCGCGCCGAAGTCGCTGCTGATCGCGGGCGGCGTCGGCATCACCCCGCTGCGGGCCCTGTTCGAGACGCTGCCCGGCGAGGTCACCCTCCTCTACCGGGCGCGCACGGCCGAGGACCTCGCCCTGGGCGGGGAGCTGGAGGCCATCGCGCGCTGGCGCGGCGCCAAGGTGCTCTACGCGCTGAACGGACCGGACAGGCGGCGCCCCAGCCTCACCCCCCGGTCGCTGCGCGCGACCTTCCCGGACCTGGCCGGGCACGACGTGTACCTCTGCGGGCCGCACGGCTTCGCCCGCGAGCTGTACGAGGCGCTGCGCGCCGCCGGGGTCCCGGACCGCCGTATCCACCACGAGTCGTTCGAACTCTGAGAGCTGCGAGGCCGTAGAAGTGCACGCGTTGAAGAAGAACCGCCCGCTGCGCCGCATCGTTCTGGCGAGTGCCGCGACCGTCTCCGGGATGGTGCTGCTGCTGTCGCTGAAGCCGCACTCGACGCCGAATGTGGGCCTGGCGGTGCCCGCGCCCTCCAGCAGTTCGAGCAGCTCCGGCGCCGGCGCGTCCGGGGGCTCCGTCACCGGCACGAAGTCGGTCACCGGCGACACGGTCCAGACCCGCTGGGGTCCCGTCCAGGTCCGCATCACGGTCAAGAACGGAAAGCTGGCCGACGTCACCGCCGTCAGCTATCCGACGGACAACCCCCGGGATCAGGAGATCAACAGCTTCGCGCTGCCGCGGCTGCGCAGCGAGGCTCTCCAGGCCCAGAGTGCGAGCATCGACACGGTGTCGGGCGCCACGTACACAAGTGACGGTTACCGCCAGTCACTTCAGTCCGCACTCGACTCGGCACGCAGCTGAACGCACGAGCGTCGTGGCACGTATCTCTGGGCCAAGGGACCACGCCCACCCCCCTTGCCCCCGCCCCGGAGGAACAGTGACCACCACGCTCGCAGGCGGCCGCGCCGCCCGCCGCCAGACGATGCGCCGCATCCGCCCGCGCCGCTCCCCGGCGACCGTCCTGCTGCTTGCCGTAGGCGCCGGCGCGGTCGGTGTGCTGTGGCTGTGGTGGCACAACACGCCGTCCATCGCCGACGAGAAGGGCAAGATCCTCAACGCGGGCCGGATCACCGGTCTGCTGGCCGGCTATCTGATGGCGCTCGTGGTGCTCCAGATGGCGCGCGTGCCCGCACTCGAACGGCGCGTCGGCTCCGACCGGGTGGCGCGCTGGCACGCGATGAGCGGCCGGTACACGCTCTGCCTCATCGTCGCGCACGTCTTCCTCACCATGTGGGGCTACGCGCTGCAGGCGGGCAAGTCGCTCGGCGACATCGTCCAGCAGACGATCGACTCCATCAACCAGCTGCCGGACATGGGCAAGGCGGCCATCGGCATGGGCCTGTTCGTGGTCATCGGGCTCACCTCGATCGCCCCGGTCCGCCGCCGGCTGCCCTACGACACCTGGTACCACGTCCATCTGCTGACGTACGCGGCGGTGTTCCTGACGTTCTGGCACCAGATCACCACCGGCAACGACTTCGCGGTCGAGCCGATGGCGAAGACCTTCTGGTACGCCCTCTACGGCGTCGTCACCGCGCTGGTGATCTGGTACCGCATCCTCACCCCGCTCCGGCTCAACCTGCGCCACCGCATGCGGGTCGAGGCGGTCATCGAGGAGACGCCGGGCATCGTGTCCGTGCTGATCAGCGGGCGGAAGCTGCACCGGATGGGCGCCGAGGCGGGGCAGTTCTTCCGCTGGCGGTTCATGGCGCCGGGCATGCGGTTCAGCTCCCACCCGTACTCGCTGTCGGCGGCGCCCCGCCCCGACGTGCTGCGGATCACCGTCAAGGCGATCGGTGACCACAGCGCCCGGCTGCGCGAGCTGCGGCCCGGCACCAAGGTGTGGGCCGAGGGGCCGTACGGCGCGATGACCGCCCAGCGGCGCAGCCGCGGCAAGGTGCTGCTGGTCGCGGGCGGCGTCGGCATCACGCCGATGCGGGCGCTGTTCGAGACCCTGCCGGGCGCGGCCGGTGACATCACGCTGCTCTACCGGGCCAACACCACGCAGGACCTGGCGCTCTGGGACGAGCTCGCCGCCATCGCCGACGACCGCGGCGCGCGTCTGATGTACGCGGTCAACAGCCCGGACGGCGAACGCCCCGACATCTCGGCGGAGCGGCTGCGGCAGAAACTGCCCGACATCGACGACCACGACGTGTTCATGTGCGGCCCGGCCGGGTTCGCCCAGTCCGTCTACGAAGCACTGCGCGGCGCGGGAGTGCCCGCCCGCCGCATCCATCACGAGTCGTTCGAGATGTGAGCGACGGGACTTCAGGAGCCTGAGAAGCGATGAGGAAGAGTCACCCCATCCGACGTGTCGTGCTGGCCACCGCGGCCACCGTGTCGGGCGTCGTACTGCTGCTGTCGCTGAAACCGGCGTCCGACTCGAGCGCCGAGGCGGCGGGCGCTGCCCCGCAGCAGACCGCGGCCGCGCAGGAGTCGCCGCAGGGCGGTTCCGCGGCGGCCGGGTCCGGCACCGTCGACGGCAACGTGGTCCAGACGGAGTACGGCAACGTCCAGGTGCGCCTGACCGTCGGCAACGGCAAGATCACCAAGGCCGACGCGGTCCAGGCGCCCAAGGGCGGCACCAGCGACCAGAAGACCGCCCTGTCCGTGCCCAAGCTCAACCAGGAGGCGGTCGCCGCGCAGAGCGCGCAGATCGACTCGGTGTCCGGAGCGACGTACACGAGCACCGGCTACAAGAAGTCGCTGCAGTCGGCGATCGACAAGATGAAGGCGAGCGCCGGGGCCTCCAAGAGCGGCGGGTCCTCGAGCAGCGGCGGGTCGTCCGGCGCTTCCGGCAGCGGCTCCTCGCAGGCCTCCGGCGGTGCCGCACAGGCCAGGACCGTCACGGGCAAGCTCGTCAAGACCGACTACGGGCCCGTCCAGGTCCGTGTCACCGTCAGCAACGGCAAGATCACCAAGGCCGACGCGGTGCAGGCACCCACGGGCGGCCTCAGCGACCAGAAGACCGCCCAGGCCGTGCCGAAGCTGAACCAGGAGGCGGTGGCGGCCGGCAGCGCGCAGATCGACTCGGTGTCGGGTGCCACGTACACGAGCACCGGGTACAAGCAGTCGCTGCAGTCGGCACTGGACCAGGCCGGTGGCTGAGACGGTGGCCGAACCGGCAGAAGCTCCCGCCGCGGTGCGTCATGCGGAGGAGGTCATGGGGACCGTCTTCTCCTTCGACGTCCGCGGCGGGGAACCCGGTGCGGTGCAGGCGGCGCTGGAGGAGGCGATCGCCGGACTGCACCGGGTCAACGAGGTGTTCAGCATGTACCGCGACGACAGCCAGCTCGCCCGCCTCTCACGGGGTGAACTGACCGTCGAGGGCTGCGATCCCGAGGTGGCCGAGGTGCTGGAACTGGGCGCCGAGGCGGAGCGGGTGAGCGACGGCTGGTTCAGCATGCGCTACGAGGGGCGGCTGGATCCGACCGGCATCGTCAAGGGCTGGGCCGCCGAGCAGGCGGCGCGGCTCCTCGCGGCGGCGCCCGGGGTGTGCGGAGTGAGCATGAACGGCGGCGGCGACGTCCAGCTGCTCGGCTCGCCGGAACCGCACCGGCCCTGGCGGGTCGGGGTGGCCGACCCGCTGCGCCCGGGCGGCCTCGCGGCGGTCGTGTCCGCGGCGGGCGCCGACGAGCTGGCGGTGGCCACGTCCGGCACCGCCGAGCGGGGCGCCCACATCGTGGACCCGCGCACCGGCCGCTCCGCGGTGACCGACCTGGTGGCGGTGACCGTGGTGGCCCCGGAGCTGACCTGGGCGGACTGCTGGGCCACGGCCGCGTTCGCGATGGGTTCGCGGGACGGGCTGCGCTGGCTGGAGTCCCTGCCGGACGTCGAGGCGCTGCTGATCACGGCGGGCGACGAGGTCCGCTGCACGGGAGGGCTGGCGGCCCGCCTGGGATGAAGCCGGCGGGTGGCCGCCCGCCTCGGAGAACCCCCATGCGAGTCCGGGGCGCACGGATATCCGTGCGCCCCGGACTCGTTGGGTGTCAGTGGCCGTTCTGCGCCAGCCGCAGCAGGTGCTCCGCGAGCGCCTGGCCGCCGGTCGGCTCCCGGCTGATGAGCAGCAGCGTGTCGTCGCCGGCGATGGTGCCGAGGATGTCCTGCAGCTCGGCCTGGTCGATGGCCGACGCCAGGAACTGCGCGGCGCCCGGGGGGGTCCGCAGCACCACCAGGTTCGCCGACGCCTCCGCGGAGATCAGCAGTTCCTGGGAGAGCCGCCGCATCCGCTCCTCCTTCGCCGACTCGCCGAGCGGGGCCCGCGGGGTGCGGAAGCCGCCCTCGCTGGGGACCGCGTAGATGAGGTCGCCGTCGTTGTTGCGGATCTTCACCGCGTTGAGCTCGTCCAGATCCCGGGAGAGCGTCGCCTGGGTGACGGTCAGCCCGTCGTCGGCGAGCAGCTTCGCCAACTGGCTCTGGGAGCGCACCGGTTGCCGGTTGAGGATGTCCACGATCCGGCGGTGGCGTGCGGTGCGGGTCTGCGGCACGGCAGGCCCGGCGTGCTGTGCGTCGTCCTGCGCCTGACTCATCGTCGTCTCATTCTCCGGATCCGTCCCCGTGTGCTTGGTCCAGGACGCCGGGGAGCGCCCGGAGGAACGTGTCCACCTCGTCGTCGCCGAGATTGAGCGGCGGCATCAGCCGTACGACGTCGGGCGCGGGCGCGTTCACCAGGAATCCGGCCTCCTGAGCCGCCTGGCGCACCTGGGGTGCGAGGGGCTCGGTGAGCACGATACCCAGGAGGAGGCCCGCCCCCCGGACATGCGAGATCAACGGGTTGCCCAGGGACTCGATCCCGTCCCGCAACTTCTCGCTCTGGCGCTTGACGTTCTCCAGCAGCCCCTCGTTCTCGATGGTGTCGAGCACGGCGAGTCCGGCGGCGCAGGCGACCGGGTTGCCGCCGAAGGTCGTGCCGTGGTGCCCGGGCTGCAGCAGCTCGGCGGCCCGGCCGAAGGCGACGGTCGCACCGAGCGGCAGTCCGCCGCCGAGGCCCTTGGCGAGGGTGACGACGTCCGGCAGGACGCCCTCGTGCGCCTGGTACTCGAACCAGTGCCCGGTACGGCCGACACCGGTCTGCACCTCGTCGAGGACGAGCAGCGCACCGGTCGCGGCGGTGATCGCGCGGGCGGCCTTGAGGTAGCCGGGCGGCGGGGGGACGACGCCGATCTCGCCCTGCACCGGCTCCAGGACGACCAGCGCGGTCTCCTCGGTGACGGCGGCCGCGAGGGCCTGCGCGTCGCCGAACGGCACATGCGTGACCTCGCCCGGCAGCGGCAGGAACGGCTCCCGCTTGCCCTTCTGGCCGGTCATCGCGAGGGCGCCCATGGTGCGGCCGTGAAAGGCGCCCTCGGTGGCCACGACATGCGTGCGCCCGGTGAGCCGGCCGATCTTGAAGGCGGCCTCGTTCGCCTCGGCGCCGGAGTTGCAGAAGAAGACCCGGCCCTCGCGGCCGAAGAGCTGGAGCAGCCGCTCGGCGAGCGTGAGCGTCGGGTCCGCCATGAAGAAGTTGGAGATGTGGCCGAGGGAGGCGATCTGCCCGCTCACGGCCGCCACGATCGCCGGGTGGGCGTGGCCGAGCGCGTTGACCGCGATGCCGCCGACGAAGTCGAGGTACTCCTTGCCGTCGGCGTCCCACACCTTGGTGCCCTCGCCGCGCACCAGGGGCAGCAGCGGGGTGCCGTAGTTGTTCATCAGCGCGCCCTGCCACCGCTGGGCGAACTCCTGATTGGCGGTCATACGGCATCCCCCGTCTGCTCGTCGGGCACGACCATCGTGCCGATGCCCTCGTCGGTGAAGATCTCCAGCAGGATCGAGTGCGGGACCCGGCCGTCGATGACGCGGGCGGTGTGGACACCGCCGCGCACGGCGTACAGGCAGCCCTCCATCTTCGGCACCATGCCGGAGCTCAGGTCCGGCAGGAGCTTCTCCAGCTGGGAAGCGGTGAGGCGGCTGATGACCTCGTCGCTGTTCGGCCAGTCCTCGTAGAGGCCCTCGACGTCCGTGAGGACCATGAGCGTCTCGGCGCCCAGCGCGGCGGCGAGTGCCGCGGCCGCCGTATCGGCATTGACGTTGTAGACATGTCCGTCGTCCTGACTGCGGGCGATGGAGGAGACGACCGGGATCCGGCCGTCGGCGAGCAGGGCCTCGATCGCGCCCGTGTCGATCGCGGTGATCTCGCCCACCCGCCCGATGTCGACCAACTCGCCGTCGATCTCGGGCCGGTGCTTGGTGGCGGTGATGGTGTGCGCGTCCTCGCCCGTCAACCCCACCGCCAGCGGCCCGTGTTCGTTGAGCAGGTTGACCAGCTGCCGCTGCACCTGCCCGGCCAGCACCATCCGTACGACGTCCATGGCGTCCTCGGTGGTGACGCGCAGGCCGGCCTTGAACTCGCTGACGATGCCGTGCTTGTCGAGGGCGGCGCTGATCTGCGGGCCGCCGCCGTGCACGACGACCGGCTTGAGGCCGGCGTGGTGCAGGAAGACGACGTCCTGGGCGAAGGCGGCCTTCAGGTCCTCGTCGATCATGGCGTTGCCGCCGAACTTGATGACGACCGTCCTGCCGTTGTGCTTGACCAGCCAGGGCAGCGCCTCGATGAGGATCCGGGCCTTGGGGAGCGCGGTGTGCTTTCGCGTGGTGCTCATGAGGAGTAGGCGCTGTTCTCGTGGACGTAGTCGGCGGTCAGGTCGTTGGTCCAGATCGTGGCGGTCTCGGATCCGGCGGCGAGGTCGGCGACGATGTGCACCTCGCGGTAGCGCATGTCGACCTTCTCGCGGTCCTCGCCGACGCCGCCGTTCTTGCAGACCCAGACGCCGTTGATGGCGACGTTCAGGCGGTCGGGCTCGAAGGCGGCCCTGGTCGTGCCGATCGCGGAGAGCACGCGGCCCCAGTTGGGGTCCTCGCCGTGGATCGCGCACTTGAGGAGGTTGTTGCGGGCGATGGAGCGGCCCACCTCGACGGCGTCGTCCTCGCTCGCGGCGTTGACCACCTCGACCTTGATGTCCTTGCTGGCGCCCTCGGCGTCCCGGATCAGCTGCTGGCCGAGGTCGTCGCAGACCTGCCGTACGGCCTCGGCGAACTCCGTGTACGGCGGGGTGACTTCGCAGGCGCCGGAGGCGAGCAGCAGCACGGTGTCGTTGGTGGACATGCAGCCGTCGGAGTCGACCCGGTCGAAGGTGACCTTGGTGGCGGCCCGCAGGGCCTGGTCCAGCACGTCGCTCTCGACGACCGCGTCCGTGGTGAGGACGACCAGCATGGTGGCGAGGCCGGGGGCGAGCATGCCCGCGCCCTTGGCCATGCCGCCGACGGTCCAGCCGTCCTTCGTCACGACGGACGTCTTGTGGACGGAGTCGGTGGTCTTGATGGCGATGGCGGCCTTCTCGCCGCCGTGCTCGGACAGCTGGGCCGCGGCCGTCCCGACTCCCGGGAGCAGCTTGTCCATCGGGAGCAGCACGCCGATGAGTCCGGTCGAGCAGACGGCGATCTCGATCGCGCCGCGGCCGAGCACCTCGGCCACCTTCTCGGCGGTGGCGTGCGTGTCCTGGAAGCCCTTGGGACCCGTACAGGCGTTGGCCCCGCCCGAGTTGAGGACGACCGCCGAGACCTGGCCGCTGCTGACGACCTGCTCGGACCAGAGCACCGGAGCGGCCTTCACGCGGTTGGAGGTGAAGACGCCGGCGGCGGCGCGGCGGGGTCCGGTGTTGACCACGAGGGCCAGGTCCGGGTTGCCGTTCTCCTTGATTCCGGCGGCGATGCCCGCGGCCGTGAATCCCCTTGCTGCCGTCACGCTCACGGCGCAACTCCGATCGTCGTCAGCCCCGTGGACTCGTCGAGCCCGAGGGCGAGGTTCATGCTCTGGACGGCACCGCCCGCGGTGCCCTTGGTGAGGTTGTCGATGGCGCTGATCGCGATGATGCGGCCCGCCGCCTCGTCGTACGCGACCTGCACCTGAACGGCGTTGGAACCGTAGACGGACGCCGTGGCGGGCCACCGGCCCTCGGGCAGCAGGTGGACGAAGGGCTCGTCGGCGTAGGCCTTCTCGTAGGCGGCGCGCACGGACTCGGCCGTCACGCCCGCGACGGCGGAGGCGCTGCACGTGGCGAGGATGCCGCGGGGCATCGGCGCGAGGGTCGGCGTGAAGGAGACGCTCACGCTCTCGCCCGCCACCCCGCTGAGGTTCTGGATCATCTCGGGCGTGTGCCGGTGACCGCCGCCGACGCCGTAGGGCGTCATGGACCCCATGACCTCGCTGCCCAGCAGGTGCGCCTTGGGCGCCTTGCCGGCGCCGGAGGTGCCGGACGCGGCGACGATCACGGCCTCGTTCCGCGCGAGCCCGGCGGCGTAGGCCGGGAAGAGGGCCAGGGTGGCGGCGGTCGGGTAGCAACCGGGCACCGCGATGCGCTTGGACCCCTCCAGCGCAGAGCGGGCACCCGGCAGTTCGGGGAGGCCGTACGGCCAGGTCCCCGCGTGTGCGGAGCCGTAGAACCGCTCCCAGTCGGCCGCGTCCTTGAGCCGGAAGTCGGCGCCCATGTCGACCACGAGCACGTCCGGGCCGAGCTGCTCGGCGACGGCGGCGGACTGGCCGTGGGGCAGGGCGAGGAAGACGACATCGTGCCCCGCGAGGACCTCGGGGGTGGTCTCCTGGAGCACCCGTCCGGCCAGCGGCAGCAGGTGCGGCTGGAGCGCGCCGAGCGGCTGACCCGCGTTGGAGTTGCCGGTCAGGGCCCCGATCTCGGTCTCCGGGTGCGCCAGGAGCAGACGCAGGAGCTCTCCGCCCGCATATCCGCTCGCTCCGGCCACTGCCACACGTACCGTCATGTCACCCTCCTCTAGATGGCATGACTATACGTTTCGCTGCACGTTTATGCAATCCGAGCCTGGTCGGCCTTCGGGAGCATGATCCGGCGGGACACGACGAACGTCACCGGGATCGCCCCCAGGGAGGCGAGCAGCGGGGCCCAGCGGCTGCTGAAGTGCAGCAGGTCGACCAGCACGTAGACGCCCGCCGTCGTGATGACGAAATTCGCCGCGTTGGTCAGGGGAAACAGCAGGAATTTCCGCAGCGTCGGGCGCGTGCGGTAGGTGAATCGCGCATTGAGGAAAAACGAACCGGTGAGACTGATCGCAGTCGCGAGAATATGGGCGACGAGATAAGGGATTCGGGTGAGTAGCGGAAGGTAGGCGCAGTAATACGTACCGGTGTTGACGACACCGATCACGGCGAAGGTGAACAGCTGCCTGTTCGTCTGCCCGGCCATCAGGGAACGAGGTCCTTCGCCCGGTCCACGTTGGTCGCCTTCACCAGGAAGTGCGGGCGCCGTTTGACCTCGTAGTAGATACGTCCGGTGTACTCCCCGATGACCCCGAGCATGATCATCTGAACGCCGGCGACTCCCGTGACGGCGGTGATGATCGTGACGTAGCCGGGGGTCTGCACTCCGTTGACGAGCGCGGCGCCGACGATCCACGCGGTGTACAGGCCGGCGATCGTCAGCAGGACCATGCCCAGATGCAGGGCGGCGCGCAGCGGCCTGTTGTTGAAGGAGAGCAGCCCGTCGATTCCGTAGTTGAGCAGGCCGCGCAGGCTCCAGGAGCTGCGGCCGGCCCCGCGGGCGGCGTTCTCGTACTCGAAGGTGGTGCTCGGGAAGCCGACCCAGGCGAACAGGCCCTTGGAGAAGCGGTTGTACTCGCTGAGGTCCACGATCGCGTCCACCACGCGGCGCGACAGCATCCTGAAGTCGCCCACTCCGTCGACGAGTTCGACATCGACGAGGCGGTTGACGAGCCGGTAGTAGAGACGGGCGGTGAGGGTGCGGGCCATCGGGTCGCCGGTCCTGGTGCGCCTGGCGATGACCTGGTCGTGGCCCTGCTCGCTCAACTCCACCATGCGTGCGATGAGTTCGGGCGGATGCTGCAGGTCCGAGTCCATGACGACCACGGAGTCCCCCAAGGCGTGGCGCAGTCCGGCGAGCAGCGCCGCCTCCTTGCCGAAGTTGCGGCTGAAGGAGACGTACCGCACGCGCGCGTCCCGGCCGGCGAGCCGCTCCAGAGCGGCGAGCGTACGGTCGCGGCTGCTGTCGTCGACGTACACGAACTCCATGTCGTGGCCCAGCGGCAGCAGTTGGTCCGCGACCTGCTGGACCTGGTCGTGGAAGAGCTCGATGACGTCTTCCTCGTTGTAGCAGGGTGCGACGATCGATATGAGCATGGTTGTTATCCCCCAAGGACGCGGTCAGAGAGCGCCGGTCACGGGCTCGCGCGGTCGGGTGGTCGTGGTGGGCGGCGGTGCGTCGGGGCGCCGTCTGCGGACGGCGGCGAGGATGCCGAGCAGGGCCAGGGTCAGCAGCGAGGCGGCCCCGACGGCCGTGCCGAGCCGCAGCCCGGGCGGGTGGAAGGTGCAGGTGACAGTGGTGGCGGAGCCGTCGACGGGCACGGCGATCAGGCCGTGGTACGCCCCCGCGGGCCGGGCGTCGCCGTCGCCCGCGGCACAGCGCCAGCCGGCGATGCGGGGCGCCGCCACGACGGCAACTCCCCTGCTCCCACTGGGCAGTCGGGCGCTGACGGAATCGCCGGAGACGGTCACCCGGGTGGCTCCGGTGGCCTTGAGGCGGGCTACGGCGGTGTGCAGCCGGGCGGTGTCCAGGCAGCCGACCGCGCCGTCGGGGACGGTGCCGGTGCCTTTCGGGGTCAGGTCGATGTGCACCCGGCCCGAGGCCGGGACCGTGCCCAGCCGCTGCATGGCGGCGATCTTGGTGACGCGGACGTCCGACCTGAACCGCCCGGTGGGACCCCCGTCGGCCAGCTGCGCGGTGCCCCAGAAGTGCGGCGCCCACAGGTAGACCTCGCTGCCGGCCGGGCAGCCGGCCGTGACGGTCGGCTGCCGCGCGGTTCCGGGGTCGGGCACGCCGACCAGCAGCCCGGGGTGCTTGGGGTCTGGACTCGGCGGCAGGCCCTTGCCGGTCCGCACGGTGATGCGCGGAACGGTGTAGACGCGGGCGCCCAGCAGGAGTTCCTGGTTGCGGTACGGCGACGGACCCCAGCCGGCGTCGGGCGCCCCCGCGGGGTGCAGGGTGACCAAGGGCGGCACGTCCTGCCGGGTCGCCGTGGGCCCGCTGCCGTCCTGGTCGAACCAGTTCTGGTGCGGGTCCGGCGGGGAGTGCACCCGTGCGCCGACGGAGAAGATCGCGTCGGTGACGGCGTTGTCGAGGCTCTGGATGCTGCGGCCGCGGGAGTTCCAGCCGCCGCCCAGGGCGGTGAGCGTACGGCTGAGGACGTCCGAGGTGAGGCTGCTGTAGTACTGGGCGCCCTGGCCGCCGACCGTCAACGGGTCGTTGCCGACGGTCTGTTCGCGGCCCGGGTCGGTACGGTACCGGGGCCAGCCGTCGGCCCGGGCGATCACCTTCGCCTGTGCCTCCTGGCGTGCTCCCCAGGGCGCGTAGTCGTCCATGTGCCCGAGCCGCAGCCGGGTGGCGACGGCGGAGGTGGCCATCGCCTCCCCGAACTGCCCGCCGAAGAGCAGGGCGAGGGCGAGGCCGGCGAGCACGACCCGGCGTCCGCCGTCCCCGCGGGGACGCCCTCCCGTGGCTCGGTCGCCCCCCGTGCACCGGGCGCCGTCCGTGTACCGCAGCAGCGTCAGCCCGCCGAACGCCCCGAGGACCGCGAGCAGGAACACCGCCCAGGTGACGGGGTGCACGAGGGCGCTGCGGCTCGCGACGGCGGTGATCAGCACCAGCAGCCCGCCCGCCGCGCCCAGGGCGCGCAGGTCCGGCGGTCCGTACGCCAGCGCGTGCCAGGCGCCCATCACCAGCAGCGCGCACAGCACGAAGGCCTCGCGGTAGGCGCTGCCCTGCGGGGTGGCGAAGGCGTGCCAGACCAGCTGGGTCGGACCCCACTGGAGCGACAGCGCGACCGCGACGGACAGCAGCGTCCAGCCGGCGCGCACGCGGCGGGGCACCCCGCGGTGGAAGGGCAGGGCGAGGGCGAGGACGAGCGCCGCGGTCCCGGCGTAGACGGCCGGACTGCTGAAGCTGTACGTGGTCGGCAGCAGCCGGGCCAGCAGGTCCTCCGTCGCCACCGGCCTGAACCGCACCAGCCGGCCCGGGTAGGCGTGCTTGGTGCCGAAGTACACGACGGTCAGCAGCGGGGCGGCGAGGCCCACCCCGAGCAGGACGGTGACCGCGGCGCGTCCCGCGGCCACGAGGCGCTGCCGGCGCGTGAGCCGGGCGAGCCACAGCCTGAGCAGCAGCACCAGACCGGCGGCGAGGGTGGCCATGTAGGCGGTGTAGAAATTGGCGACCCAGACCAGGGTGACCACCAGTACGCCCAGCAGGGGGCGCCGGCCCTGCCGCGTCCACTCCCCCACCAGGCACAGCAGCGGCAGCGCGATCAGGCCGTCGAGCCACATCGGGTTGTACGAGCCGACCGCGACGCTCCAGCCGCACAGCGCGTACGAGGCGCCGAGCAGCGCCGCGCCCCACCAGCGCCCGCGGCGCAGCCTCAGCAGCAGCCAGGCCGTCGCGGCACCCGCGCAGGCCGTCTTCAGCACGGTGACCACGTACACCGCGAGGTCGATCTCGTCCCGCGGGAAGACGCCGACGAGCAGTGCGAAGGGGCTGCTCAGATAGGTGCCGAAGTCCGGCAGGAAGCTGGAGCCGTAGCCGGACTGCCAGTTGACGAGGATTCCGCCGTCGGCCCGTCCGTGCAGCAGGTCCCAGAGGTGGGCGTGGAACGGCACGTACTGGTTGCCGAGGTCGTTGACGCTGCGTGTGTTCGGGCCGAACGGATAGCTGCGGGCGGCCGTGTCGGCGACGCAGAGCGCGGTGACGGTGATGAGGGCCGCGAGCAGTGCCGCGGCCTTCCTCGGTGCGAAATGGTCACTCGAAACGGCCGCGGACAGGGTCGGGCGTTTCATTGCTTGTTACTCCCCGCGGTTTATCGATTCGACCGGTCAGACGGTCCGTCATTCGGATTGGTTGTGCCGACCATGAAAAGTGGTGACGTCAATTCCGAATACGAGCGGGGATTTATAGAAGAGTGAACGACAGGGAAACAGGACTTTCCCAGTGCATAGTTTGAGCGTGAATTTCAGCGCGCCTTGTGGGCTGCCGCCGGTAGGGCGGCAGCCCACACCGGGACCTACTTCTGCTTGATCCGCAGGAAGGTGACCGAGTTCGCCGGGAAGGTGTACGTGAACGTGCCCGCGACCCCCGAGAAGGTGGACGTCGCCGGTGCGACGGGCGTGCTCGTCTCGGTGTTCACGGCGTCCGGCGCGGCGGCCAGCGTGGTCACCCGGGCCTTCGGCGCGACCTTCGCGCCACCGAGGTCGACGGCCGTGCGGGCCGCCGAGGACTGTGCGTTGACCACCTTGACGATCAGGTCACCGGTCCGCGCGTCCCTGGTGACGACCTGGCGGAACGGCTCAGCGGGCTTGTCGTCGGTGAAGCTGCCCCACTCCTGGCCGTCGAGGTACAGGGTCACCTGGCGGCCGCGCACCTTGACGTCGACGTCGTACGCACGCCCCGTCTCGACCGACCCGGCCTTGGCCAACAGCGTCGACTTGCCGCCGTCCACGGCCTGTTCGACGGCGGACTGGGTGTTGCCCCAGCCGCCCAGGTTCCACCAGTAGTAGTTGCCGGTGTCCTTGACGCCGAAGGCGACCAGGAAGCCCTCCTTGCCGGACTTCTTGGTGGCCTTCACATGCAGGTCGTAGTCGTGCCACTTGGGGTCACCGGCCGAGACCATGGTGTTCTCGGCGGCGGTGTCCGTCTGCACGTACTGCCCGTCCTGGACGCTCCAGCTGCCGGTCCCGGTGTGCGTCCACTTCGAGGCGTCACCGGAGAAGTCGTCGCTCAGCAGCGTGTTCCCGTCGCCGTCCGTCACCTTCACGTCGTCGTACGCGGCGCCGGTGTCCCACGTCGACAGGCCGACGGCGCCGGAGATGAGGGCGAGCAGCGAAGGCGTTCCGGTGGCGGTCGAGGGCACGACGCGGTCGCCGACGTTGTTCATGAACAGCTTCTGGACCTCGTAGTCGGCGGAGCTCCAAGCGGCGTGGTTGTTGAACCAGACCATGTCCGGGCGCCACTGCACATAGTCCTCGTTGGCGAACAACGGGGCGTACGAAGCCAGTTTGACGACGTCCGCGTTGCGTTCCAGGCCGGTCATGTACGCCGCCTCGGCGAGACCGTTCTTGAAGGCGTTGCCGCCGGAGGCGTACTCACCCAGGAAGACCTTGGGCCCGCCGCGGTCGTAGGAGTCGTAGCGGTCGTTGTTCTGCAGGAACCACTGCGGGCTGTTGTAGTAGTGCTCGTCGACCATGTCGACCTTGGCGTCCTTGTTGAGCTGCCAGGCCGTGTCGAAGGTCGAACCGGAGTCGTCCGGGCCCGCGTTGGAGATCACCGTCATGTACGGGTACCTGGCGTCGATGGCGGCGCGGAACTGCTTGAACCGGGCGAAGAACTCGTTCGGCAGGTTCTCCTCGTTGCCGACCTCGATGTGGGTGAGGTGGAAGGGCCTCGGGTGGCCCATCCGCGCCCGCACCTTGCCCCACTTGGACGTCACCGGCCCGTTGGCGAACTCGATGAGGTCGAGGGTGTCCTGGATGTGCCGCTTCAGCAGTGCGCCGTCGTCGACGGCCTTGTTCTGGCCGCAGCCGGTGACCAGGGCCGGGACGACCGGCAGCGGCATGGCGCCGACGTCCTCGGCGAAGCGGAAGTACTCGTAGTAGCCGAGGCCGTAACTCTGGTTGTAGCCCCAGAAGTTGGAGTTCGTCGCACGGGTCTCGACCGGGCCGACGGTGTCCTTCCACTGGTACGAGCGCTTGCGCTGGTAGCCGGAGGCCTCGCTGTAGTCCTGCATCGAGCCCGTGTTGACCAGGCAGCCGCCGGGGAAGCGGACGAAGCCCGGGTGCAGGGCGGCGATCTTCTCGGCGAGATCCTTGCGCAGGCCGTTCGGCTCGTGCTTGTAGGTGTCACGCGGGAAGAGGGAGACCATGTCGAGCGCGGCGGCGGCCGAGGAGCCCACGGTGAGGCGGCCGTTCGAGCTGGTGCGGGCGGCGGTGAAGGTCGCCTTGTACTGCGCCCAGCCGCCCTTGCGCACGGCCACCTGGCGCGCGCCGGCCAGCGTGCCGTCGGCGTCCCGCAGGGAGACGGCGAGCGTGGTGCCGCTCGCGGCGCGGACCCACACCGAGAAGTCGTACCTCTTGCCCTGCTCGACCCTCACGCCGGTGTTGTAGCCGGCGTTCGTGACGGCCGAACCGGCGCCCAGGGACAGGTAGTTGCGGTTGCGGGCGTTCAGCCGGCCGTCGTCGTCCACGACCTGCGCCGTACCGTCGACCGTCCACGCCGTCAGCGGCGTGTACGACGTGTTGTCGGCGGTGGAGTACTCGAAGGACCGGTTCTGCACGAGCTCGGCGTAGAGACCGCCGTCGGCGGCTCGGTTGATGTCCTCGAAGAAGACGCCGTACATGGTGTCGTCGATCTTCGCGCCCTTGGCGCCGGGGTCGACGTTGATCGCGTAGTCGGTGGTGTCGGCGGCGTCGGCTGCGCCGGCTGCGTCGGCTGCGCCGGCTGCGTGGGCGGGGCCCGGGAGGAGACCGGCGGCGAGGAGGCAAGTGCTTGCTCCGAGGCCGAGTCTCAGCCGGGTGCGACGAGTGGAATGCGACATGGTACTCCGCGGCTCTGGGAATGGATCATGGCGATCGTTCGAAATATCAGACAGCGGTCAGCACTTCGAACGGAAAGATAGGTAAGGGGTGTGAGCACGTCAATGGGGCGGGCGGCGCCGGGCGTAAGGTCGACGGCATGCATGTGCTGGTGCCGTACCTCTTGCTGATCGTGTTCCTGGCCGCCGTCATGCTGGCGTTCACGGGGCTGGCGCGCCGGATCCGCAGGCGCGGAACGGCGGGTGGCGGTCTGAGCGGGGCGCTGGCCGCGTACGAGGAGGCCTTCCGCACCACGAGCCATTCGGCACACCAGGAGATCCGGGCCCAGGCCGACCGCAAGGCCCCGACCGGCTCCCCGGACGGCCTGCGCCGTCGCCGCAGGAAGGGCTGAGGATGGGCGAGTTGTGGCCCGTGCCGGACCTGCTCGCCCACCTCGCCGGACCCTGGCGCGTCGAGCGGGCGGTACGGGATCTGGCGAGCGGGGCCGAGGGGCGCTTCGAGGGGGCGACGGTCTTCATCCCGCTCGCGGACGGCGGGCTGCTGCACGAGGAGTCGGGGACGTTCACCTGGCAGGGCGTCGCCCGGCCCGCCGAGCGCACTCTCCGCTTCCTGCCGGGGAGTTCACCGGGCGCGGTGGAGGTCCGCTTCGCCGACGGCCGGCCTTTTCACGACCTGGACCTGACGTCCGGCCGGTACGTCGCGGACCATCCCTGTGCGGCGGACTTCTACCGCGGCGAGTTCACGGTCCGGGACGCGGATCACTGGCGGACGGTGTGGCGGGTGGGCGGCCCGGCCAAGGATCTTGTGCTGGCCACCGAGTACGTGCGGGGCACTTGAGGGGTTGGGCGGAGGGGACGCCTGACGGCGGCCGACCGGCCGGGGGCCGGCTGCACGCGCGGAACGACACCGGGCAGGGCACCCGCGCGGACAACCGAGCTGCCGAGGAACCCGCACGGGCCGACCGGCCCGAGAGGGAGGCCTGACGGCAGGGCCGACCGGCCGGGGGCCGGCTGCACGGGCGGGAGACGCCGGGCAGGGCACCCGCGCGGACAACCGAGCTGCCGAGGAACCTGCAGGGACCGACCGGCTCGAGCGGGATGCCTGACGGCAGGGCCGACCGGCCGGGGGCCGGCTGCACGCGCGGAACGACAGCGGGCAGGCCGTCGGCGCGCGGACAATTGAGCTGCCGAGGAACCCGTGCGGGCCGACCGGCCGTCCGCACGCGTGACAGCGGAACTCCCGAAAAGCCCGAACCGTCCGACCAGCGGCCGCAGGTGGGACAACCGACCGGCAAAGGACCCCGAACGGACCGACCAACCGGCCGCACGCGGGGCAACCCACCTGCCGAAGAGCACAAGCGGCCCCACCGGCCGTCCGCACGCGTGGCAACCGACCTGCAGAAGAGCCCCCAGGCCGCACGCGGGAGATGTGCTCCCTAGGCGCGGGACGCCTGGGGCGAGGTTGCGTCGAGGCGGAGGTTCCAGCGGCCGGCCCGGCCCGTGACCGTGGTGGCCGACAGCGGCCGGACGTCGAGGTTCCAGTAGGTGGACGGCGGGGCCTTGAGGACGTAGACGAGGGCCGCGCGGACGACCGACGGCTCCGCCACGGCGACGATGCGGCCGCCGTCCTCGACGGGGCGGGTGTCGAGCCAGTTGCCGACCCGGGTGATGAAGGTCAGCAGCGACTCGCCGCCGTGCGGGGTGGCTCTCGGGTTGGCGAGCCAGGTGTCGACGGCCTCGGGCTCACGGGCCATCGCCTCGCCGAGGGTGAGCCCGCGCCAGCGGCCCATGTCGCAGTCGCGCAGGGCGAGTTGCACCAGGGGCGCGTAGCCGAGGACGTCGCCGGTCGCGCGGCTGCGCGGCGTGGGCGAGCAGTAGCGCAGCTCGGCCGCCGCGAGCGGCAGCAGGTCGTGGGCGGCACGCTGCACCTCGTCCCAGCCGGCCTGGTCCAGCGGACGGTCGTCCTGGAAGTGCTCGGCGAGCAGCGGGGAGCTGCGCGCGGCGGCGACGAACGTGACCCTGAGTTGCATGGGGCGATGGTGTGTCGCGGAAGTGCGCAGGTCAAGGGAAGATACCTTCGGGTCACCCACGGTGGCCGGAGCCTTACTTCAAGGTCAGGACCTGGCGGACAACTGGCGCAATCCACCTGCTCAGAACGCCAGCGCCATCCACTGGTCGGGCCTCGCCAGCGCCCGGAACCCGAGCTTCTCGTACACGCCGTGGGCGTCGTGCGTCGCGAGCAGGACGCGCCGCAGGCCGTACGGCTCCAGATGATCGCGTACGGCGCCCACCAGAGCCGTCCCGAGGTTCTTGCCCCGCACGGAACGGTCGACGTAGACGTCGCACAGCCACGCGAAGGTCGCCCGGTCGGTGATGACCCGGGCATACGCCACCTGATCCCCCGAAACCGTGTCGTACACCCCGAAGTTGAGCGACCCGGCGATCGCGCGCTCCTGCTTCTCCCGCGGCCGCCCCATCGCCCAGTACGCGTCGGTGGACAGCCACGTGTGGACCCGGTCGACGTCGATCCGGCCGGCGTCGGTCGAGATCTCGTACCCCTCAGGAAGGCTCACCGTGTCGCTCATGGCGGGAGGTTCGCAGGTCGGGAGGTTGCACGTCGAACGGTTTTCCCCCATGGCCACGGGGCCGCTTCACCGCGCCGGTCACCCCGCAGACGGCCGCTCCGGCAAGTAGCCACCCCCAGGGCGGCCCGTCCGGCCGATGCGAGACCGCCACGTACGCGAAGAAGCCGAGACCGCCGCCCGCCAGGAAGAACACGAAGGCGCGAAGCCCGTACCACCATCTGGGACGATCCGTCGCTGGACTCACGCGCGGCATTGTGCACGAACCTCCTCGAAGGCCGTCCGCAACCGCCGTACCCCCTCCGTGGTCTCCCCCGCCCCCGCGACCGCGGCGAAGCTCAACCGTGCGTGTGCGGCCGGGGGTTCGGCGCTGAAGTAGGGGCGGCCGGGCGTGATGGCGACCCCCGCGCGCAGGGCGGCGGAGGTGAGGGCGAGTTCGTCGGTGCCCTCGGGGAGGCGGAGCCAGAGGTGGTAGCCGCCCGAGGGGATGTGCGGAAGGGCCAGTTCGGGGAGCCGCAGCCGCAGAGCCGCCGACATGGTGTCGCGGCGGGTCTTCAACTCCGCTGAAATGGAACGGAGATGGCGGGGCCACGCCGGAGAGCCGACGAGTTCGACGGCTGCTTCCTGCAACGGCCGGGGGACGAAGAAGGTGTCGACGATCTGGATGGCGCGCAGCCGCTCCAGCACCGGGCCGCGGGCGGCGAGCGCGCTCACGCGGAAGCTGGGCGAGGTCGCCTTGGTCAGGGAGCCGACGTGGACCACGACGCCGTCGGGGTCGTCGGCCACGAGCGGACTCGGCAGCGGGCCCGCGTCCTCGTGCACGAGCCGCCGTACGAAGTCGTCCTCGACGACGAACGCCCCGGCCTCGCGGGCGATGCGCAGCACCTCGGCGCGGCGGTCCGCGGCGAGGACCGCGCCCGTGGGGTTCTGGAACAGGGGCTGGCAGACGAAGACCCGCGCGCCCGTGGCACGGAACGCGTCGGCGAGGAGGGACGGCCGGACACCGTCCGGGTCCACCGGGACGGGCACGGGGCGCAGGCCCGCCGAGCGCGCGATCGCCAGCATGCCGGGATAGGTCGGGGACTCGACGAGTACCGGGGCGCCCGGAGGTGCCAGGGCGCGCAGAGCCGTGGTCAGGGCCGACTGGCCGCCCGCGGTGATCAGCACCTCGGCCGCGGTGACCCCGCCGCCGATGCCGCGCGCGAACCACTCCCGCAGCTCCGGCAGACCCTCCATCGGCGGCCGTCCCCAGGCACCGGGACGGCGCCCGGCCCGGGCCAGCGCGGCCGCCATCGCCCGCTCCGGCTGCAGGGACGGGTGCAGATAGCCGCCGTTGAACTCGACGACCCCGGGCGGCGGGGCGGCGAGCGAGACGACCACGCCGGACGCGTCGACCGTGCGCGGTACGAGGTCGGCGGCCCCGTCCGCGCTCAGCGCGACCTCCTGCCAGGAGGTGTCACCGGCCGCGGCGCTCTCGGCGCGCGGTTCGGCGCGGAAGGCTCCCGCGCCCGGCCGGGTCACCACCAGCCCCTCGGCGGCCAGTTGGGCCAAGGCCCGCGAGACGGTCACCGGACTGACCCGGAACCGCTCGACGAGAGAACGACTGGACGGGAGCTTTCCACCAGGAGAGTAGCGGTCCAACTCCTGTCGGAGCAGACCCGCCAGCTCACCCACGCTGCTACGCTGATGCATGACAGCACAGAATAGCGCTACTGCTTCGGAGCGGATAGCGGTCGCCACCCCGCCGGAGACGCCGGCCGTCGGCGGCACGCTCCAGGCCGTCCTCGGCGTCACCGCCTTCTCCCTCACCTTCCCCGCCACCGCCTGGGGGCTCGAAGGCTTCGGGCCCTGGTCGCTGGTGGCCGTCCGCAGTGTGCTGGCCGCGCTCATCGCGGGCGCCTGTCTGCTCGTCACGAGGGTGCGGCTGCCGGACCGCGGCCACTGGGCCGGACTGGCGGTCGTCGCCGCCGGGGTCGTGGTCGGCTTCCCGCTGCTGACCACCCTCGCGCTCCAGACGTCCACCACCGCGCACGCGGCCGTCGTGGTCGGCCTGCTCCCGCTCACGACCGCCCTGTTCTCCGCCCTGCGCACGGGCCACCGCCCCTCCCGCACCTTCTGGACGGCGGCCCTCGCGGGCGCGGCGGCGGTCGTCGCCTTCACGGTGCAGCAGAGCGGCGGCGCGCTGAGCACCGCCGACCTCTATCTGTTCGCCGCGCTGCTGGTGTGCGCCGCCGGCTACACCGAGGGCGGCCGGCTGGCCCGCGTCATGCCGGGCTGGCAGGTCATCGGATGGGCGCTGGTGCTGTGCCTGCCGCTGAGCGTGCCGGCCGCGGCGCTCGCGTTGTCGCACGAGCCCCTGCAGTTGACCGCGCACAGCGTGACCGGAGTGCTCTGGGTCGCGGCGGGCTCGCAGTTCCTCGGCCTGGTCGTCTGGTACCGGGGCATGGCCGCGATCGGCATCCCCAAGGCCAGCCAGTTGCAGTTGGCGCAGCCGCTGCTCACACTGGTGTGGTCCGTGCTGCTGCTGGGTGAGCACCTCACGGCCGCCGCACCGCTGACGGCCGCGGCGGTCCTCGTATGCATCGCCGTCACCCAGCGGGCGCGGGGCTGAGCGGCACGCACGGGCCGGTCCCAACCCGGGCCCCGCGCCGTAGACTCGGCCACGGACCGCTGCTCCCGCACATCGGTGAGGAGGCCCTACACATGCAGGCAACCGTGGGCGACCAGCTTGTCCAGCACGGCAGGGTGGTCGGACAGCACGACAAGGTCGGTGAGATCGTCGAAGTCCTGGGACCGGAGGGCAGCCCGCCGTTCCGCGTCCGCTTCGAGGACGGGCACGTGGGCGTGTGTTCCCCCGGCCCCGACACCGAGATCCGGCACAAGGAAACGCAGATGTAGATCAGCGCGGGGGCCTCGCCGGCCGGCTGTAGTGGTCGGCGACGACCCGTGCCATCGCCCCGATACGGTCCGCCGCCACGTCCTGGGCGGCGAAGTAGACGTGCCCGCGCACCTGCGGGTAACTCTCGGCCAGGGTGAGATGCCCGGAGAGCTCCGCGGGGTCCTGCCACGCCGCGCCCTGCGCCGGGTCACCCGCCCGGTACAGGGCCTCCCCCACGTACAGACGGGTGCCCGTGCCGCGCGCGACCTCCGCCCACCAGGGCACGAGCGAGGCGTAGTCGGCGGCGGCGAACCCGATGTTCCAGTAGACCTGCGGGCAGATGTAGTCGATCCAGTGCTCGCGCACCCATCTGCGGGTGTCCGCGTGCAGGTCGTCGTAGGTCTGCACGCCCGCCCGGGTGTCCGAGCCGAGCGGGTCGGTCGCGGCGTTGCGCCACACCGCGAACGGGCTGATGCCGAACTGTGTGCCGGGCCGGGTCCGCCTGACGCGTGCGGCCATCTCGAGCACCAGCTTGTCGATGTTGTCGCGGCGCCAGTCGGCCTTGCTCGAGAAGCCGCCGCCGTAGAGGTCGTAGGCCTCGTCGTCGTCGAAGGTCTGGCCGGCCACCGGATACGGATAGAAGTAGTCGTCGAAGTGCACGGCGTCGACGGGGTACTTGCGGACCGCGTCGAGCATCGCGTCCTGGACGAAGGCGCGGACCTCGGGCAGCCCGGGGTTGTAGTAGAGCTTCCCGCCGTACGGCACCACCCAGTCGGGGTGCCTGCGCGCCGGGTGGGAGGCGGCGAGCCTCGTCAGGTCCGTGTGGGTGGCGACGCGGTACGGGTTGAACCACGCGTGCAGCTCCAGACCGCGGGCGTGGGCCTCGTGGACGGCCGTCTCCAGGGGGTTCCAGCCGGGGTCCCGGCCCTGGGTGCCGGTGAGGAACTCCGACCAGGGCTCGTACGGCGAGGGCCACAGCGCGTCCGCCGTCGGACGTACCTGGAACATCACGGCGTTGAGGCGGTTGCGCACCGCCAGGTCGAGGAGCCCGGTCAGCTCCGCACGCTGCTCGGCCGCCGTCAGGCCCGGCCTGGAGGGCCAGTCCCGGTTGGCCACGGTGGCAACCCACACCCCCCGCATCTCCGTGACCGCGCGCCGGCGCCGCGGTGCGGCACCCGCGTCCGGCGCCGCCGCCAGCGTCGCGAGCGCGGCCAGCGTGAACGCCCTGCGTGAGACTCGACCCATCCTCGAGGCACCCCCATACAGTACGGATCCGTACGGTTACGGATCGTTTCCGTCGCCCAGGATGCCCGTACCCGCACGATCGATCATCGATACTTGGGAGTAACGTGCACGATCGGAGCAGGGGCCGAACCAGCGGAGACCTGCCGCCCACCCGTAGACCAGCGAAGGGGACGATGTGACTGACATCCCGGCGGGAGACATTGCGCGCGTCGGAGTTGTGGGCTGCGGCCAGATGGGAGCCGGCATCGCCGAGGTGTGCGCCCGTTCCGGACTGGAGGTCAAGGTCGCCGAGACCACCGGCGAGGCCCTGGAGATCGGCCGCACCCGGCTGTTCAACTCCCTGACCAAGGCGGCCGAGCGCGGCAAGATCACCGAGGAGGAGCTCGACGCCACGCAGGCGCTGCTCAGCTTCACCACCGATCTCGGCGAGTTCGCCGACCGCGACCTGGTGATCGAGGCCGTCGTCGAGAACGAGCAGGTCAAGACGGAGATCTTCCAGGTCCTCGATCAGGTCGTGACCCGGCCGGACGCGATCCTGGCCTCCAACACCTCCTCGATCCCGCTGGTCAAGCTCGCGGTCGCCACCTCTCGCCCCGACCAGGTCGTCGGCGTCCACTTCTTCAACCCGGCGCCCGTGCAGAAGCTGGTGGAGCTGATCCCGGCGCTCACCACCTCCGAGGGCACCCTCGGCCGCGCCCAGCTGTTCACCGAGAAGGTGCTCGGCAAGCACGCCATCCGGGCCCAGGACCGCTCCGGCTTCGTGGTGAACGCCCTGCTGATCCCCTACCTCCTCTCCGCGATCCGGATGTTCGAGTCGGGCATCGCCAGCCGCGAGGACATCGACAACGGCATGGAGCTCGGCTGCGCCCACCCGATGGGCCCGCTGAAGCTGTCCGACCTGATCGGCCTGGACACGGTCGCGTCCGTCGCGTACTCGATGTACGAGGAGTACAAGGAGCCGCTGTACGCCGCTCCCCCGCTGCTCCAGCGCATGGTCGACGCGGGCCGGCTCGGCCGGAAGTCCGGTTCGGGCTTCTACAGCTACCGCTGACCCCCCTGCGGCCTCGGGCCGGTTGCACAGTGCCCGTTCCAGGGTGCCGACTACACAGTGCGACGAACACGGGCCCGGCACCTTTCCAGGTGCCGGGCCCGCGCCATTCACACACCGTGTGCGCGGCGGGCCCGCATATGCCGTTCGCACACGCTCCCCACGCGTCCACCAGGCGAGTTGACTCCTCATGCGCATGCAAGGGATGTGTCGACTACGGAAAGGAGCGGACTCGTGACCGCCGACCCCGAGCATCCCGTGGTCCAAGGAGAACTCGCAGAGTTACGTCGCCGCCTCGACGTCGCGTACGCACGCGTCGAGGGAGGGCTCAATCTGCTCAACCATCGGACCGAGGAGACCGACAAGGAGATGGACGACCTGAGCGCACGCATCATCGCGCTGGAGCACGCCCGCTGGCCGCTGCCCGCGATCGCGGCACTGACCGCGGTGGGCGCGCTCGTGGCGACGATATGGCAGGCCCTGGGCCACTGACACCGGACCAGGACGCGGGGGGTGGGATCAGGGCCGGGCGTCCTGCCCGAGCCTGAGGTGGTGCAAGTACAGTAACGCGGCCGCCATGTTGGCGGCCGGGACCTCCCCGCGGGCGATCATGTCGGGGACGAGCTTGAGGGGGACCCATTCCCGGCGGTCCGACTCGAAGTCGTCCACGGGATGCCCGACGTAATTGCCCTCGTCGGCCCAGTAGATGTGGTGCCGGGCGTCGGTGAGGCCGTTGGACGGCTCCACGCTCATGAGGTGCTGCAGAGGTCCCGGCCGCCAGCCGGTCTCCTCCTCGAGTTCCCTGGCGGCCGCGACGGCGATGTCCTCGCCGTCCTCGACCACACCGGCCGCGAGTTCCCACCCCCAGCTGTCGGTGATGAAACGGTGGCGCCACAGGAGGAGGACCTCGTTGGCCTCGTTCACCACCGTCGCCACGGCCACCGGCCGCATGCGTATCAGAAAGTGATCGAGATGCCGGCCGTCCGGCAACTCGACATCCGCGAGGTTCACGTCGAACCAGCGGTTCGCGTACACAGTTTGTTCGTTCTGTTTCGTCCACTGCACGGTTCTGCCACCTTCCGTCGAGTAAGTGGCAATATCGCAGCAGGGACTGTGGTTCAGCGGTGCTGAGGAACCGGTCTACAGCGGTACGCGCAGTGCGCCGTCGATGAGTTCGGCAGCCTCCGCGGTGCCCGCGCAGCCGTTACGCACCAGGTGGTCGCGTACCGCCCGGAGTCTGTCGCGCAGTCGCTGGGACTCCATTCCGCGCGCCTGTTCGGCCATCTGCACCGCGGTGGCCACGGCCTTGTCGGCGTTGCCCCGGCGCAGTTCGATCGTGCTGAGCATGGCGAGCCGGTGCACCCGGCCGCGGTCGTGCGCCGGGTTGTCGACGGCCGCCGCCGCGTGCTCCCCCGCGGCCACGAGTTCACCGAGGCTGAGCAGTGCCTCCGCCACCTGGACGTTGACCAACCCCGGTTGCACATAGCCGGTTTCGTCGGGCTCGTATCCGCGCCGGATACGTTCGGCGGCCTGTTCGGCCCGCCGGATGCAGGACAGCGCGGTCGTGCCGTCGCCGAGGTGCGCGTACGCCTTGGCCTGCATCGCGTAGAGGTCGCAGGCGAGTGCCGGGGTGATGTGCTTGCCGGCGGCGCGCAGCGCGGCCTCCGCGAAGGCGACGGCCTGCCGGTGCTCCCGCATGAACAGGGACTGGTTGACCAGCAGCGCGATCACATACGCTCCGAGCCCCCGGTCGCCGCTGGCCTTGGCCAGCCGCAGCGCCTGGTGGAAGTAGCGCTGGGCGAGACCGTGCGCGTCGGAGTCGTAGGCGCAGATGCCCGCGATCGCCACCAACCCGCCCGTCGCCCGGTGCAGCTGACGCCCCGTGGCGTCGGTGTAGCTGCCGCGCAGCAGCGGGGCGGCCTCGGCGTTGAGGAAGCCGACGATCCTGGTACGGGTCGCTATGCCGCCGGCCTTGCGGTACATCTGCTCGTAGTGGGTGCGGGCGGCGCGCAGCATCTCCAGGTCGGCGGGGGTGACCCGGTGCCGGCCGCCGCGCGAGACGTCGACGTCCTCGGGCGGGTTCTCCCACTCCCACACGGGCATGACCGCCGGTGTGCCGGTCACCGCGGGCGCGCCCAGGATGTGCGGGCGCTGCTGCTCGTCGGAGCGCCACAGCGCGGTCGCCCGCTCGACGAAGCCGGAGAGCGAGGTGCCGTGCGGCGTCGACGGTTCGCCGGGCACGCCGAGGCCGATGTCGTCGAGCGTGACGGGACGGTGCAGCCGGCCCGCGAGCACCTCGCAGATCAGATCGGGCACCTGACCGCGCGGCCGCTGCCCCTTCAACCACCTTGCCACGGCGGTGTGTTCGTAGCGGAGTGCGAGACCGCGCGCCCGCCCCGCCTGATTGACGTGTGCTGCCAGGCCCGCATGCGAGATCCCCGCCTCGTCCAGGATCGCGTCCAGCAGAGTGTTGGGCTGCATATATGCCCCCCGGATGGCTCGGTGCCCGTCAGACTAGTGCGAACGGCTTCACACGGGGTGTGAACGGAGTGCCCGAATCCGCAGCGTACGCGCGCTGTCGCGGAGAGTTTCCAACCGGTTGACTGAAATGCCTCGCAAAGAGGCCGGCCGGGCCGCCGGCTCCCCCTCGTACAGTGCGGCGGCCCGTTCTCGCGCCGTCCGCCCAGCTGCCTGCCCGACACTCCGTGGCGGGGCGGACGGCCTGCCGGCGGCTTGGCCGGGCGACTGAGCACCGTTGCGTCACAGGTGCGTTGTCGGCTGCGGATGTGCCGTGGCTGGTCGCGCAGTTCTCCGCGCCCCTGTGGCGCGTTGCAGGCAGCGGTCGTTTCTCAGTGCCAGCAAGGCCATGTCGTCGGCCGGAGTTCCGGCCGTGTGGCGGAGCAGTGCGGTGAAGACCGATCCGAGGACCGCCTGGGGGACGGCCACGGAGGTGTCGCGCACATATCGGGCCAAGACCTCGCCCAAGGGAAAGAACCGGCCACGGCCGTCTCTGGCGTCCTCCACGCCGTCCGTGTGGAGGAGCAGGGTCTCGCCGGGCCGCAGACGGCCGCAGTGCTGCAGGTCCAATTCGGGCGGGAGCGGGAACGGTCCGAGCGGAGGGAGGGGATCCGCTCGGACCACGGGCTTTGCCCTTCCCTCGCCGAGCAGATGGGGCCAGGGGTGCCCGCAGTTGAGGAAGTGCATCTCCGAGTCGGGCCCGATCTCCAGCAGCAGTACGGTGACGAACTCCTCGGCGACCGGGTTGTCCGGCTCCGCTCCGGCCGAGGGGTGTTCGCCGCGTGCCCGCTCACGCAGATGCCGGGCCAGGGCGCGCTCCAGCCGCCGTAGCAGAGACCCGAGTTCGGGCTCGTCGTGCACCGCCTCGCGGAAGCTGCCGAGCAGGGCGGCGGCCGTGCTGACGGCGGCGAGACCGTGCCCGCGCACATCGCCCATCACGACCCGCACGCCGTGCTCGGTGGCGATGGCCTCGTACAGGTCGCCACCGATGGCCGCACCGCTGTCGGCGGAGACCTGGGCGGCGGCGACGTTCAGCCCCGCGATCCGCGGTGGCAGGGGTCGCAGCAGCGCACTCTGGGCGACGCCCGCGACCCGGCGGGCCTCCTTCAACTCGCGCAGCAGCGCGTGCCGGACGTGCAGGATCAGTCCTGTTCCCACGGCGAGGAAGACGGCGCTGGTGACGACGCGCGCGCCCAGGCCGTTCTGCTGGGCCAAAGGACAGGCCAGTTTGTACGAGACCGCCATGGCGCCCCAGGCGGCGGGCAGCCCCAGCGCGAGCACCCGGCGCAGCGGCCGCCTCCCCGCGCCGCGGCGAACCCCGGGCTTGATGCGGATCATGCCGATCGGCCCCCCATTTAGACCCCGAGAGCACAGACGGACCGGCCCCTAGAGACCGGTCCGATTCTGTCGATCGCATGGCCTGACGGAGCCAGATCATCCGAGATTGTCACCCGAATGAGTGAGCACCCACAGGCCACCCGCATTTATGCAGGTGGGGGGCATATTCACGGGGTAACTGCGGCCCTTTTCAGGGGCGCGGGGAACTGCGCGACAAGCCACGGCGAACCCGCAGCCGCCGGCGAACCGCAGTCCCCCACCCGCTGGGCTACCCCCGAAGAACAGCTCCCGTACGCTCGCCCGCCAGGGCAACCGCCGCATCCCGGGCTGCCGAAGCCTCGTCAACCGTCAGCGTCCGGTCACCCGCGCGGAAGCGCAACGCGTACGCCAGCGACTTCCGGCCCTCACCGAGCTGGTCGTCGTTCTCGTAGACGTCGAACAGCCGGATACCTTCGAGGAGTTCACCCGCGCCTTCGCGCAGCGCGGCCTCGACGTCGGTGTGCGGCACGAACTTGTCGACGACCAGGGCGACGTCCTGCGTGGCCACCGGGAACGTGGAGATGCTGGGCGCCTGCGGGGTGTCGTTGCCGACCGCCTCCAGCACGTCCAGGTCGATCTCCATCGCGCAGGCCCGCTCGGGCAGGCCGAGCGCCTTGATCACGCGCGGGTGCAGCTCGCCGGCGTGACCGACGACCTTCTCCGCGCCGTCCACGACGACCACCAGCTCGGCTGTGCGGCCCGGGTGCCACGGCCCGTACTGCCCGCCGCGGACGGTCAGTTCGGCACCGGCCTCACGGGCGACGGCCCGGGCGGCCTCGATGGCGTCGGCCCAGTCCGCCGGACGGCCCTTGCCCCACCAGCCGGCCTGCTCGCGGGCGCCCGCGAGGACGACGGCGGCGTGGCGCGGCTGCTCGGGCAGCGCGGCGTCCAGTTCGGCGATCTCCTCGTCGGTGGGCCGCCGGTCGACCGGCAGGGCCGCGGCGATCCGCTGCTCCTCGCGCGGCAGGAAGACCAGGCCGGTCTCGAACAGCGCCAGGTCGTGCGAGCCGCGGCCGTTGTTGCGGCGCAGCGCGCCGAACAGGCCCGGCAGCAGCGACGTACGGAGCGCGGGCTCCTCGTCGTTGAGCGGATTGGTCAGCTTCACGACGCGGCGCGCCGGGTCGTCGGCCTCCAGCAGCAGCTGGTCGAAGACCTGCTCGCCGATGAACGGGTAGTTCGGCGCCTCGACGTAGCCCGCCCCGGCCAGCGCGCGGCCGATGCGGCGATGCAGCCGCTGCCGGTGCGTCAGACCGCGGCCCGACGGCGGCCTGGGCAGGGTGGAGGGCAGGTTCTCGTAGCCCTCCAGGCGGATGACCTCCTCCGCGAGGTCGTTGATCTCCAGGAGGTCGGGCCGCCAGGACGGCACGGTGACGATCAGCTCGTCCTGCCCGTACACGTCGCAGCCGATCTCCTGCAGCCGCCGTACGACGGTCTCGCGGCCGTAGTCGACGCCCGCCACCTTGTCCGGGTGGTCGGCCGCGACCGTGATGGTGTGCGGCGCGGAGGGCGCGATGACCTCGGTGACACCCGCCTCGGCGCTGCCGCCGGCGAGCAGCACCAGCAGGTCGACCGTGCGCTGCGCGGCGGCCGCCGCGGCCTGCGGGTCGACACCGCGCTCGAAGCGGCGGGACGCCTCGGAGGAGAGCTTGTGACGGCGGGCCGTGCGTGCGATGGACACCGCGTTGAAGTGCGCGGCCTCGATCACCACGTCGCTGGTGGCGTTCGCCTCGTCGTCGTGGTCGGCGATCTCGGTGTTGGCGCCGCCCATGACACCGGCGAGGCCGATGGGGCCGCGCTCGTCGGTGATCACCAGGTCCTCGGCGTCGAGCTGGCGCTCCGTGCCGTCGAGGGTGACGAGCTTCTCGCCCTGCTCGGCGCGGCGGACGCCGATGGTGCCCTGGACCAGGTTGCGGTCGTAGGCGTGCAGCGGCTGGCCGAGCTCCATCATCACGTAGTTGGTGACGTCGACGGCGAGCGAGATCGGGCGCATGCCGACCTTCTGCAGCCTGCGCCGAAGCCAGATCGGGGAGCGCGCCTCGGGGCTGAGACCGGTCACCGTGCGGGCGGTGAAGCGGTCGCAGCCGACGGGGTCGGCGACCTGGACCGGGTAGCCGAAGGCGTTCGGGCCGGGTACGTCGATCAGCGCCGGGTCGCGCAGCGGCAGGCCGTAGGCGATGGCGGTCTCGCGGGCGACGCCGCGGATGGACAGGCAGTCGCCGCGGTTGGCGGTGACGGCGATGTCCAGGACCTCGTCGACGAGCTCCAGGAGCTCGATGGCGTCCTTGCCGACCTCGATCTCCGGCGGCAGCACGATGATGCCCTTGGTGCCGTCGTCGCCCATGCCCAGCTCGTCGCTGGAGCAGATCATGCCGTGGGACGTCCTGCCGTACGTCTTGCGCGCGGAGATGGAGAAGCCACCGGGCAGGGTGGCGCCGGGCAGGACCACGACGACCTTGTCGCCGACGGCGAAGTTCCGGGCGCCGCAGACGATCTCCTGCGGCTCACCGGTGCCGTTGGCCTGGCCGACGTTCACCGTGCAGAAGCGGATCGGCTTCTTGAAGCCCTCCAGCTCCTCGATCGTGAGCACCTGGCCGACGACGAGGGGGCCCTTGAGGTCGGCGCCGAGGTGTTCGACGGACTCGACCTCGAGACCGGCCGAAATGAGCTTGGCCTGGACGTCACGGCCGGTTTCGGTCGCCGGCAGGCCGACGTACTCCCGCAGCCAAGAAAGCGGGACCCGCATCAGATCTCCATCCCGAACGGCCGGGTGAACCGGACGTCGCCCTCGACCATGTCTCGCATGTCCTCGACGTTGTGGCGGAACATCAGCATCCGCTCGATGCCGAACCCGAAGGCGAATCCGCTGTACTTCTCCGGGTCGACGCCGCACGCGGTGAGCACCCGCGGGTTGACCATGCCGCAGCCGCCGAGCTCGATCCAGCCCTCGCTGGAGCAGGTGCGGCAGGGCCGGTCGGGGTTGCCGACGGACTCGCCACGGCAGACGTAGCAGACCATGTCCATCTCGGCGGACGGCTCGGTGAAGGGGAAGAAGTTCGGCCGCAGCCGGGTCTTCATGCCCTCGCCGAACAGCGACTGGACCATGTGGTCGAGGGTGCCCTTGAGGTCGGCCATGGTCAGGCCCTCGTCCACGGCGAGCAGCTCGACCTGGTGGAAGACGGGCGTGTGCGTGGCGTCGAGCTCGTCGGTGCGGTACACGCGGCCCGGGCAGATCACGTAGACCGGCAGCTCACGGTCGAGCAGCGAGCGGATCTGGACCGGTGAGGTGTGGGTGCGCAGTACGACACCGGACTCGGTGCCGCCCTCGGGACCCTGCACGAAGAACGTGTCGTGCTCGCCGCGGGCCGGGTGGTCCGGGCCGATGTTCAGGGCGTCGAAGTTGAACCACTCGGCCTCGATCTCGGGGCCTTCGGCGACCTCGTAGCCCATGGCCACGAAGACGTCCTCGATGCGCTCCGAGAGCGTGGTCAGGGGGTGGCGGGCGCCGGCCGGCACGCGGTCGTGGGGCAGCGTGACGTCCACGGCCTCCTCGACCAGCACGCGCGCGTCGCGCTCGGCCTCCAGCTCGGCCTGGCGGGCCGCGAGCGCCTTGTTCACGGCGCCGCGGGCCTGGCCGACCAGCTTGCCGGCGGCCGCCTTCGCGTGCGGGGGCAGGGCGCCGATCTCGCGGTTGGCGAGGGCCAGCGGCGAGGCGCCGCCGGTGTGGGCGACCTTGGCCTCCTGGAGCGCGTCGAGGGAGTCCGCGGCGGCGAAGGCGGCGAGCGCCTCGTCCCGCATGCGCTCGATCTCTTCCGGTTTCAACGCCTCGACCTCGACAGGGTCGTACGACTTATTCGGTGCCGACATCTCTTCCCGTGCTTCCGATTGGCTGGCTGACGTGCCCCGTCTCGACCTGGAGACGCCTCGTCTCCGGTTGTGGACGCAAAGGTGCCAATGGCCGAGTCTAACGGGGTCGGAGTATGCGAATGCGCCCGTGGGCCGCTAGGCGAGATACGCCGGGGCTGCCACGGGCAACGTAAATCGGAACTCGGCTCCGCCCCCGGGGGCGCGGCCGACCGTGATGGTGCCGCCATGGGCCTCGACGATGCCCTTGACGATGTAGAGCCCGAGGCCCGTGCCGCCGCGCTTGCTGCCCCGCCAGAAGCGGGTGAAGACGCGGTTCATGGATTCCTCCGGGATGCCGGGCCCCTCGTCGCTCACCGTGACCGACGTCCCGGCGTCCTCCCCCTCGCGCGGGGACGCCGTGGCCGTGATGTCAATCGTGACGGTTCCCTCGCCGTGCCGCACGGCATTTTCCAGCAGGTTGCTGAGCACCTGGTCGACCTTGTCCGGGTCGGCCCACAGCGCGGGCAGGGGCTGCTCCAGGCGCAGCAGGAACCGGTCGGCGGGCTGGCCGGCGGCGACGTAGGCCTGGATGTGCCGCCCGACGGCCGCGCCGATGTCGACCGGCTGGCGCCTGACCTCCAGCCGCCCCGAGTCGATCCGCGAGATGTCCAGCAGCTCCGCTATCAGCCGGGTGACCCGGTCGGCGTCGGCGTCGACGGTCTCCAGCATCAGCCGCTTCTGGTCGTCGGTGAAGCGTTCCCACTTGGCGAGGAGCGTGGCGGTGAAACCCTTCACGGAGGTGAGGGGCGAGCGGAGTTCGTGGGCCACCGTCGCTATCAGCTCGGCATGACTGCGCTCGGTGCGGCGCCGGGCCTCGGTGTCGCGCAGGGAGACCACGACGCGGCGGACCGGGCCGGTGGGCTCGCCGCGGACGTACCGGGCCGAGACGAGGACCTCCCGGCCGCCGGGCAGCAGCAGGTTCCGCTCGGGCTGGCGGACCCGGATGGCGAGACCGCCGTAGGGGTCCGTCAGCTGCCACCAGCGGCGCCCCTCGAGGTCCTCCAGCGGCAGCGCCTTCTCCAGCTGCTGCCCGAGGACGTCCGCGGCGGGGGCCGCGGTGATGCGCTCCGCCGCGGCGTTGAAGCAGATGACGCGGCCGTGCTCGTCGGCGACGACGAGGCCGTCGGGCAGCTCGTCGGGGTCGATGCCGAGCTCGGCGAGGTCGCCGTGCCGGGGCGCGGGCGCGCTATGCGCGTCACGTGCCCTGCTCGTGCCGACACTCATCCCCGTACCCCACCTCTCAGACGGCGCAGGTGGCCCCCGAGCTGGTCACCCTACTAGCTCTCGGTGACGGAGCGGCACCCTCCGGAGGCGCGCTGTGCACGGGCCGACGCATACAGACATACGGCGGCCGCGGTGGCGAGGTTCAGACTCTCGGCCTTCCCGTGGATCGGAACGCGCACCACGGCGTCCGCGAGTGCGCGGGTCTCCTCCGGGAGCCCCCACGCCTCGTTCCCGAACACCCAGGCGGTCGGGCCGCCCATGGTGCCCTTGTCGAGCTCGTCGTCGAGGTCGTCGCTCCCGGCGCCGTCCGCGGCGAGGATCCGGACGCCGGCGCCCTTGAGACCGGCGACCGCCTCCTCCACGGGGACTCCGACCGCCACCGGCAGGTGGAACAACGAGCCCACGGAGGCCCGTACGGCCTTGGGGTTGTAGAGGTCGACGGAGGCGTCGGTCAGCACGACGGCCTCGGCCCCGGCGGCGTCGGCGCACCTGAGCACGGTCCCGGCGTTCCCGGGGTCGCGCACATGCGCCAGTACGGCCACCAGCTTGGGCCGGGCGGCGAGGATGCGCGCGAACGGAGTGTCCAGGAACCGGCAGATCCCGACCAGGCCCTGCGGGGTGACGGTCGTCGAGATCTCGGCGATGACCTCCTCGGCGGCGAGGTGGACGCGGGCCCCGGCGAAACGGGCCTCGCCGATGATGTCGGCGTAGCGCTCCGCGGCCTCGACGGTGGCGAACAGCTCCACGAGCGTGTCCTGGTGCCCGGCCGCCTCCCGCACCGCCTGCGGCCCCTCCGCCAGGAACAGCCGCTCCTTGCCCCGGAAGTTCCGCCTGGCCAGCCGCCGGGCGGCGGAGACACGGGGGGAACGGGGGGAGATCAGCTCGGGGGTGGCGGAGGGCATGGGGTTCACCTTTGGCAGCTCAGGAAACAGCGGACCCGCAGGCCTTGTCAGCCTGCGGGTCCCTCATGTCACGTCGGCTCTGGGCCGGCGTCGGCGTCAGGCCGCCTTGGGGGCGTTGACGTCGGCGGGCAGCGCCTTCTGGGCGACCTCGACCAGCGCGGCGAACGCGGTGGCGTCGTTGACGGCCAGCTCGGCGAGGATCTTGCGGTCGACCTCGACGTTGGCGGCCTTCAGGCCCTGGATGAAGCGGTTGTACGTGATGCCGTTGGCGCGGGCAGCGGCGTTGATGCGCTGGATCCACAGCTGGCGGAAGTCACCCTTGCGCTTCTTGCGGTCGTTGTAGTTGTAGACCAGCGAGTGGGTGACCTGCTCCTTGGCCTTGCGGTACAGGCGCGAACGCTGACCGCGGTAGCCGGAGGCCTGCTCGAGGATCGCCCGGCGCTTCTTGTGGGCGTTGACTGCCCGCTTGACGCGTGCCACTTGTTAACTCCTTGTAGCGGGGCCGCGGTTGGACTCACACGGCCCGGAAACGATTGGGTCCCGGTCCAGACGTACGGCGCACCGTGCGGGCGCCGTTCACGTCACTTGCCGAGAAGCTTCTTGATCTTCTTGGCGTCGCCCGGGGCCATCTCGGCGTTGCCGGTGAGGCGACGCGTCAGGCGCGACGACTTGTGCTCGAGCAGGTGGCGCTTGCCGGCGCGCTCACGGAGCACCTTGCCGGAGCCGGTGACCTTGAAGCGCTTGCTGGCACCGCTGTGCGACTTGTTCTTCGGCATGGCGCCGTATCTCCTCGTCGGTGGCGTTCCGGTGCCCGGTCACAGAAACCGGGCACGGTGGAACGTCGCTCTGTATCGGTTGGGTCCTGGGGACTCGCGTCCCCCGGGGTCACGCTTCGGCGGAAGCCTCGGCAGGAGCCTCGACCGCGTCCTCGGCGGTCTCGACGCTGTCGGCGCTGTCGGCGCCGTCGGCGCCGTCGGTGTCCGCAGCGTTCTGCGACTTGCCGGGGTTGGCCTTCGCGTCGGCCTTACGGGCTTCCTGCGCCTGGCGGGCCTCGGCCATCGCCTCGGTCTTCTTCTTGTGCGGACCGAGAACCATGATCATGTTGCGGCCGTCCTGCTTCGGGTTCGACTCCACGAAACCGAGGTCCTGGACGTCCTCAGCGAGACGCTGCAGCAGTCGGTAGCCCAGCTCGGGCCGGGACTGCTCGCGACCACGGAACATGATCGTGATCTTGACCTTGTCGCCCTGCTTGAGGAACCGGACGACGTGACCCTTCTTGGTGTCATAGTCGTGCGGGTCGATCTTCGGCCGGAGCTTCATCTCCTTGATGACCGTGTGCGCCTGGTTCTTGCGCGCCTCACGGGCCTTCATGGCCGACTCGTACTTGAACTTCCCGTAGTCCATGAGCTTGCACACGGGCGGACGGGCGTTCGCCGCCACCTCGACGAGGTCGAGGTCGTACTCCTGGGCAAGCTCCAGTGCCTTCGCCAGCGGGACGATGCCCACCTGCTCGCCACTGGGACCGACAAGTCGCACCTCGGGAACGCGAATCCGGTCGTTGATGCGGGGCTCGGCGCTGATGGATCCTCCTCGGTTAGCACCACACGGCGGTCTGGCGGACAGCCGCGTTTGTCTCTTTTCGACAGACCTAACCGCGCCGAGGCACAAAAAATGCCCCGGACGATCACATGCGGGGCTCCAAGCACTACCGGAGCACCGCCGCGATGTCGCGGGGCGCGCTTTCGGACGACTCCATCGTCCGTACGGAACGATGGTCGTCGCCTGACCGGGGTGACCCGCCGTCCCGGGGGACGGTCAGGTGGGAGATCGGAGCCTCCACTTGTGGGCCGGGCCGCTCGCTGACGCGTGCGTCCGGCCGGTCGTCACACAAGGTTAGCAGCTACCCGGGGGTGGTGCGAACCGGTGTGCGCCGGGCCCTATCGTGTGGGACATGAGTGACACCCCTCCTGAGTCCCCCGCCGACTTCGACGCCATGACCCGCGACATCGCCGAGGTCCCTGCCGTCGAGGTGATCGTGACGGTCGCCGTCAACCTGATGAGCGCCGCCGCGGTGAAGCTCGGCCTGACCGAGGAGGGCGACAAGTACAAGGACCTGGACGAGGCGCGCAAGCTGATCACCGCCCTGGCCGGTCTGCTGGACGCGTCCACGACCGAGATCAGCTCCTTCCACGCGGCCCCGCTGCGCGACGGCCTGAAGTCGCTCCAGCTGGCCTTCCGCGAGGCGTCCCTCGTGGCGGACGAGCCGGGTCAGGGACCGGGCGAGAAGTACACCGGCCCGATCTACGGCTAGTCGATCAGCGTACGTACAAGGGCTCGCCCGGCGGCGTCGCCCCGGCCGGCAGCAGTGCCAGGTCGAGGCCGCGCACCAGGCGGGCCCTCAGTGTCTCGTCGGCGGCGAGGCGCTCGGCGACCGCGCGGGCGGCCCCGGCCGGTTCCGCGGACGCGTCGAGCACGAGGGCGAGGGTGCCGTCGGCGCGGCCGGGCCCGAGGTGGGCGCGCAGGACGGCGGGCTCGCCCTCGACGGCGGCGCGGACCGCCCGGCGCACCGCGGGGTCGGTGAGCGGGTCGGCCGTCGTACGGCCCTCGGCGAGGGCGAGCAGCGCGGGTCCGGTCAGTTCGAACGCCACCGGCCCGGCCAGGTCCAGGACCACCGTGTCCGCCTTCTCGTGCGCCGCGGCCTGCAGCGCCTGGTGCAGGGGTACGGCGACGGGGCGGGCCGCCGGGTCCCAGCGGGCCAGCGAGTCGGTGGAGGTGAAGGCCGGCAGGGCGGTCCGGGACCCGGCCTTCAGGGTCGGCACGGCCATGTCGCTGGTCTTCTCCCGGCGCAGCCCGTTCTCGTCCTCCTCGACCTCGCCCAGGACGGCCACCACGGGGACGAGGAGCCGGGCGCCCTTCAGCGCCTCCAGGACGGGGCCCACGGCCGTCCGGTCCTCGGCCCAGGCGGTGAGCGCCGCGCTCAGCCGGGGGTCGGCGGAGCCGTCGTCGTCGGAGAAGCCGGAGTCGGGAATGTTCTTGTTCGCCACGGTCACCGACCCTATAGGGGGGACGCCGCAGGCCTTGTGCGGCCCCGGAAACCGGTCGTTCACCGCCTTCACGGCTTTCTCAGAATCCCCTGACGCACATCTAACGTCCGTCTAACGGCACGCACAGTCGCCGCCCCGAGCATCGCGGGAATGGAGACTCCCAGAGCCCGCAGGGGCCGCCGCCGCTCGCGCCCGCACAGGACGCGGTCCCTGCTCCACGTCGCCCTCGCCGCCGTGACCGTCGTGGGCGGCACGGCCGCCGGGACGGTGTACGTGAAGGCTCAGGCGCACTCGGACGCGGGCGCCGTATCGTCGTCGGCGACGGCGTCGGCCTCCACCTCGGCCACGACGGACGGGGAGGAATCCGTGGAATCCGTGACACAGGCGGCGGCCGACCACGGCGCGCTGCTGACCACGGCCATGAAGGCGGTGTCCGTCGAGGACGGCGCGGACGTTTCGGTGGCGGTGCTGGACGTGGATTCGGGCGTGAGCGCCTCCTACGGGGACGGCGCCTTCGACACCGCGAGCATCGTCAAGGTCGACATCCTGGCGACGCTGCTGCTGCAGGCGCAGGACGCGAACCGGCGGCTCACGGCGAGCGAGAAGACGTACGCCACCGCGATGATCGAGAACAGCGACAACGACTCGGCGTCGGCGCTGTGGCGGATCATCGGCCGGGCCGGCGGTCTCGACGCCGCCAACGAGCGTCTCGGGCTCACCGGCACCGAGGGCGGCGACGGCATGCTGTGGGGGCTGACCCAGACCACGGCCGCCGATCAACTCACGCTGCTGCGCCAGGTGTTCGGGGACGACTCGAAACTGAGCGAGGCCTCGCGGACGTATCTGCAGGGGCTGATGGGACAGATCGCCGCCGACCAGCACTGGGGGGTCTCGGCCGCGGCCGACGGCTCGCGGTGGGCGCTGAAGAACGGCTGGCTGGCCCGCAGCACGACGGGGCTGTGGGACATCAACAGCATCGGGCGCGTGACGGTGGACGGCCGCGCCTGCCTGGTGGCCGTGCTGTCGAACGGCAACTCGACGAAGGCGAAGGGGATCTCGCTGGTCGAGGCGGCGGCGAAGGCGGCGGTCGGGGCGCTGTCCGGCAGCGGCTGACTACGGGCCCTCGTGGCGGCTGCGGCGGCCGCGCCACATGACCACGGCCATCACGAGCAGGACCCCGCCGAGGCTGCCCGCGAGCGGTGCGGCCCAACCGCTGGTGTCGTCGCCGGACTTGGCGGCGTCCGGGCCCGGGCCGAAGTACTTGTCGCCGTACGACGCCACCTGCAGGCCCTCCGGCTTGAGGCGGCCGGCGGCCTTGATGGCGGCCGCCGGGTCGATCATGCCGAAGCCGCGGGAGTCGTCGCGGCCGCCGGAGGGGGCGTTGCGGGCGGTGTCCTCGAGCAGCTGCTTGATCTGGGCGGGGGTGAGCCCGGGGTGGGCGGCCTTGATCAGGGCGACCGCGCCGGAGACGAACGCGGAGGCCGCGCTGGTGCCCCACCCCTCGTAGTACTTGTGGTCGGGGTCGGCGATCACGATGTCGACGCCGGGGGCACTGACCGTCGCGTACCAGCGGCGGGTGGAGAACGAGGCGCGGGTGCCGAAGCGGTCGACGGCGGTCGCGGCGATGACGCCCGGATAGGCCGCCGGGTAGGAGACGTGGTCGCCCTTCTCGCCGCCGTTGCCGGCCGAGGCGACGACGGCGACGCCCTTCTTCAGGGCGTACTGGACGGCCTCGTCCTCGGCGGGCTCGGGGTGGGCGGAGGCGGAGTCGTCGCCGAGCGAGAGGTTGATGACGTCGGCGCCGTGGTCGGCGGCCCAGCGGATGCCTTCGGCGAGGGCGTTGCCGCGGGTGCTGCGGGCCTTGGTGCGGGCGGGGTCGCCGTCCTCGAGGATCACGCGGACGGGGAGGATCTTCGCCTCGGGGGCGACACCCACGACACCGTCGCCGTCGCCGGGGCCGTGGCCGTGACCGGCGATGATCCCGGCCATGGCGGTGCCGTGCCGGGCCCAGGCCCGGTCACCCTGCTTCGCCCCGAAGCCGATCATGTCCTTCGCCGGCAGGACGTTGCCCGCGAGGTCGGGGTGGCCGGCCTCGACGCCGGTGTCGAGGACGGCGACCGTGATGCCCTTGCCCTTGGTGGTCTGCCAGGCCTGCTGGGTGTGCATGGCGTCGAGGGCCCACTGCTGGGCGCGGATGCCGTCGGCGTGCGCGACCGTGGGCGGGACGAGGGCGACGGAGGCGGCGAGCAGGACGCTCAGCGCTCCGAGGCGGTGTTTCGCCCCTGCCCCGTCCTTCGCTCCGATATGGCGCTTCACGAGGGCTTCTCCGTGGGCGAGATGACGTCTTTGCGCAGGGACCGTTCGACGCGGTCGGCGAGTCCCTGGGCCTCGTTGCCGAGGCCGGCCTGGGCAGCTGCGGAGGTCGCGCCGGACTGCGTGGCCTGCTCGGGCGGGACCGGGGTGTCGACGCTGCGGCCGTCGGCCCAGCCGGAGACGGCGTAGACGACGACGGGGGCGTCGGTGAGCACGGAGACGGTCCACGAGGCGCGCTGTGCGGGGCCGAAGTGGGCGGCGGGGGTGCCCTTCTCGGCGTAGGGGCGGGGCATGAGGTCGGTGCGGGTGCCGAGCCCCTCGTTCTGGAAGCGCCGGGCGAGGGCGTCCATGGAGGCGGCGTCGGCCTTGGTGAACATCAGGCCGACGGTGGTGACGAAGCTCTGGGTGGCGTCGGTGTAGGTGGCGCGCAGCAGCCGCCGGCAGCCGGCCGGGGCGAGGGCCTTGTCCAGGAGCGGGTCGAAGGCGTTCTTGCAGCCGGTGTCCGGTGCGACGGCGACGCGTGTCCAGGTGCGGTCGGCGCCGCCGGGTCCCGCGCCGGTGCCCTGCACGGTCGGCGGGAAGAGCTTGTCCACGGGCACGCTGTGCCAGAGCGTCCCGGCCACGGCGTAGGTGTCCTGCACGCCGCCTTCGCCACCGCCGCCGACCAGCCAACTGCCGGTCACGGCACCGCCGATGAGGCCGAGCCCGAGCACCAGGCAGACGCCGACGGCGGCCGTGCGCGGCCGCACCCGCACGCCGAGCGGCCGCGGCCGGGCCTGCTCGTCGTACCCCTCGGGCTCCCCGAACGACACGACCGGCCGCCCGGACCCCGGCGTCCGGGCGGATGCGCCGGGAGCGCTCCAGGAGAGCGCGGGGTCGGGGCCGGCGCTCTCCCGCACGGGGGGTGGCACGGGCGCGGGCTCCGCCGGGACCGGGCGCAGGCGCCTGGTGGTCTCCTGGGTGGTCTCCGCGGGGGCGTTCGTGCGGTGCGGGGGCACGGTGGGGCGGTGGGCCGGGCGCGGCGGCACGGCTCCGGCCGGCGCGTCCGGGACGGCGCCGACGCGTCGTTCCTCGCGTCCTTCCTCGTGCGCGGCCGACGGCGCGGCGTCCGGGAAGCGGGCCGAGGCCTGCGGCGGGGGCGGGCCGGACGGCGCCCGCAGGTTCGGGAAGCGGGTGCGGGCGTCCGGGGAGCGCTCCGCATCGTGGTCGGCACCTGCTCCGGCGCCCTGCCCGCTGGGCGGCCCAGCGGCGGCGCGGTCCTGGCGCTCGGACGACGTGTCCTCGCGGGCCTCGCCACCGCGCCGGGCCGCCGGGGCTTCCTCGGCGTCCTGGGCCGGCTCGCGGCGGGCGAACGCGTCGAACGGTTCGGAGGCGCGCCACGGGGACCAGACGCCGCCGGACGCGGTGGTGTCGTCCGGGGTGCGCGTGGATTCGGGGGCCGCCTGGTCCGGGCCGGCCGCCGGGGGCTCGGACGGGCGTGGCGGGGTGGAGGCATGCTGCGCTTCCGTGCTCATGCACCCCCCGTTTCCTCGCGCCCGGGCCGACTACCTGTACGCGGGCCGTCGTCCGTGCGCTCAACCGGTCGACGCCGGGTTTCGGTCCGTCCCGGGGCACGCATACCCGTACGAACCGAGAGACATCCCCGTGCGCGGTCGCCGGCCGACGTCGTTCCGCCGTACGTGCGCGTCACTCTACGGGTTGCCCCTGTCCGAACGGGAACCAGTCCACGAGCCCGGGGCATCTGCCCGGAACGTCCCCCTACCCTGCGGTAATCCTGTCTGGCAGGCTTCGTTCATGACTGCGCGCGCCGCCGACCGGGCCCGTTACGACCGGGCCACCGCCCACCTGGACGCACCGCTCGCCATCGTGGACCTGGACGCCTTCGACGCCAACGCGGACGATCTCGTCCGCCGCGCCGGCGGCAAGCCGATCCGCGTCGCGAGCAAGTCCGTACGCTGCCGGGCCCTGCTGGAGCGGGTCCTGGACAAGGACGGGTTCACGGGCGTCATGTCCTTCACGCTCGCCGAGTCCCTGTGGCTGGCGCGCAGCGGGTTCGACGACATCCTGCTCGCCTACCCCTCGGCGGACCGCGCCTCCTACGCGGAGCTCGCCGCCGACCCCAAGCTCGCGGCCGCCGTGACCGTGATGGTCGACGACCCCGCGCAGCTCCGCCTCATCGACGAGGCACGCGAGGGCGGACGTGAAGTCATCCGCGTCTGCCTGGAGTTGGACACCTCGCTCAAGCTGTTCGGAGGCCGCGTGCGCGTCGGCGCGCGCCGTTCGCCGCTGCACTCCCCCGCCCAGGTCGCCGACATGGCGCGCGCCGTGGCCCGGCGGCCCGGTTTCAAGGTCGTGGGGATCATGGCCTACGAGGGGCACATCGCGGGCGTCGGCGACTCCGTCGCCGGCCGGCCCCTGCGGTCGCGTGCCGTACGGCTCATGCAGGCCACCGCCCGCCGGGAGCTGGCCGAGCGGCGCGGCGCGGTCGTGCGGGCGGTGCGGGCCGTCGTGCCCGACCTGGAGTTCGTCAACGGCGGCGGCACGGGCAGCGTGCAGCACACCGCCGCGGAGGACGCGGTCACCGAGATCGGCGCGGGCTCCGGGCTGTACGTGCCGCGGCTGTTCGACAACTACACCTCCTTCAGCGGGCGTCCGGCGGCCCTGTTCGCCCTGCCCGTCGTGCGCCGGCCGGGCGTCGGGGTGGTGACGGTGCTGGGCGGCGGCTATTCCGCCTCCGGTGCGGCCGGCCCCGACCGGCTGCCGGTCCCGCACCTGCCCGAGGGACTGCGCTACGACCCGCAGGAGGGACCGGGCGAGGTGCAGACGCCGCTGCTCGGCTCGCCCGCGGACGATCTGCTGCTCGGCGACAAGGTGTGGTTCCGGCACGCCAAGGCCGGTGAGCTGTGCGAGCGGTTCGACGCGCTGCACCTGGTCGAGGGCGAAGCCGTGACGGCGACGGTCCCGACGTATCGCGGGGAGGGTCACACCTTCCTGTGAGCCGCGGGCGGGCCGGTCACTTCGTCGGGCCGATGCTGCTGCCGACCCCGCCGCCGGTCGCCGCGTCGTCGATCGAGCGGATGCCCCTGGCGATCCGGTCCATGTCGGCGACCGGCGGGCCGGCCTCGCCCGCGTCGAAGACGAACCGGACCATCACCGGCGCCTCGGTGCCGACGGTGGAGGGGAAGGCGAGCGACTCGACGTACCCGCCGGGCCCCTTGGCCGTCCTGACGCGCCAGCGCACGAAGTAACCGGCGCGACCCGCCACCGCGATCTGGCCGGACTTGACCTGCCGGTGCGACTCGATGCCGCCGAAGGGCCGCCTGCCGACCAGGTCGCGGTCGTAGGCGGCGTCGGCGGCGTCCTTGACGTCCTGCTCGGCGAGCGCCCGCGGGGAGCTCTGGTCGCTCTGGCTCACCGTGCGGGAGATGACGAGGCCGTGCCGGCACACACCGGAGTCACCCGGGCAGTCGTAGGTCCCGTCGGTGGTCATGACTACGTCGTCCTCGGCGACGTACTGCGGCCTGACCCAGCCGTCGAGCAGCGGCAGGGTGATGCCGTCGAGCTGGTCGGTGACGACGGACGGGTCGTCGGCGGAGGGCTCGGCAGAGGACTGCGACGGCGAGGGGCTCTCGCTCGTCGGCCCGGCGTCGGAGGCGACAGGGTTCGGCGCGGTCTGCACGTCCGGGCCGTTCCCGTCGCTCCGGCCGAGGAAGACCGTGCCCGTGACGATCGCCGCGACGAGCACGGCCCCGGCCGCGACCAGTGCGACGACCTTCGCGCGGCCGGGACCGCCGCCGGCGGCCGGCTGGGCCGCGGGGACGGTGGCCGCGCTGCGGTGCTCGGTCCAGGCGGTGCCGTCCCACCAGCGCTGCAGGTGGGGGGCCGACGGGTCGGGGTACCAGCCGGGCGGGGGCGACATGCTCATCCCGGCACTCTAGGACGAGGCCTGACGATCAGTACACAGTGTCCCGCCCTGAGCGGTGCGGCTAGAGCGGTGTGACGTACGCGCCCGAGATCCCGCCGTCCACCAGGAAGTCGGTGGCGTTGACGAAGGACGAGTCGTCGCTGGCCAGGAAGGCGACCGCGGCGGCGATCTCCCCGGCCTCCGCGAACCGGCCGACCGGGATGTGCACCAGGCGGCGGGCGGCCCGCTCCGGGTCCTTCGCGAACAGCTCCTGAAGGAGCGGGGTGTTGACCGGTCCCGGGCAGAGCGCGTTCACGCGGATGCCCTCGCGGGCGAACTGCACGCCCAGTTCGCGGGACATGGCGAGGACGCCGCCCTTGGACGCGGTGTACGAGATCTGGGACGTGGCCGCCCCCATCCGCGCCACGAAGGACGCCGTGTTGATGATGGAGCCCCTGCCCTGGCGGCGCATGTAGGGGATGGCCGCCTTGCAGCACAGGTAGACGGAGGTGAGGTTGACCTCCTGCACGCGCTTCCAGGCCTCCAGGCCGGTCTCCAGGATGGAGTCGTCGTCGGGCGGTGAGATGCCCGCGTTGTTGAAGGCGATGTCGACGCTGCCGTAGGTGTCGAAGGCGGTCTTGAAGAGGGCCTCGACCTGCTCGGCGTCGGTGACGTCGACCTTCACGAAGAGCCCGCCGACCTCGTCGGCCGCCGCCTTGCCGCGGGCCTCGTCGACGTCGCCGCAGACGACGTGCGCGCCCTCGGAGGCGAGCCGGCGGGCGGTGGCGAGGCCGATGCCGCTGCCGGCTCCGGTGATGACGGCGGTACGGCCGACCAGGCGTCGGCATACAGGGGTGTCGGTCACTGTGCGGGGCCTTCCGTGCTGATGAAGACGTTCTTGGTCTCGGTGAAGGCGGTCAGGGCGTCCGGGCCGAGCTCGCGGCCGAGGCCGGACTGCTTGAGGCCGCCGAAGGGGGTCCAGTAGCGGACGGCCGAGTGGGAGTTGACGGAGAGGTTGCCGGCGCGGACGGCCTGGGAGACGCGCAGCGCGCGGCCCAGGTCGCGGGTCCACAGGGAGCCGGCCAGGCCGTACGGGATGTCGTTGGCGAGCCGGATCGCCTCCGCCTCGTCGGTGAAGGGGAGCAGGACGGCGACCGGGCCGAAGATCTCCTCCCGGGCCGCGGCGGAGTCGTGCCGCTCCCCCGTCAGGACGGTCGGCGGGAACCAGAAGCCGGGCCCGTCGGGGGCGCCGCCGCGCAGGGCGGGGGCGTCGTCCGGCACGAACGACCGTACGCGCTCCAGCTGTTGACGGCTGATCAGCGGCCCCATCTGGGTCTTCTCGTCGGCGGGGTCGCCCACCACCACGCCGGCCAGCGCGTCGGCGAGCAGCTCACGCACCTCCTCGTACACGGACTCCTGGACCAGGATCCGGGTGCGGGCGCAGCAGTCCTGGCCGGAATTGTCCAGGAAGGAGAAGGGGTCGACGGCGCTCCCGAGATCGGCGTCGGCGAAGACGATGTTGGGGCTCTTGCCGCCGAGTTCGAGGGTGACCGGCTTGACCAGGCGGGCGCAGCGCTCCATGACCTCGCGGCCGGTGCGGGTGGAGCCGGTGAACACGATCTTCGCGACGCCGGGGTGGTCGACGAGGGCGCGTCCGGCGACGCCGCCGTGGCCCGGGAGGACCTGGAACAGATGCTCGGGCAGCCCCGCCTCCAGGGCGAGTTCGGCGAGTCGCAGGGCCGTCAGCGGGGTGGTCTCGGCGGGCTTGAGGACGACCGCGTTGCCCGCGGCGAGGGCCGGGAAGGAGCCCCAGGCGGCGATGGGCATCGGGAAGTTCCAGGGTGCGATCACGCCGATCACGCCGAGCGGTTCCTGGAAGGTGACGTTCCAGCCGCCGGGTACGGGGATCTGCTTGCCGAGGAGGCGTTCGGCGCCGCCCGCGGAGTACAGCAGCAGGTCGCGGGCGTTGCCTGCCTCCCAGCGCGCGTTGCCGAGGACGTGGCCCGCCTCGCGGACCTCCAGCTGCGCCAGTTCCTCCACATGGGCGTCGACGACGTCGGCGAAGCGGCGCAGCAGCCGGGCCCGGTCGGCGGGCGGCAGGGCGGCCCACCGCTCCTGTGCGCGGGTGGCCCGTACGACGGCCGTGTCCACGTCGGCCGCGGTGGCGGCGGGGACGGTGGCGACGACCTCCTCGGTGGCGGGGTTGAGGACGCGGAGCTCGTGCTCGTGGGACAACGGTGCACCTTTCACATGCGTTCGAAGGAGCGGCGCAGCTCCCAGTCCGTCACTGCGGCGTCGAAGGCCTCGAGCTCGACCCGCGCCATGTTGCGGTAGTGCGCGACGACCTCGTCGCCGAAGGCGGCCCGGGCGATCGGGCTGTTCTCCCAGAGGCCGGCAGCCTCGCGCAGGGTGGTCGGGACGTGCTCGTACTCGGCGGCGTACGCGTTGCCCGGGCAGGGCTCGGGCAGCTCCAGCTTCTGCTCGATGCCGTGCAGCCCGGCCGCGACCAGCCCGGCGACGGCGAGGTGCGGGTTGACGTCGCCGCCCGGCAGCCGGTTCTCGAAGCGCAGGGACCGGCCGTGGCCCACGACCCTGAGGGCGCAGGTGCGGTTGTCGTGGCCCCAGGCGACGGCGGTCGGGGCGAAGGAGCCCGGCTGGAACCGCTTGTAGGAGTTGATGTTGGGGGCGTAGAGCAGTGAGAAGTCCCGCAGGGCGGCGAGCTGTCCGGCGAGGAAGTGCCGCATGACGTCCGACATGCCGCCCTCCCCCGCACCGGGCATGACGTTGTTCCCGGCGGCGTCCGCGAGCGAGAGGTGGATGTGGCAGGAGTTGCCCTCGCGCTCGTTGTACTTGGCCATGAAGGTGATCGACACGCCCTCCTGGGCGGCGATCTCCTTGGTGCCGGTCTTGTAGATCGCGTGCTGGTCGCAGGTGCGCAGGGCGTCGTCGTAGCGGAAGGCGATCTCGTGCTGGCCGGGGTTGCACTCGCCCTTGGCCGACTCGACGGTGAGGCCGGCACCGGCCATCTCGTTGCGGATACGGCGGAGCAGCGGCTCGATCCGCCCCGTCCCCAGCACCGAGTAGTCGATGTTGTACTGGTTCGCCGGCGTCAGCCCCCGGTAGCCCGCGTCCCAGGCCTGTTCGTAGGTGTCCTTGAAGACGATGAACTCCAGCTCCGTGCCGACCTGGGCGGTGAGGCCGTGTTCGGCGAGGCGGTCGAGCTGGCGGCGCAGGATCTGGCGCGGGGCGGCGACGACGGGCGAGCCGTCGTTCCAGGCGAGGTCGGCGATCAGCATGGCCGTACCGGCGTTCCAGGGCACGCGCCGCAGCGTGCTCAGGTCCGGGTGCATGGCGAAGTCGCCGTAGCCGCGGTCCCAGGAGGACATGGCGTAGCCGTCGACGGTGTTCATCTCCGTGTCGACGGCGAGCAGGTAGTTGCAGCCCTCGGTGCCGTGGTGGAGGACCTCGTCGAGGAAGAAGCGGGCGGCGAACCGCTTGCCCTGGAGGCGCCCTTGCATGTCGGGGAAGGCCAGGACGACAGTGTCGATCTCACCGCTCGCGACGAGGGCGTGCAGCTCCTCGACGCCGAGCGGGGGTGTGCGGTCTGCCACGGGAGATCTCCTTCGGCTGCTGCGCTTTTTCCACCGGGCCGGAAGCCATAAGGTATGCCGGAGAACCATTGCTTGGGAAGGGGGTGCGGTGGGATGTCGGCGGATCCGGACGGCGGCCCGGAGGACCGGTTGACGCCGGTGCTGCGGCCGGTGCGGGCGGGCAACGGCTTCGAGGAAGCCCTGGAGCAGATCTTGCAGGTCGTACGGCTGGGTCTGGTGCCGGGGGGCGAGCGACTGCCGGCCGAGCGGGAGCTCGCGGAGCGGCTCGGCATCAGCCGGGTGACGCTGCGCGAGGTGCTCAAGGTGCTGCAGGACCAGGGCCTGGTGGAGGCGCGGCGCGGGCGGTACGGCGGAACGTTCGTCCTGCCCCGCCCGGACGCGGGCGGCGAGGACGAGCTGCGGCGCAGGATCACCGAGGTCGACATCGAGGACGTGCTGCGCTTCCGGGAGGTCCTGGAGGTCGGGGCGGCGGGGCTGTGCGCGGCGCACGGGCTGGGCGAGGAGCAGGCGGACCGGCTGCGCGAGGCGCTGGACCGCACGGGCGACGCGCCTCTCGCCGACTACCGCAGGCTGGACACCCTGCTCCACCTCACGCTCGCGGAACTGTGCGGATCACCGACGCTGACCGCGCAGTACGCGGCAGTTCGGGCCACGGTGAACGACCTGCTCGACTGCATCCCGCTCCTCGTGCGCAACCTGGAGCACTCGCAGCGCCAGCACGTCGCGCTGGTGGAGGCGGTGCTGGACGGGGACGCGGACGGGGCGCGGGAGATGATGCGCGAGCACTGCGCGGGCACGGCGGCGCTGCTCAGGGGGTTTCTGGCGTGACGTCACGTCGGCAAAGGTATGGATCGGATCCATTGCTCCGGGCTGGAGGACGTATGGCGGGCGGGCCGCTGATCGGCATCAGTACGTATCTGGAGACCGGGGCGCGTTGGGGCGTGTGGGAGCTGGAGGCCGCGCTGCTGCCGGCCGGCTATCCGCGGCTCGTGCAGCGGGCGGGCGGGGTGGCGGTGATGCTGCCGCCGGACGAGGTGCTGCGGGCCGCGGACGTCGTGTCCCGGCTGGACGGTCTGGTGATCGCGGGCGGCCCGGACGTCGAGCCGGTCCGCTACGGCGCCGAGCGCGATCCCAGGACCGGGCCGCCGGCCCGCGCCCGGGACTCCTGGGAACTGGCGCTGATCGACGCGGCGCTGGCCGCCCGGGTCCCGCTGCTGGGCATCTGCCGGGGCATGCAGCTGCTGAACGTCGCCCTCGGCGGCACGCTGGTCCAGCACCTCGACGGTCACGCGGAGGTCGTGGGCGTCTTCGGCCATCACCCGGTCAAACCGGTACCGGGGACGCGGTACGCCGCGGCCGTCCCGGAGGAGACGTCCGTGCCCACGTACCACCACCAGGCGATCGACCGCCTCGGCAGCGGGCTGCTGCCGTCGGCCCATGCGGCGGACGGGACGGTGGAGGCGGTGGAGCTGCCACCGGCCGACGGGTGGGTGCTGGGGGTCCAGTGGCATCCCGAGATGGGTGAGGACACGCGGGTGATGCGGGCCCTGGTGGAGGCGGCGGAAGGTTCCGCGGCGGGGTCCTGAGTGGCACAGGCACGATGCCCAGGACCCCGCCGGGGCGGGGAAGGGCGCTAGGGGGTGTCTGACAATTCCCGCCTGCCCCGCGACGCCTGGCACGCACTCCCCCAGAGGGGCCCCCAGCCGCGTTCCCGGACCGCCCACGTGACTCCGCCACGCGAGCGGTCCGGCGCCTTGCGATCGCACGCACCAGACGCCGCGAGGCCCGCCCTCCGGGCGGACGACGGGAATTGTCAGACACCCCCTAGCCCCGCGTCAGCGACAGCAGTTCCCTGGCCGGGCCCGCCGGTCGATGGCCCGTGGGCCACACCGCCCGTAGATCGCGCGCGAGGGCGACCCCCTCCACCGGCACCCGCACCAGCCGCCGCATCGCCAGCTCCTCGCCCACGGCCAGTTCGCTCAGGACCGCGGGACCCGCTCCGCTCACGACCGCCGCCTTGACCGCGGTCGTCGAGGAGAGCTCGATCAAGGGGCGCGCCAGACCGCCGAGCGCCGCGTCCAGGACCTGCCGGGTCCCGGAGCCCTTCTCCCGGAGGATCAGCGGGGTCGCCGCCAGCTCGGAGGCGGCCAGCGCCTTCCGCCGCCGTGCCCACGCATGGGCGGGCGCCGTCACCACGATGAGACGGTCACGGGCGATGACCGCGGAGTCGAGGCCGTGCGGCACGTCGACCCCTTCCACGAAGCCGAGATCCGCCTGGCCGGACAGCAGCTGCTCGGCGACCGCCGCCGAGTTGCCGGCCAGCAGCGACACCGCCGTGTCCGGGCGCTGGGCGCGCAGCGCCAGCAGCCAGCCCGGCAGCAGATACTCGGCGATCGTCATGCTCGCCGCCACCCGCAGCCGCGAGTCCCGCCGGTCCCGCAGCGCCTGCGCCCCCACGTCGAACGCCTCCGCCGCCTCCACGATCCGCCGCGCCCAGTCCGTGACCAGCGCGCCGGCGTCGGTGAGCCGGGAGCCCCGCGGTGACCGGTCGACGAGGGCCACGCCCAACTGCCGTTCCATCGAACGGATCCGGCTGCTGGCAGCGGGCTGCGTGATGCCGAGCTCGCGCGCCGCCCCGCCGAGACTGCCGAGCCGCGCCACCGCCAGCAGCAGCTCCAGCGCACCCAGATCCGGCACCCGATGCGACAGCGAGCCCTGCGTCTCCACTTCGCTCATAAACCCAGCTTATGCCCTGATAGAGCGGTGCTCCCTGGTCGCCCGTCCCGGACGGCGAGACCGTGAGGACATGGTCACCGCAGCCCAGCACCTTGCGCACGCCACCCCACGTGCCCCACGTGTCCCCCGCGCCACGGCCGTCCGTCACCTCGGACCCAACTGGTACGCCTCCGTCATGGGCACCGCCATCGTCGGCACCGCGGGAACGGCCCTCCCCCTGCACGTCCCCGGCCTGCGCACCGCCTGCGCCGCCGTGTGGGCGCTCTCCCTCGGACTCCTCCTCGCCCTGCTGGCCGCCCGCGCCCTGCACTGGACGTACCACCGCGACCAGGCGCGCGCCCATCTCCTCGACCCGGCCGCGGCGCCCTTCTACGGCTGTCTGTCCATGGGTCTGCTGGCCGTCGGCGGCGGTGCCATGACCGTCGGCCGGGACTGGATCGGCCTGCGGGCCGCCGTCGCCCTCGACTCCGTGCTGTTCACCGCCGGGACGGTGGTCGGGCTGGCGGCCGCCGTGGCGGTGCCGTATCTGATGGCCGTACGGCACCGGATCGAGCCCGGGCAGGCGTCGCCCGTCTGGCTGCTGCCGCTCGTCGCCCCCATGGTGTCCGCGGCGGTCGGGCCGCTGCTCGTGCCGCATCTGCCACCGGGACAGCCCCGGGCGACGCTGCTCCTCGCCTGCTTCGCGATGTTCGGGCTGAGCCTGCTCGCGACCCTGGTGATGCTCCCGGTGATCTTCGCCCGGCTGATCACCGGCGGGCCGCTGCCGCTCGCGCTGACCCCGGCCCTGTTCCTGGTGTTGGGCCCGCTCGGCCAGTCCACGACAGCTGTGGGCAAGCTCGCGGACGCCGCGCCCGGTGCCGTACCTCCGCCGTACGGCGGAGGATTCGCCGTCCTCGCCGTCCTGTACGGCGTGCCGGTCATGGGCTTCGCGCTGCTGTGGCTCGCGTTCGCCGCCGCGCATGTGGTGCGGGCGCGCCGGCACGGCATGGTCTTCTCGATGACGTGGTGGGCGTTCACCTTCCCCGTCGGGACGTGCGTCACGGGGGCCGAGGCCCTCGCCCGCCGCACCGGGCTCCTCGCCTACGACTGGCTGGCGGTCGGCCTGTATCTCCTGCTCGTCGCCGCCTGGGGCACCGCCGCCCTGCACACGGCCCGCGGCCTGGTCAGCGGCGAGCTGCTCGCAGCGCCCCGCCCAGCACCCGCGCAGCCTCGGCCAACGACGGCCCGTACCACGTCAGATGACGTCCGCTGACCAGGGCGCACGGCAGCCCGGGGAACGCCTCCGGTCCGTCCCCGGCGGTGAAGCGGTACGGCTCGTCCGGCAGGACGACGACGTCCGGCGCCGCCGCCCGCAGCTCCTCGACGGGGATGCGGGGATAGCGGTCGGGGTGGGCCGCGTAGACGTGGTCGACACCGAGGCGGGAGAGGACGTCACCGGCGAAGGTGTCGCGGCCCAGCACCATCCAGGGGCGGCGCCAGATCGGCACCACGGCCGTCGTGCGGCGCTCCGGCGGGGGCAGCTCGGACCAGGCGCGCTCCGCCTCGTCCAGCCAGCGCGGCCGGGAGGCCGCCCCGCACGCCCGGAGCACACGCTCCAGCTCCCCGAAGGCCCGCGCCACATCCCGCACCTCGGTCACCAGGACCTCGACGCCCGCCGCGCGCAGGGCAGCCAGGTCGGGCTCGCGGTTCTCCTCCTCGTTCGCGACCACCAGGTCGGGGGCGAGGGCGAGAACGCGGTCGAGCTTCGGGTTCTTGGTGCCGCCGATGCGCGGGACATCGAGGTCAGCGGGGTGGGTGCACCAGTCCGTCGCGCCGACGAGAACGCCGGGCGCCGAGAGAGCCACCGCCTCGGTCAGCGACGGGACGAGGGAGACGACGCGCACCGGCACTAGCGCGACCGGTTCTGGACCGCCTCGACGTGCTCCGCCACCGCGACGACGATCACGCGCGTGTCCGACACCGTCGCCCGCCACCGGTGGCGCACGCCGCCCGTCAGATAGAGCGTGTCGCCGCGGCCGAGGCGGTAGGCGCGCCCCTCCGCCTCGATCTCCACGGCGCCGTCGGCGACGTACATCAACTGGTCGTTGCGGTACTGGAATTCACGGCCCGCGTCGTGGTCCCCGGTGAACTCCGAGGCGTGCATCTGGTGATGACCCCGCACCAGGGACCGCTGCCGCGGCTCCTCGGCAGGCTCGCACACCTCGGCGCGCACGACGTCGACGCTGCACGCCGGGTCGGCGGCCGCGAGGAGTTCGACGGCGGTGGTGCGCAGAGCGTCGGCGACCTTCTCGAGCGAGGCTCGGCTGGGCCGTGCGCGGTCGTTCTCGACCTGGCTCAGGAACGGAACCGACAGGCCGCTGCGGTCGGCCACGACGGCGAGGGTGAGCTGCAGCGCCCGGCGACGGCGCCGTACGGCCGCGCCGACACGCAAAGGCTGTTCTTTGTGGTCGCCCATCGCTCCGGCTCCCTCCTTGTGTCGTGGTCCGTTTCCCGCACCGCCGTTCGCGCGCGGTACTTCTGATGAGTTCTCTGCACCTTACGCAGGTTCGGCAAACCGTTTCACGTGCCCGTCACATCCTCGTAAACACAGCATGCGGTCAATTCGCCAAATCCTGACGGCCGATGAGCAATACCGAGCGGCTGTGCCGATACCTCCTTCGGGACGAAGTACCTGACCAGGCGGGCCGGCCGGCCGGCCTGGACGTCGGCGGGGCGGTGTCGGCCGGGCCGTGGTCCGGACACCGGATCACGGGCCGGCCGGCCCGCCGGGCGGCGAAATCGGGGGCGCGTGTCCGCGGCCTCGGCGAGCCCCGCGGCGCCGGCGAACTACGGCGGGGCGAGAACTCCCTACTTGGTTTCAATGCGCCGGGGCTCGTGGGTGTTCCCGGCGCATCGCCCTGCCTCTGGGGGTGCGATCAGGCCCGTGATCAGGGTTTGCGCGAATGACGGGGAAGTTCCTTGTCACAACCGGAAGTTGGCGCTGCGGAGCCCGGCCGACCGGCGCCGAAAACGCGCCCGGGGCGCCGTCGGCACCGCGCCGCGGGGGCGCGGAGCCGTCGGCGCCCCGGACAGGTGGGCGGTGAGGCTCGGGTGAAGAGGTAGCGCTATGTGGTTGGCCGGATCCTTTTCGTATCCGGGGTCACTGCGGTGTCATCCGGCCGACCACGTCGGGGTGCTTCTTGGCCCACGCGGCGACCGCCTGCTCCTCATGCCCCTGGCCCTGCTGGTTGATCTCGCTCTCCAGGCTGCCGAGCTCGCCCTCGCTCATGTGAAAACCCTTGATCCACTTGGTGAGCTGCGGGTACTGCCCGGTGAACTTCTCGTTCGTGATGGTGCGGATCGTGTTGCCCTCGCCGAAGAGCTTCTTGTCGTCCTTCAGCTTGGTGAGGTCGTAGCGGCTGTAGGCCCAGTGCGGCGACCACAGCACGACGGCCACGGGCTTCTTCTGCGCGTAGGAGCGCTTCAGCTCGGCCAGCATCGCCGGCGTGGAGCCGTCGACGACCTTGTACTCCTTGTCCAGGCCGTAGCCCGGCAGGACCTTCGTCTTCAGGAGGTTCATCTCGCCGGTGCCCGGCTCGATGCCGATGATCTTCCCGTCGAAGGTGCTCGCCTTGCCCTTGAGGTCCTCCAGCGACTTGACGCCCTTCACGTACGAGGGCACGGCGACTTCCAGCGAGGTCGGCCGGTACCAGGTGCCCAGGTCCTTGAGGCTGTCCTTGCTCTTGTCCCAGTAGTTCTTCTGGGCATACGGCAGCCAGGCGTCGAAGTTGACGTCCAGGTCGCCGGAGGCGAGGCCGGTGTAGACCGGGCCGACGTCCATCTGCTTGAGGTTCAGCTTGTAGCCGCGCCGCTCCAGGACGTTCTTCCACAGGTAGGTGACGGCGACGTCCTCGTCCCAGGGGAACCAGGCCACGTTCACGGCCCGCTTGGCCTCGGCCGGGGCCGCGCCGCCGGAGACCGGGGCCAGCTTGTCGACGACGCCCGGGTTCTTCTTCAGCCAGGCGCGCACGGCGTCCTGCTGCTTGCCCTTGCCCACCTTGTTGATCTCGGCCTCGAGGCTGGTGAGCTGCTTCTCGGTCATCCTGAAGTTCTTCAGCCACTTGCCGACGACGGGGTTGTCGTTCGCGAAGCCCTTGCGGGAGAGCGTGTGCACGCCGTCGCCCTTGCCCCAGGCGCCCTTGGGGTCCTTGAGCTTCTTCAGCTTGTAGTCGTTGTACGCCCAGTGCGGCGACCACAGCGTGGTGACGATCGGCTCCTGCTTGCTGTACGCGCGCTTGAGTTCGGCCAGCATCGCGGGCGTGGAGCTGTCGACGACCTTGTACTCCTTGTCGAGGCCGTACGCCTTCAGCACCTTGCTCTTGAGCAGGGCCATCTCACCGGCGCTGGACTCGATGCCGGTGATCTTGCCGCCGAAGGTGGACGCCTTGCCCTTGAGGTCCTCCAGGGAGTTGACGTCCTTCATGTACGCGGGGACCGTCAGCTCCAGCGAGGTCTGGCCGTACCAGGAGCCGAGGTCGTCGAGCTCGCTCCCGTACTTCTTCCAGTACTGCGCGTGCGTCGTCGGCAGCCACGAGTCGGTCTCGAAGTCCACGTTGCCCTGGGCGAGGGAGGTGTAGAGCGGGCCGGCGTCGAACTGCTTGACGTCGACCTGGTATCCGCGCTGCTCCAGGATCTCCTTCCACAGGAAGGTGGAGGCGACGCCCTCGTCCCAGGGGATGTAGCCGATGGATATCTTCTTGCCCTGGCCGACGTTCTTGCCGTCGGCGACGTCGGCGGACCCGCCCGAGTTGCCGCCGAACATGCCCATGCCGCCCGCGACGAGGGCGAGGACCACCACGCCGACCACGGCGATCTGCGGGCTCGGCCGGTACGACCACAGCTTCAGACCGTGCGCGGCGCGCGCCTTGGCGGCGGCGCGGCGGCCCAGCGGGGAGACGTGGGTGCCCAGGGCGCCGGTCATGCGGTCGAGGTAGATCGCGAGGATCACGATGGCTACGCCGGCCTCGGAGCCGAGGCCGACGTTGAGCTGGCCGATGGCCTCGTTGACGTCGCCGCCGAGGCCGCCGGTGCCGACCATGCCGGCGATCGCGGCCATGGACAGACCGAGCATGATGACCTGGTTGACGCCGGCCATGACGGTCGGCAGCGCGAGCGGCAGCTGCACGCGCAGCAGGGTGTCGCGAGGCGTCGTGCCGAACGCCTCGGCGGCCTCCACCAGTTCCTTGTCGACCTGCCGGATGCCCAGCTCGGTCATGCGCACGCCGGGGGCGAGCGCGAAGATCAGGGTCGCGACGATGCCGGCGGAGGCGCCGGTGCCGAAGAACAGGATCGCCGGGATGAGGTAGATCATCGCGGGCAGCGTCTGCATGAAGTCCAGGACGGGGCGGACGAGTCCGCTGACCCGGTTGGAGCGCGCGGCCCAGATGCCCACCGGCACCGAGATCACCAGCGCGATGATCGTGGCGACCAGGACGAGCGACAGCGTCACCATCGCGTCGTCCCACAGTTCGAGGGAGTCGATGAAGGCGAAGCCCACGAAGGTCAGGACGCCGGCGAGCGTGCCGCGCAGCCAGAAGGCGAGCACCGCGAAGATGCCCGCGAGCAGCAGGGGCTGGGGCGCCTGGAGGACGGCGTTGATGCCGTCGTAGGTGCCCGTGAAGACGGTCTTGAAGAAGTCGAAGAGCCAGGCCGCGTGGTTCAGCAGCCAGTCGACCATGTCGTTGACCCAGTTGCCGAGGGGGATTCTAGGCACGGGCCACCGCCTTCTCGTCGCCGAGGAAGCCGACGAGGCGCTGCCTTTGGACCACTCCGACGAGTTTGCGCTTGTCGTCGAGTACGGCCACCGGGTGCGACAACCGGGCGCTGATCGCGCAGAGTTCGGTGAACGGCGTGTCGGGCGTCGCGGTCTCGCAGTCGCTCTCGCAGCCGCAGTCGGCCTCGTCGCCGCGGACGTCCCGGTCCATGACGGCGGACGCGGTCAGCACGCGGGAGCGGTCGACGTCCTGGATGAAGGACTCCACGTAGTCGTTCGCGGGCCGCAGCAGGATGTCCTCGGCCGAGCCGGTCTGGACGATCCGGCCGTCGCGCATGACGGCGATGCGGTCGCCCAGGCGCATGGCCTCGTTGAGGTCGTGGGTGATGAAGACGATCGTCTTCTTCAGGGTCTGCTGGAGCTGCAGCAGCTGGTCCTGCATGTCGCGCCGGATCAGCGGGTCGAGCGCGCTGAACGACTCGTCCATCAGCAGCAGATCGGCGTCCGTGGCGAGCGCGCGGGCGAGGCCGACGCGCTGCTGCATACCGCCGGAGAGCTCGTCGGGCCAGGACTTCTCCCAGCCGGCCAGACCGCACAGGGCCAGCGCCTCGCCGGCGCGCTTCTCGCGCTCGGCGCGGGGCACGCCCTGCACGGCCAGGCCGTAGGCCGCGTTCTCGAGCACGCTGCGGTGCGGGAACAGCGCGAAGTGCTGGAAGACCATGCTGATCTTGTGGGCACGGACCTCGCGCAGCTCACGGGCGCCGAGCCCGGTCAGATCCTGGCCGTCGAAGCGGACGCGTCCGTCGGTCGGCTCCAGCAGGCCGTTGAGCATGCGCAGCAGCGTGGACTTGCCGGATCCGGACAGGCCCATGACCACGAAGATCTGGCCCGGTTCCACGGTGAAGGAGGCATCGATCACGGCAGCGGTCGTGCCCTCGGCACGCAACTCCTCGCGATCGGCACCCTGCCGGAGCCGCTCGACCGCCTTGACTGGTTGTCTGCCGAACACCTTGTAGAGATGTTCGGCCTCTAGCCTGGATGACACGCGGACCTCTTGCCTCGGCGACAGGGACAGTGGGGCGACGCGGCGCAAACCGTTGAAGGTGCAACCGCATCGCTCCGGGGCGGCGCCTGCCCCGAGTGGTCCAGTCCAAACGCGGCAGTGGGCCACTTCACAAGGCGCTTACATCTGTCACGCAAGGGTCGTGGCCGGGTGACTGTCGGTGGGGTACGGCATGATGCGAGACGTGACCGGACGACTGATGCTCCTCGACACCGCCTCGCTCTACTTCCGCGCCTACTTCGGCGTCCCGGAGTCCGTGAGGGCCCCGGACGGCACACCGGTGAACGCCGTGCGCGGGCTGCTGGAATTCATCGACCGCCTGGTCAAGGACCACCGGCCCGACCACCTCGTGGCCTGCATGGACGCCGACTGGCGCCCCCAGTGGCGGGTCGACCTGATCCCCTCGTACAAGGCGCACCGCGTCGCACAGGAGCGCGCGGCGGGACCGGACGAGGAGGAGGTGCCCGACACCCTCTCCCCGCAGGTGCCGGTCATCGAGGCCGTTCTGGACGCGGTCGGCATCGCGCGCGTGGGCGTCGAGTCGTACGAGGCGGATGACGTGATCGGCACGTTCACCGCGCGGGCGAAGGGCCCCGTCGACATCGTCACCGGCGACCGCGACCTGTACCAACTGGTGGACGACGCGCGCGGGGTGCGCGTGCTCTACCCCCTCAAGGGCGTCGGCACGCTGCAGCTCACCGACGAGGCGTGGCTGCGCGAGAAGTATGGGGTCGACGGCAAGGGGTACGTGGATCTGGCGCTGCTGCGCGGCGACCCGAGCGACGGGCTGCCGGGCGTGCCCGGCATCGGCGAGAAGACGGCGGCGAAGCTGCTCGCCGAGTTCGGGGACCTGGCCGGGATCATGGCCGCGGTCGAGGACCCGAAGGCGAAGCTCACACCGTCGCAGCGCAGGCGGCTCGACGAGTCGCGGCCCTACGTCGCGGTCGCGCCGACGGTCGTCAAGGTCGCAGGCGACGTCCCGCTGCCGGACGTCGACACGGCACTGCCGCACGCCCCACGCGACAAGGCGGCGCTGGAAGAGCTGGCGACGCGGTGGGGTCTCGGCGGTTCGCTGCAGCGCCTGCTGACCACGCTGGACGCGTGAACCATGTCCTCGCTCGCTGAATTGTGGGGGCGGATAGCGTGTTGACGACAGGAGAGGTGCTAACTTAGGTAAGCCTAAGCATGGAACGCGGGAGGTCGCCATGGCAGAACGTCCGGCTCGGAAGCCGCGGAGGGCGCAGTTTGCGCAGGTCGTCCGCACCGAGCGGCTGACCCCGCACATGCAGCGCGTGGTCCTCGGCGGCGAGGGGCTGGCCGGCTTCGCGGCCGACACCTGCACCGACCACTATGTGAAGCTGCTGTTCCCCCCGGACGCGGGGGTGACCTATCCGGAGCCCTTCGACCTGGAGCGCATCCGCGAGGACCTGCCGCGCGAGCAGTGGCCGGTGACGCGGACGTACACCGTGCGTGCCTGGGACCCGGAGTCCCGCGAGATGACGCTGGACTTCGTCATCCACGGCGACGAGGGCCTGGCCGGCCCATGGGCCGCGCGCGTCCAGCCCGGCGAGACCGTGCCCTTCATGGGTCCCGGTGGCGCCTACGCCCCCGACGTGAGCGCGGACTGGCATCTGCTGGTCGGCGACGAGAGCGCGCTGCCCGCCATCGCCCGCTCCCTGGAGTCGTTGCCCGGCGGCGTCACGGCCCATGCCTTCGTCGAGGTCTCCGGCCCCGAGGAGGAGCAGAAGATCGACTCCGACGTGGAGGTCGTCTGGCTGCACCGCGGCGAGCGCCCGGTGGGCGAGCTGCTCAGCGAGACCGTGCGCGCGCTGGAGTTCCCCGGGGGCCGGCTGCACGCGTTCGTGCACGGCGAGGCGCACTTCGTGAAGGAGTTGCGCCAGCTGCTGCGCGTCGAGCTCCAGATCCCGCGCGAGGACCTGTCCATCTCCGGCTACTGGCGGCTCGGTCACAACGAGGACGGCTGGCAGGCCTCCAAGCGGGACTGGAACGCCCGGATCGAGCAGGAGCAGGAGGGCTCGGCGTCCGCGGCGTGAGACGGCGCCCGGCACATGAGACGTCCCGAAGGGGCGGCACCTCGACGAGGTGCCGCCCCTTCGCCTTGCGTACGCCCTGGCTCACACCTTCCGCTGGTACGACCGGAACGTGCGGATCGACAGCCACACCGCGGCCACCGCGAGCGCCAGGAGCGCCCCGCCGCGGCCGACCACGTCGCCCCAGTCCGGGTCCTCCGACATGGCCGAACGGCCCGCCACCATCGCCCAGTCGAGCGGGTTGAAGTCGGCGATGTGCTGCATCCAGCCCGGCATCTGGGACGGTGCCATGAAGGCGCTCGAAAGGAACGTCAGCGGCAGCAGCAGGAAGGTGTTGATGCCGATGATCGACTCCCGCTCCTGCACCAGCATGCCCAGCGCGTTGGACAGCGCCCCGAAGATCGTGCCGAGCAGCACGGAGGCGACGACCAGCACCGCGATCCCGACGATGCCGCCCGGGTAGTCCGCGCCGCCCGCCAGCGCGAGCAGCACGATGACGACCGACTGGAAGGCGGTGATCAGTCCGTTGTTGACGACGTTGCCGTTCATCAGCGCCGCCCGGCTGACCGGTGTGGTCAGGAAGCGGTTGAGCGTGCCCCGCTGGATCTCCTCCAACGTGCCCATGCCGGCCCACATGTTGGAGCTGAGGGCGCTCATCACGACCACGCCCGGGACCAGGTAGTCGAGATAGCTGGTGGTCCCGAAGCCGCCCAGCTCGACGACCTTCTTGAAGAGGTTGCCGAACAGGAACAGCCAGATCACCGGCTGGATCAGCGTGATGATCGCGTACGCGGGCTGCCGGGTGAACACCATCAGCTGGCGCTGGGTCATGTACCAGGTCTGGGAGACGGCCGTGCTCACTGCGCACCTCCGGCGAGGACGAGGTTGTCGGTGGCTTCGGCGTCGGCCTCGGAGTAACGGCGGCCGGCGTAGCGGAGGTAGACGTCGTCGAGGGAGGGCCGGGCGACGGTCGCGGCGGCGACCCCGACCCCGGCCCGCTCCAGGGCCCCGAGCAGCGCGGGTACGGCCGCCGCCCCGTCGTCGGCGCGGACGCTCACACGGCGTCCGTCGACCAGCACCTCGTGCAGGCCGGACAGCCGGCCGATGGCGCCCTTGAGGAGCGTGCGGCCGGCCTCGCCGATCCCTTCCCGCAGCTCCAGATGGACGGCGTCGCCGCGCAGTTCACCCTTCAGCGAGTCCGGCGTGCCCTCGACGACGACGCGGCCGCGGTCGACGATGGCGATGCGCTCGGCGAGCCGGTCGGCCTCGTCGAGATAGTGCGTGGTGAGCAGGATGGTCAGGCCCTCCTCGCCCGCCAGCCGGTCGATCTCGTCCCACATCGCGGTACGGGCCTCCGGGTCCAGACCGGTGGTGGGCTCGTCGAGGAAGAGCACCTCGGGCCGGTGCACCAGGCCGAGGGCGACGTCGAGGCGGCGCCGCATCCCGCCGGAGTAGCCCTTGACCGGGCGCTTCGCGGCATCGGCGAGGCCGAAGCGGTCGAGCAGCTCGTCCACCCGCCGGCCGAGCTCGGCGCCCTTCAACCCGTAGAGCCTGCCCTGGAGTCGGAGGTTCTCGCGGCCTGTGGCGACCGGGTCGGCGCCGGAGCTCTGGGCGACCACGCCGATCGCGCGGCGCACCCGGTCGGGGTGGCGCAGCACGTCGTGCCCGGCGACGGTCGCGGCGCCCGAGTCGGGCTTCGCGAGCGTGGTGAGGATCTTGACGGTGGTCGACTTGCCGGCGCCGTTGGGCCCGAGGAGCCCGAAGACGGTGCCCGGTTCGACGGTGACGTCCATGCCGCGCAGGGCGGTGACATCACCGGCGTAGGTCTTGATCAGCTGGCGCGCCTCCACTGCGGGCGCACGGGTAGTACTCATGACGACAGCTCTCCTGATGAGCGGATGACAGCTGATCCGTCCGTGCCGGGAGCGCCGGGCTATCCTGGGTGTGCCGCACCTCGATCGCCCGGAGCCGCCGCACGGCGGATCCAGCTCGGGGTTCGCGACCCCGGCCACGCTGCTGCAACAGCCCGGCCGGGGTCCTTCTCGTTATCTGAACTCCGGTGGCAGCTCCCCCGTTTCGTGGAAGTGGCGCCACCCGTCGACACCGGGCAGTGTGCCCTTCTCGATCTCCTCGAGGAAACCGCGGACCCACCGCGCCTGCGCCTCGACCATGTGCAGCTGGTACTCGACCTCCACGAGGAAGAGCCGCGGCAGCGTCTCGCACAGCTTCTCCAGCGCCGCGCGCCCGCTCGCCACCTCCACCTCCAGGTTCTGCAGCCGCTCCTCGAGCAGCCGCACCACCTCGTCGGGAGGCAGGGCGCCGACCAGCGACAGCGCGGTCTCGAAGATCGGGAACTCCTTGGCGGGCACGGCCAGCAGGTCGGACAGCCAGTCGGCCATCTCGTCCCGCCCCTCCTCGGTGAGCCCGTAGACCGTTCGCTCGGGGCGGTTGCCCTGCCGCTCGACGTCGGCGACCTCGACGAAGCCGTGCTTCTGGAGGTTCTGCACGACCGTGTAGAGCGAGCCGTAGTTGATCTTCGTGCTGACGTCCTTGCCCTGGCGGCGCAGCGTCTGCGCGATCTCGTACGGATGCATCGGCTTCTGCCAGAGCGTGACCATCACGGCCAGCGCCAGCGGGTTGCTGAGCTTGCGGCGCTTCCTCGCCATGACCATCACCTCGTTCCCGAATATCCGTAGCCGAACATATCGCGATCCGGAAGGAGTCGTCAATACACACGATGTATCGCGTTTTCAGGTGCGAGGCAAGCACGTGAGGACTTGGGCCCGTCGTAGACATGCCGGCGTGACGCGCAGGAAACAGCCCGTCCCTAATTTCTGTCGCCCGACAGGAATTCCGCGCCCAGAGGAATCCGCGCCGAAGGCAGGTGCCGCCGTGACGACTACCGCCCCCTCCGACGTACGCCCCGACCCGCCCCACTCCCCCGACGACGGCTCGCTCTCCGAGTTCGGCTACCGCCAGGAGCTGCATCGAAGCCTCGGCCGCTACGCCTCCTTCGCGGCCGGCTTCTCCTTCATCTCCGTACTGACGACGGTCTTCCAGTTCTTCGCCTTCGGGTACGCCTTCGGCGGCCCCGTCTTCTTCTGGACCTGGCCGGTGGTGCTGGTCGGGCAGCTGGCGGTCGCCGCCTGCTTCGCGGAGCTGGCCGCCCGCTATCCGATCTCGGGCGCCGTCTACCAGTGGTCCTCGCGCCTGTCAGGCCTCACCTTCGGCTGGTTCGCGGGCTGGATCATGGTGATCGGGCAGATCGTGGTGGTCGCTGCGGCGGCGCTGGCGCTGCAGATGGTGCTGCCGGCAATCTGGCCGGGCTTCCAGATCGTCGGCACCGATCCGGCGCCCACCTCGCCCGACGGCGCGGCGAACGCGGCGGTGCTGGGCGTGGTCCTGCTGGTGCTGACCACGCTGGTGAACATCCTGGACAACCGTGTGATGTCCGTGATCAACCGCGTCGGCGTCACCGCCGAGATCATCGGCGCGGTCCTGATCGTCGTACTGCTGCTGACCCACTCCCGGCGCTCCCCCGGCATCACCTTCCACACCGAAGGCGCCACAGGGTCGGGCCTGTTGGGGGCGCTGCTGGTCGGGTCGTTCACCGCGGCCTACGTGATGATCGGCTTCGACAGCGCGGGCGAGATGAGCGAGGAGACGCACCACCCCCGCCGCACCGCGCCCCGCACGATCCTCACCGCGCTCGGTGCGGCAGGGCTCCTCGGCGGCCTGGTCGTCCTCGGCGGCCTGCTCGCCGCGCCCAGTCTGACCGACGGGCACCTGGGGATCGACGGGCTCAGCTACGTGCTGACCAGCAGCCTCGGCGACGGCGTCGGCAAGATCCTGCTCGCGGACGTGGTGGTGGCGATCGCGGTGGCGACGCTGGCGATCCAGACGGCGGCCTGCCGGATGCTGTTCTCCATGGCTCGCGACGGCCAGCTCCCCTTCTCCGCACGGCTCGCCCACGTCAACCGGCGCACCGGGGTGCCCGGCGCCCCGGCCCTGGTGGTCGGCGTCCTCGCGGCCGCCCTGCTCCTGCTCGACTTCGCCTCCCCGGACGCCTTCCTGGCCATCGGCACCACCTGCATCGTGCTGCTGTACCTGGCGTACGCGATGGTCACCGGTCCGCTCCTGATCCGGCGGCTGCGCGGCGAGTTCTCCACGGAGGGCACGGACGAGACCGGCGGCAGGCTCTTCTCCCTCGGCCGCTGGGGAGTCCCGGTCAACGCCCTCGCCCTCCTCTACGGCCTCCTCATGACCCTCGACCTGGCCTGGCCCCGGGCGGCGGTGTACGACCCGGCGGGCGGGCACTGGTACTTCCGGTGGTTCACGGTGCTGTTCCTCGCGGCGACCCTCGTGACCGGTGCCGGATACCGGGCGTACCGGTCGTATCGAGGGCGTACGGCGGACCGAAGTGCCGTACCGGAAGCAGCCGTTCAGGAAGCCGGGGTCCAGGACGCCGGAGTCTAGGAGGCCAGGGTCCCGTACGCCGGCGCCCTCGTCAGTCGCCGCGGAGGCGGGCGTGCAGGTGCATGTCGTGCCAGCCGTCGGGGTGGAGAAAGGCGCTGCGTTTCACGCCCTCCAGCGCGAAGCCCGCCTTCGCGGCGACGCGGCAGGAGGCGTGGTTGGCGCCGGCGTGCAGGAGCTCCAGGCGGTGGAAGCCGATCTCCTCGAAGGCCCAGCGGGTGATCGTGGCCGTCGCGCGGGCGGCCACGCCCCGGCCGCGGGCCGCCGCCGTGGTCCAGTACGCGATCTTCGCCAGGCCGTCGACGAGCACGATGTCGCGCAGCGCCACCCGTCCCAGCAGCAGGTCGCTCTCGGCGTCGGCCACGGCCCACTGCGCGATGCGCTCCCCCTCCCACTCCGTGAGCCACCCCTCGACCCAGCCGGCGGCCTCGGCCTGCGAGCCGCTGGTCATCAGGTGCCACTGGTGCATCAGCGGGTCCTGGAAGGCCTCGTGCACGGCGGACGCGTCCTCGATGCGCCAAGGGCGCAGGACCAGCCCGTCCCCGGAGGCCAGCACGGGCTGCGGCGAGCGGCGGAGGGTTCCGGCGGGCAGGACGGGGCTGGTGGTGTACGGCATGGTCCGCATCCTGCACGCGGGGCGCGGCCGGTCCCAACGGGTTTTCCGGCGCCGTAGTCTTGATCGTGATGAGACGAAAGCCGCACGCTCCGCCCTCACCCCTGCCGCAGCGGCTGGGGATCGATCCGGTGCGGGTGCGGCTGCCCCTCGAAGGGCCGTGGGCCACCGCGCGGGAGTACCTGGTCGAGCGGCTGAGCGGCGCGGGCGCCGGCGTCGTCGAGGGGATGTTCGCCGCAGGGAAGGTCGTCGGGGCCGACGGGCGGGCCGTGGCGCCCGACGCGGCGTACGAACCCGGCATGTTCGTGTGGTTCCACCGGGAGGTGCCCGCCGAGGTACCGGTGCCCTTCCCGCTGGAGGTCGTCCATCGCGACGAGCACATCGTCGTCGTCGACAAGCCGCACTTCCTGGCCACCACCCCGCGCGGCAGCCATGTCACCGAGAGCGCGCTCGCACGGCTGCGCCGGGAGCTGGACATCCCGGCCCTGGGCGCCGCGCACCGGCTGGACCGGCTCACCGCCGGGCTGGTGCTGTTCACGGTGCGCCCGGAGGAACGCGGCGCGTACCAGTCGCTGTTTCGCGACAAGCGGGTCCGCAAGGAGTACGAGGCGGTGGCCCCGTACGATCCCGGCCTCGCCCTCCCCCGCACCGTGCGCAGCCGCATCGTGAAGGAGCGCGGGGTGCTCGCCGCGTACGAGGTGGAGGGCGAGCCGAACGCCGTCAGCCGTGTCGAGCTGACGGAACACCGCCCCGGCGGACCCGCGCGTTACCGGCTGCTCCCGAGCACCGGCCAGACCCACCAGCTGCGCGTCCACATGAACACACTCGGCGTACCCATCCTCGGCGACCCCCTCTACCCCGTGGTGACCGCCGTTGTACCACCCGGCGACTTCCGGCGCCCCCTACAACTACTGGCCCGCGCCCTCGCGTTCACGGATCCGGTCACGGGGGTGGAGCACCGGTTCCGGAGCGGACGGGTGCTGGGGGCCTGGGGGGCGTACGAGGAGTGGGCCGGTCTCTGACCGCGAACCCGGGGACTTCGATCTCCGAAGGTGACAAGTAACGCTCGATTCCCACCAGTTCACTCGTACAGCTATGAACGAATCAGAACCAACACTTTCGGATCGATGCCACACATGACAACATTTCAACCAAGTGCGCCCCTCGTGTGCCGTCATACGCTCCTCTTACGCTCCTTCACGAGCACCGAGTACGCACGCACGCTGGGAGTACAGCCAGAAGTAGGACGTTCTTGCGGAGGCTCGAGTCATGGCATCAAGTCGCGTTGAGTTCGCGGTAGCAACCCCGGACATGTCGGCTTGGAACGGCTCGGCGCACGAGACATCGGAGCGTCCGTCAGGTACCCGCGGAATTCAGGAACTTCCGCGTCGATCGCGCCACTTATGCAGCGTGACACCGGATAAAGCCGAATTACTCACCGGACATGCGGGCCGGGGTCGTATTCCGAGGTAACACCGGAAGTTCCCATTGAGACCGCCGTCATGGCTGCTCGGAACAGCGAATAAGACCCAGTGCCCCACCATGGCTCATGGCCGGCGCCATCGGCGACCGCCTCTCCATGGATCTGTGCAATGCGGCGCTCGGCACGCAGTTGGCAAGGACTCGTTCGGCCGGTTCCGTCAGCAGGCCCAGTTCGTGCGGTGGAGAAGGACACCGTCACCACACAGGAGGCAACCGTGCTGGACACCTTCCAACTTCCCGCGTTCTACATGCCGTTCAAGGCCACGGTGAACCCGCATCTGGAGTACGTCCGGCCTCGGGTCCGCGCCTGGGCATGGTCGATGGGCCTGCTCGAACCACAACACACCGATTCGCATCACGGCGGGTGGAGCGCCGAGGTCTTCGACCGGGCGGACTTCACCCTGTTCACGGCGCTGACCTACCCGCACGCCTCCGCCCGGGAATTGGAGCTGCTGTCCAGCTGGCACAGCGTCATCTGGTGCCTCGACGACGTCTTCCTTCCCTGGTGCGAAGCTCTCGGCAGCCGTGAGCGCATCCTGGACCGCATCGAGCGGCTGATGAGCTTCCTGCCGGTCACGGCGTACGACTCGGGCCCGGTCCCGCAGCACCCGCTGGAAGGCGCACTGCTGGACCTGTGGCAGCGCACCGCGCCCGAGGCGTCACGCTCGTGGCGGGTTCTGTACACCAGGTCCGTACGGCAGTTCCTGGACGCGTCCCTGTGGGAGGCGGACAACCTCACACGCGGGCGATACCCCGATCTCATCGAGCAGACGGAGATGCGCCGCGACTTCGGGGCGGCCGGGTGCAGCGCGCTGCTGATGGAGCACTCGCTGGGATGGGAGATAACCGAGGAGATCCGCGCGACCCGCCCCTTCACGGTGCTGATCAACGCGTTCCGGGACACGGTCGACCTGCACAACGACATCGTGTCCTACCCCAAGGAGGTCCGCGAGGACGCGGCCAGGAACAACATCGTGCACGTGGCGCAGGAGCTGTACGACATCCCGCTCCACGAGGCGGTATCCATCGTCGACCGCATCCTGACGGGACGGGTGAGGACACTCGCCGAGACCGTGCGGTCCGACCTCCCGCAGGCACTGCGCGATCTGCGTACGGATCAGGCCACCCAGCACGCCGTGCTCCGGCACGCCCGGGCCATCCAGGGCTGGGCGGCGGGCTCCTACCACTGGCACCAGAGCACCGAGCGATACCGGTCCGCCGCCTGACTCCGGCGCCCGCCGCAACTGGTCGAGCGGGCACCGAAGTTCACCGAAGCGCGTCGGTCAGTAGCCTCGCCACCAGCGCAGCAGGCGGCGCCAGGCGCCCAGCGGACGGACCGGCTCGGGTGCCGGTGGGGCCTGCTGGGGCGGCGCCGGCCGGGGCGCTGGGGCGGCGGCCGGATCGGGCTGCGCGATGCCGACCTGCCAGTCGGTGCGCTGCGCCGGAACGGAGGTGGGGCTGGGCCTCGCCGTCACGTCCTGCTGAGGCCTCGGGTCGAAGCGGACCGGCAGTTCCACCAGGTGCCGGTTCGAGATGGACGCCCGCCAGTGCAACTCGTCCTCGTCGCAGTCGAGCTGGATGTCGGGAAGGCGGTTCAGCAGCGCGTCGACGCCGACGTCCGCGATGGCGCGCCCGATGTCCTGGCCCGGGCACTCGTGCGGGCCGCCGCTGAAGGCGAGGTGGGACCGGTTGCCCATCATGTTGGCCGACAGGTCGGGCCGGACGCGCGGATCGACGTTGCCGGGCGCGATGCCGAGAAGGAGACCGTCACCCTTGCGGATGCGCTGGCCGCCCAGTTCGGTGTTCTGCTTGGCGATGTAGGCGAGTTGGGTGCTGAAGGGCGGCTCGTCCCACAGCGACTGCTCGACCGCCTGGGGCACCGTCATCTGGCCGCCGTTCAGCTGGGCGCGGAATCCCGGGTCCGTGAACACCAGCCGCAGCACGTTGGCGAGGAGGTTGGCCGTGGCCTCGTACGCCGCCATCAGGACGACGCGCAGATGCTGGCCGACCTCCTCGTCGTTGAGCCGGGCCGAGTGGTTGATCAAGTGGCTGGTGAAGTCGTCCTCGGGCTCGGCCCGGCGGCGGGCGGTGAGCCTCATCAGGACGTCCATGATGTAGGCGTTGCTCGCGATGGACGTCTCGGTGCCCTTGAGCATGTCGCGGGCGGCGTGCACGATCCGGTCGTTGTACTCGTCCGGCATCCCGAGGATCTGGCACATCACCGCCATCGGCAGATGCTCGGCGAACTGGCTGACCAGGTCGGCCCTGCCCTCCTCGCAGAACTGGTTGACGAGGTGCTGGGTCGCGCGGTTGATATGGCGGCGGATACCCCGGTGGTTGATGGTCGACATGGCGCCCGTGACCGCGCCGCGCAGACGCAGATGCTCGTCGCCCTCGGCGTGGCAGCAGATGGGCTGCCAGGCGATGAGCGGCATGAGCGGGTGATCCGGCTTGATCGTGCCGTCCTGGAGGGCGGTCCACTGCCGGGTGTCACGGCAGAACTGCGAGGGCGTACTCACCATGTGCAAGTTCTCGCTGTGCCCCAGCACCACCCAGATCGGCACGTCCTCGTGCAGCAGCGCCGGTGCCACGGGACCGTGTTCGTCGCGGAGCTTCTCGTAGACGGCTCCCAGGTTCTCCGCCTCGGGGCCGTACAGCCGGCGCAGCCCGCCGGGGCCGATGCCGTGGGCGGGGCAGCCGGGGGGCGGGCCGGCCAGGGGTTCGTCCGTACCGGTCGGGGAGAGGTGTTCAGGCGTCACGGTGATCGCTCCGAAGCTGAAGTTCTGAAGGTGAGGTTCTGAAGGTGACGTTCTGGGGGTGACGTTCTGGAGGTGTTGGGGGTGGTCGTACGCCGGGCGGGGGCGGAGGCCGGTGCGGTCACAAGGGCCGAGACGTGTGCGGGCCTACGTGGCCGCCTTCGCCCTCGCCAGCGAGTGCAGGAAGCGCAGCAGTGTCATCAGGACGTCGCGGCTGGAGGCCCGGCGGCGCGCGTCGCACTCGATGATCGGGATCTCCGCGGGCAGGTCGAGGGCGCTGCGCAGGTCGGCGATGGGGTAACGGGGCGCGTCCGGGAAGGAGTTGACGGCGACCACGAACGGCACACCGCGCTCCTCCAGGCGTCCTATGACATCGAAGCTGACCTCCAGCCGGCGGGTGTCGATCAGCACCACCGCGCCGAGCGCACCCTCGAACAGACCGTTCCACAGGAACCAGAAGCGCTCCTGGCCCGGGGTGCCGAAGAGGTAGAGCACCAGCTGTTCGGTGATGCTGATCCGGCCGAAGTCCATCGCCACGGTGGTGGCCGTCTTGGTGTCGGAGCCGTAGTTGTCGTCCACCCCGACGCCGGCCTGCGTCATGGTCTCCTCGGTGGTCAGCGGCCTGATCTCGCTGACCGAGCGGACCATCGTCGTCTTGCCGACTCCGAAGCCGCCCACGATCACGATCTTCACCGCGGCCTGCGCCGTGTGCGGCAGATGATCCTCTGTGCGTGGTCCGGGGATGGTGTCAGAGCCTTTGAAGTCCATGCATCACCGCTTCGAGGAGGGAACGGTCGGGGAGCGCCTGCCGGACGATGGGGGCGCGCGCCTGCACCAGCTCTGCCGCCAGCATGTCGGTGAGCAGCACGGTCACCACACTGAACGGCAGGCTCAGATAGGCCGAGAGCTCGGCCACCGAGAGGGGTGCCGTGCAGAGCCGGAGCATCGCGGTCTGCTCCGGGGTGGCCGAGGGCGGTGGGTCGGCGCGCGCCACGATTAACGTGACCAGGTCGATGTCCGCGCGCTCGCCGTCCGGTCCGGCGACCACATAGAGCCGCTCCGGGGCCTTGGCGTCGCCCTCTTTGCCGGGTTTCGGGGCCGGTTTCGGTTTCGGTTTCGGGGGAGGTTCCGCGGCTTCCCGACCTGGATATCGCCGTCGGCGTTGCGGAGGAGTCATACGGTCTGCCCGTTGCGGCGGGGCGGGCTGGTGAGATGGGCTCCGATGCGTACGACGAGGTCGCGCATGCGGTTGCTCATCAGGCCGGGTTCGGCGACCACGTCGGAGAGGACGGCGAGATAGGCGTTGGCCCCGGCGGCCATCAGATAGAAGTAGCCGCCGTTGATCTCGATGATGACCAGCTTCATCCGGCCGTCGCTGCCGGGAATCTCGTGCGCGACGGCACCCGCCAGGCTCTGCAGTCCCGCACAGGCCGCGGCGACGCGGTCGGCGGCATCCGGATCTCCCCCGTAGCGAGCGATGCGCAGGCCGTCGGCGGAGAGCACAACGATCATCTCGATGCCCGGTACTCCGTCGGCGAGATCCTTGAGCATCCAGTCGAAGTTGGCTCGCTGCTGGATCACTTGTGGTCCCTCTCGTCGTCGGCCTCGATGCGGGCCGGCTCTGTGGTCGGCTGGGTGAATGCGGTCGGGTCCGGGTCGCCCTTGAGCCCCTCCCAGAACGCCTCGACCCAGAGCCCCGGTTCGGGCTCCTTCTCCTCCGGCTCGGGCTCGGGCGCGGGCGCCGCCCAGGAGGGCCGGGCCGCCTGCGCCTCCCGCTCCGCCTCCTCGGCCGCGGCCTGTTCGGCGAGCCGCTGGCTGAGCGGGACCTTGACCCGGCTGCGGCGCTGCGGGAGACCACCGGCGGTCCATTCGGTGACCTCGGGGACCTCGTCCTCCATGGACACACCGGCGGGGATGCGCGGACTGGTGGGACGCCGCCGCTTGGGCGCGCGCTTGGGACCCTCGATTCCGCCGATCTCGAGCTTGGGTGCGGCGGTCGCGCCGACACCGTGGGCGAGGCCGGGCGCGGGGTCGCTGGTCATCATCACGCGCGGCACGACGAGGACGGCGCGGACTCCGCCGTACGCCGAGGCGCGCAGCGAGATCTGCATGTCGTACGTCTTGCACAGGCGCCCCACGACGGCGAGGCCGAGGCGCGGGGACTCGCCGAGGTCCTGGAGGTCGACACCGGCCTGGGCGCGCTCCAGCATGCCCTCGGCCCGGGCGCGGGCCTCCTCGCTGAGGCTGACGCCGGCGTCCTCGATCTCGATGGCGATGCCGGTCTGCACCTCGGTGGCGGTGACGTGCACCTTGGTCTGCGGGGGCGAGTAGCGCGTGGCGTTGTCGAGGAGCTCGGCGCAGGCGTGGATGACCGGCTCGACGGAGATGCCGCGGACGTTGACCTTGGCGATGTTGTCCAGCGAGATGCGCCGGTACTCCAGGATGCGGGACATGGCGCCGCGCAGCACGCTGTACAGCGGGACGGGCTGCGGCCACTGGCGGCCGGGGCGGCCGCCGCCGAGCACGGAGATCGAGTCGGCGAGCCGGCCGATCAGCGCGGTGCCGTGGTCGATGCGCAGCAGGTCGTCGAAGACCTCGGGGTTGCGGCCGTGGTCCTCCTCCATCTCCCGGAGTTCCTTGGCCTGCTGGTGGACGATGGCCTGCACGCGCCGGGCGATGCTGACGAAGGAGCGCTGCGAGGAGTCCCGCATGGCTTCCTCGGTGTCGACGATGTCGAGCACGCGCTTGAGCAGTGCCACCTGGGCCACGGGGAGTTCGCGGTAGGAGGGGTCGATGTCGCCGAGTTGGCGAATCACCTCTCCGGGGGAATTCCCGCCGCGCAGGTAGTAGATGGCGGTCGGGGCGATCTCGTGCGCGAGGCGGTGCATCTCCTGCTCATGGCCGGCCACGCGCCGTTCCAGATACGCAGTGTGACGGGCGCTCTCCTCGCGCACGGTGTGCAGGGTACGGCCGCGCCGGACCGCTTCGGCCGCTGTCGCGATCACGAGCAGCGTGGCGACGACACCGCACCAGACGACGGCCGCCCGGGCCGGCACGGTCACCGCCGCGGTGGCTGCACCGGTCGCCGCGGCCATCGCTATGGCAGGCAGCAACAGCACACGCGCATAGGGGAGTTCACGGCGCCGGGGAGGGGATTGGACACTCACCATGTAGGCCCTCTGAGACGAATCGACGGGGAGTCGCACATATAGGGAACAAGCGCACGAATACACATCAACTCGGTGCGCTGCGGGCGAGCTTAGTCCGACCGGATCATCGCCGTGTCATATTCAGCAAGCGCCTGAAACGGGCCACACCCGAGGAGTACCCTCGGCCCATTTACACGCTCAGAGACCACTCGAACACCGTACGTCACGACGTACGGCCGTACGAGAACACTCACCGTGACGGGTGAAGATCAGATTCCGGCGATCCGCAGGGCCGCGTCCGCGGTGGCCTCGGCGAACGCCCGCACCGGGCGCTCGGGATCGGAGCGGCGCACCAGGATCACGCCCTCGATCAGACCGAACACCAGGTCCGTCCGCAGCCCCAGCTCGCTCTTGGCGAGCGCGCTCCCGGCGGCCGTGGCGGCGAGCAACTGGCCGTAGGCGTCCTTGAGTTCACCGCGTACGGCGTGGAAGCCGGCGAACCGCTCGGCACGCACCTCGGGCAGCAGATAGAGGCCGCCGAGATTGTACGGGCCGCCGCACAGCAGCTCCACGTCCTGCCGGCACAGCTGCCACAGCCGCTTCTCCGGCGGGGCCGAGTCGTCGGCCAGGAGCCGCCGGGCGTACCCCAGCGAGGGCGTGACCGTGGACTCCAGCAGGGCGGCGAGGAGTTCCTCCTTGCCGGAGACGTAGTGGTACATCGAGGCCTGCCGCATGCCCGCGCGCTCGGCGACCGCGCGGGTGGTGGTGGCCGCGTAGCCGCGGGTGGTGAACAACTCGGCGGCGGCCGTGAGCAGTTCGTCGCGCGGCTGCAGTCCGCTGTCCGGCCGCTGCGCCGCCCGTGGCCGGCCGACCCGGCGGCCGCCTCCTGCATCCGGCGTTCCCATGCGTTCGATCCTCGCACACGGCCGGCCCGGGCGATCTTCGCCGATCCCCGCGCAGCCGGGACGGCGGTCCTCGTGAGGGCTCGGTAACGGGCCGGCAACGCGCGGGCAACGCCCGTGACCCGCCCGCCTCCTAATTTCTGTCGCGCGACAGAAATTGCCGGGCCGCCCGCCCGGCAGTCACCCCGGAGCCGGAGGTCCCGCGATGGCGACAGCCACCACTTACGGAGCCCGCGACCACGCACGCGCCCAGGAGGGCGCCCGTGCCGAGGCCATGCCCGTCGTCCCGGCCGCCGACTGGCCCGACCCGCCCTGCGCGGCGGGCCACCTGGTGTGGGCCGAGACCGTCGCGGGCGGCAACTACACCCACCGGGTGCTGGCCCGCGGCACCGAGCTGCGCCTGACCGACCCGCACGGCGACGCCTGCGCCCATCTGCTGCTGCACGTGGCCGACCGGCCCTGGGAGCGGCTGAACGTCGCCGACACGGTGAAGGTGCAGTGGAACGCGTATCTCGGCGAGGGCCGTCTCCTGCTGTCCGACCAGGGCCGGGTGCTGGCCTCCGTCGTCGCCGACACCTCCGGGCGGCACGACGCGCTGTGCGGCACCTCCACCCTCGTACGCAACACCGAGCGGTACGGCGCCGGCGCCCCGCAGTCCGCCTCCCCCGCGGGCCGCGAGCTGCTGAAGCTGGCGGCCGCGAAGAACGGCCTGGAGCCGCGCGACCTGCCGCCGTCGCTGTCGTTCTTCCAGGGCGTCGAGGTGCGCGAGGACGGCGCCCTGGAGTTCACCGGCTCCACCGGGCCCGGCGGCAGCGTCACCCTCCGCGCCGAGCAGGACCTGACCGTCCTGATCGCCAACGTCCCGCATCCCGTGGACCCGCGCCCCGCATACGTCAGCACCCCGCTGGAGGTCCTCGCCTGGCGCGCCGCGCCGACCGGTCCGGGCGACCCGCTGTGGCAAGCGACTCCCGAGGGCCGCCGCGCCTTCCTCAACACCGCCGAATATCTTGCCGCGAGGGGGCTCGCATGAGCACGAGCGCACCAACGGACGTGCGCACGGCCGTCGTTCCGGCCCGGGCCGCCTGGTCGTCCGTGGTCCCCGCCGGCCACACACTGACCATCACCGACCTGCACGGCAACCAGGCCGTCGACTTCCTCGCCTACGACGCCCACGACACGTCCGTGCGCTACAGCGCCCCCGACACCATCCAGGCCCAGGGCAGCATCTTCCTCACCACGGGCAGCGTGCTCATGAGCAACGAGCAATCCCCGCTGATGACGGTCGTGGACGACGAGGTGGGCCGGCACGACACGCTCGGCGGCGCCTGCTCCAAGGAGTCGAACACGCTCCGGTACGGCCACCACACCTGGTCGCAGCACGCGTGCGTGGACAACTTCCTTGCTGAGGGCGCCCGTTACGGCCTCGGCAAGCGCGACCTCGTCTCCAACATCAACTGGTACATGAACGTGCCGGTCGAGAAGGACGGCACCCTCGGCATCGTCGACGGCATCTCGGCGCCCGGCCTGAAGCTGACCCTGCGCGCGGAACGCGACGCGCTGGTGCTGGTCTCCAACTGCCCCCAGATCAACAACCCTTGCAACGGCTTCGAGCCGACGGCGGTGCGGATGACGATCCAGGCCGCCGCGCCGGGGGACGCCGAAGCCGCAGCTCCGGGGGACGCCGCATGACCTTCGACACCCTGCTCGTCGCCAACCGGGGCGAGATAGCGGTCCGAATCATCCGCACCGCCCGCGAACTCGGCCTGCGCACGGTCGCCGTGTACTCCGACCCGGACCGTGCCGCGCCCCACGTCCGGCTCGCCGACGAGGCGGTACGGCTCGGCCCGGCGCCCGCGAAGGAGTCGTACCTCGACGCCGACCTGGTCCTGAAGGCGGCCAAGGACAGCGGCGCGGGCGCGATCCACCCCGGCTACGGCTTCCTCTCGGAGGACGCCGCCTTCGCCCGCCGCTGCGAGGACGCCGGGATCGTGTTCGTAGGTCCGACACCCGGGCAGCTGGAGCTGTTCGGCGCCAAGCACACGGCGCGAGCGGCGGCCGAGGCGGCGGGGGTGCCGCTGGCGCCGGGAACGAGCCTGCTCCCGGATCCGGCCTCCGCCGTGGCGGCCGCCGAGCGCATCGGCTACCCGGTCATGCTCAAGGCGACCGGCGGTGGCGGCGGTATCGGCATGTCGGCCTGCCGGTCCGTGGCCGAACTGACCGGCGCCTGGGAGCGGGTGCAGCGCGTCACAGCCGCCTCCTTCTCCTCCGCCGGCGTCTTCCTGGAGCGGCTCGTCGAGCACGCCCGCCATGTCGAGGTGCAGGTCTTCGGCGACGGCACGGGCAGGGTCGTCACTCTCGGCGACCGCGACTGCTCCCTCCAGCGCCGCAACCAGAAGGTCGTGGAGGAGGCACCGGCCCCGAGCCTCCCGCCCTACGTGCGCAAGCAACTCGCCGCGTCCGCACGCGACTTGTGCGCGTCCGTCGGTTACCGCTCGGCGGGAACCGTCGAGTTCGTCTACGACGCCGCGCGCGAGGAGGTGTACTTCCTGGAGGTCAACACCCGTCTCCAGGTGGAGCATCCGGTCACCGAGGAGATCTACGGCATCGACCTCGTCGCCTGGATGCTGCGCCTGGCGCGCGGCGAGACGGACGTCGTCCGCGAACCGGGCGCCCCGCGCGGCCACGCCGTCGAGGCCCGCCTCTACGCCGAGGATCCTTCGCGCGAACACCGCCCCGGCGCGGGCCTGTTGACGCGGGTCGAGTTCCCGCCGGGCGTCCGCGTCGACGGCTGGGTGGAGACCGGCACCGAGGTGACGACGGCGTACGACCCGCTGCTCGCCAAGGTGATCGCGTACGGCCCCGACCGCGCCCATGCCCTGCGCCGGCTGGACGAGGCGCTGTCCCGCACCCGTGTCGACGGCATCGAGACCAACCTGGGCCTGGTGCGCGCGGCGCTCGCCGAAAGGGACTTCGCCGCGGCCGCGCACTCCACGGCGACGCTCGCCTCCGTCTGCGACCCGACCTCGCGGATCGAGGTCGTCTCCGGCGGCACCCTGACCACCGTGCAGGACTGGCCCGGCCGCACCGGCCACTGGCAGGTCGGCGTGCCGCCGTGCGGGCCGATGGACGACCTGTCCTTCCGGCTCGGCAACCGCGCGCTCGGCAACGACGAGGGCGCGCCGGGGCTCGAATGCACCCTGCGGGGCCCGGCGTTGAGATTCACCCACCCCACGACCGTGTGCGTGACGGGCGCCGCGGCCGAGGTCACCGTCGACGGCGCCCCGGTCGCCCAGTGGGAACCGGTGACGGTGCCCGCGGGCGCAGTCCTGCGGATCGGCGCACCGTCCGAGCACGGTCTGCGCACCTACCTACTCGTCGCCGGCGGCCTGGACGTGCCGGACTTCCTGGGCAGCGCGAGCACCTTCACGCTGGGCCGCTTCGGTGGGCACGGCGGCCGGGCGCTGCGTACGGGCGACGTACTGCACGGAGGCGCGGTCACCGAGGGCGCCCCGGTGCCCCGCGAGAACCGTCCGGCCTTCGGCGCCGTGTGGCACGTCGGCGCCGTGGAAGGCCCGCACGCCGCACCGGAGTTCTTCACCGCGGAGGACATCCACGACTTCTACGCCGCCGCCTGGAAGGTCCACTTCAACTCGGCGCGCACCGGCGTACGGCTGGTCGGGCCCAAGCCGCGCTGGGCGCGCGCGGACGGCGGCGAGGCGGGGCTGCACCCGTCCAACATCCACGACACGCCGTACTCCGTCGGCGCCGTCGACTACACCGGCGACATGCCCGTGCTGCTCGGCCCGGACGGCCCCTCGCTCGGCGGGTTCGTCTGCCCGGCGACCGTGCTGAGCGGCGAGCGCTGGAAGCTCGGCCAGCTCCGGCCGGGCGACACGGTGCGCTTCACACCGGTGGCCGTCGACGGCTCGCCGCGCCCGGCCGTCGTGGACGGCGGCGTGCTGGCCCGGGACGGCGACATCACCTTCCGCCGCAGCGGCGACGACAACCTGCTGGTCGAGTTCGGGCCCATGCAGCTCGACCTGGCGCTCCGCATGCGCGTCCACGCGCTGATGGAGGCGGTCACCGCGGCCGCCGTCGACGGCGTCACCGACCTCACCCCCGGCATCCGCTCCCTGCAGATCCGGACGGACCCCGGCCGTCTGCCGCAGCACGAACTCCTGCTCCGGATACGGCAGATCACGGGTGCGCTCCCGCCCACGGACGAACTCGTCGTCCCCTCCCGCACCGTCCACCTCCCCCTCTCCTGGGACGACCCGGCGACCCGCGAGGCGATCGCCCGCTACATGACCGGCGTCCGCGACGACGCGCCCTGGTGCCCCTGGAACATCGAGTTCATCCGCCGGGTCAACGGCCTGGAGTCGGTGAACGACGTCTACGACACCGTCTTCGACGCGGAGTACCTCGTCCTGGGCCTGGGCGACGTCTACCTGGGCGCCCCGGTCGCCACCCCGCTGGACCCGCGGCACCGCCTGGTCACCACGAAGTACAACCCGGCACGCACCTGGACGGCCGAGAACTCGGTCGGCATCGGCGGCGCCTACCTGTGCGTCTACGGCATGGAGGGCCCGGGCGGCTACCAGTTCGTGGGCCGTACGACCCAGGTGTGGTCGGGCTGGCAGCAGCGCGGCGCGTTCGAACCCGGGTCGCCCTGGTTGCTTCGCTTCTTCGACCGCATCCGCTGGTATCCGGTGGACGCGGACGAACTCCTCGAACTGCGCGCCGACATCACGTCCGGCCGCTTCGTGCCACGCATCGAGGAGGGCACCTTCTCACTCGCCGGGTATCAGAGGTTCCTCACCGAGAACGCCGATTCCATCAGGGAGTTCAGGTCCCGGCAGCAGACGGCCTTCGCGGCGGAGCGGGACGCGTGGGAGGCGGCGGGCGAGTTCGCACGCGCCGACGCGGCGACCGCGCCGCCCGCTCCCCCGGCAGAGGTGACGGTCCCACCGGGCGGCCGGCTCGTCGAGGCCGAATTCGCGGCTTCCGTCTGGCAGTTGAACGTGAAGCCAGGTGACAGGGTGAGGGCGGGTCAATCCCTTCTGGCCCTGGAGGCGATGAAGATGGAGTCCAGGGTGCACGCGCCGGCGGACGGCGTGGTGACGGAGATCCTGGTCGGGCCGGGCGACCAGGTCGAGGCGGGGACGGCACTGCTGGTCCTGGCCCCGGCGGCGCAGTGAGACAGACCGAGGAGCGAGAGATGTCCGCAGTGACCCGAGTCCGCGCCGCCCACGACCGCATCGCGGCCGTGGACCGCCCCGAGATCTGGATCGGTCTGCGCCCACGGGCACAGGTCGAGGCGGAGGCCCGGACGATCGACGCACGTGTGGCGGCGGGTGAGCGGCTCCCGCTCGCGGGGCGCCTGTTGGCGGTCAAGGGCAACATCGACGTGGCCGGCCTGGCCACCACGGCGGGCTGCCCGGCGTACGCCTACCGGCCCGAGGGCGACGCACCGGTCGTCGCCCGGCTCCGCGCGGCGGGCGCGATCGTGCTGGGCACGACGAACCTGGACCAGTTCGCGACGGGCCTGGTGGGCACGCGCTCGCCCTACGGCGCCGTCCGCAACGCCCACGATCCGTCCCGCATCAGCGGCGGCTCCAGCTCGGGATCGGCCGTGGCGGTGGCCCTGGGCATCGTCGACCTCGCGCTCGGCACCGACACCGCGGGCTCGGGCCGGGTCCCGGCCGCCCTGAACGGCATCGTCGGCCTCAAACCCACCCGCGGCCTGGTCCCGACGGCCGGAGTGGTCCCGGCCTGCGCCTCTCTCGACTGCGTGACGGTGTTCGCGCGCACCCTCCCGGAAGCCGAGCAGGCACTGTCCTTCATGACGGCTCCACCGGCCCGGGACCTGCCGGCACTCCCCCGGCGCGCCCCGGGCCCGTGGCGCATCGCGGTCCCGCCACGCGAACAGCTGGGCGAGCTGGACGAGGGCTGGGCGCAGGCATACGAAGCGGCAGTGCGGCAGCTCGAGGCGGCGGGCGCCGACGTACGCACCCTCGACCTGACCCCGTTCACCGAGGCGTCGGCGATGCTCTACGACGGCGCGTTCGTCGCCGAGCGCTACACGGCGGTAGGGGACTTTGTCGACAAGTTGATCGCCAGGGGAGGCGGGGCCACCACGACGCTCGACCCCACGGTCGCCGGCATCATCACCCGCGCCCGCGACATCCCGGCCCACCGCCTCTTCACGGACATGGGCCGCCTGGCGGCCCTGCGCACCCGGGCCCTGGAAGAACTGGGCGACGCGGACGCCCTGTTGCTTCCCACCACCACCGGCCACCCGACCCTCGCCGAGGTGAGCGCCGACCCTCTCGCCACCAACGCCCGCCTCGGCCGCTTCACCAACTCCACCAACCTTTTCGACCTGGCGGCGGTGGCCGTCCCGGCAGCCGAGGTGAACTCCCTCCCCTTCGGCGTCATGCTGATCGGCCCGGCCTTCACGGACGAACGCCTGGCCCGGATCGCCGGACTGCTGCAGCCCGAGGCACGGCTCGCCGTGGTGGGCGCACACCTGACCGGCCAGCCCCTGAACCCCCAGCTCCTCGCCCTGGGCGCCCATCTGGACCGCACGACCACAACGGCCCCTGTCTACCGCCTGCACGCGCTGCGGACGACGCCGCCCAAGCCCGGCCTGGTGTACGTGGGCGAGGGCGGAGCCGAGATCGAGACGGAGATCTGGCACCTGCCGGCGACCGGCCTGGGCCGCCTGCTGGCGGCACTTCCCCGCCCGATGGCCCTGGGCACCGTCGAACTCGCGGACGGCACCCGGGCCCCCGGCTTCCTGTGCGAACCGAGCGCCTTGCAGAACGCCGAGGACATCACACATCACCGCAGCTGGCGGGCCTATCTGAGCGACCGCTCAGGGCAGGAGTCGTAGGGGCGCGGGGAACTGCGCGACCAGCCACAACAGACCCGCACCCGCCGGACAACACCCGTCACCCCACCGATGAGTAGGCCACAACCCCCCGCAGCAACTCCTCGACCGCCTTACGCGCGGCCTTCCCCACGGTCGAGCCCTCCACAGAGGCCGACGCCGCGGAGATCTGCCCCAGCACGTCGATCACCTGCTTGCACCACCGCACGAAATCCCCGGCCGGCATCTCCGCCTCCCGGAGAACCTCGTCGAGCCCCTTCCCACTGGCCCACATGTACGCGGCCCAGGCGAACCCGAGATCCGGCTCCCGCTGGCCGACCCCTTCGGTCTGCGTGATCCGGAAGTCCTCCTCCAGCGCGTCCAGCCGCCCCCAGATCCGCACCATCTCGCCGAGCGCGGCCTTGGCCTTCCCGGACGGCAGCTTCGGGGCCATCGCGTCGTCACCGACCCGTGCCTCGTACACCAACGCCGAGACGCACGCGGCCAGTTCCGCGGGACCGAGCCCTTCCCAGACCCCGGCCCGCAGGCACTCGCTCGCCAGCAGGTCCAGCTCGCCGTAGAGCCGGGCCAGCCGCTTGCCGTGCACGGTGACCTCGTCACCGCGCAGGTAGTCCAGCTCGGTCAGCAGCGCCACGATGCGGTCGAAGGTCCGGGCGATCGTGTTCGTGCGGCCCTCGATACGCCGCTCCAGCTGCGACGTGTCCTTCAGCAGCCGGTGATACCGCTCGGCCCATCGCGCATGGTCCTCACGGTCGCTGCATCCGTGGCAGGGGTGCGCGCGGATGGCGGTGCGCAGCCGTGCGATCTCACGGTCGTCGACGGCCATGGACCGCTTCTTGCGGGCGCGCTCCGGCGGGATGTGCCCGGCCTTGGTGCGCAGCGCCGAGGCGAGGTCCCGACGGGACTGCGGGGAGCGGGCGTTGAAGGACTTGGGGATGCGCATCCGCTCCAGCGCCTCGACCGGCACCGGGAAGTCCATCGACGCCAGCCGCTTGACCTGGCGCTCCGCCGTCAGCACCAGCGGACGTGGCCCGTCGTGGTGCTCGAAGCCGCGATGGCCGTTGGACCGCCCGGCGGGCAGCCCGGGGTCCAGCACCAGGGCCAGACCGGCGTACTTGCCCGTCGGCACATGGATGACGTCGCCCGGCTTGAGCTTCTCCAGCGCGACCGCGGCCTCCGAGCGCCGCTGGGCGGCGCCCTGCCGGGCCAGCTCGGTCTCCCGGTCCTTGAGCTCGCGCCGCAGCAGCGCGTACTCCTCGAAGTCACCGAGGTGGCAGGTCATCGAGGCCTGGTAGCCCTCCAGGCCCTCCTCGTTGCGCTGCACCTGCCGCGAGATCCCGACGACCGACTTGTCGGCCTGGAACTGCGCGAAGGACGTCTCCAGCAGCTCGCGCGAGCGGTGCCGGCCGAACTGATCGACCAGGTTGACCGCCATGTTGTACGAGGGCCTGAAGCTGGAGCGCAGCGGATACGTGCGCGTGCCCGCCAGTCCCGCCAGGTGCTCGGGGCTCATGCCGCGCTGCCACAGCACCACCGCATGGCCCTCGACATCGATGCCGCGCCGGCCCGCACGACCCGTCAGCTGCGTGTACTCGCCCGGGGTGATGTCGGCGTGCTGCTCGCCGTTCCACTTGACGAGCTTCTCCAACACCACCGAGCGCGCGGGCATGTTGATGCCCAGCGCCAGCGTCTCGGTCGCGAACACGGCCTTCACCAGGCCGCGTACGAAGAGCTCCTCGACGACCTCCTTGAACGTCGGCAGCATGCCCGCGTGGTGGGCCGCAATACCGCGCTCCAAGCCCTCCAGCCACTCGTAGTAACCGAGGACGTGCAGGTCCTCGGTCGGGATGGACGCCGTGCGCTCCTCGACGAGGGCGCGCACCTTGCCGCGCGCCTCGTCGTCGTTGAGCCGCAGGCCGGCGTAGAGGCACTGCTGGACCGCCGCCTCGCAGGCCGCGCGGCTGAAGATGAAGGTGATGGCGGGCAACAGGCCCTCGGCGTCGAGCCGTTCGATGACCTCCGGGCGGCCCGGGGTCCACACCCGCGACCGCTGTCTGCGCTCCCGCTCACGGTCGGCCTCGCGCATCGCCCGGCCGCGCCTGCGGTCCTGGTACGAGGGGCGGCTCGCCTCCATGCGGGCCAGGCGCGTGAGGTCGGGGTTGACGGCCTTCTTGCTGCCCTCGCCCTCCTCGAACAGGTCGTACATCCGCCGCCCGGCGAGCACGTGCTGGAACAGCGGCACGGGCCGGTGCTCGGAGACGATCACCTCGGTGCGACCGCGGACGGTGTCGAGCCAGTCGCCGAACTCCTCGGCGTTGGAGACGGTCGCGGACAGTGACACCAGGGTCACCGACTCGGGGAGGTGGATGATCACCTCTTCCCATACGGCGCCGCGGAAGCGGTCGGAGAGGTAGTGCACCTCGTCCATCACCACGTAGCCGAGGCCGAGGAGGGTCTGGGAGCCCGCGTACAGCATGTTCCGCAGCACCTCGGTGGTCATCACGACCACCGGGGCGTCGGAGTTGACGCTGTTGTCGCCGGTGAGCAGGCCGACCTTGTCCGCGCCGTAACGGCGGCACAGGTCGGCGTACTTCTGGTTCGACAGCGCCTTGATGGGGGTCGTGTAGAAGCACTTCTTGCCCTGCTGGAGGGCGAGGTGGACGGCGAACTCGCCGACGATCGTCTTGCCGGAACCGGTGGGCGCCGCGACCAGTACGCCCTTGCCCGCCTCGAGCGCCTGGCAGGCCTCGATCTGGAAGGGGTCGAGGCCGAAGTCGTACATCTCGCGGAAGGAGGCGAGCGCGGTGGCCTGCTCGGCAGCTCGCCTGCGGGCAGCCGCGTACCGCTCGGCCGGGGAGAGGTCCTCTGTCATCGTACTTTCGAGCGTACCGGGCCACACTGACAACAGGACGATCATTATCCGGAACCCGGGCCGTCAAACACCGGGAGGTGCCCACGTCACCAGGGACGCGGGCACCTCTCGCGGACTTGTGCGGGCGCGGACTCAGGTCACGTCGTCGTAGCCGTTCACCCGGTCCGTGTTCGTCTGCTCGGGCAGCGCCCGGCTGGCGGAGACCGTCTCGACCTCGCCGATGTCCTCGGGGGTGAGATCCAGGTCCGAGGCCTCGTCGTCGGCGGGGCCCTCGGCGTCGCGCAGCCGCTTGCGCCGGTCGTTCAGCAGCGAGAAGACGACCGCGCCGAAGTACAGCACCCAGATCGGCCCGGCGAGCGCCAGCATGGTCAGCGGGTCGGTGCTCGGCGTCGCCACCGCCGCGAACACCGTGATGGCCATGATCATCCCGCGCCACCAGCCGAGCATGCGCCTACCGGTCAGGATCCCGGTCAGGTTGAGCATGATCAGCAGCAGCGGCAGCTCGAAGGACAGACCGAAGACCAGCACCATGCGGGTCACGAGGTCGAGCAGGTCGTCCAGCGGCAGCAGGTTGTTGACGTCCTTCGGCGTGAAGCCGATCAGCACCTTCGCCGTGGTGGGCAGCACCCGGTAGGCGAAGTAGGCACCGCCGAAGAACAGCGGTGCGCCGGTGGCGACGAAGGCGTAGGCGTACTTGCGCTCGTGGCGGTGCAGGCCCGGCGCCACGAACGCCCAGAGCTGGTACAGCCAGACCGGGGAGGCCAGCACGACGCCGGCCATCAGGGACACCTTCAGCGCCAGCGTGAACGGTGTGAGCAGACCGTTGATCGTGATCTGCGCGCACTGGTGGTTCTTCTGGTGCGCCTTCGCCAGTTGCTCGAAGGTCTGGCCGCAGCCGACCGAGTCCAGCACCGGCTTGGTGATGAAATTGATGATGTCGTTGTAGAAGAAGGCGGCGACGGCCGTGACGAGCACGATCGCCAGCATCGCCTTCGCGAGCCGGTTGCGGAGCTCACGAAGGTGGTCCGCAAGGGGCATCCGCCCCTCGGGATCCTTCTCCTGTTTGCGGGCAGACTTGGGCAACCCACATCCTCATCTCGTGCGGCAGGCCGGAGGCGTCCGGCCCTGCATCAGGCCTTCGTGGTGTCCGTCGGCTCGTTGACCGGGCGCGAGCTGGTCACGTCGCCGGGGGAGGCCTGGATGGTGCGCTGCGCGGGGGGCTGCTCGCCGTTGTTCGGCGGACCGGCGGGCGTGGCCGTGCCGTTGCCCTCGTCCTTCATCGCCTTCGCCTCGCTCTTGAGGATGCGGGCGGACTTGCCGAGCGAGCGCGCCATGTCGGGAAGCTTCTTCGCGCCGAACAGCAGGATGACGACGACGAGGATGAGAATGATCTCGGGGGCGCCGAGCCTTCCGAACATAAGTCTTTACCTTCTCACCGAGGCGGCTGGGGGTTGGGATGCCGTCCGACCGGTCGGACACATGTCCGATCGACCGTCTGACAGCGATCGTAACGCTCAGGGGTAAACGTCAGGCAATCCCCGTGCGTACTCCCGGTCCGCGGTCCGGGCCTCGTTCTCCGGGCCGCGACCAGCAGGGTACCTGCCAGGGTGGCCCCGGTGACAGGCCGAAGCGGCCCAAATCGCCTCCGGCACAGGACTCACATGCCTCGCACAGCGGTACTCAGACCGAGTCCACCGCCCGGGCCGTGCTCACGGCCGCCCGCTCCAGATCCTCCGCGGCCCGGTTGATACGGCGCGCGGAGTCCGTCACCTGCCTGCCCAGCCGCTCCGCCTCCAGGAACACCCGCACGGCGAACACCGCCAGCACGGCGAGACCCAGGAAACCCACAGCTACCGCGAACATCGGCCAGAACATGGGGTCGAGCCTAGAGGGTGGAGTGCAGCCGCAGCGTCCTGACCCCGCCGCCGGTCAGCAGCTCCACGATCCGCTCCCCGGCCGGCTTGCGAACCGAGGAGCCGCAGTCGGGGCAGGTGAAGGAGTAGAACGTGGTGCGGCTGGAGGCGCCGATGGCGAGGCGCAGCGCACCGGCGGCGAGCTCGAAGCTGCCGCGGCACTCCGGGCAGCCCGCCCTGAAGGTCACCGCCGACGCGCCTCTCATCCCGGCGAAGGCTGCCGCCACCGACATGTGCTGCACTTCAGACACCGACGACTCGCTCAAAGCTCTTGCTCCTCTACTTCGGGTCGTTCGCCCTCGGGCGTCTCGGCCGGGGCCGGCTCACCCCGCGGCTCACTCCCTGTCGTACTGCCCGTCGTCCACCACAAGCCCGCCGCGCGGTCCCTGCGCCTCCACGCCGTCGTACGCCGCCAGTGCCTCACGGGCCGCCCGGCGGGCGCTGTCGGCGAGGTCACGCGGGGCGACGATCCGGCCGTCCCGCCCGAGCCGCAGCGCCAGCCGCCGCAGCGAGGCCGGGTCGGGCGTACGCAGGCTGATACGCAGCCCGCCGTCCGCAAGCTCATCCGCGCTGTCGTGCGGGTAGTACTCGGCGACCCAGCGACCGCCCGGGCCGACCTCGACCACGACCTCCGGGTCCTCGGCGGCGGGCTGCACCAGACCTTCCGACAGGTCCCGCAGCTCGATCTCGGGCGGCGCGGCCGGCTCGTCGAGGATCTTGATCTCGGCGACCCGGTCCAGCCGGAAGGTGCGGCGCGCCTCGGAGCGGCGGCACCACGCCTCCACGTACGTGTGCCCGACGCTGACCAGGCGGATGGGGTCGATCTCCCGCTCGCTGAGCTCGTCGCGCGCGGGCGAGTAGTAACGGATCCACAGCCGGCGGCGCTCCGCGATCGCGCGGTCGACGTCGGCGAAGACACCGCCCTCGGACTCGAAGGTCACCGAGAGCCGGGAGCTGGCGCCCGCCGCCTCGCCGGCCGCGGTCTCCACCTTGGCGGTGGCACGCAGCAGCGCCTGCCGGTCGCCCTCGCGCAGCCCGGGCAGCGTGGAGACCGCGCGGGCGGCCACCAGCAGCGCGGTCGCCTCGTCGGCGGCCAGCCGCAGCGGCTCCGCCGCTTCCTCGCCGAGGGCGGCCGCGTTGTGCCACCAGATGCGCTCGCCGTCGGTGTCGATGTCGAGCAGATCGCCGCCGCGGAAGCTGGTGCCGCACATGGGCAGCACGTCGAGGTCGGAGACCAGCTCGTCCTCGGTGATGCCGAAGGCGCGCGCGACATCCTCGACCCGCGCTCCGGGACGCTCCTTGAGATACGTCACCAGGGAGAGCATCCGCCTGGTCTGGTCGATGGCGTTGACGGGCCTGACCGGTTTGCCTGCCACTGTCCTGCTCCGCTCCCCCTCAGCCCTTGGCCACGGCCTGCAGCCGGTCCACCACGTCGGCGCGCAGCTCGGCCGGCTCCAGGACCACCACGTCCGGCCCGAACTCCACCAGCCAGGCGTCCAGCCCGTGTCCGTACGGAATCTCCAACTCGTCCCAGCCGCCGCCGAGTTCCCGCACCGCGGTGGCCTTCGCCCGAAGGGGGTACCCCGACCCCGAGCGCAGCCGGATCAGCGCGGAGCGGTCGGCGGTCTCCCCCGCCCAGCCCGCGACGGTCTCGCGGACGGTGACCACGTCGGGTACGGCAGCGGTGAACTGCCCGCTGCGGCTGCGCACCTTGCCGGTGATCCGCGACAGCCGGAAGACGCGCTCGGCGCCCCGGTCGCGGTCCCAGCCCGCCAGGTACCAGTGACCGCGCCAGCACTCCAGCGCCCACGGCTCGACGTGCCGGGGCTCGGGGCGGGCGGCGGTGGCCTTGCGGTAGTCGAAGACGACCGGGCGGCGGTCGCGGCAGGCCAGCATCAGCGGTTCGAAGGCGGCCTCGTGCACCGGGATGCGCGGTTCCAGGGCGCCATGTGCCTCGTACGGGTCGACATCCTCGGGCAGGCCGGCCGCGCGCAGCTTCTGCAGGGCTCCGCTGGCCGCTCCGGCGAGCCGGGCCTGCTGCCACACCTTGGCGGCGAGACCCAGGGCGGCGGCCTCCTCGGCGTCGAGGGTGATCGGCGGGAGGCGGTTGCTGTCGCGGCGGGCCAGATAGCCCGTCTCGCCGTCGAGGTTCTCCACCGTCTCGATGACCAGGCCGAGTTCGCGCAGATCGTCCTTGTCGCGCTCGAACATGCGGCTGAAGGAGTCGTCGCTGCCCGCTTCGAGGTAGGCCTCGATGGACTCGCGCAGCTCGCGCTTGCTCAGCGGCCGCCGGGTCCCGAGCAGACACAGCGCGAGGTTCATCAGCCGTTCCGCCTTGGCAATGGCCATCGACGCCCTTCGCCTCCCTATGGTGCTTTACGACGTTGACCGTACCGCCCCGAAGTGGCGTGGCAAAAGCCGAGGGCCCATGCCTGGACAGGCATGGGCCCCAGGTGATCGGGTCCGATCGGATCCGGGAGTCAGACCGCGACGAGGTCGACCACGAAGATCAGAGTCTCGCCCGGCTTGATCGCCGGGGTCGGGCTCTGGTTGCCGTAGGCGAGGTGCGCGGGGATGGTCAGCTGGCGGCGGCCACCGACCTTCATGCCCTGCACGCCCTGGTCCCAGCCCGCGATGACCCGGCCGCCGCCCAGCGGGAAGCGGAACGGGGTGCCGCGGTTCCAGCTGGCGTCGAACTCCTCACCGGTGCTGAAGGCAACGCCCACGTAGTGGACGGTGACGGTCTGGCCCGCCTGCGCAACAGCGCCGTCGCCCTCCCAGATGTCCTTGATCTCGAGGTCCGCCGGGGGCTCGCCGCCCGGGAAGTCGATCTCGGGCTTCTCGATGCTCACGTCTTTCAGCTCCTGCTTGTCTGCGGAAAGGCAACACACACAGTCTTACATCCCGGCGGGCTACATCTTCGCGAGGATGTCGACCGAGAAGACCAGTACGGAGTCCTTCTTGATACCGCTGCCGGCCGGCGGCTTGTCGCCGTAACCCAGCTTCGGCGGGACGACGATGAGGACCCGGCTGCCGACCTTCTTGCCCGTCAGGCCCTGCGCCCAGCCCTTGACGACCTGCTGGAGGCCGAACGACGTCAGCGCCTTGCGGCTGTACGTCGAGTCGAACTCCTTGGCGTTGTCCCAGAAGACACCCTTGTACTGCACCAGAACGCTGTCCTTGGCGGCGACCACGTCGCCGTCGCCCTCGATGACGTACTTCGCCACCAGGTCGGTGGGCGCGTCCTTCTTGGGGATCTCGATGGAGGGCGCCTTGCCGTCGGTGTTGGTGCCGACCTTGGGCAGGCTCGCGTCGTTCTGCGGGACGTCGGTGCCCTTGGCGGAGCTGGACGCGTTGAACGCGCCCTGGATGTCGGCGACGAACACCAGCGTGTCGGTGCCCTTGATGCCCGCCTGTGCGTTGCCCGCCTTGCCGTAACCCCAGGTGGGCGGCACGGAGAAGAGGACGCGGCTGCCGACCTTCTTGCCCTGGAGGGCATATCGCCAGCCGTCGATGATGCTGCCCTCGGCGAGCTGGATGAGCAACGGGGTCTTGCGGTCGTAGGAGTTGTCGAAGACCTTCGCCGTGTTCCAGACCTGGCCGAGGTAGTGCGCCTGCACATAGTCGTTCTCGGCGACCGTCTTGCCCGCTCCCGCGATCGCCGTCTTCACCGCGAGCTGCTTCGACGGCTCGCCCGAGCCCTTGGCCACGGTCGGCTTCTCACCGAACTTCGTACCCGCGGTGATGGCCGGCAGCGGACCGTCGACGACCTTCGGCGGCGGCGCGGCGGACGTGGCCGAGGCGGAGGGCGACGCGCTGTCGCTGGCCTTGCTCGAGTCGGACTTCTTGTCGTCACCGCAGCCGGCGACGGTGACAAGTCCTGCGGGTACAGCGATCAGAAGGGAGCGTCGGCGCACGGTGGGGGCCTCGTATCGGTCGATCTTGTGGATGGCGTGCGCGCAACTCTACGGCGTGAGAAGGGCGCCGCACTGGAAACGTACGGCGCCCGTGTTGCGTTCCGGCCTTTCACCGGAACGCGTTGCTCACATTCCTGCGATGAGCTTCTCCACCCTGTCGTCCACCGAGCGGAACGGGTCCTTGCACAACACCGTGCGCTGCGCCTGGTCGTTGAGCTTGAGGTGGACCCAGTCGACGGTGAAGTCCCGGCGCTGTTCCTGGGCCCTGCGGATGAAGTCGCCGCGCAGCCGGGCCCTGGTGGTCTGCGGGGGGACGGACTTGCCCTCGAAGATCTTCAAGTCGTTGCAGATCCGCGCTGCTTGACCCTTCTTCTCGAGCAGGTAGTACAGGCCACGACGGCGGTGGATGTCGTGGTAGGCGAGGTCTATCTGCGCGACCCTCGGGTGGGACATGGTCATGTTGTGCTTGGCCCGGTACCGCTCGATGAGCTGATACTTCATGACCCAGTCGATCTCGGTGCCGATCCGGTCGAGGTCCTCGGCCTCGATCGAGTCCAGAGTGCGGCCCCACAGCTCCAGGACCTGCTCGACGGTGCCGGTGCGGATGCCCCGGCGCTCGCAGAAGTCCACGGCCTTCTCGTAGTACTCGCGCTGCACCTCGAGGGCGGAGGCCTCGCGGCCGCTGGCCAGGCGCACCTTGCGCCGGCCGGTGATGTCGTGGCTGACCTCGCGGATCGCCCGGATCGGGTTCTCCAGGGTCAGGTCCCGCATCACGGTGCCCGCCTCGATCATGCGCAGCACCAGGTCGGTCGCGCCGACCTTGAGCAGCATGGTCGTCTCGGACATGTTGGAGTCGCCCACGATGACGTGCAGGCGGCGGTAGCGCTCGGCGTCCGCGTGCGGTTCGTCGCGGGTGTTGATGATCGGCCTGGAGCGGGTCGTCGCCGAGGAGACGCCCTCCCAGATGTGCTCGGCCCGCTGGCTGACGCAGTACACCGCGCCGCGCGGCGTCTGCAGCACCTTGCCCGCACCGCACAGCAGCTGGCGCGTGACCAGGAACGGAATGAGGATGTCCGCGAGCCGGGAGAACTCCCCGTGGCGCGCGACGAGATAGTTCTCGTGGCAGCCGTAGGAGTTGCCCGCCGAGTCGGTGTTGTTCTTGAAGAGGTAGACGTCGCCCGCGATTCCTTCCTCGTGCAGGCGTCGTTCGGCGTCTACCAGTAGCCCTTCCAGAATGCGTTCGCCGGCCTTGTCGTGGGTGACCAGTTCGGTCACGTTGTCACATTCGGGTGTCGCGTATTCCGGATGTGAGCCCACGTCGAGATAGAGGCGGGCGCCGTTTCGCAGAAAGACATTGCTGCTGCGGCCCCATGACACGACACGGCGGAAGAGGTACCGCGCCACCTCGTCGGGAGACAGGCGGCGCTGTCCCCTGAACGTACACGTGACGCCGTACTCGTTCTCCAGCCCGAAAATGCGGCGGTCCATGAGTGAACATTACGCCCGATCCCCTGAGCTGAAACGGGGTTCGGCCGCTCGGTTCGGATCATTTTCGGATGAAGCCGCAACGACCGCGCCACCCGCGGGAGCTGCGAGGACCCGTCCGGTGGCCAGCAGAACCAGCAGCGACACACCGCCCGCGGCACCGGGCACGGCGAAGCCCCACAGCGCCCCGCCCGTCTCTACGACCGGGCCCGCGAGGCCCGTTCCGACCGACGCCCCCACCGTGAACGTCGTCACGAGCCAGGAGAATGCCTCGGTGACCGTCCCGGCCGGCGCGTGCCGGTCGACGAGCACGAAGGCGCAGGCGATGACGGGCGCCAGGAAGAGCCCGGCGAGGGCCGTCAGCAGCACCATGGCGACCGTGCCGGGCATCAGCGTCAGCGGCAGGTAACACACCGCCAGAAGGCCCACCAGGAGCTGCAGTCGGCGCGCGGGCTCGCCGGTCCACCGCCGCGCCCCGTAGACCGTCCCTCCGACGAGCGCGCCGAGCCCCAGCGCGGCCATCAGCCAGCCGTACACGGCGTCTCCGCCGTGGTCGTCGGCGTACGGCACCGAGGCCACCGTGATGGAGCCCAGTGCGATGCCGACGAACAGGAACGCGCCCAGCAGGGCGAGCAGCCCCCGGGAGCGCAGGGCGCCCAGCCAGTGCGCCTCGCGCGGCGCCGACCGCCACGCGCGCGAGGGCGGCGAGAGGACCACGGACAGGGCGCCGAGGACACCCAGGGCGTTGAGCGCCAGCAGGGCCGCCCGCTCCGACCAGAGCGACACGCACAGGGTCACCAGCAACGGGCCGGCCGTGAACATGACCTCCTGCGCCACGGCGTCCATGGCGTACGCCGTGTGCACCTGCTCCTCACGGCGCAGCACCGACGGCCACAAGGCCCGCAGACCGCCCTCCAGGGGCGGCGTGAAGAGCCCGGCGGCCGCCACGCACGCGTAGGCGAGCGGAAGCGGGTCGGTGCCCGAGAAGGCGAAGCCCGCCATCGCGAGGGCCGACAGGACGGCCGCGGGCAGCTGGACACGCGGCTGGCCGTACAGGTCCACAAGCCGGCCGAGGACGGGCTGGCCGACGGCGTTGGCCACGCCGTACACCGCCGCGAGGACACCCGCCAGGCTGTACGTGCCGCCCTCTGCGCGGACGAACAGCACCAGGGCGATCGCGGCGGTCGCATTGGGCAGCCGCCCCACCAGCGTGCCCGTCAGCAGCCGGGCCGCGTGTCTCGCCCTGAGGATCTCCAGGTATCCCGCGGCCATGTCCCGCCTCCAAGTGTTACGTATAACCTCGACTCCCATACGTAGCATGTGCGCTGTTCGTAGTCCAGGCGAAGGCCCCAGACGAAGAGAGCAGGCCCACGGTGGCACGCAGCAGTACGCGCCCGACCAGCCGTGACGTCGCGCAGGCGGCGGGCGTCTCCCAGGCCGCCGTCTCGCTCGTGCTGGGCGACAAGTGGCGCGGCCGCGTCTCCGAGGCCACCGTCGAGCGCGTACGGGAGGCCGCACGCGAACTCGGCTACCGCCCCAACCTCGCCGCCCGCAATCTGCGCCTGGGCCGCACCCGTACGGTGCTGCTCGTCGTCCCGGCGCTGACCACCGAGTTCTTCGCCGGCGTCTACACGGGCGCCGCGCGCGTGGCCGCCGAGCACGGCTTCGGCGTCGTCCTGTACCCCTCCCCCGAGGGCATCGGCCCGGCCCGCGACCCCTTCGCGTCCGCCCAGGCCGCCCTGGACGGCGTCATCGCCTCCTCCATGGCCGCGGACGCCCTCACCGTGATCCGCGGCGACCAGCTGCCCCTGGTGATGCTCGACAGCGACCCGGAGGGCAGCCTCGGCGCGGCGACGGTGAACCTGGACATCGCCGACGGTGTCCGGCAGGTCGTCGACCATCTGCTGGGCCTCGGTCACCGGCGCTTCCTGCACCTGGCCGCGGACGTGGCGTCCTGGACCTTCGAGGTGCGCGCGCGTGAACTCGCCGCGCGGGCGGGCTCGGTCCCCGGCACCTCCGTACGGACGGCCCGGGCACCGATCTCCATCGAGGGCGCCCTGACCGCCGCCGAGGCGGCCCTGGCGGCGCCGGGACCCCGACCCACGGCCCTGGTGTGCGACGACGACAAGCTGGCGGCCGGTGCATACAAGGCGGCCCGGCGGCTCGGTCTGCGGGTCCCCGACGACATCTCCGTCACCGGTCTGGACGACCTCGCGCTCGCCACGGCCCTCGATCCCGAGCTGACGACCGTGCGCCTGGACGCCGAGCTGTTCGGCGAACGCGGCATGGAGGCCCTGCTGGCGGTCCTGGAAGGCCGGGCGCCGGAGGCCGGTGACATCCCCGTCGAGCTGGTCGTGCGGGGTTCCACGGCGCCGCCCTGCGCCTCCTGAGCGCCCTGTGCCCCGGCCGGGCGACGACCGGGGCACACGAGGGGTGAGGTGAGGAGAGGCGGACTACTCCTCCGAGTCCGGGTCACCGGCCTCGTCGGAGCTGTCGGCCTCGGTGGCCGCCCCGTCGCTCTCCAGGAGCCGGGAGAGCTGGCGGCCGACGATCCGCCGGAACTTACGGGCCTGCGGGCGCGTACGGTCCAGCACCGCGACCTCCAGGCGCTCGGCGGGGATCTCCCGCTCGCTGCCGTTCGTGTCGCGGGACAGGGCCGTGACGGCCAGCCTGAGCGCCTCGGCCAGGGTCATGCCGTCCTGGTGGCGCTGATCGAGATAGCTGCTGATCTGCTCCGCGTTGCCCCCGACCGCGACCGAGCCGTGCTCGTCCACGATCGAGCCGTCGTGCGGCAGCCGGTAGATCTGGTCGCCGTCCGGGGTCTCGCCGACCTCGGCCACCACCAGCTCCACCTCGTACGGCTTCTCGCCCGCCGAGGAGAAGATCGTGCCCAGCGTCTGGGCGTAGACGTTGGCGAGACCGCGGGCGGTCACGTCGTCGCGGTCGTAGGTGTAACCGCGCAGGTCGGCGTAGCGCACGCCGCCGATGCGGAGGTTCTCGTACTCGTTGTACTTGCCGGCGGCCGCGAAGCCGATCCGGTCGTAGATCTCGCTGAACTTGTGCAGCGCGCGGGACGGGTTCTCGCCGACGAAGACGATGCCGTCGGCGTACTGCAGCACGACCAGGCTGCGGCCACGGGCGATGCCCTTGCGGGCGTACTCCGCCCGGTCGGCCATGGCCTGCTGGGGTGAAACATAGAACGGCGTCGACACCGGTTATCCGTCCCTTTCTGTCGAGGTCAACTGGATCACCTTGAAAGCGGCGGGTCGCCGGCTACAGCAGCGCGGCCCGCGGACCGTCGGGCTGCTCCAGCCGCCGCTCCAGCACGGAACGGGCGATCTGGGCGGACTCGTCGTCCGTCAGCCGGCGGAAGCCGTCATCGGTGATCACGGTGACGATCGGATAGATCCGGCGGGCGACATCGGGACCACCGGTCGCCGAGTCGTCGTCTGCCGCGTCATAGAGGGCCTGCACCACGAGCGTGGTGGCCTGGTCCTCGGTCAGGTCGTCGCGGAAGAGCTTCTTCATGGCACCGCGCGCGAAGATCGAGCCGGAGCCCGTGGCCGCATAGCCCGACTCCTCGCTGCGGCCGCCCGTCACGTCGTAGGAGAAGATCCGGCCCTTCTCCCGGTCCACGTCGTAACCGGCGAAGAGGGGAACCACGGCCAGGCCCTGCATGGCCATGCCGAGGTTGGAACGGATCATGGTCGACAGCCGGTTCGCCTTGCCCTCGAGGGAGAGCTGCGCTCCCTCGACCTTCTCGAAGTGCTCCAGCTCCAGCTGGAACAGCTTGACCATCTCCACCGCCAGACCGGCCGTACCGGCGATGCCGACCGCGGAGTACTCGTCGGCCGGGAAGACCTTCTCGATGTCACGCTGGGCGATGACGTTGCCCATGGTGGCCCTGCGGTCGCCGGCGAGCACGACGCCGCCGGGGAACGACACGGCGACGATGGTGGTGCCGTGCGGCGCCTCGATCACGCCCTGGGTGGGAGGCAGTTGACGCTTGCCAGGCAGCAGCTCCGGCTGGTGCTCGGACAGGAAGTCCATGAAGGACGCCGACCCGGGCGTCAGGAAGGCAGCCGGCAGACGCCCGGTGCTACGAGAGTTGGCTTCCACGCGTTTCCTTCCAGGTAAAGGCAGCGGCTCCGCCGAAAACGGCCGAGCCGATCATCGAAATCCGTGCACGGACCATACCCGTGCCGACGCCTGTCATCCGCCCCGGCGCCGACCGGCTTGCGCCACGCCGAGACCGGGACGGACGACGGGCGTTACTCCCCGCCCTTCTGGACGAAGGAGCGGACGAAGTCCTCAGCGTTCTCCTCGAGGACGTCGTCGATCTCGTCCAGGACGGAGTCCACGTCGTCGCTCAGCTTCTCCTGGCGCTCCTTGAGGTCCTCGGAGCCCTGCGCGTCCTGCGCCTGCTCCTCGACCTCCTCGGTGGAGCGCGTCGCCTTCTGCTGGCCGCCGCCGGTGTCCTTGGTCGCCATAACCCTCACCCCGCTCGGTTCGACGTTCTTGATCAGACCCTACAAGCAGGGTCCGACATCGGCCCCGCAGTTCCCTCAACGTCCGGGGACCACCTCGATGATTCCCTTACGCCAGGTTTTCCACCCTGTTGGGGCGCGTCGGCCCCGGGTACCCGTCATCCGCCGGACAGCACCCTGACCAGGTCTTCCGCCGTACGGCAGCGGTCCAGGAGCTCCTTGACGTGATTTCGCGTTCCGCGAAGCGGTTCGAGGGTTGGGACGCGCTGGAGCGAGTCCCGGCCCGGCAGATCGAAGATCACGGAGTCCCAGGAGGCGGCCGCGACGTCGTCGGCGTACTGCTCCAGGCAGCGGCCGCGGAAGTACGCGCGGGTGTCCTCCGGCGGGCTCGTACGAGCCCTCTCGATGTCGTCGTCGTCCAGCAGGCGCTTCATCCGGCCGCGGGCCACCAGCCGGTTGTAGAGGCCCTTCTCCGGCCGTACGTCGGCGTACTGGAGGTCCACCAGGTGCAGACGGGCGGCGTCCCAGTCCAGGCTGTCGCGGCGCCGGTAGCCCTCCATGAGCTCCCGCTTGGCGACCCAGTCCAGCTCGCCGGCCAGGCTCATCGGGTCGTTCTCCAGCCGGTTGAGGGTGTCCTCCCAGCGGGCCAGGACGTCCTTGGTCTGCTCGTCCGCGTCGGAGCCGAAGCGCTCCTCCACGTACTTGCGGGACAGTTCGAAGTACTCCATCTGGAGCTGCACCGCGGTGAGCGTGCGACCGCTGCGGAGGGTGACCAGCCGCTTCAGGGACGGGTCGTGCGACACCTGGTGCAGCGTGCGCACCGGCTGGTCGACGGCCAGGTCCACCGCGATGAAGCCGTCCTCGATCATGGACAGGACCAGGGCGGTCGTGCCCAGCTTGAGGTAGGTGGAGATCTCCGAGAGGTTCGCGTCGCCGATGATCACGTGCAGCCGGCGGTACTTCTCGGCGTCCGCGTGCGGTTCGTCGCGGGTGTTGATGATCGGGCGCTTGAGGGTCGTCTCCAGGCCGACCTCGACCTCGAAGTAGTCCGCGCGCTGGCTGAGCTGGAAGCCGTGCTCATGGCCGTCCTGGCCGATGCCGACGCGGCCGGCCCCGGTGACGACCTGCCGGGAGACGAAGAAGGGCGTGAGGTGGCGCACGATGTCCGAGAAGGGGGTCTCCCGCTTCATCAGGTAGTTCTCGTGCGTGCCGTAGGAGGCGCCCTTGTTGTCGGTGTTGTTCTTGTAGAGGTGGATCGGCTGCGCCCCGGGCAGCTGGGCCGCGCGCTCGGCGGCCTCGGCCATGATGCGCTCGCCGGCCTTGTCCCAGAGGACGGCGTCGCGCGGATTGGTGACCTCGGGCGCGCTGTACTCGGGGTGCGCGTGGTCGACGTAGAGCCGGGCGCCGTTGGTGAGGATCACATTGGCGAGGCCGATGTCCTCGTCGGTGAGCTGGCTGGAGTCGGCGGCCTCGCGCGCGAGGTCGAAGCCCCGCGCATCCCGCAGCGGGTTCTCCTCCTCGAAGTCCCAGCGGGCCCGGCGGGCCCGGTGCATCGCCGCCGCGTAGGCGTTGACGATCTGGGACGAGGTGAGCATGGCATTGGCGTTGGGATGGCCGGGGACGGAGATGCCGTACTCCGTCTCGATGCCCATTACTCGCCGTACGGTCATGCGGCCCTCCTTGCCTGGCGGCGCCCTCGGTCGGGGGCTCCGCTCAAGTACCGCTGGCGCTCCGGTGCGTGTGCGGTGCCCGTCCCCGCACTGCGCGACTCCGCGGTACCGAAGAGCCTAGAACGGCTTTGCGCTGGTGGGGAGATCATTTGCGTCATTGCCTTGCTCCAGCCGTGGCCTGAAAAGCAGTCGGCTGCGGGTACCCGGTGAGGGCACCCGCAGCCGCCCTGTCTTTTACAGGTACTGACCGGTGTTCGCCACCGTGTCGATGGAGCGTCCGGTGTCGGCGCCCTGCTTTCCGGTGATGAGGGTACGGATGTAGACGATCCGTTCGCCCTTCTTTCCGGAGATCCGGGCCCAGTCGTCCGGGTTCGTGGTGTTCGGCAGGTCCTCGTTCTCCTTGAACTCGTCCACGCAGGCCTGGAGGAGGTGGGAGACGCGCAGACCCTTGGCGTTGTGGTCGAGGAAGTCCTTGATCGCCATCTTCTTGGCGCGGCCGACGATGTTCTCGATCATGGCGCCGGAGTTGAAGTCCTTGAAGTAGAGGACTTCCTTGTCACCGTTGGCGTAGGTGACCTCCAGGAAGCGGTTCTCCTCGGATTCCGCGTACATGTGCTCGACGGCCGTCTGGATCATGCTCTCGACGGTGGTCGTCTTGCTGCCGCCGTGCTCGCCGACGTCGTCGGCGTGCAGCGGGAGGCGCTCGGTGAGGTACTTGCCGAAGATGTCCTTGGCGGCCTCGGCGTCCGGACGCTCGATCTTGATCTTCACGTCCAGGCGGCCGGGGCGCAGGATGGCGGGGTCGATCATGTCCTCGCGGTTGGAGGCACCGATCACGACCACGTTCTGCAGGCCCTCGACACCGTCGATCTCGGCGAGCAGCTGCGGGACGATGGTGTTCTCCACGTCCGAGCTGACACCGGAACCCCGGGTGCGGAAGAGCGACTCCATCTCGTCGAAGAAGACGATGACGGGCGTGCCCTCGCTGGCCTTCTCACGCGCACGCTGGAAGACGAGGCGGATCTGCCGCTCGGTCTCGCCGACGTACTTGTTCAGCAGCTCCGGGCCCTTGATGTTGAGGAAGAAGCTCTTGCCGGCGGCCTGACCGGTGACCTCGGCGACCTTCTTGGCCAGCGAGTTGGCGACGGCCTTGGCGATGAGCGTCTTGCCGCATCCGGGAGGCCCGTAGAGCAGTACGCCCTTGGGCGGGCGCAGTTCGTGCTCCTTGAACAGGTCCGGGTAGAGGTAGGGGAGCTCGACGGCGTCGCGGATCGCCTCGATCTGGCCTCCCAGACCGCCGATCTGCTCGTAGCCGATGTCGGGCACCTCTTCGAGGACGAGTTCCTCGACCTCGCTCTTCGGAATGATCTCGTAGACATAGCCGGAACGGGGCTCGAGCAGCAGGGCGTCACCGGGCCGGATGTTCACGTCCAGCAGCGGTTCCGCGAGCCGTACCACCCGCTCCTCGTCGGTGTGCCCGAGCACCAGGGCGCGCTCGCCGTCCTCGAGGATCTCCTTGAGGGTGACGATGTCCCCTGCGCGCTCGAACTCCATGGCCTCGACCACGTTGAGCGCTTCGTTGAGCATCACTTCCTGGCCGCGCCGGAGCTCTTCGAGGTCGACGCTCGGGCTGACGTTCACCCGGAGCTTGCGGCCCCCGGTGAAGATGTCGGCCGTGCCGTCCTCGTTGGCTTGCAGGAAGACGCCGAATCCGGCGGGCGGCTGTGCCAGCCGGTCGACCTCTTCCTTGAGGGCCACGATCTGGTCGCGGGCCTCACGGAGCGTGTTGGCAAGTCGCTCGTTCTGGGCGGACACGCCGGCCAGGTTGGTCTGCAGCTCGACGATCCGCTCTTCGAGAATCCTCGTGTGTCGCGGAGAGTCGGCGAGCTTGCGTCGCAGGACGGCGATCTCCTGCTCAAGGTAGGCAATCTGCCCGGCGGGGTCCTCGGACCCTCGTCCCGGGCGGATGCCGCGGTTCATGTCGTCGTCGTGGGCTGCCACGGTCCTCACCTCCTCCAAGGGGAGCTGGACGCTTCCAGACCCTACCTGGGTGGGTGTCGATTGAAACCCCTAGATCACAAAGACGGTCGGGGTGTGTCCGATCTTCACCCTTGCGCTCTCCCTCACGCCAGGGGAATACCCACCGAACATGATTGGAAAGCTGCCCCAGGTAGGGTCGAAGTGTTCAACACCCGTCAGAGCTGGCCGGATTCCCGCCCGCCCGACTTGTAAACGGCAGGAGCTATGAGCGTGCAGCAAGAGGCCGGTCCCGGCGAGACGCTGGAGGTCTGGATCGATCAGGACCTGTGCACCGGCGACGGCATCTGCGCTCAGTACGCGCCCGAGGTGTTCGAGCTGGACATCGACGGGCTGGCCTACGTGAAGGGCTCCGAGGACGAGCTCCTCCAGGGCAAGGGCGCCACAACCCCCGTACCCCTGCCGCTACTCACGGATGTGGTGGACTCGGCCCGGGAGTGCCCGGGCGAGTGCATCCATGTGCGGCGGGTTTCGGACAGGGTCGAGGTGTACGGCCCGGACGCCGAGTGAGCGCCCGGGTACGGGCTGTCACCACTGTCTGAAATCTCACACGCTTCCCGCGCGGCTCAGACGCTGTGCGCCGCGGCGGATGTCGAGCGCTCGAACGAGCCGTTTTTCCACTGCCACTTCGCGTGCTCGGTCACGTCCGGGCAGCAACGCGGCACGTCGTCCGAGGAGTAGCCGAGCAGGGTGGCGAAGACCGCTCCGCGACGCACCGCGAAGTCACTCACCGTGTCCCCGGTCTTGGGGTCGGCGAGGGTCGCCACCACGCGGGGCTTGCCGTCCTTCGCGCGCGTGAGCACGTAGACGCCGTCGGGCGGGGTGCCCATGGGGGCGTCGCAGTGCACCACGGCGACCGTCTCCGGGTTGCCGTCGCCGTCGAGGTCGCCGGTGGCCTTCTTCTGCACGACGGCCTTCACCGGGCCGCACGTGAGTGGGAACTCGACACCGGCGGTGCCGGGCGCGGCCACCGCGTGGGCGGACTTGGTCTCGGGGCCGGCCGTCGGCTGGGCCGCGGTCGCCGAGTTGGGCTGCAGGAGCGAGGAGAGGGCCATGACGCCCGCTACGGCCGTGGCGGTGGCGACCCAGTGGATGGGCCGGGTGTGCGTGTGTGCCAGTTCCGGAACGGCGGATTGCTGCACTAGGAGCGTCTCCTGTGAGGGCTGTGCCGGTGGGGGTGGCCTGCATCGTGCCACACGTCACAGTGAGGCGGAACGGCGGGGTGTTCGGTTCCTCGGCAACTCCTCGCCCGGATTGTTCGGTTTGCCGCTCCGTGTCAACAGAAGGGGGGCGGGGGGGGGGGGGGGGGGGGGGGGGGGGGGGGGGGGGGCGGGGGGGGGCGGGGGGGGGGGGGGGGGGGGGGGGGTGGGGGGGGGGGGGGGGGGGGGTGGGGGGGGGGGGGTGGGGGGGGGGGGGGTGGGT
>NZ_JBICXT010000003.1:3641-232788 GCF_043200415.1 Streptomyces sp. NPDC048419 | reverse complement strand
CCCGCGCCACCCCCCCCCCCGTTTGGGCGGTTCCCCCCCCCCGCGACACCACCCGGGCCCGGGGGCCCCGTCCCGCTGGCGATCCGCACCCCCCCCCCGGCGCCCGTTCGTTGAGTGCGGCACGGACCGCCCTAGCGGCCGGCGCCTCCGTCGGCGTTCGGGCCGGCGTAGTCCTCGCCGTAGGCGCCCTTGGCGGGGCGGCGGCGGCGCATGGGCGGCTCGACGCCGTCGGCCAGGCGCCGGGCGGTGAGGAGGAAGCCGGTGTGGCCGATCATCCGGTGGTCCGGGCGGACGGCCAGGCCCTCGACGTGCCAGTTGCGGATCATCGTCTCCCAGGAGGTCGGCTCGTTGAAGCAGCCGATCTCGCGGATGGACTCGACGGTCCGGGCGAGCTGGGTGGTGGTGGCCACGTAGCAGCACAGGATGCCGCCGGGCACGAGCGCCTTGGAGACGGCCTCCAGGCACTCCCAGGGGGCGAGCATGTCGAGGATGACGCGGTCGACGTCGGCGTCCGACAGGTTGTCCTGGAGATCGCCGACGGTCAGCTGCCAGGCGGGGTGCGGGCCGCCGAAGTAGCGCTCCACGTTCTGCTGGGCGATCTCGGCGAAGTCCTCGCGGCGCTCGTAGCTGTGCAGCATGCCCTGGTCGCCGATGGCGCGCAGCAGGAAGCTGCTGAGCGAGCCGGAGCCGACACCGGCCTCCACGACGCGCGCGCCGGGGAAGATGTCGGCGAAGGAGAGGATCTGCCCCGCGTCCTTGGGGTAGACGACGGCTGCCCCGCGGGGCATGGACAGGACGTAGTCGGGGAGCAGGGGGCGCAGCGCGAGGTAGGCGACGTTACCGGTGGTGCGGACAACGCTGCCCTCGGGAGCGCCGATCAGCTCGTCGTGCGGGAAGGAACCCTTGTGGGTGTGGAAGTTCTTCCCGGCCTCGAGCGTGAACGTGTAGTGGCGGCCCTTGGGGTCGGTCAGCTGAACCTGGTCCCCGACCTTGAAGGGCCCGCGCCTGCGGGCGGCACCGGTCGGTTCGGACATGTGAACAGCCTACCGGGGTTTGACGGGGGTGCCGACCACCGGGCCGCCCCCTAGGAGGGGCGGGCCATGGCCTTCACGAAGGCCCGCTCGACGTCGGCCGCCGACAGGACGCCGTAGATCTCGCCGGTCTCCTCGACCACCAGGTACTCGGTGGCGGGGGTGGCCCGCAGGACGTCGAGGAGGTCCTCGCCCGCGAGCTCCGCGGAGACGCGCATGCCGTCGGTGAGCTCCTGGGCGAGGCCGCTGACGGCGACCCAGGGGCGCCGGTGTTCCGGTACGCCGACGATGGCGGCCTCGCGCACGAGCGAGAGCGGGTGGCCGTCGGGGTCGACGACGACCAGGGCGCGGGCGCCGGCGGCGTTGGCGCGGCGCAGGGCCTCGGAGAGGGGGGTGTCGGTCTCGACCGGGACGGCGCGGCGGGTGAGGTTGCGGGCGCGCAGCTCCGGCAGGTGCTCCCTGAGCCGGGCCATGCGCAGGCTGTTGCCGGCGCCGGTCCAGATGATGGCCGCGAGGATCGCGGCGAGCAGGGCGTCGGTCACGGTGTCCACGCCGACGCTGTCCTCGGCGGTGGAGCCGAGGGCGCCGGACTGGGTGAGCAGCGGGAGGCCGATCAGCACGGAGACGGCGAGGGCGCGGCCGACCCAGGCGGCGGCGACGGTGCCGGCCATGGGCCTGCCGGTGATCTTCCAGACGACCGCGCGCAGCATGCGACCGCCGTCGAGGGGCAGGCCGGGCAGGAGGTTGAAGATGGCGACGATCAGGTTGGAGACCATCAGGCCGGCCAGCAGGACGCCGGGGACGGTACCGGGCTCCACGGGCTGCATGGCGACGTAGAAGACGCCGGCGAGGACCAGGGAGAGCAGCGGGCCGACGAAGGCCAGGACGAACTCCCGGCCGGGGGTCTCGGCCTCCTTCTCGATCTCGGAGACGCCGCCGAAGAACTGGAGCTGGATACGGCGCACGGGGAGCTTGAAGCGCAGGGCCGCGACCGTGTGGGCCAGTTCGTGGACGAGGACGGAGGCGTAGAAGGCGACCGCGAAGAAGAGGGAGACGAGGTAGCGGGCGGCGCCGAGTTCGGGCAGCACGCGGTCGAGCTGGCCGCCGAACACCCAGGTGATCAGGGCGGCCACGAGGAACCAGCTGGGCGCCACGTACACGGGCACGCCGAAGGGGCGGCCCATGAGCAGGCCGCCTCGGGGGGACTCGGGGCGCCGGGGCGGTCGGGTCCTGGTGGAGCCGGAGTGGGCGAGGGTGCGCTCGTGACCTGCCGCCTCGTGACCGGGGGCGTGGGAGGCGTGGTCCTCCGCGGAGCGGTCGCCGGTGGGGTGGTCGCGGGTGGGACGGTCGTGGGCGGCCGGGTGGCTGTCCGCGGTGGCGTGGCCGTCCGCGGAGTTCCTGCCTTCGGGGCTGTCCGAAGGGGTGGCCTCCGGGCCGGCGCCGTGAGTGGTGTCCCGCCCGTCGCTTCCGCCGGCCCCGCTGCCGTCCTCCCCCTCGGTGGTCTGCGCGGGCCGTCCGTCGGCCGGGGTGGGTGAGGGGGCGGCCGGGGCCACCGGTCCCGCGTGGTGCTCGGTCGGCTCGTCGGTGCCGGACCGCGGCTGCCCGCTCCCGCCGCTCTCGTCCACGATGTCCCCTCGTTCGAAGAGTCTTCCGCGCCTGCCGGGCGGAAGGGTCTGGGGTCGATGGTATGCGGCCGTCGCGGCGTGTTCCGCCCCGGCACCCCCTCTGTTTTCCCGTGCGTCGCACCTGTCACGGGCGCGGCTGGGTCACTGTCAGTGGCGGGCCGTAAGGTCTGGGACATGGAGACGAGCGCGGAGGGCACGGCGGAGGCCCGCAGCAGCGGTGTGGCGCAGGGGGAGGTGCCGGTTCCCGAGGAGCGCGGGGAATCGGTGGCGGCGGTGGTCGCGGTGGAACCCGCCGCGGCCGGCGCGGCGAGCAGGCCGGTGCGGGTGGCCATAGCGCCCGCGAGCCTGTCGCCGTCGCGTGCCAGTGACTTCATGCAGTGCCCCCTGCTCTACCGCTTCCGCGTCATCGACCGGCTGCCCGAGAGGCCGAGCGAGGCGGCGACCCGGGGCACGCTGGTGCACGCGGTACTGGAGCGGCTCTTCGACGCCCCGGCCGCCGACCGGACCGCGCCGCGTGCCAAGTCCCTGATCCCCGGGCAGTGGGACCGGCTGCGCGAGACCAGGCCGGAAGTGGTGGAGCTGTTCAAGGACGACCCCGAGGGCGAGCGGCTGGCGCGCTGGCTGGGCGAGGCCGAGCAGCTGGTCGAGCGCTGGTTCACCCTGGAGGACCCGACCCGGCTCGAGCCGGTCGAACGGGAGCTGTTCGTCGAGACCGAGCTGGACTCGGGGCTGACGCTGCGCGGGATCATCGACCGGGTCGACGTGGCGCCCACGGGCGAGGTGCGGATCGTCGACTACAAGACGGGCAAGGCGCCCCGCCCGGAGTACGCCGAGGGCGCGCTGTTCCAGATGAAGTTCTACGCCCTGGTGGTGTGGCGGCTGAAGAACGTCGTCCCGCGGCGGCTGCAGCTGGTGTACCTCGGCAGCGGTGACGTCCTCACCTACGATCCCGTCGTCGCCGACCTGGAGCGCGTGGAGCGCAAGCTGCTGGCCCTGTGGGAGGCGATCCGGACGGCGACGGAGTCCGGCGAGTGGCGCCCGCGCCCCACCAAGCTGTGCGGCTGGTGCGACCACCAGTCCCACTGCCCGGAATTCGGCGGCACTCCCCCGCCGTATCCGCTGGCGGTGCGGGCGGCCGGTCCGGACGCCGCCGCCGGTCCGGGCCCCGCCGCCGCCCTGGAATCCACGGCCGCCGCGGACCCGGAATCCACCGCCGACCCGGACCCCGCCGCGGGCCCCGACGCCGGCATCCGGGAGGCGCAGCCGGTGCCGGTGAGGGTGGTCGAGTCCGATGACCGCACGCAGGGCAGAATGGGGCCGGACTAGCGAAGGAGACTTACGTGGCCATCCGCGTCCTACTGGTCGACGACCAGCCGCTGCTGCGCACGGGCTTCCGGATGATCCTGGAGGCCGAGCAGGACATCGCGGTCGTCGGCGAGGCCGGAGACGGCCTCCAGGCTCTCGACCAGGTGCGGGCACTCCAGCCCGACGTGGTCCTGATGGACATCCGTATGCCCCGCATGGACGGCGTCGAGGCGACCCGGCAGATCACCGGCCCCGGGCGGGACGGCCCGGCGAAGGTGCTGGTGCTGACCACCTTCGACCTCGACGAGTACGTGGTGGAGGCGCTGCGCGCGGGTGCCAGCGGCTTCCTTCTGAAGGACGCGCCGGCCAACGAACTGGTGCAGGCGATCCGCGTGGTGGCCGGCGGCGAGGCCATGCTCGCGCCGAGCATCACCCGGCGGCTGCTCGACAAGTACGCCACCCATCTGCCTTCCGGCGAGGAGCCCGTGCCGGACACGCTGCACACCCTCACCGACCGCGAGGTGGAGGTGCTGAAGCTGGTGGCGCGCGGGCTGTCCAACGCCGAGATCGCCGCCGACCTGTTCGTCAGCGAGACCACGGTGAAGACGCACGTCGGCCATGTGCTGACCAAGCTGGGGCTGCGCGACCGGGTGCAGGCCGCGGTGTACGCGTACGAGAGCGGGCTGGTGCGTCCCGGCGCGCAGTAAGGCGTCGTAGCCGAAGTCGTGGCCAAGACGGAAGAAGGGCGTCCCCGGCGAGGGGCGCCCTTCTTTCCGTGTGTGCGGTCGCTCAGTCCTTGCTGAGCTCCCAGAAGCGGAACACCGTGGAGGCGTCCAGGCAGTACTCGAGGCCGTAGACGTTCTCCCGGGTCACGGCGTACTGCTTGGCCTGCCAGACCGGAAGGACCGGCAGCTGGTCGGCGACGATGTCCTGGAGCCGGCCGTAGTCGTTGTCGGTCGCGGAGCGGTCGCTCTGGGCGGCGGTGCGCGGGATGAGCGTGCCGGTGATCATGTTGTTGCTGTAGTTGTTGCTCAGCACGTTGCCCTTGCCGAAGAACGGCGCGGTGAAGTTGTCGGCGTCCGGGTAGTCGGGCACCCAGCCCTTCACGTACACGCCGTACTTGCCCTTGGCTATGTCCTTCTCGTACTGGTCGAAGGCGACGGACTTCACGTCGGCGTCGAACAGCCCGCTGTCGTTGAGCTGCTTGGCGATCGCCTTCAGCTCCTCGTCGGTGGCCGGGCCGTAGCGGGACGGGGTGGACCACAGGGTCAGCTTCACCTTGCCGGTGATGCCGTCGGCCTTCAGGGCCTCGGCGGCCTTGGCCGGCGAGGGACTGGCGCCGTAGGTGTCGAAGAAGGCCGTGTTGTGGCCCGCGATGCCCGCCGGGATGATCGAGTACAGCGGGGTGGCCGTGCCCTGGTAGACGTCCTTGATGAGGGCGTCGCGGTCGAGCAGATAGGCGATCGCCTTGCGCACACCGAGCTTTCCGGCGACGGGGTCCTTCATGTTGAAGACCAGGTGCTGGACCTCGGCGCTGCTGCCCTCGACGACCTCGACCTTGGAGTCGTTGTCGGCGTTCTGCAGGTCGGCGACGTCCTTCGCGGTCAGACCGCGGTAGGCGATGTCGACCTTGTCGCTCTGGAGGGCCTTCTTCAGCGCGGACTGGTCGCCGTGGAAGAACTTCAGCGTCACGCCGGAGTTCTTGACCTTGGCCGTGCCCTTGTACTTGTCGTTGACCGAGAAGACCGCCTTCTCCTTGTCGAAGGAGTCCAGCTTGTACGGGCCGGAGCCGATCGCCTTGCCGTCCTTGCGCAGCTTGTCGCCGTCGTACTGGGTGTGGTCGACGATCGAGCCCGCGCCGGAGGCGACCTTGCTCGGGAAGGTGGCGTCGGGGACATTCAGCCGGAAGACGACGGTCTTCTCGTCCGGCGCCTGCACCTTCTCCAGCATGGGGAACATGATCGCCGGACCGGCCGCGTCATTGATCTTGAGCATGCGGTCGAAGGAGAACTTCACGTCCTCGGAGGTCAGCTTGTCACCGTTGCTGAACCGCAGGCCGTCCTTGAGCGTGCACTTGTAGACCTTGGTCGAGGCGTCGGTGAAGCCGCACGACTCGGCCGCCTCGGGCTCGGGCTCGGTCCCTCCGTTGGGGAAGCTGAGCAGCGACTGGAAGACGTTGTTGAACAGCAGCCAGGACCCCGGGTCGTATCCGGAGGCGGGGTCGGTGGCGAGCACGTCGTCCGACATTCCCATGACGACGGAGGACCCGGTCCCGCCGGAGTCGCCGCTGTCTGCTCCGCAGCCCGTCAAAAGCCCGGAGGCCAGCCCCGCCACTACAGGCAGGACCGGCCACTGGTTGCGCATCTTCACGGCAAGTGCTTTCTCGTCGGTGTCAGGACTCCCGGGGCCGCCGTCCCTGGGGCCCCGGGGACGGACGTCAGCCGCTCACGCCGCGGCCGAGCTCCCACAACTGGAGAGTCGAGGAGGAGTTGAGAGCGTACGCGGTGCCGGTGACGTCGTCGCGGGCGGCCACGTACTGCTTGCCCTGCCACAGCGGCAGGATCGGCACGTCGTCGGCGACGGTGTCCTGGATCTCGGTCAGGTCGGGAGAAGCGGCGATGCGGTCGGCCTCGCGGCGGGACGCCGGGATGAGGTCGTTGATGACCTTGCTGTTGCGGTAGGGCAGCTTGAGGAAGTTGTCCTTGTCGAGGAACGGCGCCAGGTAGTTGTCGGCGTCCGGGAAGTCGGGGAACCAGCCCATGCCCCAGACGTCGTAGGCACCCTTGCGCTCGGCCGGGATGTAGGTCTTCCAGAGGGCGCCCTGGATGCTGACGTCGAACAGGCCGCTGCTGTTGAGCTGCTTCTGAAGGATCTCGAATTCCTTCTTGGTCGCCGAGCCGTAGTGGTCGGTCGTGTAGTGCAGCGTCAGCTTCACCGGAGTGGTGATGTTGGCGGCCGCCAGCAGGGACTTGGCCTTGGCGGTGTTCGGGTCGCCGTACTTGTTGAAGAACGAGTTGGAGTGGCCGGTGATGCTGGCCGGGACCAGCGAGTAGAGAGGCTCGGCCTGGGTGCCGTACACCTTGGAGACGAGCTCGCCGCGGTTGATCACCTGCGCCATCGCCTGGCGGACGGCCTTCGACTTCACGCTCGGAGCGTTGGTGTTGAAGGCGAGGTAGCGGATCTCGAGGCCGGCCATCTCGACCAGGTCGATGTTGTTGTCCGAACCGCCGGACAGCTTCTGGATCTGCGCCGGCGACATGCTGCGGGTCATGACGTCGATGTCACCCTTGGTGAGCGCCTTGCCCATCGCGTCGGCGTCCGCGTAGGAGACCATCTCGGCCTTGGAGTTGTTCACCTTGAGAGTCCCCTTGTAGTTGGGGTTCTTGGTGAACGTCGCCTTGGTGATCGAGTCGTCCTTGACCTGGGTCTGCACGGTGTACGGGCCGGAGCCGTCCACGTCGAAGCCGTCACGCAGCTTGTTCTTCTCGTAGTCGTCGGGGTTGACGATGCCGGCGACCGGGGTCGACAGCTTGTACGGGAAGGTGGCGTCGGCGGTCTTCAGGTGGAAGATGACGTCGCGGTCGCCCTTGGCCTCCACCGTGTCGATCGTGGAGAGCAGGCCGACCGGGCCGCCCTCCGCGTTGATGGCCCGCACACGGTCGATGGAGTACTTGACGTCCTGCGCGGTGATGGCGTCGCCGTTGGCGAACTTCAGGCCGTCACGCAGCTTGCAGGCGTAGCGCTCATTGCCGGAGTCGGTGAATCCGCAGCTCTCGGCGGCCTCGGGGACGGGTTCGCCCTCGCCGCGCGGCTGGATCATCAGCGTCTGCACGGTCTGACGCAGGATGTTCCAGGTGCCCACGTCGTACGCGTACGCCGGATCGAGCGGCGCAGGGGCGTCCTTGGTGGCGGTGAACTGGTCCGTCGTTCCGACGACGATCGCGTCCCCACCGCTGCTGCCGCTGTCGGAACCACCACAGGCGGCGAGCACGGGCGCGAGCAGGCCGACCACGACCGGCAGCACCAATGTCTTGCGGTTCATGCTCGTGTTTCTCCAGAGCTGTTCAGGTCCGTGTACCCGGCATGCAGGGGTGTCGCGGCGGATCACGGGGGTAGGGGCGATGGTTCTCGCGACGAGATTAGTCCGCACCTGCACGAGGGTTCGCAGTCACTGGAGTTGAGCCACCATCACGCAGCGGAACCGGCCGTGGACAGACCGGAAGCCCGTGACAGGAAGGATTAGTGCAGCTTTCCATCAATCGGGACACAAGGGCACACGCAACCTGCCCGAAACAGGGCTGTCTGCACACACCGCCCGACCTGTCGAGCCCCATAGGAGTGGCGAACGTCACACCTTCAACAAGCGTGATCGGCACCGGAATTCAGCCGGTCGTCTGGATTCGAATTCTTTCGCACACCGGACTCCGGAATTCCTGTCCTATCGAGTCTGCACACTGGGTGAAGGCTCAGCGCATTTCTGTCATCAGCCCAGTCGCCGGTTCTGTCATGGGCTCAGTCATGGGCTCGGTCGGGGCTCAGTCATCGGCTCTGTGATCACGCGGCGATCAGACCACGCAGAAATGTCAGGTCCACGTCTTCGAGGGTCTTGACGACGGTCCGCCGCACGGCGGGGGCGATGGGGGCCACCGAGGGCACCACGACCACATGACAGCCCGCGGCCTCGGCCGCCGCGACGCCGGTGGCGGTGTCCTCGACGACCGCGCATCTGGCCGGATCCACGCCGAGTCCGGCGGCCGCGGCCAGGTAGGGGTCGGGGTGCGGCTTGGTGCGCGGCACCTCGTCGCCGGCCACCGACAGGGCGAAGTGGTGGGGGCCGAGCGAGGTGAGCACCCGGTCGATGATGCGCCGGTGCGAGGCGGAGACCAGGGCTGTCGGGATCTCGTACTCGGAGAGTTCGGCGAGGAGCCTGGCGGCGCCCGGCATCAGCGGCAGGGCGCGGTCGATCCGGCGCTCGAACCCCTGGTTGAGCAGGACCGAGAGCTCGGCGAGGGCGATGTCGGCGCCGGTGGCCTCGATCAGGAACCCCGCGCTGCGGGTCATCGGCCCGCCGACCACGACATGACGCCAGGAGTCGTCGAGGGTGTGGCCGAGGCCGGCGAAGATCTCGACCTCGACGTCCCACCAGAAGCCCTCGGTGTCCACCAGGGTTCCGTCCATGTCGAGGAGCACGGCCTGAAGAGCAGAGCCTTCGGCCGTACGGGTTCCGAGCGCAGGGACCGTACTGGTCATCCGGGCGCACCTCCTTGAGGGACGGTCAGGCCGGTTCCCGCCCGGGAACCGGCCTGCAGTGGACCGACCAGTGTACGACTGTCGCGGCCGAAACGCCTCGTTTATCCGGCGCGCTCCGGGGCACACCCTCTTTACGCCGAGGGATGCTGTGAGCTGCGCTTTCGCCGGATCCGGCGCGCGGTGTTTCAGCGCGCGTTGAAGTACTTCGCCTCCGGGTGGTGGATCACGATCGCGTCCGTGGACTGCTCGGGGTGCAGCTGGAACTCCTCCGAGAGCTGGACGCCGATCCGCTCGGGCTCCAGCAGGTCCGCGATCTTGGCCCGGTCCTCCAGGTTCGGACACGCTCCGTAGCCGAGGGAGAAGCGGGCGCCCCGGTACTTCAGGGCGAACATGTCCTCCATCTCGCCCGGGTCCTCACCGGCGAAGCCCAGCTCCGAACGCACGCGCGCGTGCCAGTACTCGGCGAGCGCCTCCGCCAACTGGACGGACAGGCCGTGCAGTTCGAGGTAGTCGCGGTAGGCGTTCGCTTCGAACATGCGCGCCGTCTCCTCGCCGATCCGCGAGCCGACGGTGACGACCTGGAGGCCGACGACGTCCGTCTCGCCGGACTCCTGCGGGCGGAAGAAGTCGGCGAGGCACAGCCGGCGGCCGCGGCGCTGGCGCGGGAAGGTGAAGCGGGTGCGCTCGTTGCCGTGCTCGTCCAGGATGATCAGGTCGTCGTCCTTGGAGACGCACGGGAAGTAGCCGTGGACGACAGCCGCTTCGAGCAGGTTCTCGGTCTGCAGCCTGTCGAGCAGACCGCGCAGCCGCGGCCGGCCGTCGCTCTCGACGAGTTCCTCGTACGAGGGTCCCTCACCGGTGCGGGCCTGCTTCAGGCCCCACTGGCCCTTGAACAGCGCGCCCTCGTCGAGCCAGGTCGCGTACTCCTTGAGCTGGATGCCCTTGATGACGCGGGTGCCCCAGAACGGCGGCTCCGGAATGCGGTTGTCGATGGCGACGTCGGAACGGACGCCCTCCTCCGGGCGCTCCTCCACCTCGGCGGGCGCGGTCGCCCGCACCCGGCGCTGCTTGAGCTCGGGCAGCTTCGCGCCCGGCACCCCGCGCTTGACGCCGATGAGCGCGTCCATCAGGCGCAGGCCCTCGAACGCGTCGCGGGCGTAGCGGACCTCGCCGTCGTAGACCTCGTGCAGGTCCTGCTCGACGTACGCGCGCGTGAGGGCCGCGCCGCCCAGGATGACCGGGAAGTCGGCCGCCAGACCGCGCTGGTTGAGCTCCTCCAGGTTCTCCTTCATGATCACCGTGGACTTGACCAGCAGACCGGACATGCCGATGACGTCGGCCCGGTGCTCGGCGGCCGCCTCCAGGATCGCGGAGACCGGCTGCTTGATACCGAGGTTGACGACGTTGTAGCCGTTGTTGGACAGGATGATGTCGACCAGGTTCTTGCCGATGTCGTGCACGTCGCCGCGCACGGTGGCCAGCACGATGGTGCCCTTGCCGTCCGCGTCGGTCTTCTCCATGTGCGGCTCGAGGTGGGCGACCGCGGTCTTCATCACCTCGGCGGACTGGAGCACGAACGGCAGCTGCATCTGGCCGGAGCCGAAGAGCTCGCCGACGACCTTCATGCCGTCCAGCAGCGTCTCGTTGACGATGTCCAGCGCCGGGCGCTCCGTCAGGGCCTCGTCGAGGTCGGCCTCCAGGCCGTTGCGCTCACCGTCGATGATGCGGCGCTTGAGGCGCTCGTCCAGCGGCAGCGCCGCCAGCTCCTCCGCCTTGCCCGCCTTCAGCGACTTCGTGGTGGCGCCCTCGAACAGCTGCATGAGCTTCTGCAGCGGGTCGTAACCCTCGGAGCGGCGGTCGTGGATGAGGTCGAGGGCGGTCTGCACCTCTTCCTCGCTGAAGCGGGCGATCGGGAGGATCTTCGACGCGTGCACGATCGCCGAGTCCAGGCCCGCCTTGACGCACTCGTCCAAAAAGACGGAGTTGAGCAGGATGCGGGCGGCCGGGTTGAGGCCGAAGGAGATGTTCGACAGGCCCAGCGTGGTCTGCACGTCGGGGTGGCGGCGCTTGAGCTCGCGGATCGCCTCGATGGTGGCGACGCCGTCCTTGCGGGACTCCTCCTGACCGGTGCAGATGGTGAAGGTCAGGGTGTCGATGAGGATGTCCGCCTCGTGGACACCCCAGTTCCCCGTCAGGTCCTCGATCAGCCGCTCGGCGATCTCGACCTTCTTCTCCGGGGTGCGGGCCTGGCCCTCCTCGTCGATGGTCAGCGCGATCAGCGCGGCGCCGTGCTCCCGCGCCAGCGCGGTGACCTTCGCGAAGCGGGACTCGGGGCCGTCGCCGTCCTCGTAGTTGACGGAGTTGATGACCGCGCGCCCGCCGAGCTTCTCCAACCCGGCCCGGATGACGGGGACTTCGGTGGAGTCCAGCACGATCGGCAGGGTGGAGGCGGTGGCGAAACGGCCGGCCAGCTCCTCCATGTCGGCGACGCCGTCCCTGCCGACGTAGTCCACGCACAGGTCCAGCATGTGGGCGCCCTCGCGGATCTGGTCGCGGGCCATCTCCACACAGTCGTCCCAGCGGCCCTCCAGCATCGCCTCACGGAACTTCTTCGACCCGTTGGCGTTCGTGCGCTCGCCGATCGCGAGGTACGCGGTGTCCTGGCGGAACGGCACCGTCTGGTAGAGCGAGGCGGCGCCCGGCTCCGGCTGCGGGGTGCGCTCGGTCGGGGTGACGTCCCGGACGCGCTCCACCAGCTGGCGCAGGTGCTCGGGGGTCGTGCCGCAGCAGCCGCCGACGAGGGAGAGGCCGTAGTCGCGTACGAAGGTCTCGTGGGCGTCGGCCAGCTCGGTCGGGCCGAGCGGGTAGCTGGCGCCGTTCTTGCCGAGGACCGGCAGGCCGGCGTTCGGCATGCAGGACAGCGGGATGCGGGAGTGCCTGGCCAGGTAGCGCAGGTGCTCGCTCATCTCGGCGGGACCGGTGGCGCAGTTCATGCCGATCATGTCGATGCCGAGCGGCTCCAGCGCGGTCAGCGCGGCGCCGATCTCGGAGCCCAGCAGCATGGTGCCGGTCGTCTCGACGGTGACGGAGACGATGATCGGGAGGTCCAGGCCGGAGATCTCGCGGGCGCGCTGGGCGCCGATCACGGCGGCCTTGGTCTGCAGCAGGTCCTGGGTGGTCTCCACGATCAGCGCGTCGGCGCCGCCCGCGATCAGGCCCTCGGCGTTCTGCTGGAAGGCGTCGCGGATCGTGGTGTACCCGATGTGGCCGAGCGTGGGCAGCTTGGTGCCGGGGCCGATGGAGCCCAGCACCCAGCGCTGGCGGCCGTCCCGGGCGAGGTAGCCGTCGGCGGTCTCGCGGGCGATGCGGGCGCCCGCCTCGGACAGCTCGTACACGCGCTCGGGGATGTCGTACTCGGCCATCGCCGCGTGGTTGGCGCCGAAGGTGTTCGTCTCGACGCAGTCCACGCCGGCGTCGAAGTACTCCTCGTGCACCGAACGGACGATGTCGGGGCGGGTCAGGTTCAGGATCTCGTTGCAGCCCTCGAGGTTCTGGAAGTCCTCGAGGGTCGGGTCCTGCGCCTGGAGCATGGTGCCCATGGCTCCGTCGGCGACCACCACCCGGGTGGCGAGCGCCTCACGGAGCGCGGACACACGGGTCCGGCTGTCGGAGGAAGGGGTCAGTGGCGACGAGGCCATGAAGGGGCTCCCTTGAAGTGCGACGGCTGTCGGCTTTGCGTCCGCCCGCGGATCTTCCTCGGTGGGCGCACCTCGCCAGGGTAACCGGGTCCGGTCGGGGACGGACGGGGCGTCCACGACGCGGACGAGGATGACGTGCGGGCCACTTGCGGGATACGAGTGACGCAACAGATCGCGACGGATGACGGCCGATCATTGGCGAGAGGTCGACATCGACCGGTAGTGTTCGACATTGCCGAACAGCGGCAGCGACGTCGTTCGTCGACGGTCGAAGGGGACGGAGGCAGCACGGCGATGGCACGGAACATCCAGTCGCTCGAACGGGCGGCCGCGATGCTGCGGCTGCTCGCGGGTGGCGAGCGACGGCTCGGGCTCTCGGACATCGCCTCGTCGCTGGGCCTCGCCAAGGGCACCGCCCACGGGATTCTGCGCACCCTCCAGCAGGAGGGCTTCGTCGAGCAGGACGACGCCTCCGGGCGCTATCAGCTGGGCGCCGAACTGCTGCGCCTGGGCACCACCTATCTCGACGTGCACGAGCTGCGGGCGCGTGCCCTGGTGTGGACGGACGACCTGGCCCGCTCCAGCGGGGAGAGCGTCTACCTCGGCGTACTGCACCAGCACGGCGTGCTCATCGTGCACCACGTCTTCCGGCCCGACGACAGCCGTCAGGTGCTGGAGATCGGGGCCATGCAGCCGCTGCACTCCACGGCCCTCGGCAAGGTTTTGTCGGCCTACGACCCGGTCGCGCACAGCGAGGCGATCGAGGCCGACCGCAAGGCCTTCACCGACCGGACCGTGTGCGATCTCGAGGACTTCGAGCACATCCTCGACATGTCACGCGCGCGTGGCTACGCGGCCGACGTCGAGGAGACCTGGGAGGGCGTCGCGTCCGTCGCGGCCCCCATCCACGACCGGCGGCGGATGCCGGTCGGCGCCGTGGGCATCGCCGGCGCCGTGGAGCGGCTGTGCCGGGACGGCGAGCTGCGCCCCGAACTCGTCGCCGCGGTACGGGACTGCGCCCGCGCGGTGTCGCGGGACCTGGGCGCCGGACGGTTCTGACCTCTTCGCACCCTCTGCACCGGAGCGGGCCGGGCGCTGCAGACCGTCCAGTCGGTACGCACCGTGCTTGTTACCCCGCCGTACGCAGCTGACCTGCAAGATCGACATTTCTCGCCGATCGATAACGATCGAATTTTCGCCAACGGGACCCTTGACGGGCATGTGACCCCGAGGCAAGACTCCCGTCCATCGGTCGGCATTGTCGAACACCTACCGGCAATACGCGCTAGAGTGTGACAACGCCAAGGGCCGGCATCGCTCTCACCCCCGAGGGCAGCTCGAACTCCCGGAGGGACCCGGGGTTCGGTCCCCTGGACGAAGGACAAAGGAGTCGCGGGTGTCCAGCTCCGACATCTTCATCGGCGAGACCATCGGTACCGCCATACTCATCCTGCTCGGCGGTGGCGTCTGCGCCGCCGTGACGCTGAAGGCCTCCAAGGCCCGTAACGCCGGCTGGCTCGCCATCGCCTTCGGGTGGGGCTTCGCGGTCATGACGGCGGTCTACATCTCCGGCCCGCTCTCCGGCGCCCACCTCAACCCCGCCGTCACCGTCGCCCTGGCCATCAAGGACAGCGACTGGAGCAACGTCCCGGTCTACTTCGCCGGCCAGCTGCTCGGCGCGATGATCGGCGCGACCCTGGTGTGGGTCGCCTACTACGGCCAGTTCCACGCGCATCTGACCGACAAGGAGATCGTCGGCGGCCCGGGCGCCCAGGCCACGAAGGTCAAGGCCGTCGAGGCGCAGGAGACGGGCGCCGGCCCGGTCCTGGGCATCTTCTCCACCGGCCCGGAGATCCGGCACGCGGTGCAGAACCTGCTCACCGAGATCATCGGCACCATCGTGCTGATCCTCGCGGTGCTCACGCAGGGCCTGAACGACAAGGGCAACGGCCTCGGCGTCCTGGGCGGTCTGATCACCGCACTGGTCGTCGTCGCCATCGGCCTCTCGCTCGGCGGCCCGACGGGCTACGCGATCAACCCGGCCCGCGACCTGGGCCCGCGCATCGTGCACGCCCTTCTGCCCCTGCCCAACAAGGGCGGCTCCGACTGGGGCTACGCCTGGATCCCGGTGGTCGGTCCGCTGATCGGCGGCGCGATCGCTGCAGGCATCTACAACGTCGCTTTTGCTTGAAGCACGGTGGAACAGTCCCTTCCTAACTCAGTGAACCCCAGGAGCACACAGTGACCGACGCCCACACTGCCGGCCCCTTCATCGCCGCCATCGACCAGGGCACGACCTCTTCGCGCTGCATCGTCTTCGACCGGGACGGCCGTATCGTCTCCGTCGACCAGAAGGAGCACGAGCAGATCTTCCCGAAGCCGGGCTGGGTCGAGCACAACGCCACCGAGATCTGGACCAACGTCCAGGAGGTCGTCGCCGGGGCCATCGCCAAGGCCGGCATCACCCGCGACGACATCAAGGCCATCGGTATCACCAACCAGCGCGAGACCACCGTGCTGTGGGACAAGAACACCGGTGAGCCCGTCCACAACGCCATCGTCTGGCAGGACACCCGCACCGACGCCCTGTGCAAGGAGCTCGGCCGCAACGTCGGCCAGGACCGCTTCCGCCGCGAGACCGGCCTTCCCCTCGCCTCCTACTTCGCCGGTCCCAAGGCCCGCTGGCTGCTGGACAACGTCGAGGGGCTCCAGGAGCGCGCCGAGGCCGGGGACATCCTCTTCGGCACCATGGACACCTGGGTCATCTGGAACCTGACCGGTGGCACGGACGGCGGCAAGCACGTCACCGACGTCACCAACGCCTCCCGCACCATGCTGATGAACCTCCACACCATGGAGTGGGACGACAAGATCGCCGAGTCGATCGGCGTGCCGCTGCAGATCCTGCCCGAGATCCGCTCCTCCGCCGAGGTCTACGGCGAGATCACCGGCGGCAAGCTCGGCGACCTGCTCGGCGGCATCCCGGTCGCCTCCGCGCTCGGCGACCAGCAGGCGGCCCTGTTCGGCCAGACGTGTTTCGCCGAGGGCGAGACCAAGTCGACGTACGGCACCGGCACCTTCATGGTGATGAACACCGGCGACAAGATCATCAACTCCTACGCCGGCCTGCTCACCACCGTCGGTTACAAGATCGGTGAGCAGAAGACGGTCTACGCCCTCGAGGGCTCGATCGCCGTCACCGGGTCCCTGGTGCAGTGGATGCGCGACCAGATGGGCCTGATCTCCACCGCCGCCGAGATCGAGACGCTCGCGCTGTCGGTCGAGGACAACGGCGGCGCCTACTTCGTACCGGCCTTCTCCGGCCTGTTCGCGCCGCACTGGAACGCCGACGCCCGCGGTGTGATCGCCGGCCTGACCCGGTACGTCACCAAGGCGCACCTCGCGCGCGCCGTCCTGGAGGCCACCGCCTGGCAGACCCGGGAGATCGCCGACGCCATGACGAAGGACTCCGGCGTCGAGCTGTCCACCCTCAAGGTCGACGGCGGCATGACCGCCAACAACCTGCTGATGCAGACGCTCTCCGACGTCCTGGACGCCCCCGTGGTGCGCCCGATGGTCGCCGAGACCACCTGTCTCGGTGCCGCCTACGCCGCCGGTCTCGCCGTCGGCTTCTGGAACAACACCGACGACCTGCGCGCCAACTGGCGCCGGGCCGCCGAGTGGACCCCCCGCATGGACGCGGAGACCCGCGACCGTGAGTACAAGAGCTGGCTCAAGGCCGTCGACCGGACCATGGGCTGGCTCGAGGACGAGAGCTGACGAGCGCCTCGCGCAGGTTCAGCCGGCTCTGATGAGGAGTAAGAACCCGAAATGACCAGTCAGTCCACCCTGCAGTCCGTGCCTGCCCTGGGCACCCGCCCGGCCTCCGGCTTCACCGCGAGCCGCGCCGAGACCCGGGAGCAGCTCGCCAAGGCGTCGTTCGACCTTCTTGTGATCGGCGGCGGCATCCTGGGCATCTCCACCGCCTGGCACGCCGCGCAGTCCGGCCTCAGGGTGGCTCTGGTCGACGCCGGCGACTTCGCCGGCGCCACCTCTTCCGCCTCCTCCAAGCTCCTCCACGGCGGTCTGCGCTACCTGCAGACCGGCGCGGTGAAGCTGGTGGCGGAGAACCACTTCGAGCGCCGTGCGGTCTCCCGCCAGGTGGCACCTCACCTGGCGAACCCGCTCACGTTCTACCTCCCCGTGTACAGGGGCGGGCCGCACGGCGCTGCGAAGCTCGGGGCGGGTGTCTTCGCCTACTCCGCGCTCTCCGCGTTCGGTGACGGCGTCGGCCACCTCCTCTCCCCCGCCAAGGCGGCGCAGGACGTGCCCGAGCTGCGCACCGAGAACCTCAAGGCCGTGGCCGTGTACGGCGACGACCAGATGAACGACGCGCGCATGGCGCTGATGACGGTCCGCGCGGCCGTCGAGTCCGGCGCCGTCGTCCTCAACCACGCCGAGGTGACCGGCCTGCGCTTCACCCGGGGCCGGGTGACCGGTGCCGAGCTGCGCGACCGCACCTCGGGCGACGAGTTCGGCGTCGACGCCCGGCTCGTACTGAACGCGACCGGCCCCTGGGTCGATCACCTGCGCAGGATGGAGGACGCGAATGCGGCACCGTCGATCCGGCTGTCGAAGGGCGCGCATCTGGTCCTGAAGCGGACCTCCCCGTGGAAGGCCGCCCTGGCCACCCCGATCGACAAGTACCGCATCACCTTCGCCCTCCCCTGGGAGGACATGCTGCTGCTCGGCACCACCGACGAGGAGTTCGAGGGCGACCCGGCGGACGTCGCGGTCACCGACAAGGACATATCCCAGATCCTCGACGAGGCCGCCTTCTCCGTCCGCGACCAGCAGCTCTCCCGGGACCTGATCACGTACTCCTTCGCGGGTCTGCGCGTGCTGCCCGGCGGCCCCGGCAGCACGGCGAAGGCCAAGCGCGAGACCGTGGTCACCGAGGGCCGCGGCGGCATGCTGTCCGTCGCGGGCGGCAAGTGGACGACGTTCCGCCACATCGGCCGTACGGTCATGAAGAAGCTGGAGTCGCTGCCGGGCGCCCCGCTGGGCGACGACTTCGAGCCCATCGCCTCGCTGCCGAAGAAGCTGCCGCTGCCCGGTGTCGCCAACCCGCGCGCGGTCGCACACCGGCTGCTGGTGGACAACCCGGCGCCCGGGCCGCGGATGGCCGCCGACACGGCCAAGCACCTTGCCACGCACTACGGTTCGCTGGCCTTCGACATCGCGCGGCTGGCCAACGAGAGCCCTGAGCTGGGCGAGCGGGTGCACCCCGACGCTCCGGAGATCTGGGCGCAGGTCGTCTACGCCCGGGACAACGAGTGGGCCGAGACGCCGGACGACGTGCTGCGCCGCCGTACGACGCTGACGATCCGGGGCCTTGCCACGGACGAGGTCCGTGCGAAGGTCCAGGACCTGCTCGACAAGAAGTGACCTCGTGCCGGTCCCTTCCCCTGGCCAGGGCCGGCGCGATCACGGAACGGCCCCTCTCCCCTAGGGGCCGGATCCGCGGGAAGGGGCGGCTCCGCGCCGACGGAGCCGCCCCTTTCGCGTGGCCGGAGATTCAGGGCCTGAGCTGAGCGTTCGGTACCCCGTTCAGCCCGTTGGAACGCCATAATGACGTGAGACATCGGATGTCTGAACGACAGGGAGGCGGGACATGGCGGTCACCGACGAGGCGATCGAGAAGATCAAGGGAATGATCGTCTCCGGCGCGCTGCGCCCCGGCGACCGGCTGCCCAAGGAGAGCGAGCTGGCGGCCGAGCTCGGGCTGTCCCGCAACTCCCTGCGGGAGGCGGTGCGCGCCCTGTCGCTGATCCGGATCCTGGACGTACGGCAGGGCGACGGCACGTATGTCACCAGCCTCGACCCGCAGTTGCTGCTGGAGGCGCTGAGCTTCGTCGTCGACTTCCACCGCGACGACACCGTGCTGGAGTTCCTGGCGGTGCGGCGCATCCTGGAGCCGGCCGCCACGGCGATGGCCGCCTCGCGCATCAGCGAGCAGCAACTGGACGCACTGGCCGCCCAGTTGGAAAAACTCGGGGACGCCCCGTCGGTGGAGGAACTGGTCGCCTGCGACCTCGACTTCCACCGCGGCATCGTGCAGAGCTCCGGCAACTCGGTGCTCTGCTCGCTGCTGGACGGCCTGTCGGGGCCGACCACCCGGGCCCGCATCTGGCGCGGTCTGACCCAGGAGGACGCGGTCAGCCGCACCCTGCACGAGCACCGGGCGATCCTGGCGGCGCTGCGCGACCGGGACGCGGAGGCGGCGCGGTCGTGGGCCACGGTGCACATCGCGAGCGTCGAGCAGTGGTTGCGTTCCACGCTGTGAGGTATGCGAGAGGCATGGGTGTCCGGGGCTCCCGAACAGGGCAGTGATCCGTTCACCCGCCCGTGCAAGGGGGCTGCGGCTGCCCCCGTCGCACGCCGTAAGGTTGGGTGGTCAAGCGAGGGCATGTCGGAAAGGAGGCCTGGGTGATCGAGCTCGAGGGGGTTCCCGAGCTGATCGACCCGGTCATGGTGGCCGCGTTCGAAGGCTGGAACGATGCCGGCGACGCAGCCTCCGCCGCGGTCGCACATCTGGACAAGGAGTGGAAGGGCGAGGTGTTCGCGGCGCTGGACGCCGAGGACTACTACGACTTCCAGGTGAACCGCCCCACGGTATGGATGGACGGCGGCGTGCGCAAGATCACGTGGCCGACCACGCGCCTCTCGGTGGTCCGGATCGGCGGAGACAAGCCGCGCGACCTCGTACTCGTCCGTGGCATCGAACCGTCCATGCGCTGGCGCTCGTTCTGCAACGAGCTGCTGGGCTTCGCGCACGAACTCGGCGTGGAGCTGGTGGTCGTGCTGGGCGCCCTGCTCGGTGACACCCCGCACACACGTCCGGTGCCGATCAGTGGCACCACGTCCGACGCGGACCTGGCGCGCCGCATGGACCTGGAGGAGACGAAGTACGAGGGGCCCACGGGCATCGTCGGGATCCTCCAGGAGGCCTGTACGCACGCGGGCGTGCCGGCGGTGTCGCTGTGGGCGGCCGTGCCGCACTACGTGTCGCAGCCGCCGAACCCCAAGGCGACGCTGGCCCTGCTCAACCGCCTGGAGGACCTGATCGACGTGCGCATCCCGCTGGGCGAGCTGGCCGAGGACGCGCGCGCCTGGCAGGTGGGCGTGGACCAGCTGGCCGCCGAGGACAGCGAGGTCGCCGAGTACGTCCAGACGCTGGAGGAGGCCCGGGACACCGCGGAGCTGCCGGAGGCGTCGGGCGAGGCGATCGCCCGCGAGTTCGAGCGGTATCTGCGCCGCCGGGACGGATCGGGCCCGTCGGGCGGCGGGCACGCCACCGCGGACGGCAGCGACAGCTCGCCCTACCTGCGGGACAACCCCGGCGGCCGGTCGAAACCGCCGAAGCCGCCGAAGCCGGAGCCGGAGGACGACGAGTCCTCGGAGGAATGAGCGAGTGAGGTCCGAGTGAGGGCGGTGCGCCGGTGGCGCACCGCCCTTCTTGTCGCCCCTACGGCCGCTCCGGCGCGTCAGGACGCCGGTGACTTTGGCCGGAATGAGACGTGACCGCTACTTCCGGTCGGAATGCACACGTTACCCAATTCAACTTGTTCCAAACCGAGTTGGCGAAAACAGCCTTTACGCGTCGGCGCGCGCGTGCTTGGTTGTGGAGCGACGGCGCACCCGCACGGACCGAACCGAAGGGAGCGGCACCGATGAGCGACCAGGTACAGCCGGCACAGGGTCCCGGGGCCGGTGGGCCCGGACCCGACGGAGCGGGATTCACCTATCGAGGAGCCGAGCAGGAGCTGATCGTCGTCGCGAGCGCCGAGGCCCGGCTGCGCGCCCGCACCGAGGGCGTCCGCTCGGCGGCAGGTGCCGACGTCTCGGCCCTCAACATGTTCCTCACCGACGAACAGCTGCGGCTGCAACCGCTGTTCGGCAGCGAGGACCGGCTCCAGCAGACCTCCGCGGCGCCGGGCGAGCAGGGCGTGCCCGACCTCGCGCTGTTCTACCGGGTGCGGGGCGGGGAGAGCCGCGCCCAGGAGCTGCGGTCCCGGATCGCGGCCCTGCCGGGCATCGACACGGCGTACGTGAAGCCGGGCGCCGTCCCCGCGACGGTGTCCGACGACGACCGCCGCCTGAAGGAAGGCGCCCCGGTCACACCGGACTTCAGCGGCCGCCAGGGCTATCTGCGCCCCGCCCCGGACGGCATCGACGCCCACTGGGCATGGCACCGGCCCGGTGGTTCGGGTCAGGGGGTGACGGTCGTCGACGTCGAAGGCGCCTGGCAGTTGGGTCATGAGGACCTGGCCGCCAAGCTGGCCGGCGTCGTGGTCGGCACCCCGCTGTCCGACCTCGCCTGGCGCAACCACGGCACCGCCGTGATCGGCGTGATCGGCGGCGACCGCAACGAGTACGGCGTGTGCGGCATCGTGCCCGAGGCCGTGACCGCGGCCGCGTCCTTCCAGGACATCGGCACGGCGGCCGCGATCCACGCGGCGGCCGACCGGCTCGGCCCCGGCGACGTCGTCCTGGTCGAACTCCACCGCCCGGGGCCGCGGTTCGAGTACGCCGAGCGCGACGACCAGCGCGGCTACCTCCCCCTGGAGTGGTGGCCTGACGACTTCGCGGCCGTCCGGTACGCGGCTGCACGCGGCATCCTCCTCGTCGAGGCCGCGGGCAACGGCGGCGAGTCGCTGGACGACGCGATCTACGAGCGCCGCCCCGACGAGTTCCCCGAGTGGTGGCGCAACCCGTTCAACCCCTCCAACCAGTCCTCCGGCGCGGTCCTGGTCGGCGCGGGCGCGCCGCCGCCCGGCACGCACGGCCGTGACCACGGACCGGACCGGTCGAGGCTCGCGTTCTCCAACTACGGCGCCCGCCTGGACGCCCAGGGCTGGGGCCGTGAGGTCACGACCACCGGCGGCTTCTGGGACCGGCCCGGCGATCTGCAGGGCGGTCCCGAGGAGGTCGCCTGGTACACGGACACGTTCTCGGGGACGTCCTCCGCCTCCCCGGTCGTGGTCGGCGCACTGGCCGCGCTGCAGGGAATGCTCAAGACGGCGGGCCAGGAGCCGATGTCCCCGGAACGTGCCCGTGAGGTGCTGCGCGCGACGGGCTCGCCGCAGCAGGACGCACCGGGCCGGCCCGCCTCCCAGCGGATCGGCAACCGGCCGGACATCAAGGCGGCGGTCAACCGTCTGCTGCCGCAGTCGGTCGGCTCGGGCCAGGCCGAGCGGTACTGGGACGAGTTGCTGCCGTATCCGCGCGAACTCCCGCCGAGGCTGAGGCTGTTCGTGGCCGGCGCCTGGCGGAACCTCAACGACCCGTCCCCGGAGATCCGCCAGGCGGTGCACTCCGCCTTCGCGGCGGGACGGCCCGACGTCCGAGTGTGGTTCTCGGACGACGAGATCGTCGGCCTGGTCGTCACGGGCTGACGTATCCCAACCATCAGGGAAGGTGACACCCGCATGAGCACCACCCCGCAGATGAGCCAACTGGGACAGCAGAACCCGAGCACGTCGCCCTACCAGCAGCACCAGCAACAGCCGTTCGGGCAGCAGGGCTTCGGCCAGCAGGGCTCCGGGCAGCAGGGCTCCGGCCAGCAGCCGTACGGGCAGCAGGGCTTCGGCCAGCAGCCGTACGGGCAGCAGGGCTTCGGCCAGCAGCCCATGGGCACGGGCATGGGCATGGGTATGGGCGGCTCGCTCGAGCAGCTCCAGCAGCTCGGCCAGCAGCAGCCCTACCAGGGCCTCCTGCAGCAGCTCGGCCAGCCGCAGGTGGGGCAGCAGCAGCCGATGGGGCAGCAGCACCAGGTCGAGCAGCAGGTGCAGCAGCAGATCCACCAGATCGTCCAGGCCGCGCTGCAGCACATCCAGCAGCAGATCCAGGCGCTGCAAGGCGGCGTCGCGGACGGCTACATCGACGTCGTGCAGCCCCTGCCGGGGCAGCCCAGCGTCATCGTGCTGCGCATCGACGGCCAGCTCAGGATCCTCGCCGACCCGAACCCCCAGACCCGCGACCAGGTCCAGGAGGCCTTCGCGTTCGGCCACCAGGTGGTCGGCGTCTGGGACTCCAACGCGCCGCACATTCTGCGCAGCATCCAGATCCGCAGGATCTGACCCGCGACAGGTGACACGAGGGGCGCTTCCTCCCGGGAGGAAGCGCCCCTTTCCGTGTGCGGCGAGCGCTACAGGGCCACGCCCAGCAGGGCGTCCACGGCGCGCGACGCGACACCGGGAGCGCCGATGTCGGTGCCGCCCTCGGCGTCCTGCCGCGCGGCCCAGCGGTCTACCGCGGCGAGCGCGGCCGGTGCGTCCAGGTCGTTGGCGAGCGCCTCGCGGATCTCCTCGACCAGGGCCTCGGCCGGCGGGCCGTCGGGGCGGGAGACCGCGGCGCGCCAGCGGCCGAGCCGGGCCACGGCGTCCGCGAGCACCTGGTCGGTCCACTCCCAGTCGGACCGGTAGTGGTGGGCGAGCAGCGCGAGCCGGATCGCGGCCGGGTCCACCCCGTCGCGCCGCAGTGCGGACACGAAGACCAGATTGCCCTTGGACTTGGACATCTTCTCGCCGTCCAGGGCGACCATGCCGGCGTGGACGTACGCCTTGGCCATGGGGAACTCGCCGGTCAGCACCTGGGCGTGCGAGGCGCCCATCTCGTGGTGCGGGAAGGCGAGGTCGGAGCCGCCGCCCTGGACGTCGAAGCCCATGCCGAGGTGGTCCAGGGCGATGGCGACGCACTCGATGTGCCAGCCGGGGCGGCCAGGGCCGAGCGAGGCGCCGTCCCAACTGGGCTCGCCGTCACGGGCGGTCATCCACAGCATCGGGTCGAGCGGGTTCTTCTTGCCCGGGCGGTCCGGGTCGCCGCCGCGCTCGGCGGACAGCAGCCGCATGGCGCCCGCGTCGAGGTTCGAGACCTTGCCGAAGTTCGGGTCGGACTCGACGGAGAAGTAGATGTCGCCCTCGAGTTCGTAGGCGGCACCCGCGTCCCGCAGCCGCTCGACGAGCGGCACGATGCCGGGTATCGCCTCGACGGCGCCTATGTAGTGCTGCGGGGGCAGCATCCGCAGGGCGGTCATGTCCTCGCGGAAGAGGGTCGTCTCCTGCTCGGCGAGGGCGACCCAGTCGACACCGTCGCGCTGCGCCCGCTCCAGGAGCGGATCGTCGACGTCGGTGACGTTCTGGACGTACTGAACCTGCCGCTTGGTGTCGAGCCACACGCGCTGAACGAGGTCGAACGCGTTGTAGGTCGCCGCGTGACCCATGTGGGTCGCGTCGTACGGCGTGATGCCGCAGACGTAGATACGGGCGACGGGACCGGGGTCGAGGGGGACCAGACCGCCGGTCGCGGTGTCGTGGATCCTCAGGTCGCGGCCCTGACCAGGCAGGGCGGGGACCTCGGAAGCGGGCCAGGCATGCATGTCATGAGCCTAACCGGACGGAAGTTCCACATACGAACCGGACCGGGCCGGATGGCCGGTGGGGCACTCTTGCGCGCCACCGGCCAGTCTGCTCCTAGACCGGCGGCCAGGGAATGGCCGGCCACTCGCCGCTGGGCTCCGGGTGCCTGCCGGACTCCAGCAGTACGGCGACCCGCGCGCGCGTGGCGTCCAGTTCGGCGGCCGTGATCAGCCCCGACAGCCGTGCGGCCAGCGCTCCCCCGTCGCCCAGGGACTCCTGAAGGTCCTTGAGGACGTCGACCGCCTCCGGGGCCAGCGGTTCGCCCGCCCATCCCCACAGCAAGGTCCTGAGCTTGTTCTCGGTGTTGAAGGTCACCCCGTGATCGATCGCGTACAGCCGGCCCTCGGCCGTGGGCAGCAGATGGCCGCCCTTGCGGTCCGCGTTGTTGATCACCGCGTCGAGCACGGCGAGCCGGCGCAGCCGCTCGTCGTCTGCGTGCACCAGCAGCGCCGTCCGCCCCTCGCCCACCTCGGCGAAACCGATGGCCTTCCAGCCCGGCTCGGGCTCCTCGCCCTCCACCAGGGCGAGCAGGTCCGCCTCGGGGCTCACCTCGATCCACAGCTGGACCATCCCCTCGCCGTACGGCCCCTCGCGCAGCACGGTCGGCGGGACGAGACCCCAGCCGGTCGCCTCGGAGACCTGGTACGCGGCCACCTCGCGTCGGGCGAGATTGCCGTCGGGGAAGTCCCACAGCGGCCGCTCCCCGGCCACGGGCTTGTAGATGCAGGCCGCCTCCCGGCCCTCGTGCGAGAGGGTGCAGTACAGCGCGGCGTTGGAGGCCTCGCGGATACGCCCGCGGACGGTGAGCTCACCCTGCACGAGCAGGTCGACGCCGGTCACGCTCCGCGGCGGTATCCGTTCTGGCGCGGACATACGTGTCCTTCCGGGTCGAGCGGGAGGCTGCACAGCGGACACGGCGGCCGCCCGGCGTTGACGACGTCGAGGGCGCGCTTGGCGAAGGCCCTCGCCTGCGCGCCGGTCAGCCGGACCCGCAGCATCGGGGGTCCGTTCTCCTCGTCCTGGAGCAGGCGCTCCTCGGCCTCGGCGAGGTCCTCCTCGGAGTCGGCGTCGAGCTCCACGAGGGCCTGCGCCTCGACGATCATGCGCTGCTCCTCGCCGTCCCAGGCGAGGGCCATGGTGCCGACCCGGAACTCCTCCTCGACGGGGGTGTCCAGCGGGTCGTTGTCACCGACCTCGGTGGCGGCCACGGCCGGCACGGAGGCACTGCCTCCACTGCGCCGTACGACCTCGTCGAGCAGTTCGTCCATGCGCTCGGCGAGGGCGGCGACCTGAGTCTTCTCCAGGGCCACGCTGGTCACACGGGGGCCCGCGGTGGCCTGGAGGAAGAACGTACGGCGTCCGGGCAGCCCGACCGTACCCGCCACGAAGCGGTCCGGCGGGTCGAAAAGGAACACCTGACGGGACACGTCCTGTCTCCTGGATTCATGGATCGGCATCGGACCGGATGACCGCACGGACCGCGTGGGCGGAGGGGTGCGGCGCTATTGCGACCGCTTCACCCTACTGCGCCCGACGATCACGGTGCGCCCGCACCGCCCCCGACCGGGGCGTCGCCGGCCGGGGGTTCCTCGCGCGGCACCAGGGACGTGAAATCGCCGGTGTCACCGAGGCGGACGAGGAACGGCCTCAGTCGTGTGTAACGAATCGCGGTGATGGAACACGGTTCAACGGAAATCCTCTGGAAGAGGTCGAGATGAAGTCCAAGTGCGTCCGCCACGAGCGACTTGATGATGTCGCCGTGCGAACACATCAGGTAGACGGCGTCGGCGCCGTGGTCGCGCTCCACGCGCGCGTTCCACTCGCGTACGGCCTCGGCGGCACGGGTCTGCATCGCGCGCATCGACTCGCCGCCCGGGAACGCGGCGGCCGACGGGTGTGCCTGCACGACCTGCATCAGCGGCTCGTCCCCGAGCTCGGCGAGCTTGCGGCCGGTCCAGTCGCCGTAGTGCGCCTCCCCGATCCGTTCCTCGGTGTGGACGGTCAGCTCCGGACGGGCCTCGAGGAGCGGCCGGAGGGTCTCCTGGCAGCGCTGCAGCGGGCTGCCGACCACCTCGGAGATCGGCAGCTCGGCGAGCCGGCCGGGCAGTGCGGCGGCCTGGGCTGCGCCGCGTTCGTCGAGGGCGACACCGGGCGTCCAGCCCGCGAGCACCCCCTCGGTGTTGGCGGTGGAACGTCCGTGCCGGACCAGGATCAGCGTGGGCATGCGGCCAAGCGTAGGCGCACGCCCGGGTGCATCCACGGGCGGACGGCGGGAGAATACGCTCCGTGATCGTCGACTGCGCCATCTACCGCGACGGGCGTCGGACGGAGGGGCCCGAGGACTTCTCCGACGCCCTCGACATGTGCCGCCGCGGCGGTGACGCCTTCGTCTGGATCGGCCTCTACGAGCCGACCGAGAAGGAGTTCGACAAGGTCACGCAGGAGTTCGCACTGCACCCGCTGGCCGTCGAGGACGCCCTGAACGCGCACCAGCGCCCCAAGCTCGAGGTGTACGACGACTCGCTGTTCGTGGTCCTCAAGCCGGTCGGCTACGAGGCCAAGAGCGACATCGTGACCTCCGGCGAGGTCATGGTCTTCCTCGGCGACTCGTTCGTGGTGACCGTTCGCCACGGCGAGGAGTCGCCCCTGGCGGACGTACGGCACCGGCTGGAGGAGGAGCCCGACATGCTCCGGCACGGCCCCACGGCGGTGCTGTACGCGATCTCGGACGCCGTCGTCGACCACTACGTCGTGGTGGCGGACGAGCTGGGCACCGACCTGGAGGAGCTGGAGGCGGAGGTGTTCTCGCCGACCGGCGGCGGCTCCCGGCACACGGCGTCCCGGATATACGCCTTCAAGCGGCAGGTGCTGGAGTTCCGCCGGGCCACCGGCCCGCTGGCCCAGCCGCTGACCCGGCTCGCGGGAAACGGTCTGTTCGGCGTGAAGGTGCCCTTCGTGCACGAGAAGGCACGGCCGTTCTTCCGGGACGTCAGCGACCATCTCACGCGCGTGAACGAGGCGGTGGAGGGGCTGGACCGGCTGGTCTCGGACGTGCTCTCCGCGCATCTCGCGCAGATGAGCGTCCGGCAGAACGACGACATGCGGAAGATCTCCGCGTGGGCGGCCATGGCGGCGGTGCCCACGATGATCGCGGGGATCTACGGAATGAACTTCGACCACATGCCGGAGCTGCACTGGACGGTGTCGTATCCGGCGGTGATCCTGCTGATGGCCGTGCTGGAGGTGCTGCTGTACCGGCTGCTCAAGCGCCGGGGCTGGTTGTGAGGCGTACGGCCGCGGGGAGGCCCCGGGGACGTCAGGCGAACTCGGGTGCGGTCGTCGCGGGTCCGCCGAGCGCGTCGCGCCGCTCCGGCATCCTCAGGCTGACCATGCGCCGCCAGCCCGCGGTCCGCTCGTACCCGTAGACGGTCTTGATGCCCGCGCCGAGGAAGGCCGACTTCGCGCCGGACCAGCCGAGAACGCGGCCCATGTGCTCCATGACGGCGATGCTGACGTCGCGGTAGACGCGGATCTCGGCGAGCGCGCACTCCCGCAGCGTCCGCTGGATCGCCCGGCCGTGCCCGGCGTGCGCGAGGCGGAGCAACTCCTCGTGGCAGTAGGCCAGATGGTTGTCCTCGTCGTTCGAGATCATCTTCACCGCGCGGCCGATGTCGGGGTGGTCGGAGAAGTGCCTGCGCAGCAGTTCCATCTGCTCGGAGGCTCGCTGCTCGGTGACCCGGCTGTGGGCGAGGTAGACGACGATGTCCTGCACGGTGAGGGGCTCCTCGCCCTTCAGCTTCTCGTGGGCCAGGCCGATGCCGTGCTTCTCCAGGAGCATCGTGTAGTCGGTCTCGGGCGGTACCGGGACGGGTTCGAGCCCGCGCTTCTTGATCAGCGCGTTGAAGATCCGCCCGTGCTTGTCCTCGTCGGCGCCGTGCCGGGTGATCTTGGGAGCCAGTCCGCGTTCGCTCTCCGGTACGAGCGCGGCGATACGGGTGTTCTCCCAGCCGCCCTGGGACTCCCCGCTGGCCGCGATCGAGCAGAACAGGGCAAAGGACTCGTCGTTGTCGAGGATCTCCTGGAACAGGCTCTTCGCCGAAAGCATCGTGGGCACCTCTCTGCAGGCCGCGCGGAATTCCGCCGGGTTCCGCGAAGAACGAGTCAAATGCGGCTCGGGAGGTGCTGCAACAGCTGTGTCGGACAACTCCGCCAAAAGGAGGACCCGCGAGGTCGCACCGATGCGTAACCACCGGGGCCCGGGCGCGTTGTTCACGGTGACGGCCGTGGCGGGGAAGACCCCCGAGCCCCCACCACGGCCGCAGAAAACTTCCTCGCCCAACGTTCCCGTTCACCGCCCGGCGTCACGCCAGTCCGGCACGCTCCAGGGCCTCGGTGCCGGCGCGGAGCGACGCGAGCCGCTCCTCGAGCGTGAAGCCCGCCGGGTTCAGGCTCAGGGTGGTGACACCGGCCGCGGCGTACTCCTTCATCCGGTCCGCGATGCGGTCCACGGAGCCGAGCAGCGTCGTCTGGTCGATCAGGTCGTGCGGGACGGCGGCCGCGGCGCCCTGCTTGTCGCCGGAAAGGTACTTCTCCTGGACCTCGGCGGCCGCGGCCTCGAAGCCCATGCGCTGGGCGAGCTGGTTGTAGAAGTTCTGCTTGGCGCTGCCCATGCCGCCGACGTACAGAGCCGTGTAGGGGCGGAAGGCGTCGGCGAGCGTGGCCACGTCCTTGTCCTCGCCGACGGCCAGCGGCAGCGTCGGGTGGACGTCGAAGCCCTCCATCGTCTTTCCGGCCTTCTCGCGCCCGGCCCGCAGGTACTTGATCGTGGTCTCCTCCAGGTGCGCGGCGGAGGGGAAGATCAGCAGGGCGCCCTCGGCGATCTCACCGGTCTGCTCGAGGTTCTTCGGGCCGATCGCGGCGATGTAGAGCGGGATGTGCTCACGCTGCGGGTGCACGGTCAGCTTGATCGGCTTGCCCGGGCCGCCGGGCAGCGGCAGCGTCCAGTGCTCACCCTCGTACGTCAGCCGCTCGCGGCTCATCGCCTTGCGGACGATCTCCACGTACTCACGCGTGCGTGCCAGCGGCTTGTCGAACTTGACGCCGTACCAGCCCTCGGAGACCTGCGGTCCGGAGACACCGAGGCCGAGGCGGAAGCGGCCGCCGGAGAGCGAGTCCAGCGTGGCGGCGGTCATCGCGGTCATCGCGGGCTGGCGGGCCGGGATCTGGAAGATGGCCGAGCCGATGTGGATGCGCTCGGTCTGGGCGGCGACCCAGCTGAGCACGGTGGCCGCGTCCGACCCGTACGCCTCCGCGGCCCAGCACACGGCGTACCCGAGCCGGTCCGCCTCCTTGGCGACCGCGAGGTTGTCCGCGTCCATTCCGGCACCCCAGTAGCCGAGGTTGATCCCGAGCTGCATGCCGCATCCCCTTACCGATCAGTAACGTGCCTGTTCGGCAGACCCTAGCGTGTGGAAACTGGTTGTCCACAGGCCCCCACACCATAGGTTCTGGCCAGTAATCTCGGCGTTCATGGAGCAGAGGCATCTCGGCCGTACCGGTCTTCGCGTGTCCCGCATCGGACTCGGCACCCTCACCTGGGGCAGGGACACCGACGAGCACGACGCCGCGGACCTCTTGAAGTCGTTCTGGCAAGCGGGCGGGACCCTCGTCGACACGGCGGACGTGTACGGCGACGGGGAGGCCGAGTACCTGCTCGGACGCCTCATAGAAGGACTGGTCCCGCGCCGCGACCTGGTGATCTCGACGAAGGCCGGCAGCGTGCCCGACCCGGACCGCCGCGTCGACGGCTCGCGCGGCCACCTGCTCTCCGCGCTGGACGCCTCGCTCGCCCGCCTCGGCACGGACTACGTCGACGTCTGGCACATCCACGCCTACGACCCCTGCACCCCGCTCGACGAGACGCTCCACGCCCTCGACCTGGCGGTCGGCAGTGGTCGCGCGCGCTATGCCGGCGTCTCCAACTTCTGCGGCTGGCAGCTCGCGAAGGCGGCGACGTGGCAGCTCGCGGCTCCCGGCACCCGGACCCGGCTCGCGAGTTCGCAGATGGAGTACTCGCTGCTGCAGCGCGGCGTGGAGCGCGAGGTGCTGCCCGCCGCGCTGGACCTGGGCATCGGCCTGCTGCCGTCCTCGCCGCTGGGCCGCGGGGTCCTGACGGGCAAGTACCGGGGCGAGGCCACGCCGCCCGACTCGCGCGGTGCCTCGGAGCATCTGGCGCCGTTCGTCGCGCCGTACCTCGACGACACGGCGAGCCGCATCGTGGACGCCGTGCAGACCGCTGCGGACGGACTGGCGGTGACGCCCCTTCAGGTCGCCCTCGCCTGGATCCGCGACCGGCCCGGCGTGACCGCGCCGATCATCGGTCCGCGCAACGCGCAGCAGCTCACGGCGGCATTGTCAGTGGAGGCCCTTAGTCTTCCTGACGAGATCTGCCGGGCTCTCGACGATGTGTCGGCGCCCGTGCACCGCTATCCCGATCACGACTGGAGCACGCTGTGAGCACGGACCCCGAGACCACGGAGAACGCCGAGCCGGGGACGCCGGGCGCGGCTGCGGAGGACGAGGCACAGGAGTCGGACGCCACCACGGAGGCGGCGGCCGAGGGCGGAGCGCCGGCGGCCGAGGGCGACGGCGCGGGCAAGAGCGAAGAATCCGAGGCCGAGGCCGAGTTGGCGGCGCAGCGGGTCGAGCGGGACCGGATCGAGCGGCGCAAGGCCGAGAAGGCGGGCCCCCTCGACAGCGGCGCGAAGCTCAGCGGGAAGGCCGCCGATCTGCTCGCCGCGGTGCGGGCCGTGGAGAGCGGCCAGAAGCCCGTCGCCACCGCCTTCGAGGACTCCGAACCCGCTCCTCGCCGCCCCGCCCCCGAGCCGGTACGGCGTCCGCAGCCCACGCAGGCGGTCGCGCCGGCCGCCGGTCCCGCGCCGGAGACGGTCGGCGCGGTGGGGCGCGTCCTCGCCGACGGTGGCGCCCCGGACACCCTCGCCGCACGGGCCGCCGCCGCGCTCGGTGAGGACGCGGACGAGCAACTGCGCGCGGATCCCTGGCTACTGCTGCGGGTCGGCGGGGTGCGGCCCGAGCAGGCCGACGGCTTCGCACGGGCGCTGCTCGGCGCGGACGGCCGGCCGGACGACGAGCGGCGGGGCCGGGCGCTGACGGGCTGGCTGCTCGAGCAGGCGGCGCTCGCCGGGCACACGGCCCTGGAGATGCCCGCGCTCACCGCGGCGCTGGCGCAGCGGGACGTGCCCGACACCGAGGCGGCCGTGCAGAGCGCCGTCACGGAGGGCGAGGCGCTGGTCTTCCAGGACGCCCTCGACCCGACCGCACCGGAGCCGCAGGCGGGCGAGGACGGCGAGGAGGCCGAGGAGCGTCCGGTCCGGATCCTGATCGGCCTGGAGCGGTACGCCCTCGCGGAGGAGAGCCTTGCCGACGGCCTGGCCCGGCTCATCAACTCGGTCCCCAAGCAGGACGGTTCGGCCGAGGACTGGGAGCAGGCCGCCGCAGAGGCACCGGGTTCCACCGCAGAACTCCTGCGCGCGGTCGCCGACCACGGCCTGGTGCTGCACACCGGCGGCGAGGCCTCCCTGGCCGAACCGGCGGCCCTGCTGCGGACGGCTGCCGGCCTGGGCCAGCGCGCCTGGGCGGCCACGCACACCCCCGGCGGCCGCGACCGGTTCGCGGCGCTGCGGGCCGGGCAGGGGGACGAGGGCCGCGAGCCGGCTGCCGGGTCCGTCGTCACCGTCGCCGGTCTGCTCTCCGGTGCCGAGGGCCCCGGGCGGGCAGCCGACGGTGCGCTCGACCTCGACCTCCTGGTCGTGCTCGACGCCCCCCAGCTGGACGTCGAGACGGGCGCCCTGCTGATCGAGTCGCTCCCGGACGGCGCCCGGCTGGTGCTGGCCGGTGACCCGGCGGTGCTGTGGTCGGCCGGGCCCGGGCGGGTGTTCGCCGATCTGCTGGGGGCGGGGATCTGTCCGCGCATCGCCTCCCGGATGCCGGACCCGGGCCCCTTGGGCGAGCTGGTCTCGGGCGTCGGCATCGGTGAACTGCAGCAGGTCGAGGCTCCCGGCAAGGAGGTCGTCATCGTCCCCGTGCGGGACGCGGGCGAGGCCGTGCACCGGACCGTGCAGCTCGTCGCGGACTCGGTGCCGCGGGCGATCGGCGTCACGTCCGAGCAGACCGTGGTGATCACTCCGGGCCATGGCGGCGCGGCGGGGACGCGAGCCCTCAACGCGGCGCTGAAGGAACGCCTCAACCCCGGCCCCGGCCGCTTCGGCGGCTTCGACCCCGGCGACCGGATCGCCTACTCCCCCGCGCCGGGGCGTACGGTGCCGGGCACCGTCGTGAAGGCCGACACCGACGGGCTGCACCTGTCGTGCGCGGGCACCCCCGTCGTCGTGGCGAAGGAGCGGGTGGAGCAGTCCGTGCGGCACGGGTGGGCGCTCACCGCGCACCAGGCGGTGGGCGACCGCTGGCCCGCGGCGGTCGTGGTGCTGCCCGGGGACGCGGCGCAGGCCCTGAGCCGCCCGTGGGTCTACACGGCGTTCGGCAGGGCGGACCGTCACCTGTCCGTGGTCCACGGTGTGGAACAGGCGCTTCCGCGGGCCGTGGCCGAGGTCGTGGCCAAGCCGCGCACCACCCGCCTCCCGCTGCTGCTGGCGACCCAGGCACCGGCCGCCGGCTGACGCTCACACCGGACGGCGACGGCGGCGGTCCCCCGGTCTCCCCCGGGAACCGCCGCCGTCCGGCCGCGATGTCGGTGCGCGGTGTCAGCGCTCCGCGTCGAGCGGCTCCAGGTCCTCCTCGCCGTCCAGGTCCGCGTCGAGGTCGTCCTCGAGATCCTCGTCGTCCACGTCCTCGAGGCCCACGTCGTCGAGGTCGTCGTCGAAGACCGCGCTGACGTCGAAGCGGCAGACCACCCGCTGCGGGTCGATCTGCTCGAACGGCGCCTCCAGCCACTCGCCGGGCTCGGCCGGTTCGTCCGTGGCCGTCACCCAGAGCGTGGAGTCGCCCTCCTCCAGCCCGAACTCCTTGTGCCGCGAGGCGATCTCGTCCGGTTCGAACTCGCCGAAAAGGATGCCGAGCGCCCCGTGCACCGTCGCCGAGGCCTCCGCGCCGGAGCCCCGGGAGTCGTCGGAGTCCGCCGCCTCCACCCGCTGTGCCTGCGCCAGCAGCCGCTGCGGCTCGACCACAGCGTAGTCGCGGCGGATGAGCACACTCAGTGCGTTCGGCTCCTCGGGACCCGTGTAGGGCGGCAGCGCGTCCTCCGCACCGGGGATCTCGAAGGGCGTGACCTCGTCGTAGCGGTCGTAGAGCAGCTCGTCGTAGCTCTCGGCGGCCGCGGCGAGCTCGTTGAACGCCTCGTAGACGGCCGGGTCGTCCTCCCCGGACCTGCGTTCGACCGCGGCCAGGTGGCGGTCGAGCGCGGTCTTGACCGCCTCGGCGGCGGCTCGTACCTCGGCAGCGGTGGGCTGCGCAGCATCAGACATAGTGCAGACGCTATCCGTACCGGGCCCCAGCCCGCACAATAGATGCGATGCCGGAATACGAATTTGTCGACGTGTACGTACCGCGCGGGGTCTCCCGCAAGGACGCCACACGCCTGCTGACGGACCATGCCGAGTACGGACACTGGGAGTTGGACCGTCTGAGCCTGCTGCGCGACGGCAGCCGCAGAGTGCGGTTGCGCCGGCGGATCATCCGCCAGGTGCGCGCCACGTGGTGAGCTGAGACCCAGGACGCGACGACGAAACGGAGCGGGCCCCGCATGCACGGGGCCCGCTCCGTTCTGCGCACCGTGGGGGAAGTTCGCGGTGCTTCATCTGCGCTTGCGCCGGTTCACGCCGAAGCGCGCGCCTTGCGGTACATGACAGCGCCGGCCAGCAGAGCCCCGGCGCCCACCGGGAGCACGACGCCGATCGGCAGGTCGCTGCCCGTGTGCGCGAGCTGCGCGCCGCCCTTGGGCTGGGTGACCGTCTGCGTGCCCGGGAGGTTGACCTGCGTGGAGCCTCCCGGCGCAGAGGTGCCCGGCGTGGAGCCGCCCGGCGTGGAGCCGCCGGTCTGGGGCGGGGTGCTCGGGGTGCCCGGGTGCGAGGGATGGCCCGGGTGGCCTGGGTGACACGGGTGACCGGGGTGGCCAGGACTGCCCGGGTGACCCGGGTGGCCGGGAGGCGTCTTGTGCCCACCGCCCGAACCGCCGTTGAAGCAGTCGTTGTCCTTGGCGGCGTTGCCGACGCCGACGACGTTCACGCCGTTCCCACAGACGTTCACCGGCACGTCGATCGGCACCTGGACGTGGTTGCCCGAGCCCACGCCGGGTGAGTCACTGGTGTGCCCGCGGGCGTGGGAGCCGCCGTGCGACCCGGAGGAGCCGCTGCCTCCGCCCTCGTTGGCGCAGGAGTTGCCCATGGCCGGGTTGAGGATCCCCACGACGTCCACCGTGTTGCCGCAGACGTTCACCGGCACGTGCACCGGGACCTGCACGGTGTTGCCGGACAGGATGCCCGGCGAGTTGGAACTGGAGCCGCTCGCGCCCGAGTCGGCGTGGGCGTAGCCGCCCGCTGCGGCGAGCACGCCGGTCGCGGCCGCCACGGTCATCAGGCCCTTGCGGGTGACCTGTCGCATTGCTGAATTCTCCCTGCCTTCGATCCTGACCTGGAATCTCGCGCATCCGCGAAATCGTTCGAAGAAATCCAGAACAACGGCCGGTCGGCTCCGGAGCGCATGGCACGCGCTCCGGAGCCGACGGCGTGAGCGATCCTCAGCGGATCGACGTCACTTGTTGATGCAGGTGTTGCCGAAGGCGGGGTTCAGCAGCCCGATCACGGAGACCGTGTTGCCGCAGACGTTCACCGGGATGTGCACCGGAACCTGAACGACGTTGCCGGACACGATGCCCGGGGAGTGCACCGCGGCACCCTGAGCACCCGAATCGGCGACGGCCAGGCCCGCACCCGCGAGAACCAGACCACCAGTGGCAGCCGCAGCAGCGACGACCTTCTTGATCATTACTTCCTCCTTGTTGGCAAAAGCGATCTCGTGTCGCTGATCGCATTACCTGTAACGAGGAGGGAGTGATGGAGCTACGAGCTGATCGTCGCATTCACTCTTCTCGGTCCGGCTCCGTACGCGCTGCCGATTACGAAGGTCACGACGCGTCGATGAACCGGTCGAGCACGCGCACGCCGAACTGGAGGCCGTCGACCGGCACCCGCTCGTCGACACCGTGGAACATGCCCGCGAAGTCCAGCTCCGGGGGCAGCTTGAGCGGCGCGAAGCCGAAGCCGCGGATGCCCAGGTCGTCGAAGGACTTAGCGTCCGTGCCACCGGAGAGCATGTACGGGATCGCCTTGGCGGCCGGGTCCTCGGCCACCAGCGCGGACTGCATGGCCTCCACCAGCGCCCCGTCGAAGGTCGTCTCGACGGCCTTGTCGGCGTGCACGTCCTCGCGCCTGACCTTGGGCCCGAGGATGCGGTCGAGATCGGTGAGGAACTCCTCCTCGAAGCCGGGCAGGAAGCGCCCGTCGACATGGGCCGTGGCCTCGCCAGGGATGACGTTGACCTTGTAGCCCGCGCCGAGCTGGGTCGGGTTGGCGGTGTTGCTCAGGGTCGCGCCGATGAGCTTGGCGATGCCGCCGAGCCTGGCCAGCGTCGACTCCATGTCCTCCGCGTCCAGCTCGGTGCCGAGCGCGTCTCCGAGTTCGTCGAGGAAGGCCCGGGTCGTCTTGGTCACGCGGACCGGGAACTTGTGCCGGCCCAGGCGCGCGACCGCCTCCGACAGCTCGGTGATCGCGTTGTCCCGGTGGATCATCGACCCGTGCCCGGCGGTGCCGGCCACGGTCAGCTTCATCCAGTGCATGCCCTTCTCGGCCGTCTGGATCAGATAGAGCCGCCGCTGCTCGCTGACCGTGAAGGAGAAGCCGCCCACCTCGCTGATCGCCTCGGTGACGCCCTCGAAGAGGCCGCGGTGCTTGTCGACCAGGTGCTTGGCGCCGAACGTGCCGCCCGCCTCCTCGTCGGCGAGGAAGGCGAGGACGATGTCGCGCGGGGGCCTGCGGCCGCTGCGCAGCCGGTCGCGCACGACCGCCAGGGTCATGGCGTCCATGTCCTTCATGTCGACGGCACCGCGTCCCCACACGCAACCGTCGGCGACCTCGCCGGAGAAGGGGTGGTGGGTCCAGTCGTCGGCGTTGGCCGGGACGACGTCGAGGTGCCCGTGGATGAGGAGCGCGGGCCGCGAGGGGTCCTCGCCCTCGATGCGGGCCACCGTGGAGGCCCGGCCCGGGTGCGACTCGAAGATCTCCGGTTCGAGACCCACCTCGGCGAGCTTCCCGGCGACGTACTCGGCCGCCTTGCGCTCACCCGGACCCGAGTGGTCGCCGTAGTTGCTGGTGTCGATCTGGATCAGCTCGCGGCAGAGGTCCACGACCTCGTCCTCGCCGGAGACGCCCCTGGCCGTGTCCGTCTCGCTCACGCTGCTTCCTCCCGCTGTCACTGCTGGTGGTTCCCCTCATCCTCCCTCTCCGGCCGGCCGGTCCCCAAGAGCGGACCCCGCCCGTCACACGCCGTTCACGCCGGACAGGGGGTGACCAGGGGCCCCTTCAAAGCCTGGTAGTGTTTCCCTCGTCGCCGCGGGCACTCCTCGCGCACGACAGACACCTTGTCCGGGTGGCGGAATGGCAGACGCGCTAGCTTGAGGTGCTAGTGCCCTTTATCGGGCGTGGGGGTTCAAGTCCCCCCTCGGACACATCAGAAGTGAGGCCGTGACCCCCTGGGGTCACGGCCTCACTCGTCGTGTGGGGCATCTCTCCTTCCTCGGAAGATGACCAGGTCAGCGCCCTCTTCAGGCCTCCACGCGCCCCTGATCGGCCCGCTCGAGTGGCCGATTCACGGGGGCGAACCTAGCGTTCGTACTAAAATTTCCGGCTTGTTACGGAGCTGGAGTCGGACAACCCCAGGCACACCTGCGGGCCCGCCAGCGCCCCGGAGGCTTCCGGGATCGAGACGCGAGGACCGATGGCAGCCATAGACGAGAGCAGCGCTCTCGGCCTGCTCGGCGATGAGCTCAGCGCTGAGATCCACGAGGAGATCGACCGGCAGTTCGGCGACATCGCCCGCTTTTCGGGAGGTCAGGCGGCCTCTCCGCGCACCCTCGTCGACATCTTCGACGCCTCCGTTCGCTCCTGCCCGGACGAGCTGGCCCTCGACGACGGCACGACGCGCCTCACCTACCGCGCGCTGGCCACCGAGGTGGAGCAGCTGCGCCGGCGGCTCGCCGCGGCCGGGGTCGGTCTCGGCGACCGCGTGGGCGTCCGGGTCCCCTCCGGCACCAACGACCTCTACGTGGCCGTCCTGGCGGTCCTCGCCGCGGGCGCGGCGTACGTCCCCGTGGACGCCGAGGACCCCGACGAGCGGGCCGAGCTGGTGTTCGGGGAGGCCGGGGTGCGGGCCGTGGTCGGGGCCGGTCACGAGCTGACCGTGCACGGGCGCAGCGACGTGCCCGCCGCGCGGCCCGGTGGTGAGCACGACGCGTGGATCATCTTCACGTCAGGCTCCACCGGCAGGCCCAAGGGCGTCGCCGTCAGCCACCGCAGCGCCGCCGCGTTCGTGGACGCCGAGGCCGCGCTGTTCCTCACCGACGACCCCATCGGCCCCGGCGACCGGGTCATGGCCGGGCTGTCCGTCGCCTTCGACGCCTCCTGCGAGGAGATGTGGCTGGCCTGGCGGTACGGCGCCTGTCTGGTGCCCGTGCCGCGGTCGCAGGTGCGCAGCGGGGCCGACCTCGGGCCCTGGCTCGTCGAGCAGGAGATCACCGTGGTGTCCACGGTCCCGACGCTCGCCTCGCTCTGGGAGTCCGAGACCCTCAACGACGTACGTCTGCTGATCTTCGGCGGCGAGGCCTGCCCGCCGGAGCTGGTGCAGCGGCTGGTGACCGAGGGGCGCGAGGTCTGGAACACGTACGGGCCGACCGAGGCGACCGTCGTGGCCTGCGCCTCGCTGATGTCCGGCGAGGAGCCGGTGCGGATCGGGCTGCCGCTGGACGGCTACGAGCTGGCCGTCGTCGACGAGGCCGGCGAGCCCGTGCCGATGGGCGGCAGCGGGCAGCTGGTGATCGGCGGGGTCGGGCTCGCCCGGTACCTCGACGCCGAGAAGGACGCGGAGAAGTACGCGCCGCTGCAGTCCCTGGGCTGGGAGCGGGCGTACCGCAGCGGTGACCTGGTCAAGGCCGAGCCGGAGGGTCTCGTCTTCCTCGGGCGGGCCGACGAGCAGATCAAGCTCGGCGGGCGCCGGATCGAACTCGGCGAGGTGGACACCGCGCTGCAGGCGCTGCCCGGCGTCGCGGGCGCCGCGGCGGCCGTGCGCACCGCGCGCAGCGGCAACCAGCTCCTCGTCGGCTACGTCGTCACCCAGGACGGCTGGGACCACGCGGCCGCGGTGGAGAAGCTGCGCGCCGAACTGCCCGCCGCGCTCGTGCCGTTGCTGGCCCCGGTCGGCGACCTGCCGACGCGGACCAGCGGCAAGGTCGACCGCAACGCGCTGCCCTGGCCCCTGGAGGGCCTGGAGACCGGCGGGCCCGCCGAGCAGCTCTACGGCACCGAGGCGTGGCTGGCCGAGCAGTGGACGGAAGTCCTCGGCATCCCCGTCACCGGCGCCCGTGACGACTTCTTCGCGATCGGCGGCGGCAGCCTGGCCGCCGCCCAGCTGACCACGAGGCTGCGCACCCGCTACCCGAGCGCGGCAGTCCTCGACATCTACCAGCAGCCCACCCTGCGCAAGCTGGCCCGCCGGCTCGAGGCGTCGGTGACGGACGACAGCGCCCGGCGCACCGTCGCCCCGGTGCCGGCCCGTGCCAAGGTGATCCAGCTCCTGCTGCTGGTCCCCCTGTTCACCCTGCTCGGCCTGCGCTGGACGATCGCGCTCGCCGCGGCCGGGAATCTGCTGCCGGCCTACTCGTGGCTGCCGACGGCCCCCTGGTGGCTGCTGACGGCCGGTGCCGCCGTGCTCTTCACCCCGCCCGGGCGGCTCGCGATCGCGGCGGGCGGTGCGCGGCTGCTGCTGCGCGGCGTCGAGCCCGGCCGGTACCCGCGCGGCGGCGCCGTGCATCTGCGGCTGTGGACGGCCGAGCGGCTGGCCGAGTTCAGCGGGGCGACCTCGCTGACCGGCTCCTGGCTGGAGCGGTACGCGCGGGCGCTGGGTGCCAAGATCGGCCAGGACGTCGACCTGCACTCACTGCCCCCCGTCACCGGTCTGCTCAAGCTGGGCCGGGGCGCGGCCGTGGAGTCCGAGGTCGACCTGTCCGGGCACTGGCTGGACGGCGACCGGCTGGAGATCGGGGCGGTCAAGGTCGGCGCGCACGCCACCGTCGGCACCCGCAGCATGCTCTTCCCGGGCGCCCGCGTGGGCAAGCGCGCCGAGGTGGCGCCGGGTTCGGCGGTCACCGGGCAGATCCCGACCGGCCAGCGCTGGGCCGGCGCACCCGCGGTCAAGCTCGGCAAGGCCAAGCGCCACTGGCCCAAGGAACGCCCGCAGCGGGGCACGTACTGGCGTGTGATGTACGGCCTGACTGGCCTCGCGCTCTCCGCGCTGCCGCTGCTGGCGGGCGGGGCCGCGTTCCTCGTGGCGCGGGCGCTCGTCGACCCGGCCGCGCCGGTGCGGGGTGCCGCGCTCGCCCTGGTCCCGGCGACGCTGGCCTTCGGGGCGGCGTACGCGCTGCTGATCCTGGTCTCCGTACGGCTGCTGAGCCTGGGCCTGCGCGAGGGCACGTATCCGACGCACAGCCGGACCGGCTGGCAGGCCTGGACCGTCACCCAGCTGATGGACCGCTCCCGCGAGACGCTGTTCCCGCTGTACGCCGGGCTGGTCACGCCGGTGTGGCTGCGGCTGCTCGGGATGCGCATCGGGCGCGGTGCCGAGATCTCCACGGTGCTCGCGCTGCCGAGTCTGACGACGGTCGGCGAGGGCGCGTTCCTGGCCGACGACACGCTGACCGCGCCGTACGAGCTCGGCCGTGGCTGGATGCGGATCGGGCGCGCGGAGATCGGGCGGCGGGCGTTCCTCGGGAACTCCGGGATGACGGCGCCGGGCCGCAGCGTGCCGGACGGCGGTCTGGTCGGGGTGCTGTCGGCGACCCCGAAGAAGGCGAAGAAGGGCAGCTCCTACCTCGGGCTGCCGCCGGTGAAGCTGCCGCGCAGCGCCGAGTCCGGCGACCACAGCCGGACCTACGACCCGCCGGCCCGGCTGCTGCTGGCCCGCGCCCTGGTGGAGCTGTGCCGGCTCGTGCCGGTGTTCTGTTCGGCGGCGCTCGCCGGCGCGACGCTGGCGCTGCTGTGCCTGCTCGGGCCGTGGGCCCCGCTGCTGTCCGGCCTGGTGCTGCTGGCGGCCGGCGGTGCGGCGGCCCTCGTCTCGATCGTCGCGAAGTGGCTGCTCGTCGGGCGGCACCGCACCGGTGAGCACCCGCTGTGGAGCGGCTTCGTGTGGCGCAACGAGCTGGCGGACACTTTCGTCGAGGTGGTGGCCGTGCCGTGGCTGGCGGCCATGGTGCCGGGGACGCCGCTGATGACGGGCTGGCTGCGCGGCCTGGGTGCCAGGATCGGCAAGGGCGTGTGGGTGGAGAGCTACTGGTTGCCGGAGACCGATCTGGTGACCCTTGAGAACGCGGCGACCGTGAACCGCGGCTGCGTCCTGCAGACCCACCTCTTCCACGACCGGATCTTGCGGACGGATACTGTGGTTCTCCGTGAGGGCGCCACGCTGGGCCCTGGCGGGATCGTGCTGCCCGGCAGCACGGTCGGGGCCCGCACCACCCTGGGTCCCGCGTCGCTCGTCATGGCAGCGGAGTCCGTCCCGGACGACACCCGCTGGCTGGGCAACCCGATCGAGGCATGGCGTCCCTGAGCGCGGGTCACTCGGAGCCGGTGAGCGGGGCATCGGCGAGGGCGAGTGGCGATACGGCGCAGGGAGCAGAAGCGGCAGTGGCAGTTCAGCAGCAGGCGGGTTCGGACCCGTACTTCCCGGACCACGGTGACGCCCGGTACCGGGTGCACCGCTACGAACTCACGCTGGACTACCGCCCGGGCCCGAACCGGCTGGCCGGGACCGCCCGGGTCAACGCCATAGCGGGCCGGTCGCCACTGTCCGAGTTCTTCCTCAACCTCTCCGACTTCAAGGTCGGCCGGGTCCGGGTCGACGGGCGGCAGCCGCACTACACGCACCGCGGCGGGAAGCTGCGGGTCCGGCCCGCCAAGCCCGTGCGGGCCGGGGCCGCCTTCACCGTCGAGGTGCAGTGGTCCGGCAACCCCAAGCCGGTGAACAGCCCGTGGGGCGGGCTCGGCTGGGAGGAGCTGGAGGACGGGGCGCTGGTGGCGAGCCAGCCGATCGGGGCGCCGTCCTGGTACCCGTGCAACGACCGGCCCGCCGACAAGGCCGCCTACCAGATCTCGATCACCACGCCGTCCTCGTACGCGGTGGTGGCGGGCGGCCGGCTGCTGACCCGTACGACGCGCGCGTCCACGACGACCTGGGTGTACGAGCAGCCGGCGCCGACGTCGAGCTATCTGGTGGGCCTCGTGATCGGCAAGTACCAGACGGTGCTGCTGGGCGATCCGGGGCCGGGCGGGGTGCCGCAGCACGGGCACATCCCGGCGCATCTGCTGCCGCAGTTCTCCCGGGACTTCGCGCGGCAGCCGCAGATGATGGACCTGTTCCAGGAGCTCTTCGGGCCCTACCCGTTCGGCGAGTACGCCGTGGCGGTGACCGAGGAGGAGCTCGACGTCCCCGTCGAGGCACAGGGGTTGTCGCTGTTCGGCGCCAACCACGTGGACGGCGCGCGGGGTTCGGAGCGGCTGGTGGCGCACGAGCTGGCGCACCAGTGGTTCGGCAACAGCGTGTCCATCGCGGACTGGCGGCAGATCTGGCTGAACGAGGGGTTCGCCAAGTACGCCGAGTGGCTGTGGTCGGAGCGGTCCGGCGGCCGCAGCGCGCAGCAACTGGCCGCCGTCGCACACCGGTTGCTGTCCGCACGGCCGCAGGACCTGCGGCTGTCCGATCCGGGCCGCAAGTCGATGTTCGACGACCGGCTCTACGAGCGCGGCGGGCTGACCGTGCACGCGGTGCGCTGCGCGATGGGCGACGACGCGTTCTTCCGCATGCTGCGGGGCTGGGCGGTGCTGCACCGGGACGGGGCCGTGACGACCAAGACCTTCACGGCCCACGCCAACCGGTTCGCGGACGAGCCGCTGGACAGCCTCTTCGAGGCCTGGGTGTACGGCGCGGAGCTGCCGCCGCTGCCCACGCAGATCCCGGCGCGTCCCTCGCACCCGCCCACCAACGCCGAGTCGGCGTAGGCGGGCGGGCGGCCGTCCCTGGGCAGGGCTCTCAGCTCGCGGGCACCTTCAGCTTGTCCCAGCTGACCTTGCCCGGGATGCCGTCGGCGTCCTTGCCCTTGAAGCCGAGCTTGTGCTGCCAGGCCTGGTAGGACTTGCGGTCGGCGTCGGTCCACTCGGGGCCGGGGCCCGACTCGTAGTGGTCGCAGCCCTCGGCGACCAGGCGCTTGCCCATCTCGGTGACGAGCGGGGACTTCTGCCCGTCGTGGAAGAAACCGCCGCCGGGGAAGGGCGCGTACCGGGGCTTGGACGGCGGCTTCGGGTCGCCCGTCCCGCCTCCGCCTCCCTTGCCGGCCAGCCGTTCGGCGATGCGCTTGCGCATCCCGTCCATCGTGAAGCCGCGCGGGTCCTGCTTGCCCGGCTGCCACTCCTTGTGGCCGATGACCGACCGCTCGCTCCAGCCGTAGTGCCGGCAGATCGCCGCGGAGACCTTCTCGATGGCCTCCTTCTGCGCCTCGGGCCAAGGGTCCTTGCCGTCACCGAGGTTGATGCACTCGAAGCCGTAGAAGTGCCGGTTGCCGTCGGTGTCGGCCTCGTTGTCGTGCGGCAGCTTCGACTCGTTCACGACGGCGCGCAGGACGTCGCTGTCGCCCAGACCGGCATGGTTGGCACGGCCGTTGCCGACGAGGTGGATTTCGCCCTTCTTGTCGATGACGCCGTGGCACAGCGGGCCGGGCAGCCCGGAGTAGCCGTTGTAACAGATGTTGACGGAGTTCTCGGTGCCCGAGGTGACGGTGTGATGGATCATCACGCCGTTCACCGGGCCCCAGGGTCCCTTCGTATTGCGGTTGTGGGTGCGCCAGTTGCGCACCTCATGGACCGTCAGGCCCTCCGCCCGCAGGATCTCCATCAGCTTGGACGCGCTCATGGGCGTGGCCATCAGTTGTCTCCTTCCGCGGTTGCCTCCGCCTCCGCCGTGGTCTGCGACCTCCCGTGGGACGGGTCCTCCGCCGCACTCTCCTCACGCCGCGCCTGCTCCTCCGCCGCGAGGGCCGCCTTGTCCGCGGCGGGGATGCTGCTGGCCAGCGGGCCGAAGGCGAGCCGCAGGTCGACGGCGCTCTCCTCGCCCTTGACCAGGGCCAGCGGGGCGAAGTGGCGGGCGATGCCGGCGGGGCCCTGGAGCAGCGGGCGGCGGGCCGGGTCGGCCGGCCATTCGACGCTGCCCGTGGCGGTGCGGGCGGGGATCAGCCAGTGGTCGCCGGTGCGGTAGCCGCCGCCCTTGGCGAAGTACACCGCGACACCGTCCTCCAGGGGCAGCCACTCCCCCTCCGTGACGGGGACGGCGCCGGCCTTGAGGCCTGCCGTACGGCCCTTGCGCCTCGGCCCCTCGTGGTGGTCCCAGCGGCGCAGGAACGGGTTGAGTCCGGGCAGCCGCCCCACCCCGGGGTCGGGCTCGGCGGAGAGCCGGACGCGGCGGCCGGGCAGGTCGAGCTCCTCGACCCGCAGCAGGGGCAGGGCCTCCAGCCGGGAGGAGTACGCCGTGTCCGTGAACTCGACGTGGTCACCGACGTCCAGGTCCAGCTTGCCGTCGTTCCCGAGAGACGCCAACTGCACCCAGGTGCCGTCGAGTTCGTCGACCGGGAAGACGACGGAGCCGTTCTCCCGCGACCACTTGAAGGTGGCGTCCTCGGCCTCGCCGGCGGCGTGCACCTCCACCCGGTAGAGCTGGTTCTCCGGTCCGCGGTAGCGGGCGTCCGGCCTGACCAGGCAGGGGTCCTCGTCGGCGTGGTCGGGCCGCTCGCTGCGGGCGGCCAGCCGGGCCGAGGACAGCGCCTGGCGCTGCGCCCACTTCTCGAAGGCGGCGCGGACCACCTCCTTCGACGGATCGGCGTCCTCGATCGCCAGCTCGCTCAGGGAGAGCGGCAGCACCTGCCAGACCACCTTGACGCGGGCCGCCGTGTCCGGCATCGCCGCGCCGAGGGCGACCTCGCGCAGCGCCGGGTCCTCGGCCGAGTTCACCGAGCGCTCCCACACGTTCAGGTAGACCAGGAACGGCGATTGGGCGGGGGAAGGCAGCCGGTCGCCGGGCTTCTCCGGATCGCGGAAGGCGTCGGGCTGGTCCCAGTAGGTCCAGTACGACGGCGGCGCCGGGGTGTCCGGCGCCGCGTCGGCGTCCTCGTCCGGCACGGGCGTGCCCGGCGCCGGACGGCCCGCGTCGACGAGGATGCCGTCGACGTAGTAGCGCCCTCCGTGGACGTGGAGCGTGTCGATGTCGTGCTTGCCGCCGACGTACTCGATGCGGAAGCCCGCCGCGTCGCGCGGCCCGCCGTGGCGGCCGATCAGGTCGGCGGCGAGGGTGCGGGCCCGGTGCAGCTGGATCGCGGTCTGCTCGTTGGCGTCGGCGTCGAGCTGGACCCGGCCCTGCTGGGCGACGACCGCGGAGTAGTGCCGCTCCGGCCGGAAGGTGAGACGGGAGAGATCAGCGTGCATGAAGGGGGTCCCCCTGGTTCAGGAAAATGCGGGTGAGTCGTTCGGCGGCACTGCTCATGTCACGAAGAAGATCCCGGCGTCGACGCCCGCGGGCGTGTACTCCGCGAGCCGCGCGCGCAGTCCGTCCTCGCGCTGTGGCCGGTACAGGTCGTGGAAGGCGCCCATCTCGGCGCCGTCGTCGGCGCCGCGCCGGATCTCCTCGGGGCAGGAGTCGGCCAACTGCCCGTACCAGGGCGTCCCGTAGCGCACGGCCGCGAACAACGGCCGTACGCCCGGGGCGAGATCGGGCAGGCAGCGGTGCCGCCGCGGGGTGCGTGAACCGGCGGGGACGTAGGAGTGCCGCAGGCAGCCGACGCCGCGCCGGGCCACGTGCAGTTTCCCGGTGAAGACGGAGTTCTCGGCGATCTCCACCGCGTGCGTGTGGACTTCGCCGATGACGGTCGTGCGGTGCAGGTGCAGCACGGCGTGGGCGTGCCGGCAGTCCGGGGCGGACAGGGCCTCGCGGTCGTCCCCGGTGGCGTCGAGGATGCTGTCGCGCAGATGGATGTCGAGCGGGTCCTCGCTCACCTCGTCGCCGATGACCTCGACGGTGCCGAGGATGCTGTGCTCGATCTGGACGCAGGCGGTGGTGCGGTCCAGGACGATGCTGGGCTCGTCGGGCGAGTGCGGCTCGCACTCGGGTTCCAGGGACCAGCCGGGCACGAGGGTGGAGTGCCGTACGACGACCGCACCCATCGGGCCGGTGACGTTGATGCCGCGCCCGGCGACGAGCAGCCCGTCGAGGACGACGCGGGGCCGCTCGTGGGGGGCGCAGTCCGCCTCCACGGCACGGATGTTGAGGGCGTCGGGACGGTTGCTGTACCAGTCCAGCAGCCGGATCACCGGCCGGGTGCCCTCGGCCGCGCGCAGCTCCAGCCGGTCGCCGGGGTCGAGGTCGAAGTCCAGCTGCTCCTGGTAGGCGCCGCTGTGCGTGATCTCGATGATGCCGTCGGGGCCGGTGTCGCCGGACCGGTGGTCGTGCTGCCAGGCCCGGTAGGCGTCCATGATCTGGCGGTACGGCTGCCCCGGGCCGACCCGGTAGAAGGCGGCGTCGGGCCGGTCCACCCGGTCGGGCCGCTCGTACTCGCCGCCGCCGAGGTCGGCACCGCTCGCGTAGTGGTGGTCCACCCACACGCCCTGCCGGGGCGCCGACCTGGCCCCGAAGGCGATCCGCCCGAGCTCCGGGTCGACGGCGACCTGACCCCGCTTGGGCCGGTAGCGCCACTCGGAGAGGTCGGCGACCACGATGTCGGACGGCGGTACGGGCCGGTCCTCGCCGTCGCGCCGAATGACGAAGCTCTTGCCGGGGCCGTAGTAGTCCAGCAGCCGGTCGTGGAGCAGGCGGCGGGTGACGAAGGCGGGGACGTTGTCGACCGTGGCGATGTGCGTGGGCGACGGCTCCGGGACAGGCTTGGTCACCAGGGGGCTGTCGTTGCCGAGGATCGAGAACGTGTAGAGGTTGCGGGCGCGGTCGATGCAGTACGCCGGGGACGAGGTCACCGGGTACGCCTTGAGCCGCCAGACGAAGAGGCCGACACCGGTCGGCGTCCAACCGCCCTGACCGCGCGCCGAGTTGGCGCGGCGGACGTCGGCCGTGCGGGCCGTCGTCCCGAACGGCCCCCCGGTGAGCGCGAGCGCCGAGCCGTCGCGCAGGTCGAGCAGGCGGCCGCGTCCGGTGTCCCGGTACAGCTTCACCGACTGGTTCTGCGCGACCAGCCGTGACAGCTCGACGGCCCGCGCGGGCCAGCCGGCGACCTGCTCGGAGATCTCCTCCAGCAGGTGCAGCGTGCCCTTGCGGCGGCGGTTCGCGACCGTCGCCGCCACGTCCGCGCGCGGCGCGATCGCCTCGGCGAGCGCCTCCCGGCCGCCGTCGTGCAGGCCGGTGGTGAGGACCCGCTCGTAGCCGGGCAGGGTGCGGTAGCCGACCAGGTCACCGAGGTAGGGCAGCACCCAGGGCGCCGCCGTCTCCACGAACAGGTCCTCGTAGCCCTGCTCGACGCCGTCGCGGACCCGGTCCAGCTGCTCGGCGATCACCGCGAGCAGCGCGCGCAGCGGCTCGCCCTCCTCGGCGTCGCGCAGCAGGTGCCAGCGGGGCAGCAGGGCGGCGAGGCCGTCGGGCTCCCGGGACACGACGGGGGCCGTCGTGTCGAACTGGACGTCCGCCGGGTTCGCGGCCATCACTTGACCTCCGTGAGGATGAGGGTGTCCGCCGCCCGTGGGGACAGCAGGGCGAGCTGGGCTGGGCGGATGCCGCGGAACACGCACACCGGGCGGCCCTTCTTCAGGCGCCGGGTGTCGGTGATGTCCGGGTTGAGGCGCAGGAGTTCGGCGAGCGGGACGCCGTAGCGCCCGCAGATCTCCGACAGTGTCTCGCCGTTGTCGGCGCGGACGGTGTGGATCTTCTCGTCGTACGTCGCCGGGCGCGCGGGCACCGAGGCCCTCGGCGGGCCGGGGTCGTTGAGCACCGCGGCGAGTTCGTCCGGGGTGGCGGAGGCGGCGACGCCGGTAAAGACGTCGACGTCCACATAGTCGACCCCGGGCACGGTGTGGGCCGTGGCGAGAAGGTCGGAGAGCCGGGCGGGCTGCCCCAACTCCCGTCCCTCGTAGCCGAGTCGGCCCAGCAGCGCCTGGCGCAGGCGCGGCTCGACGTACTCCCATGCGTGGTCGGGTGCGACCTTCACCCTGGCGGCGGCGAGCAGCAGGACCAGTTCGCGTACGTCCACGCGGACGGCCAGGTCGGCGTCTCCGTACTCGGTGAGGGCGCCGCGCAGGGCGCGCAGGGTACCCGAACCGCCGTCCAGGGGCACGTCGTCGGTGCCCGCGACCGTCACGTGCAGCACGCGCCGCCGTCCGTCGAAGAGTTCGCGTGCGGCGGCCCGGCCGATGCCGACCCGGGAGCGGGCGAAGTCCTCGTAGTCGGCGGGTGAGACGAGCCGGTCGAGGGCGGAGACGGCCAGCGGGATCGTCCGGCGGGTCAGCCCCGGACCGTCCGCGTCCGCGCCTCCGGTCGCCGGGCGGGGATTGGTGACGGCGGTGACGCCGAGCGGGCGGGTGAGCGGCTGGGTGAGCCGGTCCGCGGGCACGTCGGCGGCCTTGCCGGTGCCGAAGCGGTAGCTCGCGTGGACGTTCTCATGGCCGCTGGGCAGGCGGGCGCCGTGCACGCCGTCGCCGAAGCTGACCGTCGTACGGCCGTCGGAGGCGGTGCCGGTGATGTAGACGCGTTCGCGCGGGCCGCGCCCGGCGAGGCTGTCCACCTCGTGCCAGCGCACACCGTCCACCCTGATCTCCAGCACCGGTGTGGCGCCGAGGGGGTTGTCGTCGGCGAGCCAGGTCAGCGGAGACTGCCAGAGCGCGAAGGTCTGGCCCACGCGGTCGGAGTCGCCGCTGCCGATGGCCTCCTGACGGCTCTCGCCGTGCGTGGCCTCGACGACGTTGCCCAGGACGCGGACCGTCTCGCGGCGGTAGCGGTGGGCGAGGTCTGTGGTCAGGGTCAGGCCGGTGTGCACACGGTCGCCGGGCAGCCGCGGGTCGACGGCCGGGTCGGCGGAGGCGATCGTGACGACCTCGGTCGCCGTGACACCGGTCGTGCCGGGGATGTCGCTGCGCTCGCCGGTGACGACCAGGAGGCGGCCGGCGGTCAACCCGTCGTAGAGCTGGGCGAGTTCGATCTCGTTGCTGTGCACGTCCTCGCCGAGCGGCTCGTCCGCGAGGCGCAGCGACTCGCCCGCCGCGTACACCGTGGTGTCGCGGATGTGCGAGAGCAGGACGTCGAACTCGTCCAGCCACGGGTCGGCGAGGGTGAGTTCGGTGCCGCGGCCGGTGATGCCGTAGTTGGTGTACGCCGCCGTACGGACCGATACGACCTGGGTGGTGACGAAGGCCAGCGCGGCGTCGCCGGGTATGCCGTCCTGGGTGCCCTTGGTGGGGCGCTGGATGGCGACCCAGCTGCCGACGGTGATGCCGGTGTGCACGGTGTCCAGCTGGAGCACCTTGCGGTTCACGGGTGCCGGCTTGCTCGCGATGACGATCTCGACGTTGGGCTCGGTGCTGCCCACGGTGTAGCGCAGGCTCACCTCGTACTCGCCGTGCGTGAACTGCCGTGTGTCGCCCGGCTGGAGGGACTCCTCCCGGGCCGAGCCGTTGTTGATGCCGACGTGGATCGCGCCGTGCTCGTCCGGCCGGGACACGAACAGGGTGCGGTCGGGCAGGCCGTCGCGGAGGCGCACGGTGACGCCGGGCTCCTGGGAGTCGGAGGGGCGCCGGGTGAGCCAGCCCAGGTCGTGGTCCTGGGCGGCCCGCGTCGACAGGTCGACCTGGCCCGGCCCGAGCGCGAAGCTGACCTGCTGGGTGAGCGGCAGCGTCACCGCCCGCTGGTCGGAGCTGTTGCCCTCGACGTGCTGGAACTCGGCCCGGACCGGGGCCTTGGCCCCGGTGTCGTAGACGATCCGCAGGCCGGTGAGCGCGGCTCCCGTGAGCGGCCAGTCCGTGGAGCGGATGACCCGCCCCTTGTCGTCCTGGACGGCCTTGAGCGGGGCGGTGGCCCCGAACGGCGCGGCGCTGACCCGCATGGCGAGCAGGTCCCGCAGGATCTGCGCGCCGCCGTACGAGGCCGCGGCCGCCTTGCGCCAGGCGGGATACAGGCCCGCGAGCCCGGGGTTGAGGGCCGTGAGCAGCCGCGCAGTGTCCGCGCCGGGCTGCTGGGCGCCGGGGCCGGCGGGCGCGGCGGGCGTCCGGGCGCGCAGGGCGGGCAGGACGGCGGCCAGCGCGTTGAAGGCAGCCTCACGGGGGTTCGTGGCGCTCGTCGCCTTGGTGGAGGCCTGGGGCTCCACGCTCTGTGCAGGCGCCAACCCCAGTGCGCGCCGGGCGAGTTCGTCGAGGACGGCCTGCAACTGCTCGAACCAGGCCGCGACGTCGCCCCACGGCGTGGCCAGCACCTTTGCCTCACCGGTCCGGGCGACCGGCTCCGCGAGGCCGGCGGCAAGCCCCTCCGGCGTCTTCACGTCGTCCAGAGCTGCCCGCAAGGGCGCCAGCACCTGATCCTCGAAGTCCTCGATCAGCCGGCTCACCGGCCGTGGATTCGGCACCTCGGGCGTCGGCGGCTCGTCGCCCGGCTCACCGGGGGCGGACGGCTCCGCGATCCACCGCCGGACCTCGTCGACCAGCTCCTTGAGCGTGGGCGGAGCCGACTTCGGCAGGGTGAGCGCCGTGACGTCCTCGTCGCGGTCGACGCGCGCACCCGCGACGGACAGCAACTTGCGCTCACCGCCCACCTGTTCACCGAACACGAACAGCAGCTGGTCACCGGTCTGCAGCGAGTTCGCCGTCCCCTCGACGAAGATCTCGGAACGGCGCTCCAGGTCGTCCGGTGTCACCAGCGACGGCCGGCGCCTGCGCACCTTCAGCTCGTTCCAGTCCCAGCGGGCGGTGAGGTCCCGGCCGGTCTCGAATTTCACGGACTCCTCGTCGGCGGAGGCCGGCACGCTGTGCGTGCGCGCACCGCGCGGGATCACGACCTGGAGCGTCTCCGCCCGCGGGTCGCGTTCGAGGGTGTACGCGAGGTGGGTGGCGGCGGCGACGCCGGGCCGCGGCCGGTGTCCGACGAGCCGGCCGAGCAGGACCAGCGAGCGGTGCTCATTGGCCGTACGGACATAGGCCTCGTCCGCGATCCGCTCCGAGTGGAAGGTGAGCAGGTCGCCCAGGACGGCGGCGGCGTCGAGCAGGCCGATGGCCGGGTCGTCCGGGGTGCGCACCGTCAGGCCGTCGAGTGCCGGGTACGCCGGTGAGGCGAGCCGGTCGAGCAGGGCGGCCAGGAAAGAGCCGTACTCGCCGACGCGGTAGTCCAGGGCGGTGCGACCGGGCGGGTTGTGCACAGGGGCGGGCGCGAGGCGCTCGTCGTGGCCGCCGCATGCCCCGGCGCAGGAGCATGTCCGGCTCATCGGGCACCTCCCAGGGTTATCGCCAGCAGGCCGTTCTCCGGCCGGTCCGGGTCGTTGTCGCAGGTGGCGATCTCCAGCGGGCCGAGCCGCAGCACGCCGTCCTCCCTCTCTCCTCGTTCCTGTTCGAACAGCCGCCGCAGCCGGGTGACCTCGACGCTCAGCACACCGGGTACGGCGGCGGCGACGGCGACCAGACGGCTGAGCCGTACGGGCTCGCCGAAGGTCAGCGCGTCCGGGTGGAAGAACCCGAGCCGGCCGTCCGCGAGCCGGCCGCTGCCGAGGACGCGGTACAGCTCGGCCAGGATCTGCCCGTGCTGGTGGCCGGGCGCGGCGCACACGCGCAGCGCGAGGTCGAGCGGCACCAGGCGGGCGGGGCCGACCACGAGGTCGTGGCCGATGCGCCGGAACGCCTCCAGGTCCTGCTCCACCCGCGCGAGCAGCCGGGCCGAAGGCTCGGCGCCGCCGTACGCGTCGATCGCGACGTGCGCCTCCTGGACGCTGCCGGTCCAGCGGATCTCGGCGGCGGCCCGCTGCACGCCGGGCAGCGCGCCGGCGAGGGCCGCGTAGTCCTCGGCGGTGACCGCGCGCAGCCGGGTACGGCGCAGGTCGAGCGGGGCCAACTGGCGTGCCTGCTCGACGGGTTCGGGCTCGATGCCGCCCACGGCGGGCAGCGGGTTGCGCACGAGTGCCGTCGGCGGCTGCTCGCAGTCGCTCCGGATCACCAGGTGGTTGATGGCCTCCGCGCCCACGTTGCCCGCGACACCGCCGCCGAGGCGGTGATGCAGGGTGAGGCGACGGCCCGGTTCGGGCCTGGCGCCGTGCCGGCCGTCGCCGAAGCGCAGCGCGAGCCTGCCGTCGTCCTGGAGTTCACCGACGAAGTGCCGGTCGCGGGGGCCGCTGTGCAGCAGGTCGCGGCGGGGCAGCCAGGTCAGTTCGCCGTCCGTGACGCGTACGGCGGGCAGCGCGGTGCGCGGGTCCTGGTCGAGGGCGGCGGTCGCCGAACCGCGCAGCACCGGCTCGCCGGGGTGCAGTCCGGCCGCGTACACCAGGCCCCAACTGTGCGCGATCTCCCAGGCGATGTGCCCGTCGAGGACCGTCCCGGCCCGGGCGCGGGCGGCGAGGACCGCCACCCTGCGCAGCTTCGCGTCGAGCAACTCGTCGTTGCGGTACAGGAGTTCGCGCAGCGCCCGAACGGGATGGGCCCGGAGCTCGTACCGCTCGATGGTCTTCAGACCGTAGACGACGGTGAGTTCGGCGATCTCCTCGTCCCCGAGTCCGTCGCGGTCGCGGGCGCTGCGCCACAGCTCGACGAGCCGCTGCCGCACCCGTCCCGGGATCGCGGCGATGCGCTCGGCCTGCCCGGCGGCCACGGCCCCCGGGTCCGGGAAGGGCACCGCCTGGACGACCGGGGAGCGGCCGAGGACCGGGCGGAAGCGGGGCCTGACGCCCGGGTACACGGACTGTGCGAGGAGGGTGCGCAGGGCGGCCGCCTGGGCGTAGGCCGTGCCCGGTACCACGCTCCCCCAGCCTCCGGCCGGTGGGACCCCCACGTGCCGCTGCCCGGCGCGCTCCAGACCGATTCCGGCGCGCACCGTCGCGGCCTCGCCCACCACCTGGAACAGCTCGCGCACGTCGTCGGGTACGAGCGCCTCGCCGCTCGCCGCCCGGTCCGTGAGGGAGTTGATCAGCCGGGCGGGCGCGTTGCCCTCCTCGCGGTCGGCGCAGCCGAAGGCGGGAGGGTCGCAGGGCGCGACGACGGCCGGCCCGGGCGGCACGGTGGCCGTATCCGGAAGGCCGGTGAGGGTGCGTCCGTGGTCGACGAGCACGACGTTGCCGCGGGCCAGGGTCACGTCCTCGACGGGCAGGCAGTCGCGGCCGCCGCGGGTGGTGAGGCAGAGCGGGAAGCGCAGCGCGTCCTCGGCGGCCCAGGTGACCTCCAGGACCGGCTGGTCCTCGATGCGGTCGACACCGGGGGTGACGGAGATGAGACGGACGGCCTGGCGGTGGGCGGGGTCGGCGTCGCCGGGGGTGCCGGTGCGCGGGCCCTTGACCTCCTCCAGGATCAGCAAGTCACCAGGACCAAGGCTCAGTTGGCGGTCGCGGCAGGTCTCCGGGTCCTGCCACTCGTCGCGCAGGGTGGCGGCGGTCGCGCCCTTGGGCAGGGCGCACACCTCGCCGCCCCAGGTCCACAGGCGGATCGCGTTGTGCGCGACCCTCAGCTCCAGCGGGTCCTCGGCGACGACTGGTTCGAAGACCTGCACCGAGCCCCGCTCGTCCAGGTCGCCGAGGTCGTTCTCGTCGATCACCGGGCCCGGCTCGGGCCGGTCGTGCGGGTCGAGGGCGCGGACGTCGACGGAGGCGAAGCGGAAGGTGCCCGCGGCGAGGGTGGTGTCGCCGGCGGTCCGGACGGCGACGTAGGCGCGCGCCGTGCAGCCGTCGTGCATGGCGTAGTCGATGAGCCGGACGTGCCGCCGCACGGAGACCCGGCGGCGCGCTGTGTCCAGGTAGGCCTCGGTGGCCACCGCGTCCTGCTGGTAGCTGATCTGGTCGCCGGTGTGGGCGAGCAGCTCCACCAGGGTGACGCCGAGGTCGGCGGGGTTGCGCTCGATCCAGTCGGGGGTGGTGAGCGCGAGCCGGTCCAGGAGCAGCTTGCGGATGGTGTCGTAGTCACGCGCGGTGTAGTCGACTACGGGCGCGGCCGGGAAGTCCGGCTGCTCCTGCCCGTCCTCCTTGCAGTCGAAGGGAGTTGGGCAGTCGGGCAGGAAGGAGAAGGAGGCGCGGTGGTAGCGCTGGTCGAAACCGCGGAAGGGCTCGGTGCCCGGGCGGCCGTACGGGTCGGTCTCGACGAGCGCGAACACGTACCGCGAGGTGTCGCCGGTCCGGTCGAGGGTGACGTAGAGCCGGTCGTCGAGCTCGGGGTCCTCCTCGCGTTCGACGCTGACGTCCACGACTGTGATGTCGGTGAGTCCGGTGATCCGGCGGCCGCCGTCGATGCGGACGTTCTCCGGGCCGAGGCCGTGCGGGGCCTTGCCGAGGAAGGTGACGGTGAGCAGGAGCCCGTCGTCGCTCACCTCCACGGCGTCGACTCCGTTGAGCTGTGCGGCGCGTACCTTCGCGCGGCGGGACGTGGCGGTGGTCATGCGGCCCTCCCCTCGAACACGTCGTCGGTGCGGGCGCCGGTGGCGCGCAGGACGTAGGACAGATGGACGCGTACGGCGTCGTCGTCGCTGACCACGTCGAGCGCGACGACGTCGATCAGGTCGCCCAGCCAGCGCTGCAGCGAGGCCTGCACGGAGAGTTCGAGGGTGCTCACGAGTTCCGGGCTGTTGGGGGCGAAGACGAGGTCGAGCAGCCCGCAGCCGAAGTCGGGGCGCATCACGCGCTCCCCCGGGCTGGTGAACAGCAGCTGCTCGATCAGGTCGTGGACGTGCTCGGCGTGGCCGGCGTGCGCGGTGCGTCCCCGGCGGTCGGCGCGGAAGGGGAACGCGATGTCGGTGCGCGGGCGGCCCGCCCGGCTCGGCTGACTCATCGGGCGGTCACCTTTCGCGGCGCGGCCAGGACGACGGGCGGTCCCTGCGGCACGAGGGCCGCGCTGAAGCACAGGGCCGCGGAGGTGTCGAGCAGCACGGGGGCGCCGTCGACCGTGATGCCGCTGCCGTCGGCGGTCCAGCGGACCGTCACGCAGGGCGTGGGCACACCGTCGAGGGTGTGCGGGCAGCCGACGACGACGTACGCGTGCCTGGCCGTCGCTACGGCGGCACCCCCGATGCGTACGCCGCCGGTGGGCGTGGTGGCGGCGGTGACCCGGCCACCGTGCGGGCAGCCGATCACGGCGCCGGCGTCGAGCAGACTCCCGGACAACTTGGTGCGTCCCCCGTCTTCTATCGCTTCGAGAGCACGGTCAACTGGCCCTCGTTGATGGTCACTTCCCTGCCGCGGAGCACGATCTCGGCGCCTGCGCCGGTCGCGATGACCACGGCCTCCTTGGTGATGCGGAGGTAGGCGCCGCCCTGGGCCTGGAGCAGGATTCCCTGATCGGCGCCGGCGGTGTCGTTCATGACGATCTTGTGCGCGCCCGGCGTCTGCACGACGACGGGCTTGGCCGGCGAGTTCGTCTGGAGCGCGCGCCGCGCGTCGGGCGGCAGTTCCTCGGCAGCTCCGTACCAGCACCCGGTCCACACCGGGAAGCTGGGGTCCCCCTGCTCGAACTCCACCCACACGCCGGCGCCGGGCGGCGGCACCACGAACTGGCCCGACTCGGGCCCGGTGAACGGCAGACAGGGCAGCGCCCACGTGGACGCCTCGTCCCCGAGCACGTCGGGCACCTCGACGGTGATCCGGCCGATCCGCAGCGGGTCGTTGTTGTCGACGACCCGGCCGCGGAACTTGCCGAGGTAGCGATTGCCGTTTGCCGCCATGCTGAACTGCTCCTGGTGGGTGAGTCGTTGAGGCGTTTGGGTCGTCAGGGCCGGACGTAGTCGCTGCGGGCCTCCAGCCCCTCCCGGGAGAGGGTGAAGTTCTGCTGGAAGGACCCGGGCCGCAGGTTGTGGGTGACGGACTTGACGTAGTAGTCGCCGTCGTACGCCCGTCCGGAGCCGCGCACGCCGACCAGCTGGCGGGGCTGCAGGATGTAGCCGTGCCGGTTGACGTCGAGCGAGCCGGAGCCGGAGACCACGTCGGCGGAGACGGCGGCACGGGCGAGGAGTTCGGCCTCGGCCTGTTCGCGCTGCTGCTTGGCGGTGCCGGAGAGCGTCCTGCGCTTGAGGGCGGGGGTGGGGCGCCGGCCGAGGGGCGGCCGAAGGGGACTGATCGGCGGCTGGGGCAGGAGCGTGGACACACGGGTCCCCGGGTCCTGCCAGCGGGCCTGCGGCTCTTCCCGCGCCGTCCCGTCGTACGAGAACGTCAGCTGGTCCACGGTCGTGTTGGCGTCCATGTTGACGTTGAGGGCGTGCTGGCGGATGCCGAGACGGACCTCCGGTCCCCAACGGGCCGAGGACTGCCCGGGGTTGGGGCCGGGTTCGAGGTAGAAGGTGTAGCCGTTGGCGCGGGCGAGGTCGGTGACGTACTGGAGGTCGGTACCGGTCTGGTAGTGGACGCGGAGATCCTGGTGCGGGGGCTGGGCGATCTTCTCGGCGTAGACATCGGGCCGGATGCCGTAGTCGGAGTAGCGCCGCAGGATGCTCAGAACCCGTTCGGAGGGCGGGAGGTTGGGGTACCTGGCGGTCCGCTCCTCCAGATCCATCAGCAGGGTCAGATCCTCGCCGGTGACGGTGAGGGTGGAGTGGCCGGGCTGGTTGCTGGCGCCGACCTCCTGCCGGACGACGAGCCCGTCGAAGAGGACGTCGGGCGTCCCACGGACGCTGACGGTGACGATGAGCCGCGTCTTGGGGTCGAAGAACCCCTCGGGCAGCAGGCGTTGATTGATGAGCCCGCTCTTGGTGAGGTCGAAGGCCAGCTGGAATCCACTGCGTTCGCCGGCGGTGGCGGTGATCTGGGCGGACAGCAGGGCCTCGGTCACCTCGGCCGGGACGGGGCGGGCGAGCTTCGGTCCCATGAGCAGCGTGATGTGGACGGGACCCTGCCCGACGGGCTGGTCAGACACGCCGGTGCCCTCCCGGCTCGGGGATCTCGATGATCCGCCCCGCCTCGTCGGTCAACTCCCGTGGATCGAGTACGGGGTTGGCGTCGGCGATGCGCCACCACTGGCCGGGGTCGCCGTAGAACCGCTGGGCGAGCAGATCGGGCCGCTCGCCGGCGCCGACGACGTGTTCCTGCGTCTCCTGGATGTCGAGGGGAGGCAGCAACCGGCGCTTGGCGTAGCGGACTTCGGTCCCGTCGGGAAGCCGGTGGATGCCAATCTCGGCGTCGTGGTACCTGCTGGTGCGGGGGTAGGGGTGCGCACCGGGTATCGCGCCGAGGGCGCTCTCGTAGGACTCGATGTCGGCCATGGCTGTGGGTTCAGCCCCTTCCACTCAGTACATCGGCACCCGGCAGTCCCAGGGCCCCGAGGCTGCCGCCGCGGGCGGCGGCCGCGAGCCGTTCCTTCTGCGCGAGGTGCGCCATGTACAGATCCGCACCGCGGTGCCCGGCGGGCAGGTCGCTGACGGTGAGGATCTTCATGCCGATGCTCAGCGCGGCCCGTATCGGATTGAGATTCACGTCGAAGGCGGACTCGTTGACGGACAGCTCGGTGAGCCGCACGGGCATGACCCGCTTGCTCCCCCACGTGAACAGCGTCAGCGGCATCTCGATCGGGCTGATCTCGATGGTCCCCTTCTGCGACAGCCGGCTCGCGGCGCGCAGCTGCGCGGTGGTCGGCTGCACGAGCATTTCGAGGGTGGCCAGTTGGGGGTGGATGCCGTCCGGCGCCGCGATCTCCAGCTGATCGGTGGCATCGATCTCGGCGGTGAACTTCCACGTCTCCTCGGCGGGCCCCTTCAGCCGCAACGCCTCGTTCCGATCCCCGCCCCCGCTCCCCCCACTCGCACCGTCACTGCTGTCCCCGGCGGACTGCGGAGCGATGCTGCGCTCCAGGGTGTCGGGGTTGAACTGCAGGACGATGACGCGCTGGGGGGTGCCGCGGTCGGGGTCGACGACGACTATTCCGGAGCGGATGGGTTTGGGGATGTCTGCGTAGCGGGTCATTCTTCCTCTCTCCGCCCTTCAGTCCTGCAGCTGTGTGGTCGACACCGAGCAGTTGTCGCACCAGAAACCGAAGAGCGACCCACCAAAATCCATCGGCCCGAAGAGGGTGGGCCCACTGTCCACCGCAGCCAAGAAGGGCATGAACTTCCCGCACTCGGGACAGATGGGATGCGTCTCCGGTGAAGGCCACCGAGGCAGACCGCCGACCTGGTGACGAGAACTGCCAGTGATGGCCGGCAGGCTCACGCCCGTCTGGTTGGGGTGGAGCTCCAATGCCAGGGACCGTTCACCGGGAATCACACGCGAGTGGTCCACAGAGGGACCCTGTGGCTGGAAGTAGGCATACGTTCCCTGAGCCGTGAATCGCACTGTCAGGACGTCGACTTCATCGCAGTCGCAAGAGAACCAGAAGAACGACGGATCACTGCTCAACTCTTGCGGCAGGGCCGTCGCGGAGAGCGTGAGCACCCGGTCGGCAGGACTACTGCACCGGGCGCACAAGGGGACCTCGTGCGCGTATCGGCCGCCCATGGCGTGGGGGCTCTTGCCTCTTTCTGTGACGAACCCCATGTAGGCGGGACGCAACCCCGACTCAGCTCCGCTGTCGGGAAGCCTCCCTGCCAGCGGCATCAACCACTCCCAGTCCTCGGGATCATCGATTTCGTCGCGCACCGAAGCGATCAGGTCAGCCGCATGCACAGTCCTGATGAGGGCCAGTGCTTGCAGGCTGTCCAGGTCCCGGGTCTTGTGCCATTCGTTCAGGAAGGCGTCGGCCGAATCGTCCGGTGCGCCGGACAACAGACTCTGCCGCACGGCGGCTCTCTCGATTTGATCAGCGTGGGATCGCAGCCGGGCGGGGTGGAACACGCCGATGGCGAAGATGACCGAGGCAAGAGGCGACTCTGGATCCGGGGACGCGAAGAAGTCGTTGACGAATGCATCGAGCAGGTGTTCCGGAAGCCAAGGCACGAGCCGGGCGACCGCTTGCACGACCGGCCCCTTGCCGCGCAACCGCTCGGCCGCGCGCGTCTTCTCTTCCTGCCCGCCTGGGGTCAACTCCAGGTATGCAGCAATGTACTGGGCCACCGCTGGGTCGTCCGTATCCGTAAGACAGTCCGCAGCCAAAGTGATGCCCGGGTCACCCTGCTGTGTGAAAAATGCTGTGATGCGGTCCGACTTCTCGGAAACTGACAGGCCGGGGTCGAAGGCAATCTGCTCGACGCGTTCAGTCGGTGTCATTCCTTGCCTTCTTCCAGTAGTGCAACAGCAGATTGTCGATACTGCGGGAGTAGTCGATTTCTTTTCGGTCGGTAAGCCGCTTGTAGTGCAAGATCATGCTATAGACCTGACTCTTCACCAGAGTTCTCTTACTTTGCCAACTCGTCAGGTAGAAACGGAAGTCGTCCTCAGCCGCCACGGTCAGGTCCCTGGCGTCAAGAGCGATCTGCTGAGGCGTGTTCCTTGACCCGTGCGTGCGCGAACCGCCCTCCGGATCGGCCTTCCGGTATTCATGCTCCTTTCCGGTGACCATCATGGCGAGGGCCTCATTGTAGATCTTCTTGCTCTTCGGCCCCCTGCCAATGTTCCCCTGCGCATTGACAGTGATGAACTCTTCCTTCTGAAGGAAATCAGTGATTTCCCCCTCGTCCATCTTCGTGTTCCTTCTGGCTTCTTCCCTTGCAATGGCTCTGCGCTGCGCCGCATGGATGAGCGCGGCGCCCGAGGGTATGTGGTCCGGGGTGAGCTTGTCGCCCGTTACGGCTCGCTTCTCCGCACGTTTGAACGTCAGGCTTTCACCCTTGCTTACGGGACCGCCACGCCGGCGTCGCCGTTGTCCCCGCCCCGCCAACGGGTTGGCGAGAATGTTGTTCAACTCGGCAGAGAGCGCATTCGGTTGACCAGGCTCTGCCGTCGCATCCGCTTCCGCCTCCGGTTGGGCCGCGCGCTTCTCCTGCCGTTCGCGCTCCCGGATGCGATCGGCTTCGGCTTCCTCCACAGCCCGGGCGTCCGTCCGGGCTTTCGTGGCTTCCGGCGGTTCGGTCCAGGCATCCGTGCTGTGGAACGGAAGAACCATCCCCTGCGGGTTGAGCAGAGCCATGATCCGGCCGCTCTTGGCGCCGTCGAGGGTCAGCCCGGTGAGCCGGTACCACAGACGAAGGCCGGCCAGCGTCACGTTCATCACAGGGCGGGGCACGCCCGGAGTCATGATGCGCTGGAGGAGCGGGCGGATACGGGTGAGGATCTTCTGGAGACGTGCCTCCTTGGACTCCTTCGACTTCTCCTTCTTCTTCCGCCCATCCTGTTTGCGCCTCTTCTGCTCCTGCTGCCGCCTCTTGTGGTCCCGTAGCTGGTCCTTCTTCTTCTTGAAGAAGTTCCGCACCTTGGCCGCACCGTTCTTGAGCGCCTTGCCGAGCTTCGACTTCTTCAGCTTGCGGCCTAGGGTCTTCGCCGCGTTGCCGACCTTCTTCAGGGCGGACTTGACGGCGCCCTTGGCTTTCGAGAGGGCCTTGCCCACCGGGGACTTGGGCTTCTTCGGCTTGGTCGGCTTGGGGCCCTCGATCTCCTTCTTCTTGTGTGTCGCCTCGGGCCTCTTGTCCTTGGCGTCCTTGGCCGAGTCCTTCTCCTTGGCCGGTGTCCGGTCCTTCGACGGCTCCCGATCCGGCGTCCTGTCCTTCTCGGGTGTCCGGTCCTTGTCCGGCACCCGTTCCTTCGAAGGCTCGCGGTCCGGTGTCCGGTCCCTCTCCGGTGCCCTCTCCTTCGGCTGGGCCTCCCCCTCAGGCTTCTTCGCCGGACCCTTCGGCGTAGCGTGATCTTTCGGTTTCACCGGGGACTTGAGGTCGTGGGACGGTTCGCCCTTCGGGCGGTGTTCCGTGCCCGGATGGCCCAGGGCCTGGCGGGCCTTGCGCATGGCGCCCCGGGCCGAGTTGACCGCGGCGCCCGCCGCCTTCTTCGCTCCGCCGCCGACCTTCTTCAGGCCGTCCATGATCTTCTGGGCCATGCCCTTGAGGCGCTTGCCCACGCCCTTGGTCGCCGAAGACAGCTTCTGGAGAAGGAAGTTGGTGATGAAGTCCAGCAGCGCCACCACACCCGCGGCGACCGCCTCGGCGAACAGACACGCCGCCGGACCCGCCTTCACCGCCGTCAGGTACGCCCAGAACTTCGAGAACGCCGAGAGGATCGAGCTGACCGTCGACCAGGCCGCCATCAGTCCCTGGATGATCGTCAGGATCGCCCCGGCCGCCGGCACGATCATCGAGACGACCTTCTCGATGACCAGCGTCGCGATCATCATCGGGAGGGAGGCGATGATCGCGTCCCAGGCCATCTTGCCGATCTGCTTGAGCGACACACAGCCCTTGACCAGGACGTCGATCACGGCCCTGCCGAGCCCGAGGATGCCCTCGACCTTCGTGTCGAACCAGCCCTTGACCGCCACCTTGATGGCGCCCCACAGATGGTCCGTGATACCGGACTTGGCCGCGCTGCCCGCCTTCGAGATCCAGCCGCCCGGGTCCGGTGCGATGTCCGCCACCAGCGCCGCGAACTTCCCCAGCGCCTCGATCGCCGCCTGCGCGAACTTGATCGCGCCCACGATGATCGCCTGGTAGGCCTTGATCACTGCCTTGACGCCCGCCTCCAGGACGTCCAGCAACTTGTTCAGGCCCGCGGCCAGCGCGTCCAGCAGCGTGTTGACCGCCTTCTTCAGGCCGTCCGCCAGGCGGTTGACCGTCGCGATCGCCGCGTCCCGCAGGCCCTCGATCGCCTTGCGGAAGCGGTCCCGGAGTTCGGGGAAGGCCGACAGGAGCGTGTCGCCGATCGCTATCAGGACGTCCGCCAGGGCGTTGATCGCCTTGACAGCCAGGTCCCGTACGAAGTCGATGGCCTGGTTGGCCCAGTCCTTGAACTTGTCGATGATCCCGTTGACCGCCTTGCGGGCGGCGTCGAAGACCGCGGTGACCGCCGCGAGCAGGCCCTTGAAGAAGTCGGCGACCTTGTCGGCGATCCAGCCGAGCAGGCCTCCGGAGGGCTTCTTCTCCTCCTTCTTCTTCCTGGCCTCCTTCTCGGCGTTCTCCCGCTCGGTGTCGATCTGGCCGTTGTCCTTGTCCTTGCGCGCGCCGATCTCCTTGTCCTTGTCGTCGCGCGCCTTGACGATGTCCTTGTTCTTCTTGTCGTGCTCGTCGCCGGACTGCTTGTCCGCGTCCGCGACCTTCTTGTCCTGCTCGGACCGCCAGTCCTCGCGCTGCTTCTGCGTCTGCTGGGCGACGCGCCCGCGTTCGGCGGTCTGCTGCGTGGTGTTGCGCTCGACCTCGCGGTCGATCTCGGTCTGCTTGTCCTGCTTGGCCTGCTGCTCGCTCTGCTGGTGCTCCTTGTCCCTGGCACCGAGGTCGCCCTGCGCCTTGCCCGCGGCACCGGTGATCTCGGTGCCCTTCTCCTGCTTGGCGACGGCTCCGACGCCGGCCCTCGGCGCGGGCGTGGCCGCGAGCGCGCCGCCCTTTCCGCCAGCGGCGCCGCCGGAGGCCTTGCCGGTGAGCTGTTCCCTGGGCGCGTCGGGGAAGACCTGGTCCTCGCCCATCGGCTTGGCCGCGTCCTGGCGGCCGGTGGTCTGCAGGTCGGACTGCTTGTCCTTGAGCGCCTTGGCCTGGTCGTCGGTGCGGGTCGGATCGCTGGGACCCTCGAGGCGGATCTTCGGCGCCGGGCCGACGGTCCTGTTCTCGAGTGCGGGGTCGGTGGTCGGGACGGCGTCGGCCGCCGCCTCGACGCTCTTCGCCTCGGACTCGCGGAGTCCCTTGTCGGGTACGGCCGGAGGCGGCGGCGGAGGCACGTCGGAGGCGGGCTGCTTGCCCTCGGCCTTGTCGCCGCCCTTCGCCTTCTGCTTGTCGGCCTGGTCCTCGGGCCCGATCCGCTCCACCTTGCCGGTGACCTGGGCGGCCGCGGGCGCGGCCTGGGGCGGCGCGGACCGCGTCTGCGGTGCCCCGGACGGACGTTCACGTGTGGGCGGTGCCGCGTCGAGCCGCTTCTGCTCGTCGGCGATCTTCTTGTCCGCGGCCTTGTCGACCCCGGGCATGGCGGCGGCCGCCTGGTCGGGCGCCAGCTTGCTCACGGTCTGCACGGCGGCCTTGGGGTCCTGCCCCGAGACGTCCGGCGGCTCCTGCTGCTTCTCCTCGGGCGCGGCCCCGCCGCCGCCCCCGCAACCGCCCTGCCGGCCCTCGTCCTTCTCGGGTGCGGGCGCGGGCGGCGCGCAGCCGCCACCGTCCTTCTCCAGCGAGGCCTCGGGCCTCGGCGCGTCGGTCGCGGCGGTCTGGCCCGGCCCGTCGGCCTGCTCCGCGGCCGGGCTCACCGCCGCCTGGGCGACGGACGGCGCGGCACCCGGGCCCGCGGCGACCGCGGGCCCGGTCTTCTCCGAGGCGCCGACCGGTCCGTGGGGTACGGCGCCGGGCCCGCTCTCCTTGGGCACCTGGCTCTTGGCCTGCGGTGCCTCGCGCTCGGAGCGGGGCGGCTCGGCGGCGCGACGGGTGGCCGGCGAGGGGTCGCGGTCCTCGACGGGGGTCTTCGGCGTCTGGGCACCGGCCGGCCGGGACACGGCGGCCGCGACAGGGGTCGCCACCGCGGGCACGGGCCCCGGAGCCGCAGGGCTCGTACGGGACTCGGCAGCCGTACGTTCCCGCTGCCGGTCCTTCTCCTCCTGCTCGTCCCTGACGTCCGGCCGCTCCTCGTCGCCGTCCGTCCCGTCGGAACCGGCGTCGTCCGCGTCCTTGGTCTGCTCCCGCTCCTGCAGCTGCTCCGGGTCCGGCTTCTCGGTCTCCGGCTCGGGCCGCTCCTTGTCCTGGGTGGCGAGGTCGGGGCCGACCTCCTGGTCGAGCGGCTTGTCGGTCTCCTGGAGGTCCTTGGTGCCGCGGTCCTGGCCCTGCGCGACGGGTCCGTTCTCGGGCTGCGGCGCCTCGCCCTCGACCGGCCCCTCGTCCTGTCCGGGCGCCTTCGGTTCGGGCCCGGCCTCGGCCGCGTCCTCCTCGGACCGCTCCCGCTCGTTCTTCTCCCGCTCCTGCTCGGTCCGCTCGGCCTTCGTCGGCGGCGGGGTGGGGAAGGAGGGCAGGGACGGCTGGGCGGCGCCCGGTCCGAGCTGGTCCGCGGTGGGTACGGCGGACAGGTCGAGGTCGGCGTCGGGCAGGTAGTCCTCGGGCTTGAGCGCGGGCTCGTCCTTCGCGCCCGGCGCCCCGGCCTCGTCCTCGCCGCCCGCGACCTCCTGGTCGGCGCCCGCCTCGAGGCCGAGCGGCCGTTCCTCCTCGCGCGGTTCGGCCTCGGCGCCGCCGTCCTCGTCCTTCTCGTTCAAACCGTGCTCGGACAGCGCGGAGTCGGGCTGCTCGGCGTGTTCGTCGACCTTCTCCGGGCGCGCGGGGCCGGGCTGGGCCTTCTGCCTGGGGTCCGGCTCCTCGCGCTTCGAGCCGGCGGCCGGCTGGGTCTGGTCGTCCCGCCGCTTGCGTTTGTCGGAGCCGGGCGCACTGGCCTGCTGCGGGTCGGCCTCCTCCCGCTCGCGCTGCTCCTTGCGCTCCTCCTTGGCCTGTTCGGTGCCCTCCTGCTGCCCCTGGGCGCGTTCGTCGGAGGCCTGGTCGGTGCGTTCGCGGTCGGTGGCGGACTGCTCGTCGGACTGCTGCTGCTCCTCCCTGGCCTGCTGCCGGGAGGCGTTGCGGGTGTCCTCCTGCTCGGTGCGCCGCGCGGCGTCCTGGTCCTCGGTGGCCGCGTCCGCGCCGGCCCGGCTGCGGTCGCTGCTGCTCTTGGCGTCGCGCGACCTGGCGTCCCGCTGCTCCTCGCGGGTGTCGTCGGCACGCCGGTCGGCGGAGCCTCGGTCGGACTCCTGCTTCTTCTGCCACCGGGTGCGTTCGACGCCGAGCTCCGCGAAGAGGTCGACCTCGGGCAACGGCGCCTCGGCGGGCTGGAGTTCGACGGGGCCGGGGCGGGCCCGGTCCGCGATCTCCAGCAGCCGGTCGTACTCGGGGGTGAGCAGCCGGTTCTCCAGCCGCTCGACGACCGCGTCCTCCAACTCCTCCGACATTCGCGCCAGTTGGAGTCGTACACGACCGGAGGCGTCGGTGGGGTCCCCGCGCAGGCTGCGCAGCACATTCCCGGCGATCCGGTCGACGAGGGTCGCCGGGTCGACGGCCTCGGCGCGCATCCGGTCGGCGTCGACGGTGGCGTACCGCAACCAGCCGGGGGTGTCCTGCCCCTCCTCGACCTGCGGGGCCGGCTCTGACGGCTGCAGGGAGTCCGGCCGTACGACCGCCTGCGCCGCCTCCTCCGCCTCCCGCTCGACGGCCTGCTGGGGCAGGCTCACCGCGCCGAGCTCGCGGCCGGCCCGCAGGGTGCCGAGGCCGTGCGGGTTCTGCACCGTGTGCTGGAGCTCGTGGGCGAGCAGGCGCCGGCCCTCGTCGGTACCGGGGCGGAAGGCGCCCTCGCGGAAGAAGACGTCCTGGCCGACGGCGACCGCGTCCGCGCCGAGCAGCTCGGTCAGCTGCCCGGCGTCCCGGCCGGTGTGCAGCCGTACCCGGCCGAGGTCGTGGCCGAGCTGCTCCTCCAGCTCCCGCCGGATGCCGGGGTCCAGCGGCTGCCCGGCGCCGCTGACGATGTTCTTCGGCTCGGGCGCACGGGATTTGGCGGCACGTTCCCTGCGCTTGCGGCGGCGCTGTTCGGCGCTCTGCTCCGCCTGGCCGTCCTGGGTCCGGGAGCTCACGGGCCCACCTCCCCGTGACCGCTCAGGCCCTCGTGCACGGCACGCGCCAGCTCCTGGCCGAGGCGGCGCGCGGACAGCCCGGCCGGCAGGGGCGGCAGCCCGGACAGCGCGTCGACGGCGAGGGCGCCGCGCGCGGCCAGCGGCACACCGTGCAGCCGTACGAGACGGGTCAGTTCGGTCTCGAATGCGGCCGACACCCGGTCCGGGTCGGCCCGGAAGCCGTCGAGGACCAGTTCGCCGATGTCGACGCGGATCGCCGAAGGCTCTGTCCCGGGCCCGGAGTTCACACCCATCCGCGGACCTCCGTGGGCGTCAGCGAGCGCTCCAGCTTCAGATACTCGGTGCGGGCGGCGGCGAGCATGTGCCGCATCTGCAGCCGGTCGCCCTCCTCGGCGGCGAGGAACGCCCCGGACAGGGCGATGTTGCGGATCGAGCCGCCGGCGACGGTGAGCTGGGCGAGCAGCCCGGGGTCGATGTCCTTCACCGGCGCCTGCGGGGGCAGCACGCGCCGCCAGATCTCGGCCCGCTCGTACTCGGCCGGGAAGGGGAAGTCGACGACGAAGCGGATGCGCCGCAGGAAGGCCGTGTCGAGGGCGTTCTTCATGTTGGTGGTGAGGACGGCCAGGCCCCGGTAGGCCTCCATGCGCATCAGCAGATAGCTGACCTCCAGGTTGGCGTACCGGTCGTGGCTGTCCTTGACCTCGCTGCGCTTGCCGAACAGCGCGTCGGCCTCGTCGAACAGCAGCAGCGCGCCGCCGCGTTCGGCGGCGTCGAAGACCCGGCGGAGGTTCTTCTCGGTCTCGCCGATGTACTTGCTGACGACCTGCGAGAGGTCGATGACGAACAGGTCGAGGCCGAGCTCGTTCGCCATGACCTCGGCGGCCAGGGTCTTTCCGGTGCCGGAGCCGCCCGCGAACATCGCGGTCACGCCAAGGCCGCGGCGCAGGGTGGCGGCGAAGCCCCACTCCTGGTGGACGGTCGCCCGCTGCCGCACATGCGCCACGATCTCCCGCAGCACGCCCGTCTGCCGCTCGTGCAGCACCAGGTCGTCCCAGCCGGCCTGCGGCGTGATCCGCCGGCCGAGCTCGTCCATGCCGATGCGCGCCTCCTCGAGCCCGGCCCGCCAGGCGAGTCCGGCCGCGTCCAGCTCGTCCTCCTGCGGCAGCAGGCGGCGCACGGTGGCAGCCGCGGACCGCACGACGTGCGGGGGCAGCTGGAACTGGGCGACGAGGGAGCGCAGTTCACCCTCGGCCAGGTCGGTCTCCTCGAAGGCGCCCGACCACAGGGCGAGTTGCTCGTCGTCGTCGAGCCGCGGCACCGCGGCCCGGGCCCGGTAGGAGCGCTCTGATCGCAGCGGGTCCTCGCTCGACACCACCACCGGTACGGCGGCGCCGGCCAGGAAGGACTCGGTCGCCGCCCGCTGGTCGCGGTCCAGCTCGCCCACCTCGACGAGCAGCGCCGACGGCAGCAGGATCGCCTCACGCTGCCACAGCCGGGCGAGCCGGTCGCGCTCCACGGGCTCGGCGGGGATGTCCTCGGCGCTCATCGTGTACAGCCCGAGCCCCGAGCGTGCGGCGGCCGCCGCGGCGATGTCGGCCCTGCTGCGCAGATCCCCGCCGGTCACCTCGACGATCGGCGCCTCGGCGCCCGCCCCGGTCGTCCAGCCCTCGGCCAGCCGGCTCGCCGCCAGGTCGTACGACGGCGTCAGCGCCTGCGGCACCGGGGTGCGGCGCAGCTGGCCGTGCAGCCGCGCGTCGAGATAGGGCGAGCCCAGCAGGAAGTGCAGGATGCGCTCGTCCAGCCGGAGCCGGGAGGTGGTCAGCCGGGTCTCGTCGTCCAGCTCGGCGATCCGCCAGCGCCTGAGCGGCGCCACGGGCGTCAGCGCGCTCCAGTGCGGTTCGGCGAGCGCGGCCAGGGCGAGCGAGAAGGTCGGGTACGCGCGCTCGGTGTCACCGCAGGCGGCGGCGCACCGGGCGGCGGTCGTGGGCTCCAGCTCGTGGGCGGCGGCGAGGAGTACCAGGTCGCGCTCGAAGGAGGTGAGGCCGAAGCAGGAGACGAGGGCGTCGAGGGGGGCGGTGCCGGGGCCCGCGGTGGGGGCCGGCTCGCTGCCGGGTGCGTCGCCCTTCGCGGCGGACCGCGCCGCGTGCGCGTCGACCCTGGCCAGGACACGGCGGATCTCCGCGGTCAGCGTGGGCCCGTGCTCGGTCGTCGCCATGTCCTCACCTGCCCCCGTCGTCGTCATGCCGCCTCACTTCTCCGTGCTGTCGTCGCTCTGCCGCGGCGCGTTCCTGGTGGTCCGGGGAGCCGTCTTGCGGGCCCGCGCTGGGGACTTGGCGGCGGACCTGGCGACAGCCTTCGCCGGGGCCTTGGCCGCCTTCCTGGCGGTCGACGGAGCGGGAGGTTCGAGCTCGGCCGTCCCAACCGGCCCGGCCGGCGGGTCACTTGACGGCGCCGAGTCCTGCGGCTCGGCCCCCGCAGGTACCGGCGCGCCTGGCGCCCCGAACGGCAGCACCCGCACCTCGGGCCGTTCGACCGGCTTGCCCGCCACCGGGATCTGACGTCCGTCGATGAGGACGAGCGTCGCCTGGTAGACCACGGACAGGGTGTACGGCGTCTGGTAGAGCATCCCCCACAGCTTCGACGTCTCGTCGACGTCCATCACGGTCGGCGTGAACCGCACGCGCTGGGCCGTCGCGGCGAGGTCGCTGTCCGCCAAGTAGGGCCGCTCACCGGCCTGTTCGATGACGTCCCTGGGCAGGATCGGGATCTCGTGCAGGGTGCGCACCACGGAACCGATCAGCCGCTGCCCGACCAGCTCCCGCTCGTCGCCGTACGCGCTGATCACGTAGTGCAGGTCGAGCGCCGCGGCGGGCCGCTTGACCAGGGTGCCGTCACCGGCCCGGGTCGGGAGGTCGTTGTTGCGCTGCGAGGTGTTGGGCGTGACCTGGTAGAGGAACACCGAGATCGTCGGCTGCTCCAGCTGCGGGTCGGCGGGCGGCTTGCGCGGCTCGACCTTGACGGCCTCACCGAACTCCGGCCCCACGTTGTTCTCGATCAGCAGCGCGAGGGCCTGGGTGACATGGGCGATGGCAAGTGCGTTGCTCATGACGTCAGTTCCTCGGTTCCTCTCGGGCTGCTGATCCCTGTCCGTGGTTCACTCGCGCCCCCGCGCCAGATACTCGGCGAGGCTCACGGTCGCCCCGGCCCGCTCCTTCGCGGGCGTTGCCTGCCGCCCGCCGCCCGAGGGCTGTGCGGTCACCTCGAGCCGCCCGATCTGCACCTGGACCACCTGCTCGGTGGCCCGGGCCGGGCGCCGGGCCGCGGCCTGCCGTACGGCGTCGCGTGCCGCCGCCGTGTCGGCGGCGCCGGGTCGCAGCGCCGCCGACACGGCGTGGGGGGCGGTCTCCGCGCCCGGGGGGGTGGGCGGGGAGACCGCGGTCCGTGCGGGTTCCGGTTGTGGCGCACGTCCCCGCCCCGCCGCACGCCGCGCGGCGTCGGCCGGGGGCCGCGGCCCCGGGGCGACGGGCGCGGCGGGACGCGGCAGGGGTGCCTCGCCACGGGCCGGCGCGGCCGGACGCGGGTCCGGGCCGGCCGGTTCGCGTTCGGTGCGTACGACGGTGTGCTCCCGTTCCGTGTGCGTACGGGTCTTGCCGGCCGCGGTCCGCGCTTCGCCCGCCGGTGGTGCGGCCGGCGGGGCCGCGGGCCACAGCAGCGCGTCCTGTTCGGGCGCCGCCGCCCGCGGCCGTACCGCCTCGACGCGCTCGAACGGGCCGGGCAGCCGGGGCCGCACCCGCGCCGCGGCCGGTCGGGGGGCGGCGTGCCGCGCGATCAGCCGGTCGAGGAAGTCCGGGGAGTCCGGGGAGACCTGGGTGTCAGACATCCGCACACAGCTCCAGGTAGTAGCGGCGCCGCGTCGGGCTGAGCGCCAGGATCTCCGGCTCGCTCCACCCGTAGGCGGTGGCGAGCAGGTGGACGTCGAGCAGTACGTCCCGTGCCCAGGCGTCCAGTTCGGTCCACAGGTAGGAGGCGATGTCGAGTTCGGCCCGGGTGGCCGCGCCGCACTCGGGGCAGGCGATGTCGAGCACCAGGTCGGCGCCCGGATCGGCCGCCTCGACGGCCTCGGCGATCCGGCGCTGCACCGCGGCGGGCAGCTCCGGGCCCCTCACCGCGGTCGTGCCGCGGGCCGCCGAGACCAGGCACCGGGCGAGCAGGGCCGTCCGCGGGTCCGCCGCGCGGGCCGCGGCCCGCAGGTCGGCGATCCCGGGCAGCCTGAACTCGACGTCCCAGCCGCCCTCCTGGACCCGTACGACCTGCTCGCCGTGTCCGCCCAGCGATCCGGCGAGTTCGCCGGCGTCCAGGTCGAACTCCATGTCCTGGCCGCAGGCGGCGCACTCCAATCGCACCTGCATCCGCTCGCCGAACAGCGCCCGGCGCAGCGCGAACAGGTCCGCCTCGCGCTCTCCCACGGGAACGTCGGGCAGCCGCGAGACGTCGACGTCCGGGCGTGCCGCGCGGTGCAGCAGCAGCGCCCGTCCGACGGGCGCCTCGCCGAGCCCCGTCTCCCAGGCGGCCAGCAGTTCGGCCGCCCCGGTGATCGCCATGTCCTCCCCCCGCTCTCCGGACCACCGTGCCGTCAGGCCGGGTTGAGGAACGAGGGCTCCTCGGGCTCGGGCACCTCGTAGTCCCGCTCCCAGCCCTCGCACTCGAGCTTCAGCGACTGGATGGCCACCGCGTTGGCGTTGGCGTCCATCTCGCCGAGGACCTGGTACTCGCTCGGCCAGGTCCGGTAGAGCTTGTGCGAGACGGCGACCTGGCCGGCCTCGTTGAGGACCTGGATGACGATGTCCTTGCGGAAGTCCGCGAGGGACACCTCGGAGCCGAGACCCGCGCCGACCTGCCAGACCTTGTTGGCCCAGCGGTCGAACTCGGGGTCGTGGGTGACCCCGCGCTCGAGGGTGATGCCCTCGAACTCCGAGCGGCCCGGCGACTTGCGCGGGGAGGAGGGGTCGCCGCCGTGCCGGTGCTTGACGACCTCGGTGGTCCGCTTCAGCGGACTGATCTTGCTGATGCCGGCGACCGTCCGACCATCCCACAGCACCAGGAACTTGAAGTTCTTGTAGGGGTCGAATCGATGCGCGTTGACCGTGAACTCAGCCATCGGATTCCTTCAGCTCTCCATGGTTCTGCCGGCGCTACAGCGCGAACTGCCCCGACGTCTGCTGGATCTTGACGACCACGAACTCGGCCGGACGGACCGGCGCGATGCCCACGAGCACGTTGACGACGCCGTTGGCCACGTCCTCGTCCGTCGTGGTCTCGCTGTCGCACTTGACGAAGTACGCCTCGCGCGGGGTGCTGCCCTTGAAGGCGCCCTGGCGGAAGAGCGTGTGCAGGTACGAGGAGGCGCCGAGCCGGATCTGCTGCCACAGGCTCTCGTCGTTGGGCTCGAACACCACCCACTGCAGGCCGCGTTGGAGGCTTTCCTCCACATGCAGCGCGAGCCGCCGCACGGGCACGTACTTCCATGCGCTGTCGAGGGCGTCGGAGCCCTCCAGCGTGCGGGCGCCCCACACCAGCGGGCCGGTGAGCGGGAAGGTGCGCAGGCAGTTGACGCCGAGCGGGTTGAGCAGCCCGGTCTCCCGGTCCGTCAGGTCGACGGTGAGCGAGTGCACCCCGACGAGCTGTGCCTCGGTGCCGGCCGGTGCCTTCCAGACACCGCGCTCGGAGTCGGTGCGCGCGATGACGCCCGCGACCGCGCCGGACGGCGGGAAGGCGCGCAGCCGCCCGGTGAGCGGGTCGGTGAGCTGAATGTGCGGGAAGTACAGCCCCGCGTGGTTGCCGCGGACGGCGTCGAAGGCGGACAGCCCCGCACGCGCCGAGTCCACGCTCACCCAGGTGCTGGGCGCGTCGACCAGCAGGAAGATCCGCCGCTCCTCGCACAGCCGCTCGGCGGCCGAGACCACGGTGAGCGCGTCCTCGGTCTTCTCGTACGACGCCAGCTCCGGCAGGGAGAGCAGGTTGACGTCGGCCACCCCGCGCAGCGCCTGGATGCCGGTCTTGCCGGCCTCGGAGCCGATGAGGTCGCGCGGGCCGGGGGCCTCACCGTCCTCGCCGCCCTCCAGCGGGAACACCGGTGGGTTGACCGAGGCCTCCAGGCCCAGGTCGTTGGCGCACTCGCCGAGGAAGCGGACGACGTCCTCGGGGTCGGTGGAGCCGGCGACCACCTGGATACGGCGGCCGAAGGCGGTGACCTCGACGCCCGCGAAGGCGTGCTTGCCCGGCGCGTCGGGCAGCGCCCGCAGCTTGCGCTCCAGGAGCAGCGCCAACTCGGCCACGGAGGACGGGGCTTCGCCGTCGCAGTCGGCGTCGTAGAGCTTGAACTCACGCTCCACGTCGCCGATCTTCACCGTCAGGTCGACGGCCAGGTCGGGCAGTTCGTGACCGAACGGCTTGGAGACGGTGCCGGACGGGTCGGGCCGGCCCTCGCCGACGGCCTCGACGCGGATGAGCCGCGAGCCGGCGTTGACGACGGTCGGCGCGTAGCTGCCGCTGCCGTCGTCCATGGACAGGCCGTTGAAGCTCTCCCGGGCGTCGCCCTTGGCGTCGTAGACACGCAGGTTGAAGGTCTCGTCGCAGGCCGCGGTGTCGTGGTCGACGGCGACCCGCAGGCCGTTGCCCCACACGCCGGGTTCCTTGGCGTGGACCTCCAGTACACGGCTCTCGCTGTGGCCCTCGGTGGACTCCAGGACGACGCACGCGGACTTGCCGCTGCCGGCCTTGGCGACCCGGACGATCACGGCGACGGAGCCGCCGTTGCCGAAGAACTGGTGCACGGCGTAGGCGAGCGGGCTCTGCGCGCTCAGCCCGCCGAAGCGCCGCTCGAAGTCGGCGAATCCGGTGACGCGTACCGCTTCGTTGAGCGGGCCGCGCCGGGTATGCCCGACGAAGGCGGTCACCGACGTGGTCACGGCGGAGATGGTGCGGGTGCTGCTGGGAAGCTCTTCGACGTAGACACCCGGATACGTCGGCCTCGCGGCGCTCACGGCATTCGTCGGCATTCCCCCTCCAATCCCTTTTCAGGCACCGGTCGAAGGCACCAAGAGACGGCAGAGGGAGAGGTTTCGGCACAGCGGCAGGCGGCAGTCGTCCGACGCGTCATGCCGCGCCGGCCCGCACACCCCGTATCAGCGTTCCCCCGTCATTGTCCCGGACGGACTGCCGTCCGGGCCAAGCAACCACGCTTGTGACTCCTGGTGCTCAAGTGCTCTTCCACCTTGAGGAGTTGGCGGTTGCACATGCAAGGCGGGTTCACGCCAGCCCGAAAGGAGGTTCGATGAAGGCCGGCGTTCACGACCCACACGCGATGTGCGCGTGTCGGATCAGGCGCTTCACAGATCTCACACAGCACGTGGTGCAGCAGAATGGAACCCATGTCCCGACGTACCTCGCAATCCCGGCGGCAGCACGGCTCCGCCCCAGTTCACAACCCCTGCTGCCCTTGCGGTCTTGCGGAGACGTACGAGAAGTGCTGTGGCCGATTCCACCGGGGTGAGGCCGCGGCACCGACGGCCGAGGCGCTGATGCGCTCGCGCTACAGCGCCTTCGTGAAGCTCAACGAGCCTTATCTGCTGAGGACTTGGCACCCGAGTACCCGTCCCGGGGAACTCAAACTCGACCCGGGGATGCGCTGGAGCGGACTGGAGATCCTGGAGACCGCCGGCGGATCCGCCTTCCACCCGACGGGCACGGTGACGTTCCGGGCGTCCTTCGAGGGCGGCTCGCTGCACGAGCGAAGCCGGTTCGAGCGGGCCGACGGGGCGTGGGTGTACGTCGACGGGGACATCCTCGGCTGACGGGCCTCATCGACTGCCGGGACTTCCTCCGACGAGGCCCGCCGGCCCGGGCGCTACGGCGCCAGGATGTCCAGTTCCTGGAGTGCGCCCACCGTGATCTCCCGGGTCAGCTGCTCGGCGCGGGCCGCGTCGCCCGCCCGGACCGCCTCGGCGACCTGGACGTGCAGGGTGACGGCGGCCGGGTCGGGGTCCTCGAACATGACCTCGTGGTGGGTGCGGCCCGCGAGGACCTCGGCCACGACGTCACCGAGCCGCGCGAACATCTCGTTGCCCGACGCCGTCAGGATCACCCGGTGGAAGGCCATGTCGTGGACGAGGTACGCCTCCAGCTGGTGGCCGCGCGAGTTGGCGACCATGCCGAGCGCGCACTCGGTGAGCTCCGCGCACTGCTCGGCGGACGCGTGCCGGGCGGCCAGCGCCGCGGCGACCGGCTCGACGGCCGAGCGCAGGACGGTCAGCGAGCGCAGCTGATGGGGGCGGTCGGCGCCGGCCAGCCGCCAGCGGATGACCTGGGGGTCGTAGACGTTCCATTCGGCCTTGGGGCGGACGGTCACGCCCACACGCCGGCGCGACTCGACCAGATGCATGGACTCGAGCACCCGAACCGCCTCCCGCATCACGGAGCGTGACACGTCGAATCTCTGAGCCAGCTCGTCGGTGCGCAGAACGCTGCCCGGCGGGTACTCGCCCGCGGTGATCGCGGGGCCGAGGGAGTCCAGTACATGGCCGTGCAGCCCCCGGCCCGGTGTGCTCATGAACTCAGCGTACGGGGCAGATCACGGAAACAAAAAGTCAGACTTATTTGTCACAGACTCTTGAATTCGTCGTACCTAATCGGTTTCAGTGTCGTCGACATCAGGTCGACATCAGGTGTCGAAGAAGACAGCAGACAGTGAGGCAGCGATGAGCACCCCCCATGTCGTCGTGGTGATGGGCGTCGCAGGCACCGGGAAGACCACCATCGGTCCCCTTCTTGCGGCCAGGCTCGGCGTCCCGTACGCCGAGGGCGACGACTTCCACCCGGAGGCCAACATCAGCAAGATGTCGGCCGGCGTTCCGCTCGACGACGAGGACCGGTGGCCGTGGCTCGACGCCATCGGCGCCTGGGCGCACGGGCGGGCCGGGCTCGGCGGGGTGGTCAGCAGCTCGGCGCTGAAGCGGGCCTACCGCGACCGGCTCCGCGCCGCCGCACCCGGTGTCGTCTTCGTGCATCTGACGGGCGACCGTGCCCTCATCGAGGAGCGGATGTCGCACCGGCAGGGCCACTTCATGCCCACGGCGCTGCTCGACTCCCAGTTCGCCACGCTCGAACCGCTCCAGCCGGACGAGGCGGGTGTCGCCGTGAGCGTCGCCGGGAGCCCCGAGGAGATCACCGCACGGGCCACGAAGGCGCTGGAAGGCCTCCCCCACCCGGCCGCGTAGCACCAACTCCCCCATCCCCGTACCTGCAAGGGAAACACCGTGACCAGACTCAGCGTCGAGATGCTGGCAGCGGACGCACCTCCGCCGATCACCTCGGCAGGCCATGCTCAGCTGGGCATCGCCGTACTGGTGGGCATCGCCGTCATCGTCGTACTCATCACCAAGTTCAAACTGCATGCCTTCCTGTCCCTGACGATCGGCTCGCTGGTGCTCGGCGCGGTCGCGGGCGCCCCCCTCGACAAGGTGATCGTCAGCTTCACCACCGGGCTCGGCGCCACGGTCGCGAGCGTCGGCGTGCTGATCGCCCTCGGTTCGATCCTCGGCAAGCTGCTGGCCGACTCCGGCGGCGCGGACGAGATCGTCGACACGATCCTCGCGAAGGCGACCGGACGGTCCATGCCGTGGGCGATGGTCCTGATCGCCTCGGTGATCGGTCTGCCGCTGTTCTTCGAGGTCGGCATCGTGCTGCTGATCCCGGTCGTGCTGATGGTCGCCAAGCGCGGCAACTACAACCTGATGCGGGTCGGCATCCCGGCGCTCGCGGGTCTGTCCGTGATGCACGGCCTGATCCCGCCGCACCCCGGCCCGCTGGTCGCGATCGCCGCGGTCAAGGCCAACCTCGGTGTGACGCTGGCACTCGGCATCCTGGTCGCCATACCCACGGTGATCATCGCGGGGCCGCTGTTCTCCAAGGTCGCAGCCCGCTGGGTCGACGCGCCGGTCCCCGAGCGGATGCTGCCGCCGCGCGCCTCCGAGGAGCTGGAGAGGCGCCCGAGCTTCGGTGCCACCCTGGCCACCGTGCTGCTGCCGGTCGTGCTGATGCTGCTGAAGGCGCTCGTCGACATCGTCGTGGACGACCCGGCCAACCTCACCCAGCGCGTCTTCGACGTCATCGGCAACCCGCTGATCGCCCTGCTCGCGGCCGTGATCGTCGGCATGTTCACGCTGGGCCGCGCGGCCGGGTTCACCAGGGAGCGGATCAGCGACACCGTCGAGAAGGGCCTCGTGCCCATCGCGGGCATCCTGCTGATCGTCGCCGCGGGCGGCGGCTTCAAGCAGACGCTGATCGACTCGGGCGTGGGCCAGATGATCCTGGACATCTCCAAGAACTGGTCGATCCCCGCGCTGCTGCTGGCCTGGCTGATCGCGGTGATCATCCGTCTCGCGACCGGCTCGGCGACGGTGGCGACGGTCTCGGCGGCCGGCCTGGTGGCCCCGCTCGCGGCCGACATGTCGACCACGCACAGCGCCCTGCTCGTCCTGGCGATCGGCTCCGGCTCGCTGTTCTTCAGCCATGTCAACGACGCCGGCTTCTGGCTGGTGAAGGAGTACTTCGGCCTGAGCGTCGGCGACACCGTCAAGTCCTGGTCCGTGATGGAGACGATCATCTCGGTGGTCGGGGGCGGCCTGGTCCTGCTCCTCTCGCTGATCATTTAGGAGTACGACGATGAGTCACCCGCTGTTCGACATCAGCGGCCGCACGGCCCTGGTCACCGGCTCCAGCCGCGGCATCGGGCTCGCCCTGGCCCGCGGACTCGCCGAGGCCGGCTGCACGGTGGTCCTCAACGGACGGGACGCCGACCGCCTCACCAAGGCGGCGGCGGACCTGCCCGGCGACGTCCGCACCGCCGTGTTCGACGTGACCGACGGTCCGTCGGTGGCCGCCGGCATCGCGGATGTCGAGCAGCGGGTCGGCCCGCTGGACATCCTGGTCAACAACGCGGGCATGCAACTGCGCGCCCCGCTCCTGGAGTTCACGGACGCGGACTGGCACCGCGTCCTGGACACCAACCTCACCAGCGCGTTCCTGGTCGGCCGTGAGGCGGCCCGCCGGATGACCGGGCGCGGCCACGGCAAGATCGTCAACATCTGCTCGCTGCAGAGCGAGGTGGCCCGCCCGGGCATCGCGCCCTACGCGGCCACCAAGGGCGCCCTGAAGATGCTCACCAAGGGCATGTGCGCCGACTGGGGCCCCTGCGGCGTCCAGGTCAACGGCCTCGGCCCCGGCTACATCGAGACCGAGCTGACCCGCGCCCTCGTCGAGGACGAGGAGTTCAGCTCCTGGGTGCGCCGCCGCACGCCCGCCGGCCGCTGGGGCCGTACCGAGGACCTGGTGGGCGGGGTGCTGTTCCTCGCCTCGCCCGCCGCGGACTTCGTCAGCGGGCAGATCCTGTACGTCGACGGCGGAATAACGAGCGTGCTGTGAGGGGGCCGACCGCCATGCCGCGAATGCTCGGTTGCGTGATCCACGGCCGGGGCGACCTGCGCGTCGAGGAGCTGCCGGTCCCGGAGCCCGGGCCCGGCGAGGCGCTCGTCGCCGTCCGCTACGGCGGCGTCTGCGGCTCCGACCTGCACTACTGGCGGCACGGCGGGGTCGGCGACTTCCTCCTGAAGGAGCCGATGCTGCTCGGGCACGAGGTGGTCGGGACGGTCGTCTCCTACGGCACCCCGGACCCGTCGGCTCCGGCCACCGGCACGGCGGTCGCGGTGCACCCGGCGACCCCCTGCGGGGTCTGCCCGGAGTGCGCCGACGGGCGCCGCCACGTCTGCCGTGACACCCGGTACCTGGGCAGCGCCGCGCGCTTCCCGCACGTACAGGGCGGTTTCGCGGCCCGGATCGTCGTCCCCGCCGAGCAGTTGAGGCCCCTGCCCGAGGGCCTGGAGCTGCGGCGGGCCGCGCTCGCCGAGCCGCTGTCCGTCGCGCTGCACGCGGTGCGGCGGGCCGGACCGGTGGCCGGCAAACACGTCCTGGTCACCGGGTCGGGCCCCATCGGCTGCCTGGTCGTCGCCGCGGCCCGGGCGGCCGGCGCCGCCCGGATCACGGTCACCGACCTTCTCCCGGCGGCCCTGGAGTACGCGCGCCTCGCGGGCGCCGACACCGTCGTACGCGCCGACGACCCGGCCGACGCCGGGTGGCCGTCCGAGGGGGCCGAGGAGGACGCAGTGGATACGGCCGTGGAGGCGTCCGGGGCGGCGGCCGGCCTCGACACCTGTCTGCGCCTGGTGCGGCGCGGCGGGGTCGTGGTGCAGCTGGGCATGCTGCCGCCCGGCCCGACCCCGTTCGCCGGGAACCTCGTCGTGAGCCGGGAGATCGAACTGCGGGGCGCGCTCCGCTTCGACACGGAGTTCGACCAGGCGCTGCGGCTGCTCGCGGCCGAGCCGGCCCTCGACGGGCTGGTCAGCGCGGTGGTCCCGGTGGCGGAGACCGAGTCGGCGTTCGCCCTCGCTGCGGACCGCGGCCGTTCCTGCAAGGTGCTGCTGGACTTCGGCGGCTGAATTTCGGCCGAGGATCCGCAGAAACGCCTTCCCCGGCGGCGCTGTCGGCCCGATGATGTGGAGACCCCCCGGACCCGGGTGCCCGGGGGTTTTCTGCGTCGGGGGGCGTCATGCCGATTTCCTTCGGGATGCGTATCTCGGGGCTGCTCGTGGCCGGAGCGGTGGCGGTGGCCTTCGCGGCCTACACCGGTGACGGAAGCGGCACCCCGGACAGAGGGGGCGGGGACGCCAGGATCGTGACGGTCGGGCCGTCGCAGAGCGACCGTCCCTTCGCGGCTCCCGCATCGCCCACCCCGCGTCAGTCACCCGCCGGTGAGGCGAGCGCCGCCGTGCCCCCGAGCACTGCGGGCCACACCCGCACGACCGCCGCGCCGCCTCCTGCCGGCACCACCTCCCCCACGCCCACCTCCGTCAACAGGCTTCTCGTCAGCCCCAACTGGCTCCCGCCCGGTCCGGTCTCACCGAACGCCGACCCGGTTCCCGACCCGTCGAGCGTCTACGACCGGCTGCGCGACCCGCACCGGTGCAGGGCCGCCCTGGACGTGATCCCCACAGCCTCCGCCGACCCCGAGTGGCGGGTGCTGCGCGCCCTGGCCACCGCATGCCTGGCGGTGCAGGGCCGGAGCGGCGGCTGGGACACCGCGCGCAAGGAACACGCCGACCTGGCCGGGAAGGTCGGCACCTGCAAGGGCCGGGCCGCCTACGCCGTGCTCGGCGGGCTGCTGGACTTCCACCGGCGGCATCCGGCAGGCACAGCGCGGTTGACGGCCTCCCCGGGCACCGCTCCCGCCTGCGCCTACCGGATCGGCGGCGTCGACAGCGGCGGCGACCACACGGCACAGCCGGGCGACACGGTCGCCGTCGAGCTGCGCGACACCTACTTCGACCAGGCCGAACTGCCGCGGTTCGGGAGCGTGTCCATCGGCGGGCAGCGGCTCGCCGGGCCACCCGTGCCGCGGTCCCGGTCGGGCGACACCCTGGTGCTGTCCGTCGTGGTGCCGTCCCTGGGCCGCTACCCGCGGACGGTCGACGTGACCGTCCGGTACGGCGGTACCGAGGTACGGCTGAAGGACGCCTTCACCGTCACGGCGCCCGCCGTGGTGCCGTCGCCGAGCGGGCCGTCAGGGACGCCACAGGGGGTGCTCACGCTCGGCCCACTCCCGGTCGACCCGTCCGGTCCGTAGCCCGCTGCGGGCCTGCGGATCCCCGATCGCCATGCCGATGTGCCCGGCGAGCACGATCCCGATGGTCAGCGCCAGCCAGTCGTGGACGAAGGTCGCGCTGGTGCGCCACATGATCGGAGTGAGATGGGTGAACCACATGATCAGGCCCGTGCCGAGCATCACCAGCGACGCCCCGGCGATCCAGGCCGCGTAGATCTTCTGCCCGGCGTTGAACTTGGCCGCCGGCCGCGAGGAGCGGCGCTTGTCGCGGCGCAGCGCCGCGCGCAGCCAGACCCTGTCGTGCGGCCCGAAGCGGTTCAGGTGCCCGAGGTCCGCGCGGAAGTACCGCGAGAAGAGACCCACCAGGACCGGCACGGGCAGGGCGAGCCCGGCCAACTCGTGGACGCGGACCACCAGCTCGCGGCGGCCGATCAGTTCGGCGAACTGCGGGATGTAGAGGAAGGCCGCCGTCACCACGCACACGCCCATCAGCGCGGCCGTCGTGCGGTGCACCCAGCGCTGCGCGGGCCCGAACCGGCGGATCTCGGCGGCCTGCGGGGTGCGCGCCTCAGCTCGTAGGGTCATCGTCGCGTCCGTTCGAACGGCCGACCCAGGCGTCGACGTCGTAGCCGAGGTGCTCCCAGTAGCCCCGCTCCACATGCTCGGTGACGGTGATCCCGGAGAGCCACTTGGCGGACTTGTAGAAGTACATCGGCGCCACGTACAGGCGGACCGGGCCGCCGTGGGCGTGGCCGATGTCCTTGTTCTGCATGCGCAGCGCCACCAGGACGTCGGAGCGGCGCGCCTGGTCGAGGGTGAGGCTCTCGCTGTACGTGCCGTCGAAGCAGGTGAAGCGTACGGCGCCCGCCGAGCCGTGCACCCCGGCGGCGTCCAGCAGCCGGGACAGCCGTACCCCTTCGAAGGGGGTGTCGGGGACCCGCCAGCCGGTGACGCACTGGACGTCCTTGACCAGCTTGGTCTGCGGCAGCGCGCGCAGGTCGTCGAGCGAGTACGACTTCGGGTGGTCCACCAGGCCGCCGACGGTGAGGCGGTAGTCCGAGGCGTTCTTGCGCGGCACGGAGGAGGCGACGGAGTAGTAGCGGAAGCCTCCGCCGTTGGGCAGCAGGCCGGTCAGGCCGGTGGGGTCCTTGTCGGCGGCGGCGCCGAGGAAGCCTTCGAGCGCGCGCTGCAGCGGGGGCGCGGCGACCACGCCGAGGGCACCCAGGCCGATGGTGCCGAGCAGCACCCGGCGGCCGATCGGAGTGCCGCGTTCCGCCGGGGGCCGAGGCTCGCCGGGCTCCTCGGGCTGTTCGGAGTTCACGTATCCATTCGAACACCCGCGGCCCCTGCGGAGCCAGGGATCGCGGGTGCTCGTCAGGATTCCGTCATCTTCTTACCGGCTCCTCAGAAACCGGCCCACCGGCTCCTTGGGAACCGGCGGTACGGAACCGGCGGTACGGAACCGGCGTACGGAACCGGCGTACGGTGCCGGTCCCCAAGGCCTCCGTCACGGCGTCTCCTGCGCCGCCTTGTCCAGCTGGAACGCCTCGTTGCCGAGCCCGATGCGGGCGTGCACCTCGGGCGAGCGGGAGCGCAGGTAGAGGCCCTGGGCCAGGCCGACGACCAGGGCGAGCCCGATGATGCCGGGCAGCACCCAGCTCAGAGCCGAGTCGGGGCCCGCGCCGACCAGGACGTCGAAGTCCTTGACCGTGTAGCCGGCGATCACCAGCAGCGCGACGGCCGCGAGCCCGGAGGTGACCAGGCGCCAGGACTGGGCGCCCGCGGCGCCCCGCCGGGCGAAGAAGACGATGACCGACACCGAGGCGGCCGCCATCAGCAGGATCACGCCGAGGGCGCCGATGTTGCCGAACCAGGTGAACAGGTGCAGGACGGGCGCGGTCGGGTCCCCGGTGGGCTTGTCGTCGGCGATCGCGAAGATGATCACGACCACCGCCGCCACGGCCGTCTGAAGCAGGGAACCGGTGCCCGGGGCGCCGCTGGAGCCGGTGGTCCGGCCGAAGGTGCGCGGGAGCAGGCCCTCGCGGCCCATCGCGAAGGTGTACCGGGCGACGACGTTGTGGAAGCTGAGCATGGCCGCGAACATGCCGGTCACGAACAGGATGTGCAGGACGTCGGTGAAGGCGCCGCCGAGCCGGGAGTCGGTCAGCGAGAAGAGCATGCCGGCGCTCTCCTTCTGCGCGACGCCGACGACCTTCGAGGGACCGGCGGCGACGGTCAGCGCCCAGCTGCTGAGGGCGAAGAAGACGGCGACGCCGCCGACCGCGTAGAACATCACGCGCGGTACCAGGATGTGCGGCCGACTGGTCTCCTCCGCGTACACGGGCGCCTGCTCGAAGCCGAGGAAGGCCGCGATGCAGAAGCACAGCGCGGTGCCCACGCCCGCGCCGCTGAGCGTGTCCGGGTTGAAGGCGTGCAGCGACAGGCCCTCCCCCGCGGGATCGCCGATCGCCGCGACGTCGAAGATCACCACCAGGATCACCTCGACGACCAGCAGCACGCCGAGCACGCGCGCGTTGACGTCGATCTTCAGCCAGCCGAGCAGGCCGACGACCACGAGGGCCACCAGCGACGGTATCCACCAGGCGACGGTCAGGTCGGCGTACTTGTCCAGGAGCCCGGAGACCTCGAAGCCGAAGATGCCGTAGATGCCGACCTGGAGGGCGTTGTAGGCGACCAGGGCCACCAGCGCCGCGCTCGCGCCGGCCGTACCGCCGAGGCCGCGGGAGATGTAGGCGTAGAAGGCCCCCGCGTTGTGGACGTGCCGGCTCATCTCGGCGTAGCCGACGCTGAACAGGATCAGGACCACGCCGAGGGCGACGAACAGCAGCGGCTGCCCGACGATGCCCATCACCGCGAATGTGGTGGGCATGACACCGGCGACCACCATGAGCGGGGCGGTCGCGGCGAGAACGGAGAGCAGCAGGCCCCCCGTGCCGAGGCGGTCGGCGCGCAGGGCGCGCTCCTCGCCGAGATAGGTACTGATGCCGTCGGAGGTGGATCTGCTCGCGCTCGAACTGCCCGTGGTCATCGCGGGGACCGTCCTTCTGTCGGGGTCGGGAGTGTCATGCCGTGCCGAGCGCGGCGGCGCGCGCGGCACGGAAGGCGGAGTGCGGATCGCGGTCCGGGTACGACCACGGGGCGGGGGTGGCGTGCTCGCCGATGCGGTGGAAGAGGGCGGCGGCCTCGGCGCCGCGGCCCTCGCAGAACTTGGCGTGGGCGAGGAAGTTGAGGTCGACCAGGCGGCGCGGGTGGCCCTCGTGCTCCCACTCCAGCCACCAGTCGAAGGCGGCCTTCATCACCTGCCGGGCCCGGCGTCCGCTCCAGTGGCCCGAGGCCGCGGGGTCCGGGGACGCGTGCCCGGCGGTGGCGAGGACGCGGTAGCGCTCGGCGTGCGCGACGACGGGCAGGATGGCGAGCGGGGAATCCGCGGGGGCCTGTTCGGCGGCCCAGTTGGCGAAGTCGTAGACCTCGTGCAGCGGATCGGGGCCGGCGCCGGGGTGCCGCTCGGCGAGGTGGGCGACCATCAGGTGATGGGCGTGGTGGTGGTCGGGGTAGCGACCGCGCACCTGGTCGAAGAGGCGGGCGGTCTCGTCGCCCGTGCCCGTCCCGCGCTCCAGCATGAGCAGGCCGAGCCACGGGGTGGGGTCGGCGGGCACCCGGGACGCGGCCGCCTCGCAGGCCTCGCGGGCGCGCTCCGGCTTCTCCTTGCGGCGCAGGGCGCGCTGCACCAGCGCGAGCGCGAGCAGCAGGGCAGCGTCGGTGGAGTCGGGCTCGGCGAGCAGCCAGTCGCGGGCCCACGCCTGCGCGTAGGGCTCCAGCGCCAGCACGGTGACCCGGTGGCCGCGGCGGTCCCAGTCGTCACCCGTCTGCACGAGCAACGACCGGGCGGCCTGCCACCGGCCCTGCGCGAGCGCGGCGCGGGCCGCGTGCAGCCCGGCGTCGTCCAGCGCCGCGTCGAGGGCCTGGGCCGCGCGCTTGCGGCCCCGGCCGAGGGGTGGCGGGGGTGGAGACACCGCGGGAACGTCCTCACGCGACGCTGCTCGTCGCCTGATATCGATGTGCCGTCGACTGGTCACGCACAGCAAACCCGCAGCCATTGGTTCACGTCAAGGGACGAACGGGTGTTACACGCGTCAACTCCCGTGACAGGAGGGGTACTTAGAACCGGACGGCCCACCGACGTTCCGAATATCCGTTTCACGCATGTGGCGTACGCCATGGCGGGCACAGGTAGGGGCGCCTCACCATGACGGGACGCCGAGGGGACGCTACAGTCACCCAAACGCACCCCGAGACCCCCCGCCCAACGATCGAGGTACGCGCGTGTCCGTTCTGGTTCTCGTACTCGCCGTGAGCGCGGCCTGCTGCCTCGGCTTCGGATTCGTGCTCCAGCAGAACGCGGCCCAGCGGGCGCCGCTCAGCGACTTCCTCTCGCTGCGGCTGCTCTTCGACCTGATGCAGGTGCCCCGCTGGCTGGGCGGCATAGCCTTCATGGTGGCCGGCATGGTCCTCGGCGCGATCGCGCTGAGCCAGGGCGAGATCTCCCTGGTCGAGCCCCTCCTGGCCACCAACCTCCTGTTCGCGCTGGGGCTGTCCCGGCTGCAGACCAGGCAGTCACTCGGCCGCCAGGGCTGGACGGGACTGGCCCTGCTCGCGGGCGGCGTGACCGCCTTCATCGTCGCGGGCCGGCCGCGCGGCGGCACAGCGGTCACCGACCCCTTCCGGCACTGGCTGATCATCGGCGCCATGGTCGGCCTCGCCCTCCTGCTGACGACCTTCGCCAAGCGCTCGCGCCTCAGCGCGGGCCCGGTCCTCCTCGCCCTCGCCGCGGGCCTCCTCTACGGCGTCCAGGACGCCCTCACCCGGGTCAGCGGCCAGCGCTTCTCCGAGGGCGGCCTGACCGACCTGGTCACCACCTGGCAGCCGTACGGCGTCGTCGTCATCGGCGTCACCGGCCTGATCCTGGTCCAGAGCGCCTTCGAGACCGCGCCCCTGCGCATGTCGCTGCCCGCCCTGACCGCCGCCCAGCCGCTGGCCGGCATCGCCTGCGGGGTCGGCTTCCTCGGCGACCGGCTGCGCACCGACGCGGGCGCGCTCGCCTGGGAGGCGGCCGGTCTCGCGGCGATCGTCGGCGGCATCGTCCTGCTCGGCCTGCACCCGTGCATGCCCAGCGGCGCGGTCCGCCAGGAGCGGGCCAGGGACCTCCAGCCGAACTGACGCCGTCCTGCTTGGATGGCCGTATGACGAGCCCCGCAGACGAGATCCTCGACATCGTCGACGAGCACGACCAGGTCGTCGGGCAGTCCCCGCGCGGCGAGGCCTACGCCCGGGGCCTGCGCCACCGCTGTGTCTTCATCGAGGCCAGGGACGCGCAGGGCCGCCTCTTCGTCCACCGCCGCACCCCGACCAAGCTGGTCTTCCCCTCCCGCTACGACATGTTCGTCGGCGGCGTGGTCGGCGCGGGCGAGTCCTACGACGACGCGGCGCTGCGCGAGGCCGAGGAGGAACTCGGCGTCTGTGGCCTCCCGAGCCCCCGCTTCCGCTTCAAGTTCCTCTACGACGACGGCGCCGGCCACAGCTGGTGGTCGGCGGTGTACGAGGTGCGCTGCGAGCTGCCGGTCAGCCCGCAGGTGGAGGAGGTGGCCTGGCACGACTTCCTGCCGGAGGCGGAGGTGGAGCGGCGGCTGGCGCAGTGGGACTGGGTGCCGGACGGGCTGGCGGCGTACCGGCGGCTGAAGGCGTTCCGGTCCGCCGGATAAAGTCCTTCGCGTGATCGCATTCGTACGGAACGTCCGCCTGTGGTTCGCGCCCGAGGACGTGCGCGAGGAGGGCAGTACGCCCGACTACCGCTTCTCGCTGGCGAACGAGCGCACCTTCCTGGCCTGGCTGCGCACCGCGCTCGCCCTGATCGGCGGCGGCTTCGCGGTGGACCAGTTCCTGCCGGACCTGCGCTGGGCCTGGCGCGCCGGGCTGGCGCTGGCGCTGCTCGGCGCGGGCGCGCTGTGCTCCCTGCGGGCGGTCAACCACTGGATGCGCTGCGAGCGCGCGATGCGCCGCGGGGAGGACCTGCCGGTCTCCCGGTTCCCGGCACTGCTGAGCGTCGTCGTCGCGGTGGTGGCCGTCGCGATGGTCGTCGTGGTGCTCGTCGGGTGGGAGGGATGAGCGCCGGCGCGGTCCCCGAGCGCGACCCCGGCCTCCAGCCGGAGCGCACCCGCCTGGCCTGGCGGCGTACGACCCTGGCGAGCACCGTCGCCGCCGTACTCGCCACGAAGACCGCCCTGCACGGCGGCGTCTCCGCGGCGGGGGTCGTCGCCTGCGCCCTGATCTGCGCCCTCTGGGTCGGCTTCCTGCTGGTCGCCCACCGCCGCATCCGCGCCCTGGCCGCCACCGGCAGCCCCGGGGCCCTCACCCCACGGCACGCGACGGCCGCCATCGTGTGCACGGTGGCGATGGCGGTGTGCGGGGCGGCGCTCGTTCTCTAGCGGGCCGGCACCTCCCGTGCTCGGGCGGCCCGGTCAGGGGACCGTCACCACGATCTTGCCGCGTGTGCGGCCCTCCTGGCTGAGCCGGTGCGCCTCCGCCGCCCGCTCCAGCGGGAACGTCTGCGACACGTGGACCGTCAGCGCGCCCTGTTCCACGAGTTCGGTCAGGTGCAGCAGGTCCTGGGCGTCCGGGCGGACCCAGCAGTACAGGCCGCCGTAGCCGGTGACGCCGCCGTCGGCGATCGACGCCAGGCGGCCCTCCGGGGCGAGCAGGTTGGCCGAGACCTTCAGGGCGTCGCCGCCGACCGTGTCGAAGACGGCGTGCACACCCTCGGGGGCCAGCCCGCGCACCCGCTCGGCCAGCCCGTCGCCGTACGCCACCGGCTCGCAGCCGAGCCCGCGCAGGAAGTCGTGGTTGCGCTCGCTCGCCGTGCCGATCGGCCGGCCGCCCAGATGCCGCACCAGCTGGACGGCGACGGAGCCGACGCCGCCCGCGGCCGCGTGCACCAGCACGGTCTCGCCCCGCCTGACCTGGAGCGCCTTGACGAGCACCTGGTAGGCGGTGAGTCCCGCCAGCGGCAGCCCGGCGGCCTCCTCGAAGGAGAGGTTGCGCGGCTTGCGGGCCAGGGTGCGCACGGGGGCGGCGACGTACTCGGCGAAAGTGCCACGCCCGAGGAAGTCTTCGCGCACATAGCCGATGACCTCCTCCCCGGCGGTGAACTCCCGCACGGAGACGCCCGGTTGCACGACGACACCGGACACGTCCCAGCCGGGGACCACCGGGAAGACGGCGTCGACCATCGTGTCGAGATACCCCTCGCGGCACTTCCAGTCGACGGGGTTGACGGCGGCCGCACGGACCTCGACCAGCACCGCGTCGGGGCCGATCTTCGGATCGCGCACCTCGCCGTACTCGAGCACGTCGGGTCCGCCGTACCGGCTGTAACTGATGCCCTTCATGCCACCGACCCTCCGGGGTCCCCCGGCGCCACGCAACCGGGATGCCTTGATATGCGGCGAATGCGTGGCAGCCTGTCCGTCGTCATCACCCCGTACCCCTGAAGGTGAGCACGATGACCACCCTTCATCAGGAACACGCCTCCCACGCACACGACCACGGTCCGGGCTGCGGCCACACGGAGGTGCCGCACGGCGACCACGTCGACTACGCGCACGGCGGCCATCTGCACCGGGAGCACGGCGGCCACTGGGACGAGTGCGAGGCCGACGGGCACGCCCCGCACGAGGGCCACGACCACCGCCACGGCGACGGCTGCGGGCACGAGAGCGTCCTGCACGGCGACCACGTCGACTACCTCCACGACGGCCACCGGCACGCCGCGCACGACGGCCACTGGGACGACCACTGACGCCGGACGAAGATCACTGACGGCCGCCGGCGCCCGGCCTGGACCGGCCCCTGACAGCTCCCCGCGGCGCCGCGCGGGGGGCTGTCGGCCTATCGTGGCTCGGATCACGTTCGGCTCCCGCACTGGACGGCATACCGACCGGTCGGCATCATTGGTCGGGACACGTTCACGCGCCCGCGAAGGAGCACCGATGAGCCCCGACCACCCGCCAGGTCTCGATCTCGACCGGCTGCGCGGCCTGCTCGACCAGGAGCGGCCCGGTCTGGTGCACGGCCCCCTGACCGGCCGGCTGATCGAGGGCGGTCGGTCGAACCTCACGTACTCGGTCTCGGACGGCACCTCCCGATGGGTCGTACGGCGGCCCCCGCTCGGCCATGTGCTGGCCACCGCGCACGACATGAAGCGCGAGCACCGCGTGATCAGCGCGCTGCACCCGACGAACGTCCCGGTGCCGCGTCCGATCCTGCTGTGCGAGAACCCCGACAACGAGGCGGCGCCGGGGTCCCCCTTCTACGTCATGGAGTTCGTGGAGGGCACCCCGTACCGCACCGCCGACCAGCTCGCCCCGCTCGGCCCCGAGCGCACCCGGGACGCCGTGCTGTCCCTGGTGGACACCCTGGTCGAGCTGCACGCGGTGGACCCCGCCGAGGTGGGCCTCGCGGACTTCGGCCGCCCCGAGGGCTTCCTGGACCGGCAGCTGCGCCGCTGGGGCAAGCAGCTCGACGCCTCCCGCAACCGCGACCTGGCCGGCATCGACGAGCTGCACGCGACGCTCGGCCGGCACCTCCCCCGGTCCCCGGCGCCGGCCGTGGTGCACGGCGACTACCGGCTCGACAACGTCCTGATCGGTGAGGACGACCGGATCAAGGCGATCCTCGACTGGGAGATGTCCACGCTCGGCGACCCGCTCACCGACCTCGGCCTGCTGGTGATGTACAGCAAGCCCCTCGGGATGCCCAAGTCCCCCGTCTCCACCACGGCCGAGGCCCCCGGGCACCCGGACCCGGCCGAGCTGATCGAGCGGTACGCCGCGCGCTCGGGGCGGGACGTCTCCGCGGTCTCCTGGTACACGGCGTTCGCCTGGTTCAAGCTCGCCGTGATCCTCGAGGGCATCCACTACCGCTACACCCTGGGCCAGACGGTCGGCCGCGGCTTCGACCGCATCGGTGACCTGGTGCCCGTTTTCATCGAGCACGGCCTGACCACTCTTCAGGAAGGCTGATCAGTCATGGACTTCGCGTTCGACGCGCGCACCGAGGAACTGCGCGCCAAACTCCTCGCCTTCATGGACGAGTACGTCTACCCGGCCGAGGCGGTGGCCGAGGAGCAGCGGGCCGCCCTGGCGTCCCCGTGGGACACCCCGGCCGTGGTGGAGGAGCTCAAGGCGGAGGCCCGCAGGCAGGGTCTGTGGAACCTCTTCCTCCCCGACGCCGAGCACGGCGCCGGGCTGACCAACCTCCAGTACGCGCCGCTCGCCGAGATCACCGGCCGCAGCCCGCAGTTGGCGCCCACGGCCACCAACTGCGCGGCGCCCGACACCGGCAACATGGAGGTGCTCGCGCAGTTCGGCGACGAGCGGCAGAAGAAGCAGTGGCTGGAGCCGCTGCTCGCCGGTGAGATCCGCTCGGCGTTCGCGATGACCGAGCCGGAGGTGGCGTCGTCCGACGCCACCAACATCACCACGCACATCGAGCGCGACGGCGACGACTACGTCATCACCGGCCGCAAGTGGTACATCTCCGGGGCGATGAACCCGGACTGCAAGATCTTCATCGTGATGGGCAAGACGGACCCGGACGGCGCGGACATCCGCCGCCAGCAGTCCATGGTGCTGGTCCCGCGGGACACCCCGGGTGTCACGGTCAAGCGCGCCATGCAGGTGTTCGGTTACGAGGACCACTCCCACGGCGGCCACGCCGAGGTGATCTTCGACCACGCGCGCGTGCCCGTCTCCAACCTGATCGGCGAGGAGGGCGGCGGCTTCGCCATCGCCCAGGCCCGCCTCGGTCCCGGCCGTATCCACCACTGCATGCGGCTGATCGGCATGGCGGAGCGGGCCATCGAGCTGATGTGCCGCCGGGCCGTCTCGCGCAACGCCTTCGGCAAGGCGCTCGCCCAGCAGGGCGTGGTGCAGAACTGGATCGCGGACGCGCGCGTGGCGGTCGAGCAGCTGCGCCTGCTGGTGCTGAAGACGGCCTGGATGATGGACACCGTGGGCAACAGGGGCGCCCACACCGAGATCCAGGCCATCAAGATCGCCACGCCCCGCACGGTCGTCGGCATCCTCGACCGCGCGATCCAGCTGCACGGCGCGGGCGGCGTCAGCCAGGACTTCCCCCTTGCCGAGCTGTACGCCGGCGCCCGCACCCTGATGCTGGCCGACGGCCCGGACGAGGTGCACCAGCGGTCGCTGGCCCGGCGGGAGTTGAAGAAGTACCTGTAGGACCAAGAAGTAAGGGGCGGTCGCCGTGGCGACCGCCCCTTACGCATGCACTTCCTACGGGTTGCTCACGCACTGCCTACGGGCGCAGCGCCCGCAGCAGCAGGTCCGCCAGGTGGTCGGCGACCTCCTGCGGGCCCATCGGGCCGTCCGGGCGGTACCAGGTGGACAGGTGGTGGACGGAGCCGAAGTGGTAGTCCACCACCAGGTCGGCCGGGGTCGCCTTGGAGAAGACGCCCGACTGCTGGCCCTCCTCCACCAGCGCACGGAAGCGCTCGTGGTAGCGCCGGCGCTCCGCGCGCACCTGCTTGTTCTTCTCCGGGCTCAGATGGTGCATGGAGCGGAAGAAGATCATCGCGTCGTCGAGGTTCTCGATGGTGGTGACGACGACGTCGGCCGCCGCGCCCCGCAGCCGCTTCTCGATCGGCTCGTCCGCGTCCGCGAACGCGTCGAGTCGCTCCTGCTGCACGCGCAGCACGCGCGCGTACACCTCGTGCAGGAGGTCGTCCTTGGAGCCGAAGTAGTGGTACAGCGCCCCCTTGGTGACGCCGGCCGCCTCGACGATCTCCTGCACGGAGGTGCGGTCGTAGCCCTGCTCCGCGAAGAGCCGGGTGGCGGCGGCCAGCAGCCGCTGCGGGACGGGCGTGCCGTCACCGTCCGTCGTTCTGGGCACTGTGCCGCCACCTGCCTTCCGGGCGTTCTGCCGTTCTGGACGTACTTATTCGCTGTGCTGCGGGCGGGAGCGGAGCTCCCGACGGAGGATCTTCCCACTGGCCGTCTTCGGCAAGTCGGGCAGGATCTCCACCTGCCGCGGGTATTTGTAGGCAGCCAGTCTCTCCTTGCAGTACATCGCGAGTTCACCGGGGTCCGTATCCGTTCCCGGCCGGAGGCTGATGTACGCCTTGACGGTCTCGCCGCGGTAGCCGTCGGGCACCCCGACGACGGCCGCCTCGCGCACCGCCGGGTGCGTGTACAGCACGTCCTCGACCTCGCGCGGCCACACCTTGAAGCCGGACGCGTTGATCATGTCCTTCTTGCGGTCGACGACGTACAGCCAGCCCTGCTCGTCCATGAACCCGATGTCGCCGGTGCGCAGCTCGCCGCCCGGGAACGTCTCGGCCGTCGCCTCCGGCCGCCGCCAGTAGCCGGGCACGACCTGCGGCCCGCGCACGACGATCTCGCCCTGCTCCCCGAAGGGCAGCTCCTGTCCCTGGTCGTCGACGATCCGCACGACCGTCTCGGGCCCCGGCACGCCCACCGCCAGCGTCCCGGAGGCCGGGTCGACGGGGGCCTCCAGGCCGGGCGGGACGGAGGCGCAGGGCGCGGTGCACTCGGTCAGGCCGTAGCCGTTGCGGATGTAGGGCCCGAAGCCCGCGCGGAACTTCTCCACCAGGGCCGGCGGGAGCGGCGCGCCACCGCTGGAGATGATGACGAAGGAGGAGAAGTGGTCCGGGAGTACGTCCGGGTGCGCGGCCAGCGCCATGAACGCGGTGGACGGGCCCACCGTGTAGTGCGGGCGGTGCTCGGCGAACGCCTCCAGCACGACACCCGGTTCGAAGCGGTACGTCAGCACGAGCGTCCCCGCGCTGTTCAGGCACGCCCCTAGCTGGCACACCATCCCTGTGATGTGGAACAGCGGCGCCAGCGCGTAGTACACGGGCGCATCCGGCAGACCGAGCCCGGTGCGCTGCCGCTCGGCGTTGTACATGATGTTGCGGTGCGTGTTGGTGGCGCCCTTGGGGGTGCCGCTGGTGCCCGAGGTGTAGCTGATCAGCGCGATGTCGGAGGGGCCGGGCGCACGGCCCTCGGGCGCCTCGTAGCCGGCCCGGGCCACGGTGGTCAGGTCCGCGGCGTCCGCGGCCTGCGGCTGCCGCTCGAAGGTGAGCACGCGCGCGTCACCGCGCGTCTGGAAGTCCAGCTCGCACCCGGTCAGCACGATCCGCACCGGCGAGTCCGCGGCGGTCTCGCGCAGATAGGTCTCCCAGGCGCGGTCCGAGCAGATCAGCGCCGCCACCTCGCCGTCCCGCAGGACGTGTGCCACCTCCCCCGACTTGTACATGGGGTTGACGGGCACGACGGTGGCGCCGGCCTTCCACGCGCCCAGCAGGGCGAGCACGAACTGCGGGGAGTTCTGCAGCAGGATCGCCACCCGGTCGCCGCGCTCCAGGCCGCGGGCGGCGAGGTGCCCGGCGACCGAGTCGCTCAGCTCGTCGACCTCGCGGTAGCTCAGCCGCCCGTCGAAGTAGGCGAGGAAGTCCCGCTCGGGGGCCTCGGCGGCGACCCGCCGCAGGGAGTGCACCAGGGAGCGGTCGGGTCGGATCGGCGCACGCTGCGCGTCGCTCAGCAGGGCCACCCAGGGTTTGGCCTCGTATCGGGAGCCGGTCACCGAACCTCCTCCCACTTCTGCTGCAGGTGGTTCATGCCGGCCAGCCAGCGGTCCGGCTCGGCGGCCCTGGCCTGGTAGTACGCGGCGACCTCGGGGTGCGGCAGGATCAGGAACCGGTCCTCGTCGATGCCCTTGAACAGGGCGTCCGCGACGTCCGACGGCTCGACCGCGGTCGGCCTGAGCACCAGGTCACCCGCGGCACCGGTGGCGGCCAGCATGTCGGTACGGACGCCCTGCGGGCAGATCGCGTGCACGCTGATCCCGCGGTGGCGGTAGGTCAGCGACAGCCACTCGGCGAAGGCGTAGGCCCCGTGCTTGGTGACGCTGTAGGACGGCGCGCCGATCATCGTCAGCAGCCCTGCGGCGGAGACGGTGGAGACGAAGCGCCCGCTCCCGCGCTCCAGCCAGGCCGGCAGCAGCTGGTCCGCGGCACGGACGTGCGCCATCACATTGACGTCCCAGGAGGTCGCCCAGGACTTCTCGTCGGCGGACAGCCCCTGGGCCCCGTCGTCGAAGGCGACACCGGCGTTGGCGCAGTACACGTCGACGGTGCCGCCGAGCGCGTCCCGCGCCTCGGCCACGATCTCGGATGCGTCGCCGGGCACCGCGATGCCCCCGATCTCGTCGGCGACGGCCCCGGCCCGTGCCCTGTCGAGATCGTTCACGACGACCCGGGCCCCCTCGGCGGCGAACCGCCGCGCGATCGCGGCTCCGATCCCACCCCCGGCCCCCGTGACGACGACACCAGCACCTCGAACGGCTTCCACCATCGGTCTCCTTCGACAAGGCTCGGCTCCAGCACCCCCGCGAGGGCCAGACTAACCGGTCGGTATGTATCAAGAAAGGGGGTGCCGGGAAGGTGTTCGGGGGCGCGGGGAACGGCGCGGCAGGCCACGGCGGACCGGCACCTTCCCCACGACCGGCGGGAGCAATACCTTGCACCCCATGCGCCTATCCAGACGAGCTCTTCTCGCAGCGACAACGGCGGCAGCATCCTTCACCGCGGCACCCCCGGCCACCGCCGCCGGCCGCGACCGCCGCAAACCACTGCGCACCGGCTTCGAAAACCTCGAGGCGAGCGCCTACGCGCCCTTGCGGGGCCAGCGCGTGGGCATCGTCACCAACCCCACCGGCGTGACCCGCGACGTCCGCCACATCGTCGACGTCATGCACGCGGACCCCCACGTCGAGCTGACGGCGGTCTTCGGCCCCGAACACGGCTTCCGCGGCACCGCCCAGGCCGGCGGCTCCGAGGGCCGCTACGACGACCCCGCCACCGGTCTGCCCGTCTACGACACATACCTCAAGAGCGGTCAGCCCCTCGCCGACGTCTTCACCACCGCGGGCGTCGACACGATCGTCTTCGACATCCAGGACGCCGGTGCCCGCTTCTACACGTACATCTGGACGCTGTACGACTGCATGGAGGCGGCCCAGCTGGCGGGCAGGCGCTTCGTCGTGCTGGACCGGCCCAACCCGGTGACCGGTCGGGCGGCCCAAGGCCCGGTGCTGCACAAGGAGTTCGCGACCTTCGTGGGCAGGCAGCCGATCTCCCAGGCGCACGGCATGACCGTGTGCGAGCTGGCCCGGCTGTTCAACGGGGAGTTCCTGAGCGCGCCCGTCCCGCTGGAGAACGTCCTGATGACGGGCTGGAAGCGCGCGGAGTTCTACGACGCCTCCGCCCTCCCCTGGGTGCCGCCGAGCCCCAACATGCCCACTCCCGACACGGCGTTGGTCTACTCGGGCACGTGCATGTTCGAGGGCACCAACCTGTCGGAGGGGCGCGGCACGACCCGGCCCTTCGAACTCCTCGGAGCGGACGGCATCGACGGCCGCTGGGCCGCCGCCGCCAACGAACTCCACCTCCCCGGCGTGCACTTCAGGGAGGCGTACTTCGCGCCGACGTTCTCCAAGTTCCAGGGCAAGACGGTCGGCGGGGTGCAGATCCACGTGGACGACCGGGCGGCGTACGACCCCGTGCGCACCGGCATCGCGCTGCTGGTGACCGCCAAGCAGGTGTGGAGCGACTTCGCCTGGCGGCCCGACAACTGGATCGACAAACTGACGGGCTCCACCCACGTGCGTACCGCGATCGACGCGGGCGCGAGCACGGACGAGGTGGTGGCGGGCTGGCAGGAGGAACTGACCGCCTTCCGCCGCATTCGAAAGGAATACCTCCTCTACAAGTGAGTCGTGACGTATGGCCAACCTCGCCCGCCGGCAGGACGATGCGCCCACCGCGCATCGCTACGGGGGTCGAGGGGGCCTGTCATGGCACAGCCGCAGATGAGTGTGACTCCCTACTGGGAGCTGACCTTCGACGCCGACGGGGACGCCGACGGCCGGGAGCGGGACACGCTGCTCGGCGAGGTCGCCCGCCGCGGCGTCCGTGACCTGATCGTCTTCGCGCACGGCTGGAACAACGACCGTGCGGGCGCGACCGCGCTGTACCGGCGGTTCTTCGAGCCGATTCCGGGACTCGTGCCGAACGCGAAGATCGGCTACGTGGGCGTGATCTGGCCGTCGATGCGCTTCAGCGACGAGCCGATCCCCAACTTCCCCAAGTCCGTGGTGGCCACGGAGGCGGAGGCCGTGCCGGGATCCGCCCTCGACAAGGACACCCGGCACGCGCTGCTGGAGACCTTCCCCGGCCGGGCCACCCTGGTCGACCAGATCGCGCGGATGCTGGACCAGCGGCCGGAGAACGAGATCGAGGAGTTCGGGCGGCTGGTGCGGCTGCTGGTGGAGGTCGTACCGGGCGGTCCGCAGCCCCTGTTCGCTGCGGACACGCTCGCCGAGGGCGTGCCGCAGAGCGATCCGGTGCTGTTCACCGGGGACGCGGCGACGCTCTGCGACGAGTTCGCCCAGGCGCTGACGGCGTTGCGATCCGGCGGTGACACCGCTCAGTTCGGCCTGCCGAACCCCTGGGACGGGGCCAAGGAACTGCTGCGGCAGGCGACGTACTACGCGATGAAGCGGCGCGCCGGCACCGTCGGCGAGCGCGGACTCGGGCCCCTGGTAGGGCAGTTGGCCCATGCGGCGTCCTCGGTGCGGGTGCATCTGGTCGGGCACAGCTTCGGCGGCCGGCTGGTGTCGTTCGCGCTGCGCGGCCTGCCGGACGGCGTCCGCACGGTGAAATCCCTGACGCTGCTCCAAGGGGCCTTCTCGCACTACGCGTTCGCGGCCCGGCTGCCGCACGACGCGCACGCGGGCGGCGTGCTCCAGGGGCAGCAGAACCGGGTCGACGGCCCCCTGGTGTGCTGCTTCTCCCACTTCGACTCGGCGCTCGGCACGATCTATCCACTGGCCTCGCGCATGGCGGACGACGCGCAGGGGGTGATCGAGGGCTTCGGCCTCGCGGACCTGCTGGGCGCCCGCTGGGGGGCGATGGGGCACGACGGCGTGCAGGCGGTGACGGGCACGCGCGCGTACAAGCTCGCCGACGCGCTGAAGGCGACGCTTCCGGTCTCGGGCTGCGTCAACGTGGACGCCGCGGCCGTGGTGCGCACGGGCGGGCCGCCCGCCGGCGCGCACAGCGACATCGTGCACCCGGAACTGGCCCGGGTGGTGCTGGCGGCGGGCCGCATCCGCTGACCCGCCGCCGCTCCTGAGTCATCCGCCGTGCGTCACCGGTGCGAGGTGTACTCCACCACCTGCTGGAAGGTGGGCCGGTTCTGCCAGCTGATGGTGTGGTGCTTGATGCCGCCCAGGGTGCGCTGGTTGATCGAGTCGGCGCACCACTGGTCGCCCGCCGAGCACAGGTCGTCGCCGGGGTAGACCTCGGACGCGGACTTGCCGGCCGCCTCCTTCAGCGTGCTGATCAGGGCGTCCCGGCAGTCGCTCAGGCTGCCGCCGCCGCAGTACTTCTCGGCCAGCGGCCCCTTCACCGACTCGCCCAGCACCGCCCGGACGTCCTTGTCGACGTAGCTCCACCAGCCGAACTGGAAGGAGCTGCCGGCGTGCGAGCCGGTGGGCCCGTGCCCGGCCGAGGGTGACTCGTCGATCGGCAGATTGGCGGTGAGCGCGGTGTAGAGGTCGTCGCCGAGACCCGGCTGGAACTCGGCCTTCACCAGCAGTGGCCACCAGGCGTCCAGGATGCGGATCGCGTCGGAGTCGGCGTACTTCCTGGAACCCGCCGACGTCTCCGTGCGCTTGGCGCCCGCGGTGAGCCAGGTCTGGAGCTTGCTCACGGCCGCCGCGGCCGTGGAGTCGGTCACCGTACTGCTGTTGATCACCTTCAGCAGGTCCGGCAGCACGTCCTCGGCGCGCAGATCGGTGAGCGACGCGTCCGCCATGGCCTGCACCAGTTTCGTACGGGTCACCCCGCCGGCCGCGACCAGCTTCTTCACCCGGTCCTCCAGCAGGTTCCCGCGGTGGACCGAGCCGTCGCCCCAGCTCGCGGTCGTGTAATCCATGGCCTGCTTGTTGTTCCAGGAGACGTAGTAGTCCTGGTCGATGGAGTTGGGGTGCTGCGAAGCGGGCGTGTAGGCCGCCGTGTTGGTGGCCGGGTCCCAGTTCTTCCACTCGTAGGCGGCCTGTCCCCACATCGGGAACTCGGTGTCGACGCCGCTCGCGCGCACCGGGTTGTCACCGCTGTTGTAGTACGCGGTGTGCTGGGAGTCGGCGTAGAACCAGTTGAAGGTGTAGTTGATGTGCTGCACCGCGGACTGGAAGGTCTGCGGGCTCTTCACGTAGTCGGGGTCGTTGAGCATCTGGAAGCCGATGATCGAGTCGGCCTCGTGCAGATAGGAGGAGCGCAGGGTGGTGTAGGCGACCTTCTTGCCGCCGACGGTCGCGCGGTAGGAGACGGGTCCGTACTTCGTTCTCCACACCCGCATGGTGTACGACCCCGCGGCCGTGCCGTCGGCCGTGGTCGGCTTCCAGGCGTTCTTCTGCTCGATCTTGTCCATGGCCGTGCAGGTGCCGTGGTACAGGTAGTGGTAGTCGTCCTGGCACAGTTCGACGGCGTAGGTGTCGATGATGTCCTGGCCCGAGGTGGTCGCGGACCACGAGTAGTCCTGGCCGCGGCCGAGTTCGACGTACATGCTCAGACCCGCGAAGGACGCGCCGCGGGCGCTGATGCCCGGGCCCTGGATCTCCTGGAGCATCAGCAGCTGCGGGGCGAAGTAGCCGGTCTGCGGTCCGAAGACGGCGACGGGGTGGCCGCTCGCGGTGTACTTGCCGCTGACGACCAAGGCGTTGGACATGCCGCGTTTCGCGGAGCTGAGGGCGGTCGCGGTCGCCTGCTGGGCGGCCGTGGTGGCGCTCTGGCTCGCCCCGGTGCCGGTGGCGTCGTAGACCAGCGGCTCCGTCGTCACCGAGCCGGCGTCGGGCAGGGCCTCACCCTGGGCGTTCGCGGGCTTGGTGCCGTAGGGGAAGCTCTCACCGTTGTGGACGGTGAGGACGGCCTCGGGGTCGTTGCGCTCGCGGAAGGACTCCCAGACCTTGGTGCCCTCCTCCACTCCGTACTTGGACTGGGCGGCGATCAGCGAGAGGGCGTTGTTGACCTCTCCGCCACCGCCGGAACCGAACAGGGAGCCGATCACCGATGCCAGTGCCACCAGGTCGGTCAGCTTGAAGTGGTCGATCGTGCCGGCGTTGGTGACCGCGTCCTTGTGACCGGTCAGGACGTACTCGCCGGGGAAGTAGCGGCCGGAGTCCGAGGCGTCGATGTAGGAGTTGATGCCCGCGAGATAGGCGTCGGCGTCGGAGAGGGCCTGCTGGCCGCGGGCGCCGTTGTTCGCGACCGCGTTGTCGATCTGGGCCTGCAGGTCGGCCTCGGTGTAGGGGGCGTTGCGGTAGAACTGCTGCTCCAGCCCCTGGTTGGCGGCCGCGCCGCCGGCGAAGGAGGTCAGCTGGCCGCGCCCCACGTGCCGGAACAGGTCCATCAGCCACAGCCGGTCCTCGGCCGCGGCGTACCCGGCCCCGAACTCGGTGCCGTAACGAGTGGTGCCGGTGATGTGCGGCACACCCGTCTTCTTGTCGCGGACGATCGTGACGTCGCCGCGCCCCGCGGGCTTCTCCGAGGAGGCGACCTGGTCGGAAGCGACCCCGAACGACGCGTCGTTGAAGAACGTGTTGATCTTCGTGTCGGTGAGGGTGGAGTACCCCGAGGCCAGGTTCGCATAGGGCCCGAGCTGGTCCTCCGCGTGATCGGGCTGGGTTCCGAAGGCCTGGTTGAGCAGGATCTGGGCGAGCGTCGCGTTGCCGTTCTCACCCGGCGGCACGATGTCGGAGCACTGGCCGCCGCAGTAGTCGTTCGAGGCCGTGGCGGCGGCTGCCGTCGCCTGGGTCAACGGGGACAAAAGACCTGCAATCAGGACGCATATGGATGCGGTCTTCAGGAACCCGGCGAGTCTGCCGGGAGTTCTCAGTCTGAACGGGGTGCTACGAGAGGTGCGTCGTGGCATGGCAGCTCCTACCGACGGGGGTGGGCCGGGACGTTACCGGCGGTATCCCCGGGAGTGAAGATGAACATGCGTCAAGTTTTGGAGTCGTACGACGGGCTTATGGGGGGCATCGGAAATCGGATGGAGCCGATTCGCTTGTCGATACGTCTATTCGGAGACGTCCGTACGACGACGCCGAAGTGACCGAAGTACAGGTGCAGGTGTGACGGAGGTGCAGGGCGATGGCCGGTTTCCGGAGTCTGGCGAGACAGGTCCGCGACCCGCGGTGCGATCTGGCACTGCGGCGCTACTCACTGCGCAAGTGCCTTGAGCGGTTCGCTCCTTACGGGCACAGGGCGACCTGGGACCATTTGTGCTCCCGGGCAGGGTTCGGTCCCGAGGACCGCTCCCCCGACCCGGTGCGGCTCGTGGCCGCACTGGACGAACTGGAGGAAGCGCGCTCGGTCTGGCAGGCCTACGAGGTCGAGTTCGCCGAGCGGCGCAAGAAGGAGAAGCACGACGGACTGCGTCGGCCGGGCACAGTTGACGACTGGCACCGGCTGACCTGGGGCGGTTTCGGTGTCGCCTGGTGCGACGATCCGCGGGTGCATCCGCGGGAACCGCTGGCCGAGGTGCTGCGCCGGCTCATCGCCGCCCTGGAGCGCGAACCGGGGGCCGTCTGCCCGGTGTGCGGCGACGAGCGCCTGATCTGGAAGTACGACCTGGACCACGAACCCTCGGCCGGTCCGGTCTGCACTCACTGCGGAATTCTCGTACCACGGCCCGTGCTCAAGCCCGAGGCCCTGGCTGACGCAAGGCGCGGAAGGCTGCTCGTTTCGGCCTGAGCAAGGCGGGGGTGCGCCGGGGATGCCGCACCCCCTGAAACCCTGACACCCGGTGGCCACCGGGTAGTTGTCGGTGGCGCCTGCGAGGCTTGGGCCATGCTGCAGGTGTGTCTGAACGGACCGCGCGGGTCCGCCGACGGCGCGATGGTGCCGCTGACTCCGCAGGCGATGGCCGAGTCCGCGGCGCGAGCCGTCGCGGCCGGGGCGACGGATCTCCATGTCCATCCCAAGTCGCCGTGCGGCCACGACTCGCTCTCACCCCGGGTGCTCGCGCCCACGCTGGAGGCGATCAAGGCGCGGGTGCCGGTACCGGTCGGTGTCACCACGGGCGCCTGGGCCGAGCCGGACGCGGCAACCCGGCTGATGGGGGTCCCCCCGCGCGAGCGAATTCGAGCGTGGGGGAGGATCCGGAGCTGGACCGGCCTGCCCGGCCTGCCCGACCACGCCTCGGTCAACTGGCATGAGGAGGGCGCCGAGGAGATCGCCGCGGCGCTGATCGAGCTCAGGGTCGGCGTCGAGGCCGGCATCTGCTGGTCCGGGACGGACGGGGCGGCCCGGTTCGCCGTCTCCCCGCTCGGCCCACGAGTACTGCGGGTGCTGGCCGAGGTGACGGACACCTCGGCGGACACGGCCGAGGACACGGCGCGCGTCCTGCTGTCCGGCCTGGGCTCCGCGCACGGCCGCCCGGTGCTGCTGCACGGCGAGGACGGCGGAGCCTGGCCGGTGCTGCGCCTGGCCGGGCGCCTCGGGCTCGCCACCCGCATCGGCCTGGAGGACACCCTGCTGCTGCCGGACGGCCAACGGGCCCGCTCCAACGCACAGTTGGTCACCGCGGCACTGGACCAGTACGGCTCTCGAAGCTAGCACCGGCAAATCCCCTCGCTCCACCCCTTTCCCGTCCGGACAGTTGGGGGCGATGAAACACGCCTGAGAACCATCTGCCGAGGGGACCTTTGATGTCGACGCTCCGCGTCACCGCCGAAGTGCTGACGATCCACGAGCATCCGAACGCCGACGCGCTCGACCTGGCCCAGGTGGGCCTGTACCGGGCGGTCGTCGCCAAGGGCGCCTACCGCACCGGCGACGCCGCCCTCTACATCCCCGAGCAGTCCGTGCTGCCCGCCGGGCTGATCGAGGAGCTGGGGCTGACCGGGCGGCTGGCGGGCGGCAACGCGGACCGGGTGAAGGCGGTCCGGCTGCGCGGCGAGCTGTCGCAGGGCATCGTGTGCCGGCCGACGGCGCTCGCGGACGTCGACCTGGCGCGGGCCGCCCTGGACGGCACGGACTTCGCGGAGCTGCTGGGCATCACCAAGTGGGTGCCGCCGATCCCGCCCACGATGAACGGCGAGGTCGAGTCCGCGCCCGATCTGCTGCCCTGGGTCGACATCGAGAACATCCAGCGGTTTCCGGACATCTTCGCAGCGGGCGAGGATGTGGTCCTGACCGAGAAGCTGCACGGCTCGGCCTGCCTGCTGACGTATCTCGCCGACGAGGACCGGGTGCACGTCTCCTCCAAGGGCTTCGGCGCCAAGTCCCTTGCCCTGAAGGAGGATCCGCGCAACCTGTACTGGCGTGCGGTGCACGGCCACGACGTCGCCGGGGCCGCGGCCCGGCTCGCCGAGCGGCTGGGCGCGCGCCGGGTCGGCGTCTTCGGCGAGGTGTACGGCGCGGGGGTCCAGGACCTGACCTACGGCGCCGACGGGCGCCGCGAGACGCTCGGGTACGCCGTGTTCGACGTCAGCGCGGAGATCGACGGCACGGTCCGGTGGCTGGACGCGGCCGAACTGCTGGGCGGCGAGCTGCCGTTGGTGCCCCGGCTCTACGAGGGGCCCTACGACATCGAGCGGATGCTGGGGATCGCGAGCGGGCGGGAGACCGTGTCCGGGCGGGAGCTGCATCTGCGCGAGGGGGTCGTGATCCGTCCGGCGGCGGAGCGGTACAGCCCGGTGACCGGCGGCAGGGCGATCGCCAAGGCGGTCAGCGCCGCCTACCTGACGAGGAAGGGCGGCACCGAGTACGAGTGAGCCGGGCCGGGCGGCAGGTCCACCGCCGACCCGGCTCAGTTCTGCTCCTGCCGCTTCCGGCTGCCGCCCGGCTCGACCATGAGCCGCGAGCCCGTGCGGCTCTGGCCGAACACGTCGTCCGGGTTGGACAGGACACAGGTGTCCAGCGACAGACAGCCGCAGCCGATGCAGTCGGTGAGGTGGTCGCGCAGACGGTTGAGCTGCTTGATGCGCTCGTCGAGCTCGGTGCGCCAGGCCTCGGAGAGACGGGCCCAGTCCTCCCGGGTCGGGGTGCGCTCCTCGGGGAGCTCGGCGAGCGCCTCACGGATCGTGGCCAGCGGGATGCCGACGCGCTGCGCGGCCCGTACGAAGGCGACCCGGCGCAGCGCGTCCCGGTGGTAGCGGCGCTGGTTGCCCGTGGTCCGGCGGCTGCTGATCAGGCCCTTGGACTCGTAGAAGTGCAGGGCGGAGACGGCGGCGCCGCTCCGCGCGGCGAGCTGGCCGACCGTGAGCTCGTGGATCTTCTCGGGAATCTGGGGCACCCCTCGAACCCTACCCACCCCTCCCCCGTGGTGGTCCGTTGACATCGAGTGCGCACCCGACCATGCTAAGCAGTTGCTTAGACATTGCGAGGCATGGGAGGCCGGGACATGGCAGAGCCGAGGATCTTCAGGTCCGTCGACGAGCTGAAGGCGGCGGTGGGCGAGCAGCTGGGGTACACCGACTGGCTGGAGATCGACCAGAAGCGGATCGATCTCTTCGCGGAGGCCACCGGGGACCACCAGTGGATCCACGTCGATCCGGAGAAGGCCGCGGCCGGGCCGTTCGGGACCACCATCGCGCACGGCTATCTGACCCTCTCCCTGCTGCCGCTCTTCGGCCCGCAGCTGATGGGCGTCGAGGGCGTGCGGATGGGCGTCAACTACGGCACCAACAAGGTCCGTTTCCCCGCGCCGGTGCCGGTGGGCTCGCGGCTGCGGGCCACCGCGCGGATCAGTGGCGTCGAGGACGTGCAGGGCGGCGTCCAGGTGGCCGTCGCCTACAGCGTGGAGCGCGAGGGCGGCGAGAAGCCGGTCTGCGTGGCCGAGTCGGTGGCCCGCTTCTACCTCTGAGCCCGGCGGCTACTTGACCCCCACCATGCGCAGCACGAGGTCGGCGTAGAGCGCGCCGACCTCGTCCGGCGTCCAGGGGCCGTCCACGTTGAACCAGCGGGCGACGTCGATGCAGAGCGACAGGACGGCGAGGGTGGTGCCCTTCACGTCCAGCACGTCGAACTGGCCGGCCGCCACGCCCTCCTCGATGACCGCGCGCACCTCGGCGTCGCACTGCCGGCGCAGCGCGAGGATCTCCTCGCGGGCGTCGGGGCCGAGCGAGTCCAGCTCGTACTGCACGACCCGTGCGGTCGTACGGCCGCCCGCGTGCCAGCGGACGAAGGAGCTCACCGCGTCCGCGAGCCGCTCGGTCGCGGTGCCCTCGCGCCGGGCCGCCGTCTGCAGGATCTCGAGCGCCTTGGCGTGACCGATCCGGCTGATCCGGTGCAGCAGCTCTTCCTTGGTCTTGTAGTGGATGTAGAGCGCGGCCGGGCTCATGCCCGCGCGGCCCGCGATGTCACGGGTCGTGGTGGCGTGGTACCCCCGCTCGGCGAAGGCCTCCACCGCGGCGACCAGCAGTCGCCGGGCCGCGTCGGGCGTGACCTCGCCCCACGCGGACGCCTCGCCGCCGGCCGTCTCCTCCGCCGTACTCATCGCTCACCTCTTCTGCAGACAGGGACCTCACCATACCGCCACAGGTGAGCGAGCGCTTAGTGTGCCCGCTCAGAGCTTTTCGAAGGGGTGGTAGGCGCGCTCCGCCACCTCCTGCCGGTCGCGGATCACCTTGGCGAGGGTGAAGGCGGAGGTGACCAGGTACAGGACGGCGATGGCGAGGAACGCCCGCACCCAGGCGTCGGCGTTCAGCTTGAAGATGCCGATGGCGGTCGCGGCCATGGCGACGGCGAAGGAGGCGACCGCCTGGCCGTAGAAGGCGGCCGTGTTCTGCTGCTTGCCCGGTGTGTCACTCATGGGGACAAGGATCGGCGGACGCGGCCGGACCCACATCCGCCGTGATACTCAGCTCGGCTACTCAGACGGCCGCCGTCCCCGGACGTTTTTCAGAAGGCCGAAACCCCGGTCAAGGCCCGCCCGATGAGCAGTTTCTGGATCTGGCTGGTGCCCTCGTAGAGGGTCATCACACGGGCGTCGCGCAGCAGTTTGCCCGCCGGGTACTCGTCGATGTAGCCGTAGCCGCCGAAGACCTGGAGAGCGTTGTTGGCGGCGCGGACCGCGGCCTCGGAGGCGAAGAGCTTGGCCTTGGAGGACTCGACCGCGAAGGGCTGCCCGCGGTCGATCAGGTCGGCCACCCGCCAGGTGAGCAGCCTCGCCGCGTCCACGTCGACGGCGATGTCGCTGATCAGCTCCTGCACCAGCTGGTGCCCGGCGATGGACTTGCCGAACTGCTCGCGCTCGCCCGCGTACTTCACCGCCACGTCCAGCGCGGCCTGGGCTATGCCCACGCAGCCCGCCGCGACCGACATCCGCCCTTTGGCCAGGGCGGACATGGCCACCGAGAAGCCCTTGCCCTCCTCGCCCAGCATCGCGGAGGCGGGGACGCGCACGCCCTCCAGGACCAGTTCCGCGGTGGCCTGGCCGCGCAGGCCGAGCTTGCCGTGGATGGTGCGGCGGGTCAGGCCGGGGCTGTCGGCGGGCACCAGGAAGGCCGAGACGCCCTTGTGGCCGGGGGCGTCGGTGGAGCGGGCGAACAGCAGCACCACATCGGCCCAAGTGCCGTTGGTGATGAACATCTTGGTGCCGTCGAGCACGTAGTCGTCGCCGTCGCGCACCGCGCGCGTGGAGAGGTTCCCCGCGTCGGAGCCGGTGCCCGGCTCGGTCAGGCCGAAGCAGCCGACGTACTCGCCGGAGGTGAGCCCGGGCAGCCACCGCCGCTTCTGCTCCTCGTCCCCCCAGGCCGCGATGGTCTTCGCGACCAGCCCGAGCGAGACGGACACGATGCCGCGCACGGAGGAGTCACCGCGCCCGAGCTCCTCCGTCACCAGGCAGTACGCGAGGTGGTCACCGCCCGAGCCGCCGTACTCCTCGTCGACCGTGAGGCCGAGGAAGCCGACCTCGCCGAGCTTCTTCACCAGGGACCGGTCGACCTCCTCGGCCCGGTCCCAGTCGATGACGTGCGGGGCGATCTCGCGGTCCACGAAGTCCCGGGCGAGCCGCCGGACGGCGGTCTGCTCCTCGCTGAGCTCCAGGTTCATGCCGAGTCACCCCACAGTTGACGGACCTTGAAAGCCGTACATTTAAATTAGCACTGCTAGTTTCCGAGTGCAGCCCTACTATGTGCGCCATGGCCCGACCGCGCAAGCCCTTGCTCAGTACCGACCGCATCGTCGAGACGGCACGTGCGCTGGTGGACGCGGAGGGTCTCGCGGCCGTCTCCACGCGCCGGCTCGCCGCGCAGCTGGGCGTGAGCGGACCCTCGCTCTACAACCACTTCCGCACCAAGGACGAGATCCTGGAGGCGGTCGCCGACTCGGTCAGCGCGCAGGTCGACCTGTCGATGTTCGAGGACGGCCGGGAGTGGCGGACCGCGCTGCACGACTGGGCGGTCTCCTACCGGAACGCCCTGCGCGACCACCCCAACATCGTCCCGGTCCTCGCCACCGGGCCCGGCCGCCGCCCGGCCGGACTGCGCCTCGCGGACGCGGTCTACGGCGCGATGGTCGACGCCGGCTGGCCGCCCGCGCAGGCCACCTCCATCGGCGCCCTGATGCGGTACTTCATCATGGGCTCCGCCCTCGGCTCCTTCGCCGGGGGCTTCGTGGACGACGCCAGCGCCTACGACCCCGCCGACTACCCGCACCTCGGCCAGGCCCATCTGCTCGCCGAGCAGCAGGAGAAGATCGACGAGCGGGCCTTCGAGACGGGTCTCACGGCGCTGCTCGACGGGCTGGTGCAGCAGTACGAGCAGGCCCGGCGGACCGCCTGAGACAGTTCGGCCGGCGCCGAAGCGTCCGTGCCGCATCCTGGGATGCATGACCACCAGGGATCCGCAGGCACCGCAGCTGGCCCGGCTCGCCGGGCTGATCGCCGACGAGACCCGCGCCGTGTGTCTGCTGGCGCTGCTCGACGGGCGGGCCTGGACCGCGAGCGAGCTGGCACGGCACGCGGGCGTCGCCGCGTCGACGCTGAGCGAGCACCTGGGCAAGCTCGTCGCGGGCGGGCTGCTCACCGAGGAACGGCAGGGCCGGCACCGGTACGTGCGCCTGGCCGGCACCCGGGTCGCGCAGCTCGTCGAGGACCTCGCGGCGCAGGCGGCCCCGGCCGATTCCGTACGACCGCGGCCGCGCACGCTGCGGGAGTCGAGTGCCGGGGCGGCGATGGCGCGGGGGCGTACCTGCTACGACCACCTGGCGGGGCGGCTGGGGATCGCGGTCACCGAGGCGCTGACGCTGCGCGGGCTGCTGCGGCAGGACACGGGGTTCGCCTTGACGGACGCGGGAGTTCGGTGGTTCGGCGCCACGGGCATACCGCTCGAACGCAGGGGGCGACGTCCGCTGGCACGCGCCTGCCTCGACTGGACCGAGCGGCGGCCGCATCTCGCGGGTGTCGCGGGCGCGGCGCTGTGCCGGCATGCGCTGGATGCGGGGTGGTGCGTGCGGATCGGCTCGGAGCGTGCGGTGAAGGTGACCCCGGCGGGTGAGGGGGCACTGCGTGAACTGCTGGGCATCAGCGCCGATTCGCTGCGCTGAGTCCTGCCTGTGCGGGTGCGTCGTGGCTGGTCGCGCGGTTCTTCGCGCCCCTGGCGGCGCCGCGCGAACCCCCCGTCCGAAATCCGCGAGCCCTTCCTTCTTTTCCCTCCTAGCCTCTGGAGCATGATGAACCTGCGTCGTTCCGAGCTGCTTGCCCCCGGTGCCGCCCTGGTCACCGTCGTGCTGTGGGCCTCCGCCTTCGTGTCGATCCGCAGTGCGGGGTCCGCCTACTCTCCGGGGGCGCTGGCGCTCGGGCGGCTGCTGTCCGGGGTGCTGGTGCTCGGGGTGCTGCTGGTCGTCCGCGGGGAAGGGCTGCCGCCGCGGTCGGCCTGGCGCGGGATCGCGATATCCGGAGCACTGTGGTTCGGCTTCTACATGGTGGTCCTGAACTGGGGCGAGCAGCAGGTGGACGCCGGTACGGCGGCCCTGGTCGTGAACACCGGCCCCATCCTCATCGCGCTGCTGGGTGCGCGGCTGCTCACCGATCCCATGCCGCCTCGGCTGCTCGCGGGCATGGCGGTGTCGTTCGCGGGCGCGGTTGCGGTCGGGCTGTCGATGTCGGGCGACGGCGGCTCCTCGGTGCTCGGGGTGGTGCTGTGCCTGCTCGCGGCGGTCGGCTACGCGGCGGGGGTCGTCGCGCAGAAGCCGGCGCTGGGCAGCGCGAGCGCGCTTCAGGTGACGACGTTCGGGTGCCTGGTCGGCGCGGTGGGCTGTCTGCCGTTCGCCGGGCAACTGGTCGGCGAGGCCGCCGACGCGCCGGTCTCCGCGACCCTCAACATGATCTACCTGGGCGTGTTCCCGACCGCGCTCGCCTTCACGACCTGGGCCTACGCCCTGGCCCGTACGACCGCCTCCCGCATGGGCGCGACCACGTACGCGGTGCCCGCGCTGGTCGTCCTGATGTCGTGGCTGGCGCTCGGCGAGGTGCCGGGGCTGCTCACGCTGGGCGGCGGTGTGCTCTGCCTGGCGGGCGTGGCGGTGTCGCGGTCCCGGCCGAGGAGGGGGCCGGCCCTACGGGCCGCGGCGCCGGAGGAGGCTCCGGAGCCGCAGCCCGAGGGCGCCCGCGAATCCGCGTGAACGCGCCCTGCCCGCAAGGAACTTGACGGACGGCGGGGGGTGCTAGAAGACCACCAGCGCCCTGCCGCCCTTGCCCGCCAGCATGTTCTCGAACGCCGCCGGGATGCCCTCCAGACCGATTCGCTCCGTCACCAGGGCGCCCAGGTCCAGTCGGCCGGCCCGGACGTGCTCGGCCAGCACCGGCAGGTCCTTCGCGGGGTCCGAGTTGCCGTACACGCACCCGGCCAGGGTCCGGCCCCAGTGGAAGATCTCCAGGGCGTTGAAGGTGACCTGCTGGTCCTTGCCGCCGATGCCGACGACCGTCGTACGGCCGCCGCGGCGGGTGGAGTCCCAGGCCGTGCGGATCGTGGCCGCGCGGCCCACGCACTCGATGGCGACGTCGACGCCCTGCTTGTCCGTCAGGCCCCGGATCTCGCGGGCCGTCGTCTCGGAGGCGAGGACGTAGTCCGTGGCGCCGGCGCCGCACGCCAGCTCCTCCTTCTCGGGTGAGACGTCGACGGCGACGATACGCGCGGCACCCGCGATCCGGGCCGCCTGGAGGGCAGCCAGGCCCACTCCCCCGACGCCGTACACCGCCACGGTCTCCCCGGCCTCCACCCGCGCCGAGTGGTGGACGGCTCCGTAGCCGGTGAGGACCGCGCAGCCCAGCAGGGCGGCGTCGGTGAGCGGGATGCCGTCGGGGAGCGGCAGGACGCAGGACGCCGGTACGACGGTCTCCTCCGCGAACGCGGCGACGTTCAGGCCGGGGTGCAGGTCCGAGCCGTCCGAGGCGCGGTGGGCGTAGACGTCGGCGGCGCCGTTCAGGGCGTTGGCGCAGAGCCACACCTCGCCGAGCGAGCAGGCGTGGCAACTTCCGCAGGACGGCGCCCAGTTGAGGACGACATCGGCGCCCGGCGCGACATCGGTGACACCCTCGCCGGCGGCGACGACGGTACCCGCGCCCTCATGGCCGAGGACGGCGGGGACCGGCACCCTCATGGTGCCGTTGGACAGGGACAGGTCGGAGTGGCACACCCCGGCCGCGGCGAGACGGACCCGGACCTGACCGGGGCCGGGGTCCGGGAGGTCGATCCCGGTGATCTCCAAAGGAGCGCCCACGGCGGGGAGAACTGCTGCGCGAACCACGGGAAGGCTCCTTCAGAACTGGAGGGACTTGGTCTGCAGGTACTCGGACAAGCCGTGCGCGCCGAGTTCACGGCCGACGCCCGACTGCTTGTAACCGCCGAAGGGGGCAAGGGGGTTGAAGCGGCCGCCGTTGATGTCGACCTGGCCGGTCTGCATACGGCGGGCGAAGGCGACGGCCTCGTCCTCGTCACCGGCCCAGACGGCACCGGCGAGGCCGTAGACCGTGCCGTTGGCGATGCGCAAAGCGTCCTCCTCGTCCTCGTAGGGGAGGATCGACAGGACGGGGCCGAAGATCTCCTCCTGGGCGATGGTCATCTCGGGCGTGACGTCGGCGAAGACGGTCGGCGACACGAAGTAGCCCTGCTCGCGCGGCGATTCGGGGCCGCCGGCGACCAGCCGGGCGCCCTCCGCGACACCCTTCTCGATGTAACCGCGCACCCGCGCCTGCTGCTTGGCGTTCACCACCGGGCCGATGCGCTCGCCGTACTTGGCGGCGGCACTCGCAGCGAGACCGACCGCCTCGTCGTACCGGTCGCGGTGCACCAGCATCCGGGTCCAGGCGCTGCACGTCTGGCCGGAGTTGGACATGACGTTGGCGACGCCTACGTTGACCGCCTTCGAGAGGTCGGCGCTCGGCAGGATGACGTTGGCGGACTTGCCGCCCAGCTCCAGGGCTACGCGCTTGATCGCGGCACCCGCGGTCGCGCCGATCCGCCGGCCGACCGCGGTGGAGCCGGTGAAGGAGACGAGGTCGACCTCCGGGTGCTCGGCCAGCGCCTGGCCGGCGACCGGGCCGAGACCGGTGACCAGGTTGAACACCCCGGCGGGGACGCCCGCTTCGTGCACCGCCTCGGCGAAGAGCTGGGCGACCAGCGGGGTGTCCTCGGCGGGCTTGAGCACCACCGTGCAGCCTGCCGCGAGGGCCGGGGCGACCTTGGCGACGATCTGGTGCAGGGGGTAGTTCCAGGGCGTGATCGCACCGACCACGCCGACCGGCTCCAGGTGCACGGTCGAGTTCCCGGCCTGCTCCTCGAAGGCGTAGGTCGCCGCCAGCTCGGCGTAGGAGCCGGCCACCGCGACCGGCACGGCCGCGTGGACGTTCTGCGAGAACTTCAGCGGCGAGCCGAGCTCGGTGGTGACCGTCTCGGCGATCTCCTCCTTGCGTGCCGCGAGGACGTCCCGGAGGGCGGCCAGCCGGGCGCCCCGCTCGGCCGGCGGGGTCGCGGCCCAGGCCGGGAAGGCGGCGCGGGCGGCCCGTACGGCCTGGTCGACGTCGTCGGCGGTGCCCGCGGGTACCCGGGCGACCACCTGCTCGTCGACCGGGTTCACGACCTCGATCGTCTCCGTGCCGACGGCGGGGCGCCAGGCGCCGCCGATGTACATGCCGTCGTGTGCCTTCATGGTGCTCCTCCGGGGGCGGGGTGCGTCGTGCGCGTCAAACCTACCGACGCCCCATAAACTAGCGACGATAGTTTTCCGGCGCCAGACGTCCCCTGTCCGAGAGCCTCCGGGAGCCCGCTACTCGTCCAGATCGGGCAGCCGCGCCGGGGACGGGCAGATCCGTTCGCCATGCTGGTCGAAGACGAACAGATGGGCCAGGTCGACCAGGAGCGGGACCTGCATACCGTGGCGGAGTTCGATGTCGGGGGTGGTGCGGACCACGAGGTCGCCCGGGAGGCGGACCTCCGTCGCCGCGGGCTCGGGACCCGGGTCCCCGGCGTCGTCCATGACCACCACCGGCCCGGCGCGCAGGGCTTCCGCCCGCTCCCGGATGCGGGACAGCACGGACGTGCCGCCGTCCCGGCGGCGCCGCCGGGAGGGCCGTGCCGCGGGGCGCGGCGCCTCGAGATCGGGTACGACGGCGGGCCGGGAACCGGTGTTGAAGTGCACCAGGATCTCGTGCCCCTGGAACTCCACGTGCTCCACCAGCCCGGTGAGCGGCACCTCGCCGGTGCGGGCGGAGGCGTGCTTGGCGATCCGGACGGCCTCCGAGCGCAGCCCGACGATCACCTCCCGGCCCTGCTGCACCCGCAGCAACTGGTGGTCCAGGGTGAGGGGTTCGGGCAGCCGGAGATACTGCTTGCCGAGGCTGATGGTCATCGCACCGTCCAGCGGGGCCCGGACCACACCGCGCAGCAGGTTGATGCGCGGTGTGCCGATGAAGGCGGCGACGAAGACGTTGCGGGGCAGGGCGTAGACCACGCGCGGTGTGCCCACCTGCTGGAGCACCCCGCCGCGCAGCACGGCGACCCGGTCGCCGAGCGACATCGCCTCGGCCTGGTCGTGGGTGACGTAGACCGTGGTGACGCCCAGTTCCCGGGTGAGCTTGGAGATCTCCGCCCGAAGGTGGTTGCGCAGCTTGGCGTCCAGGTTCGACAGCGGCTCGTCCATCAGGAAGGCGGAGGGATGGCGGGCGATGGCCCGGCCCATCGCGACGCGCTGGCGCTCACCGCCGGAGAGCTGACTCGGGAAGCGGTCGAGAAGTTCCTCGATGCCCAGCATGCGGGCGGTGGCGTCCACGCGCGGGCGCGGGTCCTCCCCCGGGTTCTCCACGCGCAGCGGGAAGCCGATGTTGCCGCGGCTCGTCATGTTCGGATAGAGGGCGAAGTTCTGGAACACCATCGCCATGTTCCGGTCGGACGGGAGCAGGTCGTTGCCGTACTCGCCGTCCAGCAGGAGTCTGCCCTCGGTGATCTCCTCCAGCCCGGCGATCATCCGCAGCACGGTGGACTTGCCGCAGCCCGACGGCCCGAGCAGAACGAGGAACTCGCCCGGCCTGATGTCCAGCGACAGCCGGTCCACCACGCGAACACCTCGCGTGTACGTCTTGCTCACGTCGTGCAGGGAGATGGCGCGTGTCATGACACTGCCCCCGGAGGCGTTCTGAGCGAGTGCTGGTGCTCGGCGGCAAAACGGCCCGTGCGGGTCGTACGGGCTGTGAGTCACGGAAGTTAACGGACCGTACCGACTCAACGGAAGACACACGACACAATCGGCCCCTCCGTTCCGCCCAGTGAGAAACCGGGCGCGCCGCTCCGCCGCGTCAGCGGGTCGCGGTCAGATGGGCGAAGACGACGACGTTGCTGGTGTAGCCGGTCCTGCGGCTGAACAGCCCGCCGCAGGTGAGCACCCGCAACTCGGGGCGCTTGCTGGGGCCGTAGACCTCCTTGTCGGGGAAGCGGGACTTGTCGAAGACCCGCACCCGGTCCACGGTGTAGACCGCGGTGCGGCCGTCCAGGCGCCGGGCCTCGACGGTCCTGCCGGGGCGCACCTGCGCGAGCGCGGCGAAGACCGCGGCGCCGGTCCTGGTGTCCCGGTGCCCGACCGCGATGGCGGTGCCGGCCTCGCCCGGCGAGGCGCCGTCCTGGTACCAGCCGACGAGCTTGGGCTTGTCGAGCGGCGGTGTCTCCAGCTGATGGTCGGCGCCGACCTTCACGGCGACGATCGGCGCGTCGATGCCCAGGGACGGTACGCGCAGGCCGGTCGCCGGCGACCGGGGCAGCGGGTCGGGCGGCGGGGTGGGCTTGGCCGACGGGCTCGGCTCGGCGGCCCCGGGACGCTGGTCGGCGACGCCGGGCACCGGGTCGGCGGGCGCGCCGGCGGCCGGTCCCCCGGCCCGGACGGACGGGACCGGGTGGTGGTGCCCCCCGCACCGGACGACCGTCACCAGGACGGCCACGATCAGGGCCGTCCTGGTGAGGCGGTAGGCGCGGGTCCGGTGCCAGGGCCTGCGTCTGCGCCTAGGAGGCACCGTGCGAACGGCGGCGGATCAGCGTGCGGACGTACACGGCACCGCCGACCGCGACCAGTCCGACGCCCGCCGCCGCGCTCAGCGGGGTGTACGACTGCACGGTGTCGACGAGGCCGCCGCCGCCGGCGTGGACACCGCCCCTCGGCCCGCCGTCCTCGTGCCCGGCCCCGGGGCCGTGATCCTCGATCGTGCGGTTCGGTCCCTGCTGCCCGTGTTCGTTCCTGCTGTGGCAGCCGACCGTGAAGACCTTCTCCTTCGGAGGGGTGGCCGCCGCACCGGGCAGGGTCGGCGGAACGGTCCACTGCAAGGTGTACCTGCCGTCGGCCAGGCCTAGCGTGTCGGTGTGACCGGCGCCGCCGGCCAGGGAGATCGTGCCGCTCACCGTGGCCGCGGTGGGCAGCGGGGGCTGCGCCGTGATGGTGTAGTCGACGCTGGCCACCGTGCCGAAGTTGGCGGCATCGAGGTAGAACTTGCAGACCTCGGGATCGTCCTTGGAGACGCCGTAGGGCACCCGCTCATTGTGGATCCTGATGTCGGCACCGTCACCGGGGGCCGCCACGGCGGCCGTCGTCCCGAGCCAGGAGGCCCCGGCCGCGGTGAGTACGGTGAGGGCAGCCGCGGCTCCGAGACGGGCGCCGACGGACGGGGGCATCAAGGTGGGCATGGATGTTCCTCCGAGTCAGACGATTTTCATACAAATCGCTCTTTCACCTGACTCTCTTTCACATCCACCCCGGGACCAGGGTGACCACCGCCCGACGCGCCGTCACATGTCGCTCGACCGGCGCAACGGCGCCCCCTGCGGGCGCTTCCCGGCGGTGCCCCGGGCCACCTGACCGCCGCCCGGGGCGGCCGGCGCGCGCAGCGCACTGTCCGCCGACAGCATCAGCAGGGCTCCGAGCATGACGAACGGCGCCGCCACTCCCGCGACCCCGGCGACCAGGCCCGCCGCGGCGGGCGCGGCGACCTGGCCGAGGCGGTTGCCGGTCAGGCGCAGCGCGAGGGCCGTGGAGCGCGCGTCGTCGGGAGCGGCCTGCACGACCGTCGTCATGGACAGCGGCTGACCGACGCCGAGGCAGAACCCGAGGGCGGCCAGCAGCACGCCGAGCGCCCACACCGGCATCGGCAGCGCGATCCCCGCGCACAGCAGGGCCGCCAGCAGACAGGTCACGGTGAGCAGCGCGGGCCTGCCCAGCAGCCGCAGCAGCGGTGTGAGCACCAGCCGGCAGGCGATGGTGGCGCCCGCGCGCACGCTGAGCAGGACACCGATCACCGAGGGCGCGATGCCCCGGTGCTCGCCGACCACCGGCAGATAGGCGGTGAGGATGTCGGTGGCCGACAGCACCGAGAGGCTGACGAGCATGCCCGCGGGCACCCCCCGGGCGCGCAGGATGCCGCCGACCGGGACCCGGGCGCGTGCACCGGCCGGCGACTCGATCGCCGTACGGTCCTCGATGCGCCACAGCGACGTGAACGCGACCGCGGCTCCCGCGCCCGCCACCAGCAGGGCCTGCGCGCTGGTGCCCGACATGTCCGGGCCGCCGATCAGCACGCCGGCGGCGATGGGGCCGACCAGTTGGCCGAGCGAGGCGCCGATGGTGAAGTGCCCGAAGTTGCGGTCCTGTTCGTGCGGGGCGGACTGGCGCGCGACGAGCGACTGGGAGCCGATCACGAAGCAGAGGTGGCCGAGGCCCATCACCCCGCTCCAGACCGCCATCGTCCACAGCGAGCCGGCCACCCCGCTCAGCGCGCAGCCACCGGCGATGAGCACCACGCCGACCGGCAGCAGGGGTGCGCAGCGGCCGTGGTCGGTGCGGCGGCCCAGCGGTACCGCGGCGAAGAGTGGTAGCAGGGCGTAGACGCCTGCGACGACACCGACCGCGCGCTCGTCGGCGCCCAGCGCGAGGGCCCGGTAGGAGACGGCGGGCCGGGCCATCGACACCGCCCCCTGCGCGAAGCCGAAGGCGATGACGAGGCGGAGCAGCCAGCCGCGGTTCCCACCGGGCCTCATGGTCAAGTCCTCCAGAAGATGCGTGCGGTGGATCAGATGATGCCGAACAAAATTCCTGCCCCGAGGATCACCAGTGATGTGAGCACGGCCCACTTCACGACGAACCTGGTGTGGTCGCCGAACTCGACCTTGGCCATGCCCACCAGGACGTACACGGCCGGGACCAGCGGGCTCGACATGTGCAGCGGCTGGGCGATGAGCGAGGCGCGGGCGATCTCCAGCGAGGAGACGCCGTGGGCCTGTCCGGCCTCGGCGAGGACGGGGAGGATGCCGAAGTAGAAGCCGTCGTTGGACATGAAGTACGTCAGCGGGATGCTCAGGATGCCGGTGACGAAGGCCATGTGCGGGCCCATGCCGTCGGGGATGTTGTCGACGAGCCACCTGGCCATGTGGTCGACCATGCCGGTGCCCTGGAGGACGCCGGTGAAGACGGCGGCGGCGAAGACCATGCCGGAGACGTTGAGGACGTTCTCCGCGTGCGCCGCGATACGGGCCTTCTGGTCGGGCATGTGCGGGAAGTTGACGGTCAGCGCGGTCGCGGCGGCGAGCAGGAACAGCACCGGGATCGGCAGCAACTCCATGATCATGGCGGTGAGCAGGGCCACCGTGAGCAGCGCGTTGAACCAGTACAGCTTGGGGCGCAGGGTGGGCCGCTGCGGGTCCAGGCCCTGGAAGCCCCCGCTCCCGTCCTCGTCGTCGCGGTCCTCGCCGGCGAGGTCCGCGTCGGTGCCCGAGCCCGAACCGCCGCTGCGCGCCGGGGACTTGCCGCGGCCGGCGCCGCTGCCGGAGCCCACCAGCACCGTCTCGGTCTCCTTCTCCTCGACCAGGACCTCGTCCAGCGTCAGCACGCCGAGCCGCTTGCGCTCGCGGCGGCCGAGGACGTACGAGAGCGCGAGGACGAAGAGCAGGCCCGTGGCGAGCGCCGGGATCATCGGCACGAAGATGTCGCCGGCGTCGAGCTTGAGCGCGGTGGCGGCACGGGCCGTCGGACCGCCCCACGGCAGGGTGTTCATCACGCCGTTGGCCATGGCGGCGACACCGGTCATCACGACCAGGCTCATCTTCAGGCGCTTGTACAGCGGGTACATGGCCGAGACGGTGATCATGAAGGTGGTCGAGCCGTCGCCGTCGAGCGAGACGATCGCCGCGAGCAGGGCCGTGCCGACGACGATGCGCAGCGGGTCGGCCCTGCAGAACTTCAGGATTCCCCGGACGATCGGGTCGAAGAGGCCGACGTCGATCATCACGCCGAAGTAGACGATCGCGAACATGAGCATCGCCGCGGTGGGGGCGAGGCTGGTGACGCCGTCGATGACGTAGTCGCCGAGCTTCGCGCCCTTTCCGACGAAGACGCAGAACAGCGCCGGGATCAGCACGAGCGCCGCGATCGGCGACATCTTCTTCAGCATGATCAGGACCAGGAAGGTCGCGATCATGGCAAAGCCGAGGAGGGTCAGCATGAGTGGATACCTAACGTTCGCCCTTGAACATCCCACCGGGCAGGCGGTGCGACGACGTTAGGTCCGTCCAAACGGCGTTAACAAGACGTTGACGTGCGAGCAATAAGCGCAAAACTCCAGGTCAGGGCTTTGCTCAGGTCAGCGACATGATCGATTCGGCCACGGCCGTGACCTCCACCGGCACTCCGTTGAGGACCGCGTTGCCCGAGAGCGGGTCGAGCAGGCTGCCGTCGAGGAGCTGGTTGACGTTGACGCCCGGGTCGGTCGCGGCGTGCCTCATCCGGGTGCCGGGCCGGTCGTGTCCCCAGCCGTGCGGCAGGCTCACCACGCCGGGGCGCACCCCGTCCGTGACCTCGGCCGGGGCGGTCACCTCTCCCCCGGCACCCTTGACGCGGACGGCGGCCCCGTCCCGCACGCCGAGGCGCTCGGCGTCCTCGGGGTGGATGTGCAGGGTGCAGCGGTTGCTGCCGCCGGTGAGGGCGGGGACGTTGTGCATCCAGCTGTTGTTGGAGCGCAGATGGCGGCGGCCGACGAGGACGAGCTCGTCCGGGAGCCGGTCCAGCGCTTCGCGCAGCCGCGGCAGGTCGTCCGCGATCGGCCGCGGCAGCAGCTCGACCTTGCCGCTCCTGGTCTTCAGCGGCTGCGGGAGGCGGGAGCCGAGCGGGCCGAGGTCGATGCCGTGCGGGTGCGCGAGCAGCCGCTCCAGCGACAGCCCGTCGGGCCGTACGCCGAAGCCGTCGCCGTAGGGGCCTAGGCGCAGCATCATGTCGAGCCGGCGCTCGGGGCCGCTCACACCGGTGAGTTGGCCCGTGAGTTCCTGCGGGTCGCGGCCGTGCACGGGCGAGTGGGGCTCCTTGACGGCCTTGCCGAGGGTCTGGCCTATGACCATGTCGTCGACGGCGGACGGGTGGGCGCCGTGCATGCCGGTCGCCGCCAGGATCAGCCGGGCGAGGATCTCGGTCTCGGCCATGCGGCCGGGCTCCAGGGGAACGGCGGGGCGCGTGTAGCGGACCTGGTTGCGCACCGCGAGGGTGTTGAAGGCGAAGTCGTGGTGCGGGCTCTGCGAGGGCGGGGGCGGCGGCAGCACGACGTGGGCGTGGCGCGAGGTCTCGTTGAGGTACGGGTCGACGCTGACCATGAAGTCCAGGGAGTCCAGGGCCTTGTCGAGCCGGTCGCCGTCGGGCGCGGACAGCACGGGGTTGGCGGCGACGGAGACGAGCGCCCGGATCGGCTCACCCTCATCGGTCGCGGTGTCGATCTCCTCGGCGAGCGCGGAGAGCGGCAACTCCCCCTTCGCCTCGGGGTACTTGCTGACCCTGGAGTGCCAGCGGCCGAGCCCGAAGCCGTGGCTCGGGCCGGCCGGGCGCGGCGTCCGGTCGGTGGCCGCCTGCGGGAAGAGGGCGCCGCCGGGCCGGTCGAGGTTGCCGGTGAGGATGTTGAGGACGTCCACGAGCCAGCTGCCGAGGGTGCCGTACGGGACGGTGCAGCTGCCGATGCGGCCGTAGACGGCGGCGGTGGGGGCGGCGGCGAGTTCACGGGCGAGCGTACGGGTCACCCCGGCGTCCACGTCACAGGCGGCGGCGACGGCCTCGGGCGTGAACTCCCTTACTGCTGCGCGCAGTTCGTCGAGGCCCTCGAGGTGCGGGGTCAGCTCGCCGAGGTCGACGAGGTCCTCCTCGAACAGGACGTAGGCCATCGCCGCGAGCAGGAGCGCGTCGTTGCCGGGGCGGATCGCGATGTGCCGGTCGGCGAGCTTGGCGGTGCGGGTGCGGCGCGGGTCGATGACGGTGAGCGTGCCGCCGCGCGCCTTGAGGGCCTTCAGCTTGCCGGGGAAGTCGGGGGCGGTGCACAGACTCCCGTTGGATTCCAGCGGGTTGGCGCCGATGAGGAGCAGGTGGCCGGTGTGGTCCAGGTCCGGCACGGGGATGGCGTTGGCGTCGCCGTACAGCAGTCCGCTGGAGACGTGCTTGGGCATCTGGTCGACCGTGGAGGCGGTGAAGACGCTGCGGGTGCCGAGGCCGGCGAGGAGGACCGGCGGGTAGAGGGCGCCGGCCATGGTGTGCACGTTCGGGTTGCCGAGGACGACGCCCACCGCGTTCGGGCCGTACCGGTCGACGACGGGGCGGAGGCCGGCCGCCACCGCGTCGAAGGCCTCCTCCCAGGTGGCCTCGCGCAGCTCGCCGTCCTTGCGCACGAGGGGGGCGCGCAGCCGGTCGGGGTCGCCGTCGACAGCGCCGAAGGAGGCGCCCTTGGGGCAGATGAATCCCTTGGAGAAGACGTCCTCGCGATCACCGCGGGCGCCGGTGACACGGGTCCCGTCGATGGTGAGGGTCAGCCCGCAGGTGGCCTCGCACAGGGGGCAGATACGCAGAGCGGTGCGGGACACGGGTCCTCCCGGTGGGCGGTGACGGCGCCAGGGCACGGCCGAGCATACCGACCGGTTGGCATGTTGGGGAGGCCTCTCGGGGACGACGTCGAAAATTCGCGGGCCGCTCGCCGGGGCCCGTGCGGGCGCCACGGACCCGGCACAGGGGGCGGGACCTCAGTCCAGCACCCGCGCCAGATACGCCTGGAGCAGCCCCCGCGCCTCCTCGATTATTTTCGCGTCGCCGTCGGGCGCCATCCGGAAGGCCAGGTGGACGAGGGTGTCGGCGGTCTCCACCGCGATGAGGAACGTACGGCGCAGATCCTCGTCGGGCTCCCGGTCGAGGTAGCCGGAGAGCAGGTCGGTGAGACGGTCGGCGACGCGGTGATTCGGTTCGGCGTTGCGGGCGCCGACCGGGATCTGGTTGCCGAAGTCGACGAGGGAGAAGCCCGGTGCGGTGCGCTTCATCGCCAGGTACTCGTCGAGCACGGCGTCCATCGCCGAGCGCCAGCCCCCGTCGCCGGCCCCCTTCAGCCGCTCGGTGACCTGCTCGCTGAACCGCTCGAGATTGCGCTGGGCGAGAGCGTCGACCATCTGCCGTTTGTTGCCGAAGAAGCGGTAGACCGAGCCGATGGGGACTTCCGCGCGCAGGGCGACGGCCCGGGTGCTCAGGGCGTCGTAGCCGACCTCGTCGAGGAGTGCGGCGCAGGCGTCGAGGATCCGGGTGAGTCGTTCGGCGCTGCGCCGCTGCACGGGCGCACGGCGTAGCGATGTCGCGTGGGGCACGGACTTCATGATGCCCTTCCGGCGCGCTCCGGAGAACCTCGCCCCCCGGTCCGCGCATAACCGCCGGTCGCACTCAGCGCGGTCGGGTCCGAGGGACCCCCCGGCCTGCCCGCCGCCTCCGACGCCGTGATGTCGGCCGTGCTCTCGATCGGACGGCCCTTCACGGCCCATACGGTGCCGTCGTCGGCGTAGAGGCGCGCGGTGACGTGGTGGGTGCCACGCGGGACGAGCCGGGCCGCAAGACGGCAGTTCAGACCGCGGAGCCGGCTGACGAGCCGGTCGTCGACGAAGACGTACGCGACACCGCGGCCGGCCGTCGCCCGTGCCTTCGTACCGCCGGGCGAGAAGCGGAAGTTGCGGACGGTCAGGCGCACGTCCCAGGTGTCGCCGGTGTCCGGCTGCACCTGGATGCCGACCTCGGGCGCGCCCTTCTTCTGCACTTCACGGTAGTGCCGCCCCTCCTTGTCCGTGTTCCCCAGGACCTTGCCCACCGGCGAGGTCGACTCCCCGTTCCTCCCCTCGTGCGCAGCACTGGAACCGCAGCCCGCGGATCCGGTCAGCAGCAGGACACAGACCGCGAGCGCGGCGAACAGACCCCGCGTCCACGACATGCCCGGAGACTAGAACACCGGTCCGACAGCCGGATCCCCCTGGAGTCGGGTTCTCGCTCCTCCCTGACGAGGAGGCCCGGAAGGAGACCTGGTGAGGAGGCTCCAGGCCCTCTTGCGCCGGCCGAACCTCAATCCTACGGTGATACATAGGAATCAGATCAGACCGCAGCAGTCCGCAAGGGAGCGACGATGAGCGGGGAAGCGCGCAAGACGGCCGAGGGGCTGACCTACCTCTCCGGCTTCGGCAACGAGCACAGTTCCGAGGCCGTGCCCGGTGCCCTGCCCGAGGGCCGCAACTCACCCCAGCGCGCACCGCTCGGGCTCTACGCGGAACAGCTCAGCGGGTCGGCGTTCACCGAGCCGCGGGCGCACAACCGCCGCTCCTGGCTGTACCGCATCCGCCCGTCGGCGGCGCACCCCGCGTTCACCCACACCCACAACGGCTGGATCCGCACGGCCCCCTTCACGGAGTCCGTCCCCGATCCCAACCGGCTGCGCTGGAACCCCCTCCCCGACCCCGCCGACGGCACCGACTTCCTGGCCGGCCTGTGGACCGTGGGCGGCAACGGCGACGGGACCCAGCGCACCGGCATGGCCGTGCACCTGTACCACGCCAACTCCTCGATGGACCGTGTCTTCAGCGACGCGGACGGCGAGCTGCTGATCGTCCCGGAGCGGGGCGGGCTGCTGCTGCACACGGAGTTCGGGCTGCTGCACGTGGAGCCGGGACATGTGGCGCTCGTCCCGCGTGGGGTGCGCTTCCGTGTGGAGCTTCTGGACACCGCGTCCGACGGCGGCCGGAGCCCGACCGCCCGCGGCTATGTCTGCGAGAACTACGGCGCCCCCTTCCAGCTCCCCGACCTCGGCCCGATCGGCGCCAACGGACTGGCCAACGCCCGGGACTTCAAGGCCCCGGTCGCCGCGTACGAGGACGTCGAGGGCCCGGTGGAGGTGATCAACAAATTCTGCGGCAACCTCTGGAAGGCCACGTACGAGCACTCGCCGCTCGACGTGGTCGCCTGGCACGGCAACCATGTGCCGTACGTCTACGACCTGCGCCGTTTCAACGTCATCGGCACCATCTCCTACGACCACCCGGACCCCTCGATCTTCACGGTGCTGACGTCCCCGTCGGACACCCCGGGGCTGGCCGGCGTCGACTTCGTGGTCTTCGCGCCGCGCTGGCTGGTGGGCGAGGACACCTTCCGGCCGCCGTACTTCCACCGGAACGTGATGAGCGAGTACATGGGCCTGATCGAGGGCGCATACGACGCGAAGGCGGAGGGCTTCGTGCCGGGCGGGGGCTCGCTGCACAACATGATGTCGGCGCACGGCCCGGACCGGGAGACGTTCGACCGGGCGAGCGCGGCCGAGCTGAAGCCGCAGAGGGTGGACGACGGGCTGGCGTTCATGTTCGAGACCCGCTGGCCGGTCACGCTCACCGCGCACGCGGCGGACGCCGACCACCTCCAGCAGCACTACGACGACGTGTGGCGGGGCCTCGAAAGGCATTTCCGGCCCTTGCACTGAAGATCCCCGACCGGTACGGATGGCCCGTGACCTCCTTCGCCCCGGACTCGATCGTCCTGAACCGCAAGCTGCCGCTCTGGTACCAGGTGTCGCAGTCCCTGCGCGCCTCGATACTCGGCCGCTCGCCGCAGGACCCCCTCCGCCTGCCCACCGAGGAGCAGTTGGCGGAGCACTACGGGGTGAGCGTGCTGACCATGCGGCAGGCGCTGAAGGAGCTGGAGGACGAGGGCCTGATCACCCGGCACCGGCGCCGGGGCACCTTCATCGAGCCCGACGCCCGCAGGGGCGCCCCGGTGCGGCTGCTCGGCTCGGTGGACGCGATCGTCGCCCAGCAGTCCGGCATGACGACCGAACTGCTGGGCCACGGCCACGCGCCCGCGCCGCCCGAACTCGCCGAGTTCTTCCCGGAGATCGAGGAGGTGGCCACCTACCACCGCCTGCGCAGCGACGAGAAGACGGGTGAGCCGACCAACCACGCGCACAACTACGTGCGGCCGGACGTGGCCGCCCGGATCGACCCGGCCGACCTGCTGCGCTGGCCGATGACCAAGGTGCTGCGCGACGTCGTGCGGGCGGACATCAGCCGGATCACGGACACCGTCGAGGCCCGGCTGGCCGATCCGGAGACGGCACGGCTGCTCCAAGTCCCGCTGCTCAGCCCGATCCTGCACTACACGGGCGTGACGTACGACGCCGCAGGGCGGGTGCTGGACGTCGCGGTGATCCACTACCGCGGCGACCGCTTCTCCTTCACGGTGACCCTGGACGCCACCTGAACCCGCTGTCCCCGACCCGCCGCAGGCGACAGGCCGTACGATGCCCAGCGTGACGCACGACGACGCTCCGCCGCTGGCGGACCTCATGCCGTGGTCCGTCGCACCGCCGCGGCTCGGCCGGAGGTGGCCGACGGGCCCCGATGCGGCATCCCTCAGAGCCCGCTGGGACGCCCTGCTGAAGGCCGAGGGCCCGGACCGGGAGACCCTGTTCGAGCCGACCCGCTCGCGCACCCTGCACTCGGCGGTCGGCCAGCTGCCGGGCCGGCCGAGCGGCACGCAGAAGCTGATCCGCGCCACGGGCCCCGCCCCGGAGCCGGTGCGGGTCCTGCCCGCGCCCTTCGACGAGCAGTGGTTGCTGCCCGATCATCGCCTGATCGACAGCGCCCGCCCCGAGCTGTGGCGGGTGGCGGACGAGCACCAGATCTTCGTCGTGGAGAGGCCCTCCGGGACGGGCGGCCCGCAGTTGCTGGCCACGTCCCACGTCCCGCTCCTGCGCCCCGGCCGTATCCGCCCGCTCTTCCGCCGCCCCGGCGGCACGGAACCCAACCTGGCGCCGGGTCTGCTCGACCACCTGGGCACCCGCCTCGGCCACTCCCCGACCCCGCCGGACCTCCTCGCCTGGATCATTGCGGTGGCCCGTCCGGACCTGACTGTCCCGCTCACCGAGGACGCCGAACTCTTCTCGCGCGGAGTGGAGTTGGGCCGCCGCGTCCTGTGGCTGATGCGCCGCGACGGCGACCGCCCCAAACTGCCCGGCGGCCGCCGACCGTACGTCCGCGCCCCGCTGCCGTCCCGCCCGCTCGTCATCGACTACGACCGTGACGAGGAGACCCTGCTGCTCGACGAGGGCCGCATCTCGCCGGTGCCGCCCGAGGCCTGGGACTTCGAGACGGCCGGGGTCCGGGTCCTGGAGCAGTGGTTCACCGCGCGGACCGCGGAGCCGGAGCCGGGCACGCTGGCCGCGATCCGTCCGGCCACCTGGCCGCAGAACTGGACCTCCGAGCTGCTGGAGCTGATCACGGTTCTGGCCCTGCTCGCCGAACTGCGGCCGCAGCAGGAGGAGTTGACGGTGACATCACCCGTCACGGCGTCCGAGCTGCACAAGGTTGGGGTGCTGCCGCCGGCGGAGGCGGCCCGCAGGCCCGCCTCGGTCCTCGATCACCACGAGGAGGGGCCGGAGGGGCAGTTCGCGCTGATCTAGCCGGGCGGGAGCCTGATCCGGCCGGGCGGGAGCCGCTCGCGGTGCGGAGGTACGCGTGCGGCGAGCGGTGAACGGTCCACCCCCATGGGGGAGTTGAGAGCCGTCGGGGCCGGATGGGGACGGCATGGCACGGACCGCGGAGGGGCCCGCGCCCGGTGTCGCACCTGGGCATCGCTGCAGTGCCGGGGATGACGGAGACGAGTGCGCAGCGATGCGCCGGGACGGTGCGGTCACCCGGGGACGGGCCCGCGAGGAGCGCCGGTGTGGCTCAGCGCCCGCCGAACAGCGAACGGCGCAGTCGGCGCAGCGGTGCGAAGAGCAGGACACGGCTGATCCGCTTCCCCCTGGCACTGCGCTCCTGCGGGGTGTCGCGCGCGGTGAGCTCACGCATCAGCGAGGTCGCCTCGGCAACCTTCTGCTGCGGCACGGCGGGACCCGACAGCACCGAGAGATGCCGGTCGAGGCGCGAGCTGGTCGCGCTGCTCCCGCACGTGATCGCAGGGACCCTCGCCCTGCTGCGCACTGTTATCTGTTCCATGTCACTCCCCACCCGTACGAGTCCACCCGGCCCGGGCAGAGTAACCCTATCGCTCTCCCGAGGCACTCGTGTATCGCGGTCACAGGATTCACCTTCCCCGTAAGGAGGTTGACGACTCCACGTTCGTCACTCTCCGAATCCAACCGATTTCAGGGCGAGTTGGACAACCGGCTGGCTGGTCGGCTGCGGCGAGCCGCCACCGGGCTCCACGGTCACAGCGAGTGATGTGGCCGCCTTGTCGAGTCCGGTCGCGACCAAGGGCGTGTCGCCGCCGTCGAACAGCCCCAGAGAGCGCGGCTGCGCACCGGGGCGCATGAGCCAGAGCTGGTGCACGCGTCCGCCGGGCGGGCTGCCGTATCCGCTGAGGGTGACGACCGCCTGTCCCTCGGAGGCGGAGGCGACCACCGAGAGGGCGCGGCCCTGCTTGTCCTGTCCCGCGGTCGCGTGGGCGTCGGGAGCTGCGAGAACGTGGGCGATCTCACGTGACTGGGCCCTCGCGGCGTCCAGCCGGTCCTGCGTCCTGTTCGCCTGCACGGCGAAGAGCGAGGCGACCACGAGGGCCGCGGCGGCGGTCGCCGTGGCGAAGGGGACGAAGAGCGGGCGGCGCTCACGGGGCGCACGGGAGCGCGCCGGCGGCGGCTGCGTGCCCCAGACGTGGGGCGGCAGCTGGGGCGTGTGCTCACGCGCCGGCTCCTGCGGCGTCGCGCGGACGGCGGCCAGCACCCGGTCGCGCATCGCGGCCGGCGCCGGGGCGACCGTCGACCAGGCGAGCCGGACGGCGTCCTCGGACAGGGCCCGCACCTCGGCGTCGCAGATCTCGCACGAGGCGAGGTGCTTCTCGAAGCGGACCCGCTCGGCTGGCGCCAGGGCGTCGAGCGCGTAGGGGGCCGCCAGGGAGTGCGGATCCTCGCTGCCCAGCAGTTTCTTGAGGAGACTCATGCGACACCTCCCAGGCACTTGCGCAGCTGGGTGAGTCCGTCGCGCATGCGGGTCTTGACCGTGCCCAGCGGCAGTGACAGCCGCTCCGCCACTTCACGGTACGTGTAGCCGTCGTAGTAGGCGAGGGTGACGGACTGGCGCTGGAGATCGGTGAGCCGGTCCAGGCAGCGGCGCACCCACTCGCGTTCGAGACCCGCCTCCACCTCCTCGGTGACCTGGTCGAAGGCCGGGTGGTGGGCCCGGCGTGCCTCGCGCTGCTCGCGCTCGCCGGCCGCGCGGGCGCTGCGCACCCGGTCGACGGCCCGGCGGTGCGCGAGGGTGAGGATCCAGGACACTGCGCTGCCGCGTGCGGGGTCGAACCGGGCGGCGGACCGCCACAGTTCGAGCAGCACCTCCTGGGCCACCTCCTCCGACTGCGCGGGGTCGCGCACGACCCGGCGCACCAGTCCGAACACCGGCCCGGACACCAGTCCGTACAGCTCCTCGAATGCTTTCTGGTCGCCGCCCGCCACCAGCAGCAGAAGCTCGTCCGCCTCCACTCGGTTCCCCTCTCCCCGGCCGCAAGGGCCCCGTCCCGTCACACCAGGCATTCGCAACGAACGCACCTCCGGATGGGGTTACGGACGGGCGGGCCGAAAACGCCAGTCGCCGCGCGATGAAACAAGATTCCCGGCGCTCCGTAAAGACCTTTGGGATTCGACCAATCCACCCTGCCGACCGCTCCGAATCAGCGTGCGTCAGGCAAGTTGGGACTGAGGACGGACGGCATGACACCTATCTCCAGGAGCGGTGCGGGACGCAGGAGCATCGCGACCCTGATAGCCGGCGCGCTGGCCGCCGGAGGGCTCGCGGCCGCCGGCGTGGCCACGCTGGAACCGGGGGCGGCCTCCGCCTCCAGCCACCGGGAGGCTCCGCTGATCTCGGGGCAGCCCCAGTACGACAACACCGACGTGTACGCGTTCGTCAGCCCGGACAAGCCGGACACGACGACGATCATCGCCAACTGGATCCCGTTCGAGGATCCGGCGGGCGGGCCGAACTTCTACACGTTCGCCGACGACGCCCAGTACGACATCCACATCGACAACAACGGTGACGCGCAGGGCGAGTTGCTGCTGCGCTACACCTTCAAGACGCACACCAAGAACAAGAAGACGTTCCTCTTCAACACGGGCGCGGTCACCAGTCTGGACGACCCCGACCTGAACGTGACGCAGACGTACGACATCGACCTCATCAAGCTGCACAACCAGAAGGTGACGTCGAAGACCAAGCTCGCCGACGACGTTCCGGTGGCACCGTCGAACGTCGGCAAGGCGTCGATGCCGGACTACAACACCCTGCGCAAGCAGGCGGTCCACAAGCTCGCCAGCGGCGCCCAGACGTTCGCGGGCCAGGCCGACGACCCGTTCTTCCTGGACCTGCGCGTCTTCGACCTGCTCTACGGCGGCAACCTGTCGGAGGTCGGGCGGGACACGCTCAAGGGCTACAACGTCAACTCCATCGCCCTGCAGGTCCCGACCGACATGATCACGGAGTCCAAGGACCAGCCGATCGTCGGCGTCTGGTCGACGACCGAGCGCAAGAACGCCCAGGGCTACTACGAGCAGGTCTCGCGCCTCGGTAACCCGCTGGTCAACGAGGTGGTCAACCCACTGAAGGACAAGGACAAGTTCAACGCGTCCTCGCCCTGGAACGACGGCCAGTTCCTCAAGAACGTGACCAACCCCGAGCTGCCCAAGCTCATCGAGTCGATCTACAAGATCAAGGCGCCGGCCGAGCCGCGCAACGACCTGGTCGACGTGTTCCTCAAGGGCGTGAAGGGCCTCAACCAGCCGCCGAAGGTGCGCCCGGCGGAGGAGCTGCGCCTGAACACCTCGATCAAGCCCACGGCCGGCCCGAAGCGGCTGGGTGTGCTCGACGGTGACAACGCCGGCTTCCCGAACGGCCGTCGCCTCACCGACGACGTGGTCGACGAGGCGCTGCAGGTCGTCGAGGGCGAACTGGTCGGTTCCAAGAACGACTTGGGCGACGCGGTCGACAAGAACGACAAGGGCTTCGGCCACTCCTTCCCGTACCTGGCCAACCCGACGGCCGGCTCGCGCGGTGCCACCGCCAAGGGTGTCACCAGCGGCAACGACGTCCGCAACCAGCTGGGCGACGCCCTGCAGCCGACGGGTTCCTCCACCGGCGGCCTGAGCAACACCGGTCTGATCGCCGCCTCCGCGGGCGCCGGCGCGGCCGGCATCGCCCTGATCGCCGCCGGCCTGATGTGGTGGCGCCGGATGCGGGGGCGGGCGTACTGACGCTCGCAGGGGAACTGCCGGCCGTCGCCCGCCCGCAGCGGCGTCGTGGCTGGTCACGCAGTTCCCCGCGCCCCTTCGGCCGGGCTCCGGCCCGGCCCCACCGACTGGCGCGGTCCGTTCGTACCCATCCCCCACGGCCGGACCGCGCCGCACAACTTCCGTACACAGCACCTCGATTGAGGAGAGGGCATGGCCTCGCGCACGAACGGCACCGACCCGGAGAAGGAGACCGGCACCCCGCCGCTCCTCCCACCGGAACCCGAGGTCGAGCTGCACCCCGAGGAGTCCGGCAGCGGTGGCGTCCCCGACGAGAGCGCGGCCGCCGATCCCCGGGTCGCCGCCGTGCGGCGGGTGGCGGAGGCCGGGCGGCGGCTGAGGGCCGTGCAACTCGGGGGGACCGTCGTGCTGCTGGCCGTGGCGCTGACCTTCGGGTCCATCGCGGTCGGGGCGCTGCGGGACCGCGCGGGCGCGGCCGTCGCCTCCGCCCCGAGTGCCGCGTCCGCGGCGCTGCTGTCCGGCGGCAGCCTGGACGCGAGCATCGCCTCGCTGCAGGCCCAGCTCAAGGCGCAGCCCAAGGACTTCGGGAGCTGGGCCACCCTCGGCCTGGCGTACGTCGAGCAGGCCCGGACCAAGGGCGACCCGTCGCGCTACCCGCAGGCCGAGAAGGCCCTGCAGCACTCGCTCGCCCTGAAGCCCGGCAACGAGCAGGCCGTCACCGGTCAGGCCGCCCTCGCCGCGGCCCGGCACGACTTCGCGCACGCCCTGACGTACGCGGACAGCGTGCTCGAGGAGAACCCCTACAGCGAACGCGCCCTGTCCTCCCGCATCGACGCCCTCGTCGAACTCGGCCGCTACGCCGAGGCGTCGAAGGCCGCCGACACCGCCGACTCCCGGCGCCCGGGCGTTCCGGTCTTCACCCGGTACGCCTACGTGCACGAGCTGCGCGGGGACGTGAGGACGGCACGACAGGTCCTGCAGCAGGCGCTCGCCACCTCCACCGCCCGCGGCGACATCTCCTACGTCGCCGCCCAGCTCGGCCTGCTCGCCTGGAACCAGGGCGACTACAAGAGCGCCCTCACCTACTACGCCCGCGCGCTCGCCGCCGACGAGAACTACCTCCCCGCCCTGGAGGGCCGCGCCCGCGCCCAGTACGCGAGCGGCGACCACGCCGCCGCCATCAAGGGCATGGAGCAGGTCGTCGCCCGCTACCCGCTGCCGCAGCCGCTGGTCGAGCTCGGCGAGATGTACCAGGACCGCGGCGCCCAGGGCGACGAGGCGAAGGCCCACGACCAGTACGCGCTGGTCGACGCCTGGATCGCGCTGGCCCGCGCCTACGGCGTCAACGCCGACCTCGACACCGCGCTCGCCGCCGCCGACCACGGCAGCAAGGCCTCCGCGCTGCGCGCCGCCCGCGCCGAGTGGGCCCGCCGGCACACCGTGCACACGGCGGACGCCCTCGCCTGGGCCCTGCACGTCAACGGCAAGGACGCGGATGCGCTCCCGTACGCCCGGCAGGCGACGGCCACGGGCTACCGCAACGCCGCGTTCCTCTACCACCGCGGCATGATCGAACGCGCCACCGGCCATGCGAAGGAGGCCCGTTCCTCCCTGACGGCGGCGCTCCGGCTCAACCCCGGCTTCTCGCCGCTGGGTGCCGATGAGGCCCGTAAGGCGGTCAAGGACCTGGAGGCCGCGCAGTGAACCCTCGTCGGCTGCTCGCCTCCACCGGGGCCGTCCTCACGGCGGCCTGCGCGCTCGCGCTGCTTCCTTCCACCGGCGCGAGCGCGCACCCCCTCGGCAACTTCACCGTCAACCGCTACGACGGCCTGGTCGCCGCCCCCGGCACGCTCCGCGTCGCCCACGTCGAGGACCTCGCCGAGATCCCGGCCACGCAGGCCAAACCCGACATCGAGCGGCTCGGCATGACCGAGTGGGCGCGGGAGCGGTGCGCGAAGGCGGCGGACGGCAGCAAGGTCACCGTCGACGGACGGCCCACCGCCCTGACCGTCGGCAGCAGCAAGGCGCGTCTGCGGCCGGGACAGGCGGGACTGAACACCCTCCGGGTGGAGTGCGGGCTGACCGCGCCGCTCCCCGAGCACGACACCGTGCGTCTCGGCTTCCACAGTGCGGGCGCGTCCTCCGGTCCCGGCTGGCGCGAGATCACCGCGCGGGGCGACCGCATGACGCTCACCGCCACGGACGTACCGAGGACGTCGGTGTCCCACGAACTCACCAGCTATCCCAAGGAGTTGCTCTCCTCCCCCGCCGACACCTCGTCCGCCTCCCTGCGTGTGCGTACCGGCGGGCCGGCCCTGGCCGAGGAGCGGCAGGACGCCCCCGCGGCCTCGGTCCTGCCGCGCGGCGCCGACCGCTGGACCCGTGCCCTGGACTCCCTGGTGGCCCGGCACGACCTCACCTTCGGCTTCGCCGCGCTGGCCCTGCTGATCGCGATCGTCCTGGGCGCGATGCACGCGCTGGCCCCGGGCCACGGCAAGACCCTGATGGCGGCGACGGCGGCCGCCCGCGGCGGCCGTGCCCGCCTCAAGGACGTGCTGCCCCTGGCCGCCTCGGTGACGGTCACCCACACCCTCGGCGTGGTCGCGCTCGGCCTCCTGGTCACGGCCGGCTCGGGTGCGACGCCCTCGGTGATCGCCTGGCTGGGCATCGCGAGCGGCGTCATGGTGGCCTCCGCGGGCGCCACCCTCGTACGCCGTGCCTGGCGCAACCGCGGTCCCGCCCACTCTCATGGCCACGCGCAGGGCCATCCGCATCCGCACGGCCCCGGCGGCCACACGCACCCGCACGAGGCCCGCCGGCCCGAGGAACGCGCCCTGGTGTCGGTGGCCGCCCGCACCGAACCCGCCTCGGCGACCGCGGACACCCCCGCCCACGCACACCGTCACGACCACGCGCACCCACACGACCACGTACACGGTCACGACCACCGCCACGACCACGGTCACAGCCATCCCCACACCGTCGAGCACACGCACGGCGGCTTCACCCACACCCACTCCACCGCCCCCACCCTCCGCGGCACGCTGCTGCTCGGCTTCGCCGGCGGTCTCGTGCCGAGCCCCTCCGCCGTCGTCGTGCTCGTGGGCGCCGCGGCGCTCGGACAGGCCTGGTTCGGGCTGCTGCTCGTCGTCGCGTACGGCATCGGGCTCGCCCTCACGCTGACCGCGGCCGGGTTCGCCGTCGTCAAGCTGGGCACCGGCATGAACCGCCTGCTGGAGGGGCGCCCCCGCTGGACCGGCCACCCCCTCGCGTCCCTGGTCCGCAGGACCGCCCCGCTGGGGTCGGCGTTCCTTGTCGTGGCCCTGGGCATCGGACTGGTGCTCAAGGGGGCCGCATCCGCACTCGGCTGAGCTACGTTTGTGGAGGAATCACACGGAGTGGAGACGACTCGCGGATGCGAATGGGGGAAGCCCGTGTCCGAAGAACCGGGCAGTGAACGTGTGATCGCCGGCCGCTACCGCCTCCTGACCCCCCTCGGTCAGGGCGGGATGGGAACCGTGTGGCGCGCCAGGGACGAGGTGCTGCACCGCGAGGTCGCCGTCAAGGAGGTGCGCGCACCCGCCGGACTCGACGCCTCGGACGTCGGGCGGATGTACGCCCGCCTCGAACGCGAGGCGTGGGCGGCCGCCCGGGTCGCCAACCGCAACGTCGTCACGGTGTACGACGTCGCCACCGAGGACGGCCGGCCCTGGATCGTCATGGAGCTGGTCCGCGGCGTCTCCCTCGCCGACGTCCTGGAGTCCGAGGGGCCACTGCCGCCGCAGCGCGCCGCGCAGATCGGTGCCGAGGTGCTGTCCGCGCTGCGGGCGGCGCACGCGGCAGGCGTACTGCACCGCGACGTGAAACCGGCCAACGTGCTGATGTCGAACGACGGCCGGGTGGTGCTCACCGACTTCGGCATCGCCCAGGTGGAGGGCAGCTCCGCGCTGACCATGACCGGCGAGGTCATCGGCTCGCCCGAATTCCTCGCACCGGAGCGGGCGTTGGGCCGCACACCGGGCCCGGAGTCCGACCTGTGGTCACTGGGCGTCCTGCTGTACGCGGCCGTCCAGGGGCACTCGCCGTTCCGCCAGGACACCCCGCTCAGCACCCTGCGGGCGATCGTCGACGAGGAGCTGCCGCCGCCGTGGCAGGCCGGTCCGCTCGCCCCCGTCATCGAGGGCCTGCTGCGCAAGGACCCGGCCGAGCGGATGCCCGCCGACCGGGCCGAGGAGGACCTGCGGCTCATCGCGGCGGGAGGTACACCCGGTGTGTACGGAGCGCCGACCGTCCCGTACACGCCGACGATGGCCGGATACCCGGACGGGGGAGCGCCGACCCCGCCGATGCCGTACGGGGCGGCGCGGACCGGGCCCGCGACGACGGCCACGACCGAGCCGGAGAGGCGCAACCGCAAGGCCGCCTTCGTCCTGATCGCCGGCCTGGTCGTGCTCGCGCTGGCGCTGGCGGGTCTGACGTACGCGCTGCTGAACCGCGGCAGCGGTGACGGCACCGCCAGTGGTGACAACACCCGCTCCGGGAGCGGCACTTCGCATACGCCCACCGCGACGAAGCCGGCCGGCGGCGGGGCCACGAGCCATACGCCGAGCCCGTCGAGCAGCCGTACGACGTCGGCCCCCCAGTCCGTGAAGGTCACCCTCGCGGGTGCGAACACCTCCTATTCCGGCAGCTGTCCGCCCTCGAGCGGCCGGGCGCCCGCCTTCACGGCGACGTTCACGGTGGGGAAGCTGCCGGCCGAGGTGAGCTACCGCTGGGTGTCGCAGGACGGCCAGGTCATGGACCAGGGGTGGCGGACCATGTCCTTCTCGGAGGGCGGCTCGAAGAGCAAGCAGGACAGGGCCTTCGTGACGACCTACGACAGCGCGGGGACGTTCCGCAACGAGATCAGTGTCGAGGTGCGCTCACCGGTGGACACGACGTCCAACTCGGTTCCGTTCTCGGTGACCTGCGTGGCGGAGACCCCGACGGGCGGGGCCTCCTCCAGTGCGTCGCCGTCACCGTCCCAGTGATCAGGCGGCGCTGGTCAGGACCGGCAGAAAGCCGCCGGACTGGCCGGCCGCGGTCGGGTGGTAGGACTCGCCGATGTTGAGCCATTCGACGCTGTGCAGCCAGGAGCTGCCGGAGCAGATCTCGTGGCCGGTGAAGGTGGAGCGGACGTCGCCGAAGGTGAACCCGTGGTCGGCGGCGGCCTTGGCGACGGCCGTGTCGAGGTAGTCGGCCGCGCCGTTGATCGCCTGGCGCTTGGTCTCGGAGAGCCCGACGCAGGTGGTGCCGAGCTTGTAGAAGCGGGGGTAGCCGAGGACGACCACATGGGCGTTCGGGGCCTTGGCGCTGATCGCGTTGTAGACGGTGTTCAGCTGTCCGGGGAGCGTCGAGTCGACGTACGCCTTCGCGGTGTTGATCCGGGAGAGGCAGGTGCTGTCGGACTGGAGCACGCAGGTCGTCATGACGTCGGAGAAGCCTGCGTCGTTGCCGCCGATGCTGATGGAGACCAGGCCCGTGGCGGTGCTGAGCGGGCCCAGCTGCCCGGACAGAACATCACCCGTACGGGCGCCCGAGCAGGCGGTGAAGTCGAACGTCGAGGGTGAGTGGGCGGCGGCCCAGAGGTAGGGATAGGCCTTCGTGCTGCGCTTGCAGTCGCCGCTGGAGCTGATGTAGCTGCCCGACCCGACCCCGGAGGAGTAGGAGTCGCCGAGGGCCACATAGCCGGTCGCCGCGGCGTCCTGGGACGCCTGCGCCGCGGTGGCCCCGGTGAGGGACGCGCCGGCGGCGAGGAGGATCGAACTCACGAAGACGGCAATTCGGGAACGTCTCATGGAACCTCCCTTTAGCAGGATCTCTGCCGTAACCGTCGTACCAACTACGCGTGTCGACGGGAAGTGTCCATGTCAAGACTTTCGAGCCAACTACCGCCCGGATCCGGCCTTCTTCACGCCGGCACCCCCTAGCGGTTGGTTCAAGAATGCACAAGAACTGCCCCCAGGCCCCTTCCGGACCTTGACGGCCCCTCACGGGCTGCGCGACTCTGAAGCCCGGCATCCGGCGCGTCGGGGGGCAAAGTCGCCAATGCAGACCATCCGTATCAAGAGAGCATCAACAGCGGGCGCCGAGCGGGAGCGGACAGGACCGGGGAGGGACCTGTCGCCACTGCTCGCCGGCGCCGCTACGGCCGTGGGGGGCTGCGGCGCGCTTCTGGCGCTCGCCGGCTCGGACTCACCCCTGCGCGGCCCGCTCACCCTGTTCTTCCTGCTCGCCGCGCCCACCACGGCCATCGGGGCCGCGCTGCGCGGGCTGGAGCCTCTCGGTCGCGCCATCGGCGCGATCGCGGGTGCGATCGCCCTCGACATGCTCGTGGCGCAGGGCATGTTGGCCGTTCACCGATGGTCGGTGACCGGGGGAATCATCGCAGTGACCGTGATCAGTTTCTGTCTTTTGGCGGGCTGTGTAACGGTCAAACCAACAAAAACGTGAGGCCTCGTTCCAGGCCTTGCCATACGGGTTCAATCGTCAATACCGTCGTACATCTCACCCGCATCGGTCCATCACCAAGCGGCTCTAGGGGAGGGCTCAAGGACCGCGATGGATCCGGCGTGGGGCGCGGTAGGGGGGTGCCGTGCTCGGTGACCGCACTTGTGACCGAGTCGTGCCGCGAGACCGGCTGCCGTTCCACGGCAGGCGGCCAGCTATGCCAGCTCGCCTCGGCATGCACGGAGATCCATTTCGTCATGTCACGGGCGTGAACCCCCCTTTCGAACCGGACACATAACCGGGCCGCCCAGGGGCGGGCGGTCCACCGGACGAGAGGGACCAGACTCATGAGTTCTGTTCTTCGGCCGGCGACCACGGACCAGGATCCGTTAATTGCCAGCAAATACCGGCCGATCTCTTCTCACCTGGCCATCGCACCGCCGGTGAGCGTGGTGATTCCCGCCATGAATGAGGCGGAGAATCTCCCCTACGTGTTCAAGACACTTCCCGACTGGATACACGAAGTCGTTCTGGTGGACGGCAATTCGACGGACGACACCGTCGAAGTGGCCCGCGGCCTGTGGCCGGAGGTCAAGGTCGTCGAGCAGCGCGGCAAGGGCAAGGGCGACGCGCTGATCACCGGCTTCGAGGCCTGCACCGGCGACATCATCGTGATGGTCGACGCGGACGGCTCGGCGGACGGCAACGAGATAGTCAGCTACGTCTCCGCCCTGGTCTCCGGCGCCGACTTCGCCAAGGGATCCCGCTTCGCCAACGGCGGCGGCACCGACGACATGACGTTCATACGCAAGCTCGGCAACTGGGCTCTGTGCACGATCGTCAACCGCAAGTTCGGCGCCCGCTACACGGATCTCTGCTACGGATACAACGCGTTCTGGCGGCACTGCCTGGACAAGATCTCCCTGGACTGCACCGGCTTCGAGATCGAGACCCTGATCAACATCCGCGTGGTCAAGGCCGGTCTGAAGGTGCAGGAGATCCCGAGCCACGAGTACCTGCGCATCCACGGCGCGAGCAATCTGCGGGCCGTGCGCGACGGGTTCCGGGTGCTCAAGGTCATCCTGAAGGAGCGGTCGAACCGGAAGGAGCTGCGCAGCCAGGAGCGCCACTCGCCGATGCTCGAGTCGGTTCCGCTCGACCCGGTCCCTCTCGACTCGGTCCAGGGAGAGGTGTCTTGAGCGATCTCGACATCTCCGTCGTGATCTGCGTGTACACCGAGGACCGCTGGGAGGACATCCTCGCGGCGGTCTCCTCGGTGCGCGCGCAGTCGCACCCCGCCCTGGAGACACTGCTGGCCGTCGACCACAATCCGGCGCTGCTGGACCGGCTGGCCAAGGAGTACAAGGAGGCCGACGACGTACGGGTGTTCGCCAACGCGGGCCCCCGCGGCCTGTCCGCGGGCCGCAACACCGGGATCGCGGCCTCGCGCGGCGAGGTGATCGCCTTCCTCGACGACGACGCCGTGGCCGAGCGGGACTGGCTGCGCCGCTTCGCCGAGGGCTATGCCGATCCCCGGGTGATGGCCGTCGGCGGCCGTACGATGCCGATCTGGGCGTCGGGCCGCCGTCCGGCCTGGTTCCCCGAGGAGTTCGACTGGGTGGTCGGCTGCACCTACAAGGGACTGCCACCTGGCCTGGTCCGGGTGCGCAACGTCCTCGGGGGCAACGCCTCCTTCCGCCGTACGGCGTTCGACGCGGCCGGCGGCTTCGCGACCGGCATCGGCCGCGACGGCGACAAGCGGCCGCTCGGCTGCGAGGAGACGGAGCTGTGCATCCGGCTCACCCGCGCCAGACCGGACGCGGTCCTGCTGATCGACGACCGCGCGGTGATCCACCACCGGGTGCCCGAGGCGCGCGAGCACTTCGGGTACTTCCGCACCCGTGCCTACGCCGAGGGCCTGTCCAAGGCGCTGGTGGCACGAAGTGTGGGCGCGGACAAGGGACTTGAGTCCGAGCGCCGGTACGCCACCAGGGTGCTGCCGGCCGGTGTGGTCCGGGGTCTGCGCGACGCCGTGCTGGTCCGCCCGGGGGGCGCGGGCCGTGCGGGCGCAATTGTCGCCGGGGTGCTCACCGCGGCCGGGGGGTACGTGGTGGGCAGCGTCCGGGCACGCCGTGGCGGAGGCACCTTCTCCGTCGTCGAGATCGAGGGGGGATCTCATGACTGAAGCACCGGTGCCGATCCTGATGTACCACTCGGTGGCGACCGCCCCGAACGACGCGACCCGCGAGCTGTCGGTGGCGCCCGAGGCGTTCGCCGAGCAGATGGCGTGCATCGGGGATCGTGGGTTCACGCCGGTCAACACGGCGGACCTGGCGGCGAGTTGGCGTTCGGGGCGCCCACTGCCACCGCGGCCCGTGCTCATCACCTTCGACGACGGTTACGAGGGCGTGCACCGGCACGCCCTGCCGGTCCTCGCCAAGCACGGCTTCGCGTCCACGCTGTTCGTCTCCACGGGCTGGATCAAGGGCGCGTACGACACGGGCGGTGGCCTGGACGCGATGCTGGACTGGGACCAGGTGCGCGAACTCGCCGGCGCGGACGTGGAGATCGGTGGGCACAGCCACACCCATCCGCAGCTCGACCAGCTCGACGACGACGCCCTGTGCCACGAACTGATCCACAGCAAGGAGATCGTCGCCGACGAGCTGGGCTCCGTCCCCGCCTCGTTCGCCTACCCGTACGGCTACTCCAGCCGACGGGTGCGCGAAGCCGTGCGCGAGACGGGGTACGCCCAGGCGCTCGCCGTCGGCAACGGCCTCGCACGCCGCAGCCAGGGTCCGTACGCCGTGCAGCGCGTGACCGTGCGCCGCGGCACGGGCATCGAGGAGTTCGAGCGGCTGGTCGAAGGCCGCGCGATCGCCCGCAACTTCGCCAGGGACCGCGTGCTCACCAAGGGGTACGCGATGGTCCGCAGAGCACGCCAGGTTCGCCGGAAGGCCATCAGTTCCCGTGTCTGACACGACGACCACGACCGAGGCAGCGTCGTCCCCGACCGAGGCGCCCGAGCAGGCGGGGCGCCGTCTTCGCCTGCCCGGACTGGGCCGGAAACAGGGCGGCAACCAGCTGTTCCGCAACGCCTATGCGCTGATGCTGAACACCGGCATCTCCGCCGTGCTCGGCCTCGGCTTCTGGCTGGCCGCGGCCCGCTACTACTCCGAGGACGCGGTCGGCCAGGGCTCGGCCGCGATCGCCGCGATGAAGTTCCTGGCGGGTCTCACCGCGGTGACCCTGACCGGCGCCCTGGCCCGGTTCATCCCGGTCGCCGGGCGCACCACCGGGCGGCTGATCTTCCGTACGTACGCGGGCAGTTCGCTGGTCGTGGCGGTGGCGGCGGGCATCTTCCTGCTGACGCTGAACGTGTGGGGGCCGTCGTACCGCTTCCTGCACGGGCCGCTGCACGGACTCGGGTTCATCGTGGCCGTCATGGCCTGGAACCTGCTCACGCTCCAGGACGGAGTGCTGACGGGGCTCCGGAGCGCGCCCTGGGTCCCGGTGGGCAACACCGTGTTCTCCGCGGTGAAGCTGGGACTGCTGGTCGCGTTCGCCGTGGCGATCCCGACGACCGGCGTGTTCGTCTCCTGGGTCGCCGCGATCGCCACCTCGGTGGTCCCGCTCGGCTGGCTGGTCTTCCGGCGCCTGGTGCCGCGGCATGTGAAGGCGACCGAGGGCCATGCGAAGCCGCCGACGCTGCGGGAGGTCGGGAGGTTCCTCTCCGGCGACTACACCGGCTCGCTGTTCTCGCTCGCCGTGGTCTACCTGATCCCGGTGATCATCGCCTCCCAGGTCAGCTCCAGGGACAACGCGTACTTCTACATCACCACCACGATCGGCGGCACGGTCAACCTGCTCGCCATCAACATGGGCGCCTCGCTGACCGTCGAGGGCTCGCACGACCCGGCCCGGCTGGCCGTCAACACCCGTGCCGCGCTGCGGCGGATGGCCCGGATCATGCTGCCGATCTGCGGGGTGCTGTTCATCGGGGCGCCGTGGATCCTCGGCGTGTTCGGCGCGGGCTACGCGGACGCGGCGACACCGCTGCTGCGCTGGTTCGCGGTGGGCGCGCTGCTGCGGGTCGTCATGGAGACGTACTTCGCGGTGCTGCGCGCGCAGAGCCGCACCGCCGGACTCGCCTGGCTCCAGGGCCTGCTGTGCGTCCTGGTGCTCGGTCTGACGCTGCTGCTGCTCCCCCGCATGGGGCTGACCGGCGCCGGTGTCGCCGAGATCTCCTCGCTCGCGGTGATCGTCACGATCGCCGCCCCGAAGCTGTTCCGGATCCTGCGCGCCGCTCCGGCCGCCGACGTGCCCGAGCACGCGGCACCCGACGGGGACCTCGCCGACCTGGGGGCGCGCGAGGTCCCGGCCGCCGACGCGCCGCGCCGGCGCGGGCCCGCCTGGGCACTGGACTCCGACACCCTCGCGCTCGGCATCCACGTCGACTTCGACCATGTGGAACGGCGGCCGGACGTGCGGCCGGGGCCCGGCACCCCGCCCACCGGGACACCGGTCCCGCCTCTCGACCACCGGCCCACCTGGGCGAAGAACCCGGAAGTCGGCCTGCCGGTCGAGGAGCGGGAGCCGGGGTCCGAGGCCTCGCTGGGGCCCGCCGAGGTGGACGCCCCGTTCGGAGCGGCCTTCGGCGAGGAGGTCGTACAGGAGGCGGAGGCGTCGCTCGTCCAGGAGGAGCCGCCCGAGGAGGTGCGGGAGCCCGAACCGCCCGCCCTGTCCTGGCGCGAGCGCCTGCGGCCGAGCCGCCTCGGTGTCGTCCTCGGCTGTCTGCTCACCGCCGCGCTGCTGCTGTACTGGGTGCCCGCGCTGGGGCTAGGCGAGGCCGACCTGGAGGCGATGGGCGGGCTCGGCCTCATCTCGGTCCTGCCGCTGCCGACGCTGGTCGGGGCGGCCCTGCTGGTCGCGGTGTTCGCCGCGCTGCTCTGGACGGGCCGGGAGCACAAGGTGCTGCTCCTGGTCACGCTGCTGGCGACGGTGATCTCACTGCACGCGCTGCCCGCGGTGATCGAGACCGAGCCGCGCTTCCCGACGGCCTGGCAGCACCTGGGCTTCCTCGACTACATCGACCGCACCGGCTCCGCCGTTCCGGACCTGGACGCGCGCTGGAGCTGGCCCGGCTTCTTCGCGGTGGCCGCGTTCGTCACGAAGGCCTGCGGGGTCACCGACCTCACCGAGGTCATCCGCTGGTGGCCGCTGACCATCCAACTCCTCTATCTGGCGCCGATGTTCCTTCTCGTGCGCTCGATGCGGGCGAGCTGGCGGGCCAAGTGGACCGGCATCTGGATCTTCGTGCTCAGCGGCTGGGTGGGCCAGGACTACTTCTCGCCGCAGGGCTTCACCTACCTCCTCTACCTGGCGTTCGTGGCGATCCTGCTGGTCTGGTTCCGCGAACCGCGGGTGCTCTGGACGAAGAGGCGGCCCGGTGAGGCGGAGGTCGAGCCGACGACCCGGCGCCAGAAGGCGGCCCTGCTCGGGGTGCTGATCGGCCTGTACGCGGCGAGCGTCCCGGCCCACCAGCTCACGCCGTTCATGATGCTGGGCGTGCTCGCGGTGCTCGTCGTGATCGGCCGGTCCGAACTGCGCGGCCTGCCCATCCTGTTCGGCGTCGTGGTCGCGGCCTGGCTGGGCTTCATGGCCGAGCCGTACTGGTCCGGGCACTTCAACGAACTGTTCGGCGGGGTCGGCGGCGTCGGCAGCAACGTCTCCACGTCGGTCTCCGGCCGTATCCAGGGCGGCGACTCGACCCACAAGCTCGTCCTGTACTCGCGCGTGCTGCTGGCCGGCACGGTGATGGCGTTCGCCTGCTGGGGCTGGTGGCGCCGGCGCGACCACAGGTACCGCGAGCGGTCGCTGCTGGTGCTGACGTTCGTCCCGTTCCTGGGCTTCGGCATGCAGTCCTACGGCGGCGAGATGGCGCTGCGCGTCTTCATGTTCGCCGTGCCGGGCGCGGCGCTGCTGGCCGGCCTCGCCCTGTTCCCGCGCACCGGCGCCACCGCCGAGGAGCGGGACAAGGACCGGGTGAGCCTCGCCCCGCTGGCCGCGCTCATGGCGGGACTGCTCCTCATGGGCGGCTTCCTGGTGGCCCGCTGGGGCAACGAGCCGTTCGAGCGGGTGCGGCCCGGCGAGGTCGCGGCCATGGACTACGTGTACGCCCACGACAAGCCGACCGTCCGCCTGCTGTGGCTGAGCAACGACACGGTCAACGACGTGACGCCGGCGATGCCGTGGGGTGCGAAGGACATGGAGCGGGTGAACTACGTGCCCACACTGGCACCGGCCGACCCGGTGCTGGTGTCCGGCCTGGTCAAGGCCCTCAAGGACGCGGGTCCGAACTCGTACCTGATGATCAACGAGAGCCAGACGACGTACCTGCGGATGGACGTGGGCTATTCGGACACCTGGGAGCCCAGGCTGATCCAGAACCTGGACCGGCGGCCGGAGTTGAAGAGGGTCTACGTCAACGCCGACGCGACGATCTACGCCCTGGCGAAGCAGCCCGAGGGCAAGGTGGCGAAGCCGGACCCGGGTCCGATCGGGCCGCAGATCACCTGGACGCCCTGGTCGGTCGTCGGCGCCCTGGCGGCCCTCGCGCTCATCGTGCTGCTGACCGCACGCGAGGTCGTACGGATCGCGCTGCGGCCGAGTGTGCGGCAACTGCGGTGGCTGCAGAGCAGTTACTGGTTCTCGCTGCCGCTGCTGGCGGTGTTCCTGGCCTCGCTGGTGCAGCGGTTCGTGACGATGAAGTGAGGCCACGCGCCGTGAAGTGGCTCAACCGCCCGTGCGGTCGAGCCACTTCACTTCGTACGCCTGCATCTCGAAGCGTTTGCCGTCGACCTTCGCGCTGATCGACCGGTCCAGGGTGTTGACCACCAGGACGGTCCTGTCGGTGGCGAGGACGCGGACGTTGGGCACGTCGTCCGCGGCGACGGGGACGCTCGTGTACCGAGTGCCGGGCGGGAACGCCTGGTGGAAGCGGGAGACCAGGTCGAACATGGGCAGCTTCCGCCCGCCGTCCGAGCCGTCGGTGGGCGTCCACAGGCAGCCGGCGCAGCCGTCGCCCTTCTCGTCCTCCGGGTTCCAGTAGAAGCCGGAGGAGGCGCCGCCCCTGACCATGGCGATCATCCCGGCGGCCTGGACGGCGACGCGGCGGCTCTCCGACCAGCCCTTGCGCTCGTCCTTGCCGTCTGCGGGCTCGACGTAGTACTCGGACCACCACAGCGGCAGGTTGCCCGTCTGCTTGCGCACCCACTTGCCGACGGCGGTGAACTTGTCCGTGGCCGCGAACTCGTTCGGCAGCATCTCGTCGTCGTTGGTGTAGCTGGAGCCGTCCACGACGACGAAGTCGGCGCCCGCCTTGTTCTTGTTCCAGTAGTCGAAGGCGTCGAGGATTCGCTGGTCCATGGCGCCCCAGGGCCCCTTGAAGGTCGCGGAGGCCTCGTCCGCGCGCGGGTCGACGCTGTCCATCACCAGATACGGCCCGCCGACCATGATCTTCTTGTCGACCTTCTTCAGGGCCTTGTAGACGAGGTTGTAGAGCTTGGTGTAACCCTCGTAGTCCCAGCGGCCCTTGGCGTCGTTCCAGAAGCCCTTGAACTCGTTCCAGACAATGAAGTGGCGTACGTCCGGGTAGCGCTTGGCGACGGTCGCGGCGAGCGCGGCGAAGTCCGCGTAGTGCTCCGGCTCGGGCGCCGTCTCCAGCGCCGACTGGCTCCAGTCGGTGTTGTCGACGCCGGCCTTGCCGCCCTTCATCCAGTCCGGGGAGCAGCACAGCGTGACGACCGGGGTGCCGCCGGACTTGCGGATGAAGTCGATACGGCGGTCCATCGCGCCGAAGTCGTAACGCCCCTTCACCGGCTCGGGGTTGTCGGCACCCCAGCCCATGATCGCCTGGTCCTGCGGCATGCCCCCGGCACCCGAGAGCAGTTGCTCCACCCGGTCGGTGGCCGCCGAGTCGCCCTCGTCGGCGCTGTACTGGGTGTGGGTGAAGCCCCAGCCCACCTCTGGCTTGTCCTGGTCGGGCGGAGTGACCGGGGTGCCGTGCACCGAGTCGCCGTTGCGCGAGGTGCCCGCGGTGCTTGTGCCGCCCCCCGGCAGCGTGTTGATCAGGGTGACGATCAGCGCCAGCGCGGCCACGCCCACCCCGAGCAGCGCGGTGAGCCGCCACCGCCCTGCCCCCGAAGTCCACCCATGACGTCCCATCGAGGGCAACAGTAACCGTGTACCCGCCAGGTAGGGCAGATGTTGTGAATGCACAGGTCTGTAACAGGGCGGACGCGCTACAGCGGCAGGCAATTCGGAAGCACCCGGCACGGCGGACACAGGCGACACACCTGACGCACGGCGGAAACCGGGTGCATGCGGCGTCCTCGTGACGGATCATGGACGCCATGTCTGCGCACCCGCACGAAGCTCTGCCGATCCGGCTCAACGTCGACGACAGCGACTCGCCGTCCGACGTCGTCGACGCGCTGTTCCTCGGCCGGTTCGCGACGGGCGAGCAGCCGTACTCGCACGCGGCGAACATCGACCGCGTCCGGTCCGGGGCCACGCTCCTGCCGCCGGGCGCCCGCGTGCTGCGCGTGGCCCGCGACGACGACCGCAGCGCGACGCTGGCGGAGGGCGACGGCTGGACGCTGCTGGTCTCCCGCTGGAACCGCGGCGCGGACGTCACGGTGACGGCCACCAGCGAGGAACTCGCGCAGAAGGTCCTCGACCAGGCCACGGACGGCGCGGCGGACGAGCCCGAACCCCAGCCGGAGAACGTGACGATGGGCTTCTGGTACGTCTCCCCGCGCCGCGGCCCGCACCGCACCACCCGGCAGATCTCCGCCGGCACCTGGGACGAGGTGCGGGAGAACTACACCGCGCCGGTGGCCGAGGCGATGGACCAGTTGATGAAGACGACACCGGAGGACATCGCGGGCCGTCTGCTCCTGCTGCACGGCCCGCCCGGCACCGGCAAGACCTCGGCGCTGCGCACCCTCGCCCGCTCCTGGCGGGACTGGTGTCAGGTGGACTGCGTGCTCGACCCCGAGCGGCTGTTCTCCGACGTCGGCTATCTGATGGACATCGCGATCGGCGAGGAGGACGGGACGGGCAAGGGCCGCTGGCGGCTGCTGCTCCTGGAGGACTGCGACGAGCTGATCCGCGGCGAGGCCAAGCACACGGCGGGCCAGGCCCTGTCCCGTCTGCTCAACCTCACCGACGGCCTGCTGGGCCAGGGCCGCAACGTCCTGGTCGGCGTGACGACCAACGAGGACCTGGAGCGCCTGCACCCCGCCGTGGTCCGCCCCGGCCGCTGTCTGGCCCGTATCGAGGTGGGCTCGCTGACCCGCCGCGAGGCGGTGAACTGGCTCGGCACGGAGGAGGGCGTGGGCCGCGAGGGGGCCACCCTGGCAGAGCTGTACGCACTGCGCCGGGGCACGTCCCCGACGGCTCTGCCTCAGCCGCGGGACGGGGCGGACGCGGGCCTGTACCTGTAGTGCTTCGATGGAGACATGACCCTGTTCATCGGGACGTCGGGCTGGCAGTACAAGGACTGGCGGGGCGTCTTCTATCCGGACCGGTGCCCGCAGCGGCTGTGGCTGGAGGAGTACACGCAGCACTTCGCCACGGTGGAGATCAACAACGCGTTCTACCGTCTGCCGACGCGGGAGAACTTCGCGTCCTGGCGGGAGCGGGTACCGCGGGACTTCGTGGTCGCGGTCAAGGTCAGCCGGTATCTGACCCACATCAGGCGGCTGCGTGAACCGAGGGAACCGGTCGAGCGCCTGATGAGCCACGCGGCCGGCCTCGGCGACCGCCTGGGCCCGTTGCTCCTCCAGCTCCCGCCGACGCTGAAGGCGGACGCGGGGCTGCTGGACGACTGCCTGGCCTGCTTCCCGTCCGGCACGCGGGTGGCGGTCGAGCCGCGCCACGACTCCTGGTGGACTCAGGAGATCCGCGAGGTCCTTCAGTCCCGCGGCGCGGCCCTGTGCTGGGCCGACGTGCGATCCCGCCCGAGGACCCCGCTGTGGCGCACCACGGGCTGGGGCTACGTCCGCTTCCACGAGGGACGCGCGCAGGCATGGCCGCGCTACGGGCGCCGGGCACTGAGTACCTGGGCGGAGCGCATCGCGCAGACCTGGGGTCCCGGCGACGACGTGTACGCGTACTTCAACAACGACCCGAACGGCGCGGCGGTGGAGGACGCCGTCACTTTCGCGGCAGCAGCACGCACACGCGACCTGCGGGTCACCCGCACCACCTGACCTCCGCACCGCCCGACACCCGCACCCCCCTGTGCCGGACTCCGCTCACTCCTCCCCGTAAGCCGCCCGCAGGGCGTCCCGCGCGGCGGCCGTCGCATCCGCCTCCGTCAGCCCCAGCCGACGGGCACGCTCGGCGTACGTCTGCGCGGCCGACGCCAGCTCCCGTTCCGCGGCCGAGCCGGCGGCAGCCACATACGTGCCGTTGCGCCCCCGGGTCTCGATCACCCCGTCGCTCTCCAGGGCGCGGTAGGCCTTGGCGACCGTGTTCGCCGCGAGGCCGAGCGATTCGGCCAGCCCCCGCACGGTCGGCAGCCGGTAGCCCACGGGCAGTGCGCCCGACCGCGCCTGCTCGGAGATCTGCGCCCGCACCTGCTCGTACGGCGCGGCACTGTCGTCGATGTGGATCTTCAAGGTCACGCAGCCGATTCTCCCGCACCCGCCGGAAAATGAGAGGCGCAGGGGTGTGCCCCCCCGTAGCGTGCGACCACATGACTGTGATCGTGCGCGACCTGCGCCCCGACGACCGGTCCGACGTCGAGGCCTTCGCCCGGGTACGGCATCTCGCCCTCCCGTACATCCTGTGGACCGCGGACGCCGTCCTGCACCGCCTCGCCCACGGCCACCCCGACGCCCGCTTCCGGTCGCTCGTCGCGGAGGAGGACGGCGAGGTGATCGGCACGGCCCAGGTGCAACTGGCGCACGACAGCCCGGAACCGGGCCAGGGCATGCTCAACATCTACGTCCACCCGGACCGGACGCGTCGCGGCGCCGGCGAGCTGCTGGTCCGCGCCTCCGAGGAACACCTCACCGCGCACGGCGCGACGAAGCTGTTCGCATGGGTGCTGGACGAGCCGGCCAACCGGGCCTTCGCCGAGCGGCACGGCTACGGCGCCAGCCGCTCCGCCCACTTCCTCCGCCTCGACCTGGCCGGGGGCACGCTGCCGCCGCTCCAGTACCCGCCGCCCGGTGTCGAGTTGCGCCCGGCGGCCGACTTCGCGGACGATCCGCGCCCGCTGTTCGAGCTGGACGCGGAGACCGCGCAGGACGAACCGAGCGACGTGGACACCGAGTTCACCGACTACGAGAACTGGATCGAGGAGAACTGGAAGCACCCGCTGCTGAACCGGGAGCTGACCACGGTCGCCTTCGTCGAGGGCCGCCCGGCCGCCTTCAGCGTGGCGTACACGGACGCCCCGACCGGCCGCTACGTCACCGCCATGACCGGCACCGCCCGCGCCTTCCGCGGCCGCGGACTGGCCAAGCTCGCCAAGAACGACTCCCTGCACCGCGCCCGCGCCGCCGGCTACACCCAGGCGCTCACGGGCAACGACGTGGGCAACGACCCTATGCTCGCGATCAACAAGTGGTTCGGGTACGAGATCTGCGCGACGGAGGTGCGGTATGTCCGTGAACTCGGCTGAGCGAGGCACGCTGCTGGACGTCGTCCTCGTCAAGGCGGGCCGTACGAAGATCCGTTACACGGCGGAGCTGCTCGGCGACGACGGCACGCGCATCGCCGTCCGGGCTCCCTGGGCGGGCGAGGGCGTGCGCGACTTCGGCTTCGTGCGTTTCGAGAAGGGCGACGTCTTCACGGAGCACTACTGGCGGGACCGCTGGTACTCGGTGAAGGAGGTCCGCGACTTCGCGGGCGTGCTGAAGGGCTGGTACTGCGACATCACCCGCCCCGCCGTGCTCTCCGGCACCGAACTGGTCGTCGAGGACCTCGACCTGGACCTGTGGCGCTCGGCCGACGGCAGGGACGTACGCCGCCTGGACGAGGACGAGTTCGAGGCGAGCGGCCTGACGGAGACGGACCCGGAGGCCGCCGTGGCGGCGGTGGCCGCGCTGGACGAGCTGGAGAGGCTGGCGCGCGGGGGTGACTTCGAGGCACTGGCGGACTGAGAGCGACGCGCGTGGCGTCGGCGCACGGCCGGCCGGGCCGGCGTCACACCACGGCCACCACCGCATACCTCTCGTCCGCCACTTCCCTCCCCCACAGTGCCGTCTCCTCCGACAGCCGCTCCACCCGCACCTCACCCACCACGAGCGGGGCCAGGAGAGCGGTCAGGGCGTCGGCCGCAATGCCCACCGGGGCGACCGTGCCCCAGACGCCCTCGACCAGGACGAGCCGGCCCCCCGGCCGCAGCAGCCCGCGCCACTGGCGCAGGGCGCGGCCGGGGTCGGGCAGCGCCCACAGCACGTGCCGTACGAGCACGACGTCGAAGCGCTGCTCCCCCACCGGCGGTGCCGCCGCGTCACCGACGAGGAACACGGCGTCACGTCCGGCCAGCTTGGCTCTGGCGCGGCCGACCATCGCCGGGGACGCGTCCACGCCGGTCACACGGTGCCCCCGCTCGGCCGCGAGGAGCGACAGACTGCCGGTGCCGCAGCCGAGATCGAGGACGTCGCTCGCCCGCGCGGGCAGCCAGGAGGCGAGCCGGACGGCCCAGGCCCGCCGGACCTCCGGATCGCGCAGTCCGTGGTCCGGCTCGTCGTCGAAGGAGGCGGCCTGCGCGTCCCAGTCGACGTCCGCGCCGGTCAGGCGCACATTGTCATCCGTCATGCGCTCAAGAGTGACACCCGCCACTGACAGTCGAATGGTGACAGCGGCCACAGACAGACCGGCACCGATGAGTCACCCTCCCGAAAAGGGTCTACCTCCGTGAGAAAGCGGAACTCGGTAGGCACTGAAGGAGGCAGCCATGCGCCGGACCACTGTGCAGAAGCCCCTGAGGAAGACGGACTCCCGCAGGGTCCGCGACGAGGCCGACGAGCGTCCTTCCGGACGTCCGGAGGTGCGCCGAGACATCGCGCGAACATGGTGGCCGGACGGCTGACGCCGGTCAGTCCAGCCGTTTGCGGTAGTGGATGCGGTCGTAGGGACCGTCCGCGCGCTGCGCCACGACCTCGTAGCCGTACTTCGGATAGATCTTCTGGTTCTCCCACATCATCGCGTTGGTGTAGAGCCTGACCTCGGGCAGACCGAGCGCACGCGCGCGTGCGTCCACGAACCGCAGCAGCCGCCGTCCCACTCCGCCGCCGTGCGCATCGGGGTGGACGGCGATGCTGTCCAGGAACAGATGGTCGTCGTGCTCCTCGAGCACCACGAGCCCGATGACGGGGTCCCCCGTCACGAACACCTTCCCCGCGGCCACGTTCGCCGCGTGGTCCGCCTCCATGGGCACCGGCACCACCCCGATGCGCTCGATGTAGCGGTGGTACGCGGCGTCGGTCACGGCCTTCACGGCCGCCACGTCGGCGGCGACGGCCGGCCGGATCTCGTCGTCTCCCATGCCGCGCACGGTATTACCTGATCCCAGTCTGAGCACTCCCTTAACGCGACCATAAGGATCTCCATCACCTGCCTCCAGCAGGCGATTTCACGAGTTCTTGGGGCTAGTTTCTGATCGCACCCCACGGGATCCGCCCCGCACGGGATCCGCCCCACGGATCTCCCGCCCGCGGGCTCCACCCCACGCGTCAGGACCGTTCCGAGGAGATTCCGCATGCCCGCACGCCGCCGCGAGATCGCCACGCTCGCCGTCCTCGGTGCCGCCCCGCTCGCCCTGACCGCGCTCGGCGCCGCCCCGGCCTCGGCGCACGGCACGATGGGCGATCCGGTCAGCCGGGTCTCGCAGTGTTACGCGGAGGGTCCGCAGAGCCCCAGGTCGGCCGCGTGCAAGGCGGCGGTCGCGGCCGGCGGCACCCAGGCGCTCTACGACTGGAACGGCATCCGCATCGGCGACGCCGGCGGGCAGCACCAGGCGCTGATCCCGGACGGCAAGTTGTGCAGCGCGAACAACGAGGAGTTCAAGGGCCTCGACCTGGCGCGCGCCGACTGGCCCGCGACGAGCGTGAAGAGCGGCGCGTACACCTTCAAGTACCGCGTGACCGCCCCGCACAAGGGCACCTTCAAGGTGTATCTCACCAAGGCCGGCTACGACCCGGCCAAGCCGCCGGCCTGGTCGGAACTGGACCTGGCGCACCCGGTGGCGACGGCCACCGACCCGGTGGCCTCCGGCGGCTTCTACACCTTCTCCGGCACGCTCCCCCAGCGCTCCGGCAAGCAGCTGCTGTACGCGATCTGGCAGCGCTCGGACAGCCCGGAGGCCTTCTACTCCTGCTCGGACGTCACCTTCGGCGGCACCACCGCGAGCAGCGGCGGCAAAGACACCGGCAGCAGCGGAAGCAGGGGCACCAGCAGCAACGGCGGTGGTACGGCGGCCGGTTCCACGCCTGCTCCGGCCGCTTCCGCGCCCTCCGACGCGCAGATCGCCGCGGGTGCGGGCAGGTCGACGATCGAGCACCACGGTCACGGTGACCAGGACGCCGGCACGTCGGCCGAGCCCCGGATCACCGCCGAGGCGGCCGCCGCCGACGAACCGGCGCCGGCCGGTGCCTCGCAGAACCTCGCCGAGACCGGGGGCAGCGGCAGCACCCCGTACCTGGCCATCGGCGGAGCGGCCGCCCTGGCCCTCGGCGCGGCGGCCCTGTTCGCCTCCGTCCGCAGGCGCGCGACCGACGGCGGACGGCACGGCCGGCCGTAGGCCCCACGGGGGGCGGGGCCTGTCCGGCGGCTCAGGTCGGACAGGCCCCGATGCGTCAGCTCAGCACCGACGCGCAGGTGGTCGTGGTGGCATGGGCCGGGTCGAGCGCGTTGGCCACCTCATGGAAGGCGAGCCGGTCGGTGAGACCGATCAGGACGTGCTCCGAGAGGTCGAGCGAGCACAGGTTCTGGATCAGGACGTTGTGCACGTCGGAACCGCTCAGGAACTGGCTGCCGTACGGCGTGACCACCTCGTCGTGCTTGGTGGCGATGACCGTGTAGTGGACTCCGGGGACGGTGTCGCCGCCCGCGTTGAGCTTGGTGAGGAAGGCGGACCCGACCATTTGGTCGGCCAGGCCGGGCGTGTTCTTGGACAGCAGGTCCGCGGCGCCCGGGAAGTACGGGAGCAGGTTGGTCAGGCCGTCCAGGTCGGTGCCGTGGTTGTCGGGTGCGATGCCGACGAGGGCGTTCACCTTGGTGGCTCCGCCGAGGAACTTGAGGTAGTAGCGGGGCATCATGCCGCCCTGCGAGTGACCGACGATGTCGGCCTTGTTCGTGCCGGTCGCGGTGAGCACCTTGTCGACGTAGGCGGAGAGTTGCTCAGCCGACTTGTCGATGGGGCCGAGGCCGTAGAAGACGGGGACGCCGGACAGCTGCCCGTAGTCCATGGAGAAGACGCAGTAGCCCCGGTCCTTCAGGTAGGGGGCGAGGGCCAGCCAGTTGTCGACGGAGTTGCCGAAGGTGCCGTGGACGAGGACCACAGGGCGCGGATGAGCGGCGGAGGGCTTGCAGGAGTAGTCGTTCCAGCCGGAGCTCGGAGCGCCGGCGGCATGTGCGACGGTGGCGGGGACGACGGCGACCGAGGCCGTCAGCAGCAGGGCGGCGAAGGGTCTGAGCATGCGTTTCCAGGGCAGCATCGTGTGATCTCCTTGCGGCTCAAGGGAGTTGCGATGGCCTTACGCCCTGTGATCCGGATCACGAAGGATGCTGTTCACTCGTCAAGTTACGGGCGAGTAGTGCAAGTGTGAAGTTACGCGTCAGTAAAAACTTCCAGTGATAACTGACCCGTCAAGTAGCCGCTGACACACCGTCACCAGGTGGGTCTGATGGGGCCAAAGGGCGCGATCCTCGTCAACTGGTCGCGCAAAGTCCGCACTTGGCCTTCTCCCAGCAGCCGCCCCCACGCCTGCACGACCTCCGCCGCGGCCTCCTCCGCGGCCCGGGTGCACGCCCACCCCCGCTCGGTCAGCACCACCAGCCGCGCCCTGGCGTCGTCCGGATGCGACCGCCGCTCGGCATACCCCTTGCGTACGATCTCGTCGACCAGCTGGCTCGCGGCCTGCTTGGTCACCCCGAGATGAGCGGCCAGCTCGGTCACGGTCGCACCGTCGGGGGCGAGCCGGGTGAAGGCGAACCCGTGCGCGGGCCGGACCCCCTCGAAGCCACGCGCGACCACCCCCTCGTTGATGCGCTGGGTGAGCTCACCGGCGACGGCGAGCAGGGCGGCGGACAGGGCCATGGCCTCGGAGTTCTGCACGGAGGCATTGAAACACCCTTGACGGATTGGTCAAGCAGCTTGACCATAGGGGCAGGAAATATAGTCAACGTGCTTGACCATAATGGAGGCATCACATGCCCGTCGTCCGATCGTCGGAAGCCCAGGTCCATGAACTGCACGGTGCCCGCTTCGTCTCGTACGCCACCACGCTCACCGGAAGCAAGGAGCTGTGCGCCTGGCGCGGTGAGATTCCGGCGGGCACCAAGGCGCCCGTGCACACCGTCAGCCGGGAGGAGATCCTGCACGTCCTCGACGGCGAACTGCTCGTCGTGCTCGACGGACAGACCGCCCGTGTCACCGCCGGCGACACCCTGATCGTCAATCCCGGCGCGACCCTCGCCGTGGAGAACCCGGGCGAGCGGACCGCGGTCACCTGGGTCACCACCTCCGTCGGCCTGGAGGCCGAGCTCGCCGACGGCACCCGTATCGCACCCCCGTGGGCACACTGACGGCTACGCCACCATCGCCCCCGGCATCACCGCCCGCGGTCCGAACTTCGCCCGTACGCGGTCCGTCACCTCCTCGATGCGGCGGACCTTCTCGTCCACCGGGTCGAAGGTGAGCTGGTAGGAGGACTGTTCGGCGGGGGCGAGGGACTCGGCGCGCAGGACCAGCGCCCGGACCCGGGCACGCTGGAGGCCGAGGGACTCGTACATGTCGTAGGCCGTCCTGGTCAGGGCGGCGGAGTGGGCGGTGGGTTCCTTCAGGGTGCGGGTGCGGGTCGTCGAGGTGCGGTCGGCGTAGCGCACGGTGAGGGTGAGCGCGCCGCAGACCTTGCCGAGGGCGCGCAGCCGGGTGCCCAGTTCCTCGGCGGCGGACAGCAGCGCGCGGCGGTGCCGCTCCGGGGACAACTCGTCGCGGGTGAAGGGGCGTTCGGTGGCCAGGGAGCGCGAGACGGCGTTCGGGACGACGCGGCCGCGGTCCACGCCGTTCGCCTTCTCGTGCAGGTCGCGGGCCGTCTTCGCACCGATCAGGCGCTGGAGCGTGGCGAGCGGTGCCGCGGCGACCCGGCCCAGGGTGTCGAGACCGTAGTCGCGCAGGGTGCGCGCGGTGGCCGTGCCGACGCCGGGGAGCGCGGTGACCGGCCGGCCCGCGAGGAACTCCGCGATGCCGTCCGGGTCTTCGGGCACCGCGCGCGTCACCCCCGGCCGGGCGTCGCGCAGCGCCACTCGGGCCAGCATCGGGCCCGGCCCGGCGCCGATCACGCAGTCGGCGCCGTACAGGGCCAGGGCGCGCACGCGGATCACCGCCGCCAGTTCGACGGCGCTGCGCCCGAAGTACCGCTCGGCACCGCGCAGATCGGCGAGCACGCCGTCCGGCGGCAGCGCCTCGACGACCGGGGTGAACTCCTCCAGGAGCCCGAGCAGCCCCGGCAGGGCCGCCTCGCCCGTCGCAACCGGCTGGAAACGTACGCACAGAATGGTCATCCCGCACTCCCCGGGCTCTGGTGCCACAACTTCCTTCCCACCGCGGGCCCTTCGCCCGCGGGGCGCAGATCCGCCCAGGGGTGCATCTCGTACCCCGTGGACATGCGGATCTTCCGGTCCTCCATCGGGTCGCGGGCCGCGGAGCCCGCGGGTGCCGGCCGCCCGCCGGAACCGGCGAGGCGGGCCGGCGACGAACCGTCACCGTCGGCCGGCGCGGAGCCGTCACCGTCGGCCGGCGCGGAGCCGTCGCCGGCGGGCGGTTCGGCGAGCCGGGCCGCGACCCCGTCGAGCCCTTCCTCGCGGCGCACCTCCAGCAGGTCCGCGAGGTTCCACGCGGCGGAGCCCACCACGCTGAGGCTGCGCGGGCCGCGCCGCTGCACCACTCCACGCACCAGCAGCAGCCAGGAGTGGAAGACGGTGTGGGCGCAGGCGTCGTGGGAGTCGTCGAAGAAGGCGAGGTCGACCAGGCCCGTGCCGTCGTCCAGGGTGGAGAAGATGACCCGCTTGCCGGAGCGGATCGGCGGGGTCTGGGTCGCCGCCTTGGCGCCCGCGACCAGCACCGTCTCACCGTGCCTGGCCTCGCGCAGCCGGCGCGCGGACACCACGCCCAGCTCGTCGAGGAAGGCCCGGTGGTCGTCCATGAGATTGCGCGAGGCGTCCATCGACAGCACCCCCAGTTCGGCGCTCAGCTTCTCCGCCTCCGACAGGTCCGGCAGTCCGGCCGGCGCCGTCTTCCGCCCTCCGGCCAGCGGGAGTTGGCCACCACCCGCGCCCCGGGCGCCCCGGTGCAGCTCGGTCAAGTGCAGTTGCAGATCGCGGCGGTTGGCGCCGAAGGCGTCCAACGCACCGACCTGCGCGAGCCGTTGGGCGAGTGGTCGGCTCGGACGGGCCCGTTCCCAGAAGTCCAGCAGCGAAGCGTACGGCTGCCCCTGCGCGATCCGCGCCGACTCGGCCTCGCTGATGCCGTGCACGTCGGAGAGGGCCAGCCGTAGCCCCCACCGCGCGGGCGATTCAGACACCAGTTCGATAGAGTGTGCGACCGCCGACCGGTTCACGTCCAGCGGCAGCACCGGCACCCCGCGTCGCCGCGCGTCCGCCAGCAGCAGCCGCTTGGGATACATCCCGGGGTCGTGCGTGAGCAGGCCCGCATAGAAGGCGGCCGGGTGGTGCGCCTTCAGCCAGGCGGACTGGTAGGTCGGCACGGCGAAGGCGACCGCGTGCGCCTTGCAGAAGCCGTAGCTGCCGAAGGCCTCGACGATCTCCCAGGTACGCCGAATCGTTTCTGCGTCATATCCGCCGGCCGCCGCGTGCTGCGCGAACCACACCTTGATCCGGCCCTGGGACTCGGGGTCCGACAGCCCACGCCGCACCCGGTCCGCCTCGCCGCGCCCGCAGCCGGTCATGACGGCGACGATGTCGATGATCTGCTCGTGGAAGACGACGACGCCGTACGTCCCCTCCAGCGACTCCCGCAGGTCCGGGTGCGGGTACCTGACCGGCGCCCGCCCGTGCCGCGCCTCGATGAACGGCCGCACCATGTCGGCGGCGACCGGACCGGGCCGGAAGAGCGAGATGTCGACGACGAGGTCGTGGAAGGTGGCCGGCTGGAGCCGTCCCACCAGGTCCCGCTGGCCCGGCGACTCGATCTGGAAGCAGCCCAGCGTCTCGGTGGACCGGATGAGTCGATACGTCGCCGGATCGCCGTCCCGCAACGAGTCCAGATCGACCCGCTCCCCCGTCGCCCGCTCCACCTCGGCGACCGCGTGCGCCATCGCCGACTGCATCCGTACGCCGAGCACGTCGAGCTTGAGCAGCCCGAGGTCCTCCACGTCGTCCTTGTCGAACTGCGACATGGGCAGCCCCTCGCCACTGCTCGGCACGACCGGCGTACGGGAGAGGAGGGAGGCGTCGGACAGCAGCACTCCGCAGGGGTGCATGGCGACTCCGCGCGGCAGGGCGTCCAGCGCCTCGACCAGTTCCCAGAGCCGCCCGTACCGCTGCTTCTCCCCTGCCAGCGCCTTGAGTTCGGGCAGTTCGTCAAGCGCCGCGCGGGCGTCGCGGGCGCGGATGTGCGGGAAGGACTTGGCGATGCGGTCGATCTCGGCCGGGTCCATGGACAGGGCCGCGCCGACGTCACGGATCGCGTGCCGGACCCGGTAGGTCTCCGGCATCGCGACGGTCGCGACCCGTTCCTCGCCGAACCGGCCGATGATCGCGCGGTAGACCTCCAGCCGGCGCGCGGACTCCACGTCGATGTCGATGTCGGGGAGCACGACCCGCTCCTTGGACAGGAAGCGCTCCATCAGCAGCCCGTGCTCGACCGGATCGGCGTTCGCGATGCCGAGGAGGTGGTTGACCAGGGAGCCCGCGCCCGAGCCGCGCGCCGCGACCCGGATGCCCATGTCCCGTACGTCGTCCACCACTTGAGAGACCGTCAGGAAGTACGAGGCGAAGCCGTGGTGGGCGATGATGTCCAGCTCGTCGTGCATCCGCTCCCAGTACGCGCGCCTGCCCGCGTAACCGTGCCGCACCATCCCGGCCGCCGCCCGTGAGGCCAGCGCCCGCTGGGCGGTGCGGCGGCCCGCGCCGACGAGGTGCGCCTCCGGGAAGTGGACGGCGCCCATGCCGAGGTCGTCGTCGGGGTCCACCAGGCACTCGGCGGCCGTCGCCCGCGTCTGCTCCAGCAGCCGGTGGGCGGTGTCGCGCCGGTAGCCCGCGGCCTCCACGATCCGCTCGGCCGCGTGCCGCATGGCGCCCGCGTCCTTGAGCCACGCCTCCCCGGAGTCCAGCTCCTTCGCCGGGTCGACCGGGACCAGCCGGCGGGCCGCGTCCAGCACGTCGGCGACCGGGCCGAGGCCCGGGTCGGCGTAGCGGACGGCGTTGCTCAGCACCGGGCGGACGTGCTGCTCGGCGGCGAAGCCGACGGTGCGGGCGGCCAGGCGCAGGGAGCCGGGACCGGTGCCCTTGCGGCCGTGCCAGACGACCTCCAGGCGCAGGGCGTCGCCGTAGATCTCGCGCCAGGGAGCGAGGAGCTTCGCGGCCCGGTCCGGGCGCCCCGCGGCCAGCGCGAGACCGACGTCGGAGGCGGGGCCGAGCAGGACCGTCAGACCGTCGGCGTGGTTGCCGGCCCAGGGCAGCAGGGGCGGGCCCTCCGCCACATGGGCCGCGCTGACCAGCCGGCACAGGTCGGCCCAGCCGCGGGCGCCGTCCCGGGCGAGGAAGGTGACGCGGGGTGCCGACTCGTCGATGAAGACGCCGCCACGCACGGGGGTGCGGCGCCTTTCCCGTCGTACGGAATCGTCCTCCCGCATCCGTGCGGGCTGCTCCACCGCCAGATCGACGCCGAACAGCGGACGGACGCCCGCCTTCGCGCAGGCCTTGGTGAAGCGGACCGTGCCGGCGAGGGTGTCGCGGTCGGTGAGCGCGAGGGCGTCCATGCCCCGCTCGGAGGCACGCTCCGCCAGCCGCTCCGGGTGCGAGGCGCCGTAGCGCAGGGAGTACCCGGAGACGGTGTGCAGATGGGTGAAGCCTGGCACCCGCACCTCCTGCTGTCGAACATCAGTTCCCGACTACCCCACCCCCACCATAGACCAAAAATCGAATACTTGTACGACAACCGTTCGGCCCCCTCCCACCTGCGGAAACGTCCGCCACCTCGGACTGTGGGGACATGACACAGAGGACCTTTCTCGCCGAGGCGCGGGACGCGGTCAGCCCGCGCGCCACGCTGCTGGTCATCGGTGTGATCGCCCTCCAGCTGCTGTTCATCGCCTCCTACGTGGGCGCGCTGCACAACCCCAAGCCCAAGGACGTGCCCTTCGGGGTGGTGGCGCCCGCGGCCGCGGCGCAGCAGGCGGTGACCCGGCTGGAGCAGCTGCCCGGCTCGCCGCTGGACCCACGGGTGGTCGCCGACGAGGCGGCGGCCCGGAAGCAGATCCTGAACCGGGACATCGACGGCGCGCTGCTGATCAATCCGGCGCGCACCACCGACACGCTGCTGGTCGCCAGTGGCGGCGGCACGGTCCTCGCGAACACCCTGGCGAGGTACCTCACCGTCCTGGAGGCCTCCCAGCAGCGGACCCTGCGGACCGTCGACGTGGCGCCGGCCTCGTCCGAGGACTTCGACGGGCTGTCGTCCTTCTACGTGGTCGTGGGCTGGTGCGTGGGCGGCTATCTGTGCGCGTCGATCCTGGCGATCAGCTCGGGCGCGCGGCCCGCCAACCTGAGCCGCGCGGCGATCCGGCTGCTCGTGATGGCGCTCGTCTCGATCGTCGGCGGGCTCGGCGGGGCGGTGATCGTGGGGCCGATCCTGGGCGCACTGCCGGGGAGCGTCATGGCCTTGTGGGGGCTCGGCGCGCTCGTCACCTTCGCGGTCGGGGCGGCGACGCTCGCGCTCCAGGGGCTGTTCGGGATCATAGGCATCGGCCTGGCGATCCTGATCGTGGTGGTCGCGGGCAATCCGAGCGCGGGCGGCGCCTTCCCGCTGCCGATGCTGCCGCCGTTCTGGAAGGCGATCGGGCCGGCGCTGCCACCGGGCGCCGGCACCTGGGTGGCACGCTCGATCGCCTACTTCGAGGGCAACGCCACCACCGGCGCCCTGCTGGTGCTGTCCGCGTGGGCGGCGGCCGGGATCGTGATCACGCTGCTGGCGGCGGGGCTGCGGGCACGGCGCGCGCAAACCGCCACATCAGTGACGTAGTGCCAGAAACCGAGCACAATCGCGGCGGTAGCGCCGTGGCGCGCGAAAGTCCCGCCCCTCGCGCGCGGGGCGGGACGTCGCAGGCACAGCCGAGCGGTCAGCCGATCTGGGCGCCCTCGGCCGACAGAGCCTCGGTCACCGGCTGGAAGAAGGTCTCGCCGCCGGCGCTGCAGTCGCCGCTGCCGCCGGAGGTGAGGCCGATGGCCGACTCGCCGTCGAAGAGCGAGCCGCCGCTGTCGCCGGGCTCGGCGCAGACGTCGGTCTGGATGAGGCCGTTGACCGTGCCCTCCGAGTAGTTCACGGTGGCGTTCAGGGCCTTGACCGTGCCGTCGTGCACCTGGGTGGTCGAGCCGCTGCGCTGGACCTTCTCGCCGACCGTGGCCTCGGCGGCCTTGGTGATCTTCTGCGTCGAGCCGTTGTAGAGGTCGACCTCGCTCGGGTGGTCCGTGTTGCCGGTGTACTTCACCAGGCCGAAGTCGTTGTCCGGGAACTGGGAGTCGGCGTTCTCACCGATCTGGTTGCCGCTGGAGTCCGACCAGGTCTTGATGGCGTCGGTGCAGTGGCCTGCGGTGAGGAAGTACGGCGCGCCGCCCTTGGTCACGTTGAAGCCGAGCGAGCAGCGGCCGCCGGAGCCGGAGATGGCGTCACCGCCGGCGATGAAGGGCTTGAACTCCCCCTTCGTGCGCTTGACTTCGGCCTTGGCGCCGAGTCCGTCGACGACCTTGCCGAGCTTGGCCCACGCGGCCTTGGACACGGTCCTGTCGGCGATGACGACGACCTTGTTGCTGACGGGGTCGGTCGACCAGGACGTGCCGGGAATGGTGGCGTCCTTGGTCAGCGTCGTACGGGCGCTGTTGAGCTCGGCGAGGGAGTTCCGGACGATTCTGGCCTTGGCGCCCGCCGCCTCGACGGTCTTGGCGGCGGTCCCGTTCAGGACGTTCACCACGAGGCTCTTCGCCTTCGCGTCGTAGAACGTGCCGGCCGCGTCGGTGCCGAGGTCCTTGCCGAGGGTCGAGGCGAGCTTTCCGGCCGCCACGGCCGACAGGGTCTGGGGCGCGGAGGCCTTCGGGGCCTCACTGGCGTTCGCAGTCTGGAAGGTGACTGCCGCGGCGACGAGCGCGGTGGCGCCCGCACCTGCCACGACAAGACGGCGCTTGGGTATGCGTCGGTGCTTCAACTGACGTCCTCCTGTGGGGGGTCGGTCCGGGAAGTTGTGGGGACCTCACGGACCGGAAGGCGTTGAACAGCGCCCACTATCCCCAGGCCCACAGGGAGCACACAAGGGCTTCTTCGAGACGCGCGTAGAACGTGCGTTATGCGCCCCCATATTTTTGACAGTGCACGGTCATCTCGGGGCTGTTCGCTGTGCAAACGCTACGAACGAGTAATCAATGCGCGCTCGTCACGGTCTAGCCCTGTCCGGAATTCGACCCTTCGGGGCCCCCATCCAAGTGGGTCTCCGACGCAGGCAGTTGCTCCTGCACCGGTTGCTGCGCGATCTGGGGCGGTGTCTGCTGGGGCGCCGCGACCGCCTGCTGAGGTGCCGCGACCGCCTGCTGAGGGGGCCCGGAAGCGTGCTGCGCCTTCTCCAGGAACCGCAGCAGCTCCACCGGGAACGGCAGGACGAGCGTGGAGTTCTTCTCGGCGGCGACCGCCGTCACCGTCTGCAGCAGCCGCAGTTGGAGGGCGGCCGGCGTGTCCGCCATCTGCTGCGCGGCCTCGGCGAGTTTCTTCGAGGCCTGGAGTTCGGCGTCCGCGTTGATGATGCGGGCCCGGCGCTCCCGGTCGGCCTCGGCCTGCCGTGCCATCGACCGCTTCATGGCCTCGGGCAGGGACACGTCCTTGATCTCGACCCGGTCGATGGTGACGCCCCACTCCACCGCCGGGCTGTCGATCATCAACTCCAGCCCCTGGTTGAGCTTTTCGCGGTTGGAGAGCAGGTCATCCAGCTCGCTCTTGCCGATGATGGACCTGAGCGAGGTCTGCGCCATCTGCGCGACCGCGAACCGGTAGTCCTCGACCCGCACGATCGCCTCGGACGGCCCGGTCACCTTGAAGTAGACGACGGCGTCCACCCGGACCGTGACGTTGTCCCGGGTGATGCCCTCCTGCGCGGGCACCGGCATCGTCACGACCTGCATGTTGACCTTCTGGAGCCGCTCCACGAACGGCACGATCATCGTGAAGCCCGGCCCGCGCACCTCGGAGCGGAGCCTGCCGAGCCGGAACACCACGCCCCGTTCGTACTGTTTGACGACTCGCGCGGCGGCCATCAGGTACATCGCTCCGGCGGACGCGAGGACCACTCCCGTGGCCACCAGCTCCTCGACCATGTCGGCCCCCAGGGTCCGAAGTGGGCGTATGGCAGAGACGTCGAGACAGAGGCGTACTGCCTGTACTTCGAAGGTAACTCCCCGGTGCGGACAAGGGCGAGCCCCCGCACTGCAGTTGCTGCGGGGGCTCGCCTGCTGCCTGATGCGTGGGCCGGGACGGCTCGTCAGCCGACACTCACGCCGTAGTAGCTCAGCGCCTCGGTGACCGGCTGGAAGAAGGTCGTGCCGCCGGAGGTGCAGTTGCCGCTGCCGCCGGAGGTCAGGCCGTACGCCGTCGAACCGCCGTACAGCGGGCCGCCGCTGTCGCCGCCCTCGGCGCAGACCGTGGTCTGGATCATGCCGTAGACGACGTCGCCGCTGCCGTAGTTGACCGTGGCGTTCAGCGCGGTGACCCGGCCGCTGTGGGTGCCGGTGGTGGAGCCGCGACGGTAGACCGTCGTGCCGACACTCGGGGTGGCCGCGCGGGTGATGGTCTGGCTGCCGACCGCACTCGGGTGCGCGATCGAGGAGTTGGTGTAGCGGACCAGCGCGAAGTCGTTGTTCGGGAAGCTGTAGCCCACGTTGGTGCCCAGCACCGTGGTGTGGCCGGAATTGGAGTACCAGGTGGACGCGACCTGACCGCAGTGGCCGGCGGTCAGGAAGTAGTAGGTGCTCCCGCTGTGCACGTTGAAGCCCAGGGAGCAGCGGTACTGGCCGCCGTAGATCGCATCGCCGCCGGTGATCAGCTTCTTGAACGTGCCCGGCGTGTGCTTGATGGTCAGGGCGCCGGAGTTGCTGCCGGCCTGCCGCTTGATCTTGGCGATCTCGGCCTTGGAGACCGTGCTGTCGACGGTGACCACGACACGGTTGGTCTTGCCGTCGACGGCCCAGGCGGTGCCCGGGACATCGGCCTTGAGCACCGAGGCGTCGGCGCTCTTGAGCTGGGTGGTGCTGAAGGGCGTGGCGGTGGACGCGTTCGCGCTGGGGACCGCGACAGCGGCGGCGGCCACGAGACCGGTGGTGACGGCGATCAGCCGGGTCCGTCTCGCAATACCGCTGCGGGGGGTGGTGCGCTTGATCCTCACTTCGTTCCTCCCAGGGGGAAGTCGGGGGGCCCGCGTGGGGTCGGGGCCCCGTGAGGCGCAGCCAGGACGCACAACGTCCGGGTTTCGGACAAGCCGTGCTCCTGACAAGCGCTTGCCGGGAGTATTCGGCCGACCGGCCGGTAGGCGCAAGGGTGCCTTTCGGCCGTCAAGCGTTGAACGAACTACGGGTTCCGGCCGTCCGGGCTCCGGCGAGGCCCAGGTCCTCCCTGAGCGTGCCGCCCGGACAGAAGGTGCGGAACGGACCGCGGTGCTGGAGCAGGGCCACCGTTTTGTTGACCAGTCGCTCCAGGTCACGGTGTTCGAAGAGCGCGAAGTGGAAGCCGTCGACGATGCCGTTCGCGTGCCAGGTGCCGATCAGCTCGGCGAGGTCCACGGGGCCGCCGCGGCAGCGCGGGCCCCGCGCGGTCGGCCGGGGGGGGGCCGCGACCGCCGTGTCCCGGGGCGGCCGCGTACTCGCCGTCTCCCAGATCGACCAGCAGGCTCGCGAGGACGCGCAGGGAGTCGGGGTCACGCCCGAACCCCGCCGCCGTACGGCGGAGTTGCTCCCGCACCGGCGGGCGGCCTGCGCGGCGCTCGCGACCCGCAGGGCGCCCTGGCCCACCTTCTCCAGATGGTTGATGGTGCGCAGCAGCGTCGACTTGCCTGAACCGGACGGCCCGAGCACGGCGGTGACCCCGCCGGCGCGCACGCGCAGATCGATCCCCTTGAGCACCTCGAGCGGACCGAAGCTCTTGCGTACGGACCTGATGTCGACCATGACGCTCATCGCGGGACTTCTTGCAGTCAGGGGGAGTTGGGCCGGGGAAGGCCGGGGTTGTCATGCGGCCGCGCGGGAGGTGAGTCCCGCAAGGAGGCGCAGCGCGGCACGTGCGGTGGCGTCGTTCTGCCGGAACGCCGGGCCCCCGGTGCGTGGTCTGGTGAAGGCGCCGGGTGTGCGGCCGTCGGTATAGGGGCCGAGCGCGAACCTCCTGGGGTGCGGTCGCCCGGACCGGTCGAGGATCCGCCCGTCGGCGGGGTCCACCCGGAGCAGTCCGTCGGGTGTCTCGGCGGCACCCTCGGCGTGCAGCTCACGCAGCAGGGTGTCCCCGGCCCGTCCGACGGTGGGTTCGGGCAGCCGCGCCTCGACCAGGGCCCGCGCCTCCACGACATGCCCCGGCACGGTGGCGCCCGACGCCCGGAACACCCCGTCCTCGGCATCGACGGTCATGCCCGCGCCAAGGAAGTTCAGGACACCGGCGCGGGAGAGCGCCGGCATCCTCCGCAGTCTCGGTCCCGGCGGCCCGGAGGCGAGATAGCTGAAGAACCCGTGCCACCAGGGGCCGATGCCGCGAAGCCGGACCAGCTGACCGTAGACGGACAGCAGACCCAGGAAGACGGCCAGGTCCGGGCTGTGTTCGGCGTCGTGACGTCTGTTCAGGTCCCGCTCGACGTAGCCGCGCAGCCCCTCCTGGAGCTCGTCGAAGGAGCGGTACCGCACCCCGTCCAGCGGATGGTCGAGCGCGTCCAGGTCGAGCCGGTCCGCGGGGTCGGGCACCGCCGATGCCACGAGCGCCTCCCGCTCGGCCGCGCCGGACGCGGCCGCGTACTTCTCCTCGAAGTCGGTCCAGGCGACGACCGTCCGCTCCGGATGCGCGGTGAACAGCCGGTGGTAGTGGGCGAACCCCAGCTCCTTCTCCACCAGCGGCCACACGTCCTGCCGGAAGTCGAACCCCTTGGGCCGCGCGAGCAGGGCGTCGACCTCGGCCGGCCCGAAGAAGCGCGGCAGCGGCGGCCGTTCGCCGGTCCAGTCGTAGCCGATCTTCGAGTGGTACGGCACTCCGCGCCGCGAGCCGACGTACAGCACCGGCTCCCGCCCCGAGGGCACGTAGGTGTCGCCCTCGTAGCGCCCGCCCCGGCCCTCGGTCAGCAGCACCATCAGGTCGACGAAGGCGAGCCCGAACCCGCGCACGAGAACTGGTTCGCCGGCCTTCAGCGAGGACAGGTCGGTGTCGGCGGTGAAGTCGGGCGGCAGGTGGACCAGACCGTGGGTGCGCGCGTACGTCGCCAACTCGCTCTGCTCACCCGCGAGTTCGGCGTCCAAATGACCGAGCGCGAGCACGACGAGATCCGCCGGGAGCGGGCGCGGGAGGCCCTCCAGCCACACCTGCTGACGCCCCTCGGGCGGGCCGCCGATCCGCAGCGCGCGCCGCGCATGGTGGTGCACGGTGACGTCCGGGGGCAGCGCGGCGACGGCCCGTTCGTGGACCCAGCGCAGATACGACCCCTGCATCTGCCGGTCGGCGAAGACGCGGCCGTCGATGCCGGCCCACTCGTGCAGGGTGGGGCCCTCACGCACAGGGCCCTCCATGGCCACGGTCTCGTCGGTGAACATGGTGACGTCCTCGGCGTGCGAGTTCATCCACAGCAGCGGTGACTGCGCGGTGCGCCAGATGCGCCCGGCGCCCGGCGGATGGGGGTCGACCAGATGGATGTCGAGGCCCGAACCGGCGTACAGCTCGGGCGCGTTGGCGGCGATCCGCTCGATCAGGCCGGTCCCCCGCGGGCCGGCCCCGACGATCACCAGGGAGGGCCTCATCGCGCCCGCTCCGAACCCCGGGCGTAGTGCCTCTCCACGTAGTACTGACCGACGCCGAGCACGGAGGTGACGACCGTGTACCAGAGGGTGGCCACCATCAGGAGCGGGATGACCTGGTAGGTGCGGTGGTAGACCAACTGGGCGGAGAACAGCAGGTCGTTGACCGCGATCACGCTCACGATGGAGGTGCCCTTGAGGGCACCGATCAGCATGTTGCCGGCGGGCGGCACGATGGAGCGCATGGCCTGCGGCAGGACGATCCGCCACCACCGGCGCCACCGGCTCAGCCCGAGCGCCTGGGCGGCCTCGATCTGGCCCCGGTCGACGGACAGGATGCCGCCGCGCACCACTTCGGCGGCGTACGCGGCCTCGTGCAGGGTGAGGCCGACGACGGCCACCGCGACCGGTCCGAGCAGATCGACCGTCTTCACGCCGAACAGCTCCGGGTACAGCGCCCCGATGTTGAACCACAGCAGCAGCTGCACCAGGACCGGTATCGACCGGAACAGCCAGACGTACCCCCAACTCACGCTCCGAAGAACGGGGTTGGCGGAGAGGCGGGCCGCCGCGAGCAGCGCGCCCAGCGCGAATCCGAGCACCATGACGACGGTGGTCAGCCACAGCGTGAGCCACAGTCCGCGCAGCACGGAGTCCGTCGTGAAGTAGTCGGCGACGACGCCCCACTGGAACGCCTTGTTGCGCAGGACGGAGTTGACGGCGAGACCGAGGAGCGCCAGGACGACGACGGCGGCCGCCCACTGGCCGTATCGGCGCTGCGGCACGATGCGTGGGGATTCCGCGTGCGTCCGGGACGGCGGGACGGCGGGAAGGTGGGCAAGGGTGTCGGAAGACATGCGAAGGCTCCGGGACATGGGTCGCGGGTGATGCCTTCACACGGATGCGGCCGAGCCCCTCAGCAGGGCCGCCCGTCGAGACTACGGGTGCGTTTCCCCTCGCTGTCAAGGCTGTCCGAACTATGAGCAGTACGTCTCACGCCAGTTGACGCCCCACCGGATGCCTGTTCCACTTGGCCCATGCATCCACAGCAGTGGCTGGTCAAGCGCTCCCACATCGACTTCGGTCGCGTGTGGTCCTCTTCGTGTTGAGCTGACCCCCTGCTCCGCCGCCCCTGATGTTCCGGGGCGCGCTTTCGCGTTCTCCTTCCTCGCCTTCACGCGCACCCCCTGCCTTCACACGCACCCTCCCCTCGCTCAGCGTTCCTCGCTCCCAGGAGACCGCTCTGCCATGCGCACACCCCTGCATGCCCGAAACAGGCTCATCACCCCCTTTGTTCTGATCACCGCGGCGACTCTGCTCCTCACGGCCTGCGGCTCGGGTCCGGGTGACGCCACCGACGCCGTGGGCGCGGCGGCCGCGTCCGACAAGGTCCCCACCACGGACGTGGTCTCCGCCGTGCACAAGGACGAAGCGGCAGCCGGGCTGCTGCCCGCGGACGTCAGGAGCCTGACGGTCGCCATCAGCGTCGGCGGCACCCCGCCCGGCACCACCTACCTGTCCGACGGAAAGACCCTGACCGGCCAGGACGTCGACTTCGCGCACGCCGTGGCCAAGGTGCTCGGCATCCGACTCAGGACCGAGCAGGCCGGCTTCGAGGCGATCCTGCCGGCCCTCGACAGCGGCAAGTACGACTTCGGCGCGAGCAACTTCGGCGTCACCGACGAGCGCCGCAGGACCATCGACTTCGTCACCTACGTCAACGACGGCCAGGGCTTCGCCACCCGCAAGGACAGCAAGCTGTCCAAGGTCACGGACCTGAGGCAGCTGTGCGGCCTGGACGTGGCGACCGGCGCGGGCACCACCTTCGAGGCGACGCTGGAGGAGAACAAGAAGGTGTGCACGGACACCGGCAGAAAGCCGTACCGGGTGCAGACCTACGGCGAGCAGGGCGCCCTGTGGTCCTCGCTCCAGCAGGGCCGCAGCGATGTCGTGATGTCCACCATCAACGGCCTGCGTTATGCGGTGGCCCATCAGGACGGTGTGAAGTTCCTCAACGAGTACCACCGGCTGGACGTGGGCTACGCGTTCAAGAAGGGCACGAAACTGGCCCCCGCTTTCCAGGCCGCGGTCAACAAACTGATCGCCGACGGGACTTACCGCAAGATCCTCGAGAAGTGGGGCACCACGGGTTCTGCGATCAGGACATCGCAGATCTCCCCGCCGGAACTCAGGAACTGACCGACGGGACTTCGGCCGGCCGCGCCCTTCGACGCATCGTCACCGCCCGTTTCCCGGGCGCGGCCCGGACCCCCAGCACCCGGTCCATCAACGCACCCAGAACATCCCGTACCGAATCCCTGTCACGCGCGTCGCATTCGAGCACCGGCACCTCCCGGCGAAGCCCGAGAATCTCCCGGACCTCCTTCAGTCCGACCCGCTCGGCGTCGTCGAACCGATTCACGGCGAGCACGAACGGCACACCCCGGTCCTCGAAATAGTCGAGGGCCGCAAAGCATTCCTCGATCCGCCGGGTGTCGGCGAGCACCACCGTCCCGAGCGCGCCCTCCGCCAGTTCCTCCCACATGAACGAGTACCGCCGCTGCCCGGGCGTCCCGAACAGATACAGCGCGATCGACGGATCGAGGGTGATCCGCCCGAAGTCGAGCGCGACGGTCGTGGTCGTCTTGGACTCGACCCCGTCGAGCGAGTCGACGCCCACCGACACCTGCGTGATCGCCGCCTCCGTGTCCAGCGGTTCGATCTCCGAGATCGCCTTGATGAACGTGGATTTGCCGACCCCGAGTCCCCCGCTCACCACGACCTTGACGGCGAGCGGGACGGTCCTGTCACAGCGGCCGGGCATGGTCCCAGATCCTTTCGAGCGGCCGGACGGTTCGACGTCCTCAACCAGCTCTACGTCTCAGGGGAGTTCACCGTTCACCGCGGCACCTCACATCCCGGTCAGCAGCTGCAGTCGCACCCGCAGTCGCAGCAATCGCAGCCGTCACAGCAGTCGCAGTCACAGCAGTTGCAGCAGTCACAGCAATCGCCGCAGTCCGCGTCGTTGCACAGACCTTCCTTGCGCTCACGGCTCCACGGGTCGTTGTACTCGCCGCAGCACATCTGGCACGTACAGGCCAGCCCCGCCCACACGGCGCAGCCCGCAAGCAGCCCGCGCCGGTCGCGCCGCGGCGGCCCCGGGGGCAGCCCCGGACCGCCGGGCGGCGCATACGACCCCGCCGGTGACGGCGCCGAACCGTGCCCGCACGAGGCCGTACCGAAGGCGCGGTCCACGGAGCTGCGCAGTTCGTGCACGAGCAGCCGGTGCGCCAGCTTGCCGTCCGTGAACTCCACTTCGCGCAGCGCGAGCCGTATCCCGTGCAGGGCGTCGCCGGCGAGCCGCCGGGCCTGTTCGAGCGAGGTCCCGGTCGCGGCCAGGGGATTCCAGGCACCCGACGCGGCGTCAGCCTCCTTGTCCTCCACGGCGTCCAGCAGGTGCGCGAGCCGCCCGAACAGCCGCCCGGCCTCGGCGAGCGGCTCGGCGTTGCCCGGCCGCCTCGCGAGCACGGCGGTGTGCGCGAAGGCGGCGCCGGTCGCCGTCTCGGTCGGCTCGGTCACCGTGAGGATCGGCGTTCCGGGCCCGGCGAGCGCTTCGATGCCGATCTGCCGGTCCACGGCATCCACCAGGACGGCCGTGTCGAACCCGACGTCGGATCCCGTACGGGCGCCCGCCGCACCCCAGCTCGACGCCACCCGGCGCGCGGCGAGCGCCACCGGCCTGCGCGCCAGCAACCCGTCCCCGTCGGCGACGTGATCACGCACCTTGGCCGAGGCGAGCACCAGCGAGACGGCCGCCGCGAGCCGCGCCCCCTCACCCTGTGCGACGGAGGCGGTTCGCATCCCGCGCAGCGGGCAAGGGCCCGCCGTACGCCGCCAACTGCCCGCCCGCTCGGCCTGAGCCTCCGTCAGAACCGAGATCAGCAAGCCGTCGTAGTTGGTCACGACGCGCGCGAACTGGCCGTGATCCTTGCGCAGTGCGAGACACAGCCCGCACAAATGCGCCATCCATTGGGACTTGAGGCTCTCACCGAGCCGATGACGACAGGGCCTGACTATTCCGAACATGACGATCTCCCCCGTGACATGCGCCATCCGATGCGGCCGATCAGGCTGTTACGGCTGATGCGGCTTTGAGCTGCCGCATCGTATCGACCACCCCGTTCACCCGTACGTCCCAGCCATCACCCGTACGCCGTGAAGAATCATATTTCACTCACAGTCAGCCTCCGCATACTGCACGACCCTTGGGGCACCCGGGCTCTCGACGGATTCGCTCTGCACCAGTACCGTCACAAACCCCCCGTGCGGCGTCTATCCACTTGGCGCGCCAACCGCATCATGGATGACCATAGGGATGCGGAAAGCAGAAGAACCGCTGTGAGAGGAGGCGTCCATGGGATCGGTACGCAAGGCGAGTGCCTGGCTTGGCCTCGTCGACGACAACGATGACGAGCGCTACTACGACGACGACTACTCCGAAGGGACCGAGCAGCCCGGGGATGCCTGGGTCACCGACCCGCGGGTCAAGGTGGCCTCGGACACCGCCGAGGAGAAGGGCCGCCGTATCGGCACGGTGACCCCCGACAGCTTCCGGGACGCCCGCGCCATCGGCGAGCTGTTCCGTGAGGGCGTACCGGTCATCGTGAACCTCACCGCCATGGAGGCCTCCGACGCCAAGCGCGTCGTGGACTTCGCGGCGGGGCTCATCTTCGGCCTGCGCGGCTCGATCGACCGCGTCTCCAACCGCGTCTTCCTGCTGACTCCGGCGGACACGGAGATCGTGAGCGGGGAGCCGGCGGCGCGCCGGGCGGACGGATTCTTCAACCAGAGCTGAGGCAGGGCCGCTCACCGGCCCTGCCCCCGCGCAGGGTTCACCGGAAGGCGTCGAGTCCGGTGAGCGCCTTGCCCAGCACGAGCTGGTGCATCTCGACGGTGCCTTCGTACGTCAGCACCGACTCGAGGTTGGTCGCGTGCCTCATGACGGGGTATTCGAGCGAGATCCCGTTGGCGCCGAGAATGGTGCGCGCCGTACGGCAGATCTCGATCGCCTCCCGCACGTTGTTGAGCTTGCCGAAGCTGACCTGCTCGGGACGCAGGCGGCCGGCGTCCATGCGCCGCCCCAGATGGTGGGCGAGCAGAATCCCCTTGTGCAGCTCGACCGCCATGTCGGCGAGTTTGGCCTGGGTGAGCTGGAACCCTCCGATGGGCCGCCCGAACTGCTCCCGCGACTTCGCGTAGTCGACGGCCGCCTCGAGACAGCTGCGCGCCGCGCCCATGGCTCCCCAGACGATGCCGTAGCGGGCGTGCGAGAGACAGCTGAGCGGGCCCTTCAGGCCGACGACCTCCGGCAGCACGGCGTCGGCGGGCAGCCGTACGTCGTCCATGACGAGTTCGCTGGTGACGCTGGCGCGCAGTGACCACTTGTGCTTGATCTCGGGCGCGGAGAACCCGGCGCTGTCGGTGGGCACCACGAACCCGCGGATGCCGTCGTCGGTCTGCGCCCAGACGACGGCGACACCGGCCACGGAACCGTTGGTGATCCACATCTTGCGCCCGTTGAGCACCCAGTCGCCGCCGTCGCGCTTGGCGTACGTCCGCATCGAGGCGGGGTCGGACCCGTGGTCCGGCTCGGTCAGCCCGAAGCACCCGATGACCTCGCCGGCGGCCATGCGCGGCAGCCACTGCTGCTTCTGCTCCTCGCTGCCGAACCGGTGGACGGCGTACATCGCGAGCGAGCCCTGCACGGAGACGAGGGAGCGGATGCCGGAGTCGGCGGCCTCCAGCTCCAGACAGGCGAGGCCGTACTGCACGGCGCTCGCGCCCGCGCATCCGTACCCGGTGAGGGACATGCCGAGCGCGCCCAGAGCGCCGAGCTCCTTCGCGAGCTCGCGGATGGCGGGCAGTTCGCCCTGCTCGTACCACTCGGCCACATGGGGCAGCACACGGTCGGCCGCCCAGGAGCGCACGGTGTCCCGGACGGCGAGGTCCTCCGGCTCCAGCAGGTCGTCGATGCCGAGCGGGTCGGCGGGGTCGAACGGGGGCAACTTCGCGGACGCGGCCATGGGGACACCCTCCGACACTGATAAAAACTAGCAGCGCTAGTTAGATTCCGGAGCCGACGTTACGACGCAGTGTCCCGTACGTCCAGTGCCTCCGGCTCACGCGGAGACGCGGGAGTCCGCCATCTCCCTCTCCCTCGGCGCGGGCAGCTCCACCTTCGGTGCCGCCTCCTCGCCGCACTGCATGATCCGCGGCAGCCGCAGCGCCATGACCGCGCCCAGGAGCAGCAGGCCCGCGCTCACCAGCAGCGTCACATGCAGCCCGTGCACGAAGGAGTCCCGGGCGGCCCGGCGCAGCGCCACTCCGACCGGCCCGCCAAGGCGCCCGGCTACGTCGTACGCCTCCCCCAGCGAGTGACTCGCCGCGGCCGAGGCGTCCGACGGGACACCGAGGACGGACGACAGCCCCGGCGCGTACGCCGCGTTCATCACGCTGCCGAGCAGCGCTATGCCGATACCCGCACCCAGCTGGTACGACGTCTCGCCCACGGCCGCCGCCCCACCGGCCTGAGCCGGCGGCGCCTCGCTCAGCATCGACTCGTAGGCGCCGAAGAGCGTGGTCTCCAGGCCGAACCCCAGGACGACGAAGGCGGAGACCAGCAGGCTCGGGTTGTCCGTGCCGCCCATCGCCGTCAGCAGCAGCACCGAGACGGCCGTCAGGCAGAACCCGAAGCTCACCATCCGGCGCGGTCCGAACCGCCGCAGCATCCGCGCCCCCGCGAGCCCCGCGGCCATCGCGGCGAACGTCAGCGGCAGCAGCCGCAGGCCCGTCTCCAGCGGCGACAGCTCCAGCACCAGCTGGAGGTACTGCGCCGCGATCAGTTCCAGTCCGACCAGGGCGAGCATGGCCAGGACGATGCAGCCAACCGACGTGCTGAAGGCGGGCCGGGCGAACATGCCGAGGTCCACCAGCGGATGCGCACGGCGGCGCTGCCGTCGTACGAAGAGGACCAGCAGCACCGCGCCCACGACGAGCGGCACCACGGTGAGGACGCCCAGCTCGCCGCCACCGAGGCGCTTCACGCCGAAGACCACGCCGAAGAGCCCGGCCGCGGCGGTCAGCGCGCCGACCACGTCCCAGGGACCGTCGGCGGCGCCCCTGGACTCGGGCAGCAGGAGCCGGCCCACCGGCAGGCTGACCAGCATCAGCGGGATGTTGACGAGGAAGACCGAGCCCCACCAGAAGTGCTCCAGCAGGAAGCCGCCGAGCAGCGGGCCGACCGCCGCGCCGACCGCGGCGACCGCGCTCCAGACACCGATCGCGAGCGCCCGCTCACGCCGGTCGGGGAAGACCTGGCGGAGGATCGAGAGCGTCGCGGGCATGATCATCGCGCCGCCGACGCCGAGCAGCGCCCGGGCCAGGATCAGGACCTGCGGGTCGTGGGCGAGCGCCGCGAGGGCGGAGGCGACGCCGAACAGGCCGTATCCGAGGAGAAGGATGCGTCTGCGGCCGACCCGGTCACCGAGCGTGCCGAAGAGGATCAGCAGCGAGGCGCAGACGAGGGGGTAGATGTCGACGATCCAGAGCAGCTCTATCGCGCCGGGCTTGAGGTCCTCGGTGACGGCGGGCACCGCCACGTGCAGCACGGTCGCGTCGACCGCGACCAGCAGCAGGCTCACACAGAGGACGACGAGGACGACCCAGCGGTTGGCACCGGCCCCGGCCGCCCGGCGGCGCAGCGCAGCGGCGGCCGTGGTCGTCCCGGACATGTACGTACCTCCCAGATGTTCCCTCGCGGTCGGCGGGCACACGGGGTGGGGACTCCCCGGGACTCGGCCGGAGAGAAGCGGTGGTCTCCGGCCCGCGCATCGAAGGCGAGTGACTCGTCAGAGTACGCGCATTCCCGCCGGGGTCACGTGGCGGACCTCTCAGAGTTCGCACGGACTCGTGTGTCATACGCCACTTCTCCGTCCCTTTCGCCCACGCCCCGCCGGGTTCACCGGTTGCGGCGCCGCCGATAATCGAGCCCGTGACCGATCTTGCGACGCGTACGGCGCTTCCCCGCGATCCCCGCGCCGGGGCCCTGCGCCGTGCGGCCCCGGCCCTCCTCGGGTACGCGGCCGTGCGCGCCCTGGGCCTGGCCGTGCTGGCGGTGTGGAGCGCCGCGCGGGGCAAGAGCGCGTACACGCTGCTGACCGCCCGCTGGGACGCGCTCTGGTACACCCGGGTCGCCGATCTCGGCTACGGCTACGAGGTGCGGCTGCCGAACGGCGACGTGCACTCGAATCTGGCCTTCTTCCCGCTGCTGCCCTGGCTCGAGCGGCTGCTGCACGCGGCCACGCCCCTGTCGTACGCGGACGCCGGCTTCACCGTCGGCCTGCTCGCCTCGCTCGCGGCGGCCTGGGGGATCTTCGCGGTCGCGGACCATGTGTACGGCCGCAGGGCGGGGATCGGCGCCGTGCTGCTGTGGGCCGTGCTGCCGGTGGGGATCGTGCAGTCGATGGCGTACAGCGAGTCGCTGTTCACCGCGCTCGCCGCCTGGTCGCTGTACGCGGTCCTGACCGGCCGCTGGCTGACCGCGGGCACGCTCGCCGCGCTGGCGGGGCTGACCCGGCCGGTCGGGCTCGCCGTCGTCGCCGCGGTGTGGGCCGCCGGCGTCGCCTCGTTCGGGCGAGAGCGGAGCACCGAGGAGGCGGGCGCCGCCCGCGCCGGCGAACGCGCCCCCACGCTGCCCACGGACGGCTCGGCGGGGCGCGCCACGACATCCGAGAGCGCGTCGGACGCCTCGCACGCCCCCGGTGTCGCCCGCCGCGCCGCGGCGATGCTCGTGGCCCCGCTGGGCGCCGCGGGCTACGTCCTGTGGGTCGGCCACCGCACCGGCAAGGGCCCGCTGGGCTACCTGGACGTGCAGGCGGGCTGGCGCAACGGCTTCGACGGCGGCGCCGCCTTCGCCCGCTTCGTCGCCGACAAGTTCACGTCGTTCCCGTCGGCCCTCGCGGGCGTCGGCCTGATCGTCGGGGTCGCCCTGGTGGTCTGGCCGTATGTCGTCTGCGTACGGCAGCGCCAGCCGCTCCCACTGCTGGTGTACGCGGGCGTGGTCACTGCACTGGCCCTGTGCGCGTCGAGTTATTTCGGCTCGAAGCCGCGCCTGCTGCTGCCGGCCTTCCCGCTGCTGCTGCCGCTCGCCCTGGCCCTGGCCCGGCTGCGCGCCTCCCGGTCGGCGCTGGTGGTGGGCGGTGTCGCGGTGGCATCGGCCGTCTACGGAGCGTTCTGGCTCAACGGCTCCGGTCCCCCATGATCGACTCGCCGGATCCCGGTGAGCACACGGGGAAATCCGCCCCAGCATTCGGTGAACGAATTCATAAGTCCCATAAAACTGATTCGCAGAATGATCAAAGGAATTGAAGGGACCCGGGGCCCGGCATTACGGATTCCTTGGAGATAAAGCGGCTACTGAGAGGAATCCCACATCACATCGTCATCACAAAGCCACTGATTCGCCGGAGAACTGAGCTCACTCGCTGTAACGTCGATTGGGTGCGTACCGAACGAAACCTCACCCGTCTGGACCGGGTGTTCGCCAGACTGGACCGGGAGCCGGAACGCCCGGCCCTCATCGATGTGCCGAAGATGAGCAGGCACCGGGTCGCGTTGCTGACCGGTGCCCTGGCCTTCTACCTGGCCATCGTGTGGGCCGTGGTGACCACCTCCTGGCTGGTCCGCCTGGACTGGCAGGTCATGTTCTTCCGGCCGTACCAGCAGTGGGCGCATATCCACTGGTTCGTCGACTACTACGTGGTGCTCGGCCAGCGCGGCCCCACCGCGGTGATGGTCGCGGCCTGGCTGGGCTGGCGTTCCTGGCGGCAGCACACGCTGCGCCCGCTGTTGACGCTGGGCACCTCGCTGCTGCTGCTGAACATCACGGTCGGCGCCGCCAAGCTCGGCATGGGCCGCCTGGGGCCGCATTACGCGACCATGATCGGCTCGAACGAGATGGGCCTGGGCGGCGATATATTTCCGAGCGGTCACACCGCGAACGCCGTGGTGACCTGGGGAATCCTGGCCTACCTGGCCTCCACCCCCAGAGCCCGCCGCTGGCTGTCCGCCCTGTCCGCGCTCACCGCGCTGGGCGTCGGGATGGCCACGGTCTACCTGGGTACGCACTGGCTGAGCGACGTGCTCCTCGGCTGGGCCGCCGGCCTGCTGATCCTGCTGGCCCTGCCCTGGTGCGAGCCGCTCATCGCCCGCGCCGAGGTCGGTCTCTTCGACCTGCGCGACCGCTGGCGCGCCCGCGGCACCGCCCCGGCCCCGGCCCCGGCCCCGGCCGCTCCGGTCAGCAGCCCGGTGCTGCTCCAGCCGCGTGCCACCGCGCCGCAGGACGAGGCCGCCGCGCGCGGCACGTCCGCGGCCCGCGCGGCCCGGCAGGCGATCCATCTGGCCCCCGGCCCGCACACGACCCGTTCGGAGCGCACGCCGGTCACCCCGGCGGGCAGCCGCCGCCCGCCGCACTCGGACCGCGTCCCGCGCGGCGCGACCACCTCGACGGCCCGCCCCGTGACGGGCGCCTGACCGTCCACCGACAGCGGGGTCGGTACGCACAACCCACCCCCGCACGGCGAAGGCCCCGGTTCCGTCCAGGAACCGGGGCCTTCGCCCTGTGTCAGCCCTTCCAGGACCGCACCACGCGGTCGTCCTTCACCTCGAAGTTCAGCCGGCCCACGCGGTACTCCATCGTGATGATCGCCCCCGGCGGCAGGGAGCGGACCGTGGACCATCCGCGTTCCCGTGCGCGCCGCTCGGCGCCGGCCGCGTCGAGGCCGACGTACGCGTCCAAATCGTCCTGGGGCTCCGCCGGCGGAGTGGGAATCGGTGCCATGCCGCCACGCTAGGCCCTGTCCGGCGGACAGGGAAGCGGAGGTCGTCCCACGGCCCCCGCATCCCCCTCCGGTCACACTTCTGTCACAGGATCACGACATGCGTTTCGGCCCGCCGGCGTCACACGTACGGGCGCATCCGTACGCCTTCCGCAGGCAATCCAACGTAATTTACGCGTGTCGCGACAGCTCTTCGAAAACCCCGTCGGAAAGTGCCCGGAGAACTGCCCCGGACTTCTTTCCCGGCCGAATCCCGACGGGTCGGCGGAAGCTGACACCGCATAGGAAATGCACGGCTTCAGCACAGAACCCCCGCACGCACCCTGTCGGAGTGTGCGGGGTCGCGAGCATCATGGCGTGAGCTCGCGATCGGGCAGGCGCGGGCGTCGGCGGACCCGGGGCGCGACGAGCGAAGGGGCGAGCGAGCGATGGGGACCCAGACCGTGCAGGCGGCGACGCGACCCGCGCAGATCAGCGGGCACGGGCGGCTGATCGTCGACTGGCTGACGACCACCGACCACAAGAAGATCGGGCACCTCTATCTGATCACGTCGTTCGTGTTCTTCCTGATCGGTGGGGTGATGGCGCTGCTGATGCGCGCCGAACTGGCCCGGCCGGGGCTGCAGATCATGGACAACAACCAGTTCAACCAGCTGTTCACGATGCACGGCACGATCATGCTGCTGCTGTTCGCGACGCCGATGTTCGCGGGCTTCGCCAACGAGCTGATGCCGCTGCAGATCGGCTCCCCGGACGTCGCCTTCCCGCGTCTGAACATGCTGTCGTACTGGTTCTTCCTGTTCGGCGGCCTGATCGTGCTCAGTTCGCTGATCGTGCCCGGCGGTCCCGCCGCCTTCGGCTGGTTCGCCTACGCGCCGCTCAACAGCGAGGTGCGCTCGCCCGGTGTCGGACCCGACCTGTGGATCATGGGGCTCGCGCTGGCCGGCTTCGGCACGATCCTCGGCGCGGTCAACTTCATCACCACGATCATCGGGATGCGCGCCCCCGGCATGACGATGTTCCGGATGTCGATCTTCACCTGGAACACGCTCTTCACGTCGATCCTGATCCTGATGGCGTTCCCGGTGCTCGCCGCCGCGCTGCTGTGCCTGGAGGCGGACCGGCGGTTCGGGGCGCACGTCTTCGACGCGGCCAACGGCGGGGCGCTGCTGTGGCAGCACCTGTTCTGGTTCTTCGGCCATCCCGAGGTGTACATCATCGCGCTGCCGTTCTTCGGCATCGTCACGGAGATCCTCCCGGTCTTCAGCCGCAAGCCGCTCTTCGGGTATCTCACGCTGATCGGCGCGACGATGGCGATCACCGGTCTGTCCGTGGTGGTGTGGGCGCACCACATGTTCGTCACCGGCGCGGTGCTGCTGCCGTTCTTCTCGTTCGTGACGTTCCTCATCGCCGTGCCCACCGGGGTGAAGTTCTTCAACTGGATCGGCACGATGATCAAGGGCTCGCTGTCCTTCGAGACACCGATGCTGTGGGCGAACGGCTTCCTGGTGACGTTCCTGTTCGGCGGTCTGACCGGTGTGATCCTCGCGTCGCCGCCGCTGGACTTCCATGTGTCCGACACCTACTTCGTCGTGGCGCACTTCCACTACGTCGTGTTCGGCACGGTCGTCTTCGCGATCTTCGGCGGCTTCTACTTCTGGTGGCCCAAGTTCACCGGCAAGATGCTGGACGAGCGGCTGGGGAAGGTCCACTTCTGGACGCTGTTCATCGGCTTCCACACCACGTTCCTGGTGCAGCACTGGCTGGGCGCGGAGGGCATGCCGCGCCGCTACGCCGACTACCTCGCCGCGGACGGGTTCACGGCCCTCAACACCGTCTCGACGATCGGCGCCTTCCTGCTGGGCATGTCGACGCTGCCGTTCCTCTACAACGTCTGGAAGACCGCCAAGTACGGAGAGAAGGTCGAGACCGACGACCCCTGGGGCTACGGCCGCTCCCTGGAGTGGGCGACCTCCTGCCCCCCGCCGCGGCACAACTTCAACGCTCTGCCGAAGATCCGCTCCGAGTCCCCGGCGTTCGATCTGCACCATCCCGAGCTCGCGGCGCAGACTCCGCAGCCCGAGCCAGCGAGCGAGCAAGCCGGTCCCGAGCGCTCCTGATCGCCCCGGTGAGCTCGGCGGGCTCCAGCACCTCGAACTCGAAGCCCATCAGCATGACGTGAATGACCATCACGTCCAGGCTCGCGGCCCCGGTGCGCAGGATGCAGCTGTCCGGGCCCTCCGCCTCGAAGCGGCCCGCCGTGGGCGAGACGCGTTCCGCGGCCTTCTCCAGGGGCACCAGCAGCCGGACGACGGCATGCGAGGCGTACGCGCGGGTGGAGACGCCCTTGGAGACGTACGCGGCGAGGTCCTCGGCCGGCGGGGTGCGCGGTGTGAAGCGCGGGCCGTGCGGCGGCTTCGGCGTGATGCGGTCGACGCGGAACGTACGCCAGTCGTCGCGGTCCAGGTCCCAGGCGACCAGGTACCAGCGGCGCTCGCTGCACACCAGGCGATGCGGTTCCACGGTACGGCGGGTGGCGGTGCCCCCGTGGTCGCTGTACTCGAAGCGGAGGCGCTCGGCGTCCCGGCAGAGGTTGGCCAGCTCGGTCAGCACGCCGGGGTCGACGGCGGAGGTCTGCGGGCCGCGGAGCATCGGCACGGTGAAGGCGTTCAGGGCGCCCACGCGGCGGCGCAGCCGGCCCGGCAGGACCTGCTCCAGCTTGGCGAGGGCCCGTACGGAGCTCTCGCCGATGCCCTCGATGCCCTGACCGGCGGCCGTGCGCAGCCCGACGGCCACGGCGACCGCCTCGTCGTCGTCCAGCAGCAGCGGCGGCAACTCGGCGCCCGCGCCCAGCTGGTAGCCGCCGCCGGTGCCGGGGCTGGCGTTGACGGGGTAGCCGAGCTCGCGCAGCCGGTCCACGTCGCGGCGCACGGTGCGCGCGGTGACGCCGAGGCGATCGGCGAGGTCGGCACCGGACCATTCGCGGTGGGCCTGGAGGAGCGAGAGCAGCCGCAGGAGTCGTGCCGAGGTCTCCAACATGGGTCCGAGTCTGTCAGTCATTGCGGACAGCCGCTGTCCGCAAGGCTTCCTACCTTGGGTTCATGGCAGACAACAGCGTGCACAGCTTCCGGATCGACATCCCGCAGGCACAGCTCGACGACCTGCACACCCGCCTTGACCTGACCCGCTGGCCGGACGAACTCCCGGACGCGGGCTGGGAGTACGGTGCCTCGCTGCCGTACCTCCGCGACCTGGCGGCGTACTGGCGCGGCGGTTACGACTGGCGCAAGCACGAGGCCGCGCTCAACGAGATCCCGCAGTACACCACGGAGATCGACGGCACCACGGTGCACTTCCTGCACGTCCGCTCCCCCGAGCCCGACGCGCTGCCGCTGATCCTGACGCACGGCTGGCCGGGCTCCGTCGTGGAGTTCCTCGGCCTGATCGGCCCGCTGAGCGAGGAGTTCCACCTCGTGATCCCCTCCATCCCGGGCTTCGGCTTCTCGGGGCCGACCAGCGAGAAGGGCTGGAACGTCTCGCGCACGGCACGCGCGTGGGCCGAGCTGATGCGCAGGCTCGGCTACGAGCGCTACGGCGCCCAGGGCGGCGACATGGGCGCCCTCATCTCCCCCGAACTCGCCCGTGTCGCCCCCGGGTCCGTGGTCGGCGTCCATGTGAACGCAGCTTCGGTGGGCTTCATCCCGCTCGGCCCGGTCGACGAGAGGACGCAGGAGGAACTGACCGGCCGTGAGCGGCAACGCCTGGCCGCCATCGCCGAGTTCACCACCGACGGCTTCGGCTACAACGCGCTTCAGTCGACCCGCCCGCAGACCCTCTCCTACGCCCTGACCGACTCACCCGTCGGCCAACTCGCCTGGATCATGGAGAAGTTCCAGGCGTGGACGCACTCCTCGGCTCCGCTGCCCGAGGACGCGATCGACCGCGACACGCTCCTGACGAACGTGATGCTGTACTGGCTGACCGGCACGGCCGGCTCGGCGGCCCGGATGTACTACGAGAACAGCCATGTCCCCGACTGGTTCCCGGCCGCGCCGTCCGGTGTGCCGACCGCCGTGGCGAACTTCGCCGAGGACGTCGCGATCCGCCGCTGGGCCGAGCAGGCCAACACCCTCGTCCGCTGGACGGAGTTCGACCGCGGCGGCCACTTCGCCGCCCTCGAGGTCCCGGACCTGCTGACGGGCGACGTCAGGGAGTTCTTCGGCTCACTGCGGTGAGGCGCACGCGGTGACGGACACCGACAGGTCGTTGTCCCGCGTGTAGTACGGCCCGGCCTCCACCGGTCCGTACGGCGCGTCCACCCGCGTGCGTGGATAGGTGAACACGGGCTTCTTGTCGGCCACGTCGTCGAGCAGCCGCGCGACCCGCACCGCCGGGCCGGCCTCGCCCGCGGGCCGCAGCCACAGGTCCCACACACCCGGTTCCAGGGCCGCGTAGACCACCTTGAAGCGGAACTCGGCGCGATCGGCGAGGACTTCGGTCCGCCGCACCGGGGCGGACGCGTGCCGGCCGTGGATCTCGGCGCAGGCGTGCGGGCCGAGCACGGCGCCGTACATCCGCCCCGACACGGTCAGCACGCCCTGCCCGACGAGCAGTTCGCCCACCTCGGCGTGCGGGGCGCGCAACCAGCTGCGGACGATGAGCCGGCCCTGGCGGGTCGCGTACGGGATACGGACGGCGACGTGGCCGCGGGAGCCGCTCGGGGCGCGCGCGGCGAGCGAGCGCAGTTCGGTGGCACCGAGGTGCAGGCGGCGCGGCTCGACGGCGTCCACGCGCGCGTAGGCGTCCCAGCGGCCCTCGGGGAGGGCGACGCTGCTGGGCAGCGCGGCGCGCAGCCGGCCGTTCCCGGACGGGGTCAGCGGCAGGCACACCTCCTCGCGGCCGTCGCGCCGGCGCAGCACCATGTGCGCGCCCGCGGCCTCACCGGCGGCGGGGACGTCGAAGGTCAGCCCGCCCGCCGAGTCGGCGACGCAGTCGGCGCGCAACGGTGTGGACCGCGGAGCCAGCGTCCTCATCCGGTCAAGATCCTCCCTCGGCCTGTGCTGCCCGGTTGGACCCGCGGCCCGGCCCTTTGGTTGCGTTCCGTTCCCACGGATCTACGGCCGGTAGGGCAGCTGGGGCACGTCGAAGCAGGTGCTGTTCATGTCGCCCTGTGACACCCAGCCCTTGCCGTCCTGCCAACGGGCCACCGACAGACAGGTCCTGCGCTGCTTCGGCGGCTCGGCCAGCCGCTCGAACGCGACCGGAATCAGCAGTCCGTCCGCGGTGAAGTCCTCGCTGCGGTTCATGAAGGCGTCCACGCACGCGCGCGTGATGCCCTTCTTCGCGCAGGACTTGGCGGCATCCGTGAACCACATGCCGGCCGCCCAGCCCTCCAACTGCCACTGGGAATGCGTCTTCAGGCCCTTGGTGGCGTCCCGGAACCGCCGTACGGCCGCGTTGCCCGTGTCCTCGTAGTTGCGGCTGGAACCGGTCGCCCAGAGGGCGTTGCGGCAGCGCGGGGAGTCCTTGTAGTCGTCGGCGACGGTGGACGTCCAGTTCTGCACGTTGGTGACCTTGGCGATCACCTTGGCGCCGACCTGGTCCATCGCCCTGCACAGCTGGGCGTTGCCATGGGTGTCGATGGCGTCGAAGACCAGGTCGGCGCCCTGCTCCTTCAAGTCGGCCGCGGAGGCACGGAAGTTGGGCAGCGCGAAGTCGACCTCCTCGGTGACCACCTTGTAGCCCTCGGCCTTCAGGCCCTGCTCCACGAGGCGGGCGTAGGCGGCGGAGGACGCCTGGTTGTACGACACCACGGCCGCCGTACGGGCGCCCTTCTCGCGCTTGAAGTAGCGGTAGACCTCCGTGCCGCCGTAGAGCTTTCCGCCCCAGCCGGGGGTGCCGTCGCGGGGCGCGAGGCTGCCGTAGATGCCGTACAGGTGGGGCCAGGTGTCGTAGGCGGCGCCGATGGGCTGGCCGCCGATGTCGGGCACGCGCGCCTGGGAGACACGGGAGGCGCCCGCGTAGTCCAGGGCCGTGGTCGCGACCAGGGCGACCACCTTGTCGTCGTCGATCAGGCGGCGCACGCAGGTGTTGTTGCCGACGCCGCTGCCGCCGTCGTCGCACTCGCGCACCTCGACGGGGTGACCGTCGATGCCCCCTTGCGCGTCGAGCCGGTCGAACCAGGCCTTGGCGCCGTCGCGCGGACCGGTGAAGGTGTTGCCCCCGACCGGGCTGGTGGCGCTCGTGACGATGCCGACGCGGACGGGCGCGGCGCCGCTCGGCGCGGGCGCGTTCGTCCGGCCGTCGTGCTCGAAGTCGCTCTCCGGCAGCCGGCTGCCGCAGGCCGTGCCCACCAGGAGCAGCAGCACCGCGGCCGCGGTCTCAGCAGCCGGGGAGCGCCGAAGCCGAGGCATTTCCGCTCATGCCCACCAGTGCGCAGAGGGTGTTGACGGAGACCTTCCAGGTGCCGTCCTGCTCGACGGCCGTCCCGGAGGCGTTCGGCAGCGCGGTCGCGCCCTTCAGGGTCAGGTCGTACGTCACGGTCGCCCTGGCCGGCGAGGTGAACTCGACCTTCGTCACCTTGGCCTGCACCTCACCACCGCGCTGGTCACCGCCGAAGGCCTGCATGACCGGGCCCATCCTGTCGCCGTTCTCCAGGACCGCCTGCTTGTCCTTGGTGGAGGTGGCCGGGTCGAAGAACTTCTTCCAGTTCTCCTGGATCTCCTTCGTGGCGGCCGCCGGATCGGCCGGCGCCGTCGCCGGGGCGCTCGTCGTCCTCTGCACGGACGGAGTGGGGGGCGTGCTCGCGCTGCCGCCGCCGCTGTCGTCGCTGCACGCCGCGAGGACCGGAACAAGGAAGAGCAGGAGTACGAGGGCTGCCGGCGCCGCCGTGCCCCGGCCCGCCGCCCGTGGACCGCGCCCCCCTTGTGCGTTCCCCCGCCTGAGGTCGCTCCCGAGAACCATCTGGCTCACCACCGGGTGTCGGTCCGGGCAAGGTGCGCCCGGTGCTTTCAGGGTCAGCTTCCAGAGGGCATAGTGCAAGCCCATTGGCTTACATGGAATACCTCCAGGCACATGCACAGAATCGCGACGTGTGGGAGCCAGCGATGCGGACAGGCCGACTGCGGAGTGTGCACCCCCTCCTGTGGGCCGGCTGGGCCGCGCTCGCCACGGGCGCGGTGCTGTGCGTCATCGGCTGGTACGGCATCTCCGGCGAGCGGTACGCCGAGCGCCAGCTGCCCTACCTCGCCTCCTGCACCGTCCCCGGCGCGGCGCTGATCGTCGCCGGCGCGGTGCTGCTCACCCAGGGGCGCAACGCGCTGGCCGCCGCGCGCGTGGAGGAGCTGTACGGCCTCCTGGTGTCCGCCGGCTCCGCCGACGCCGAGGAGTCGGGACCGGCCGCGGCCGCACTGCCCCTGGCGGTGAGCGGCGACCTGCTGATGGTGCCGGGCGGCACGCTCTGGCACCGCGCGGACTGCCCGCTGGTCGCCGGGAAGGTGGAGGCCGTGCCGGTGGACACGAAGCTGATCGCGAGCGGCGAGCTGGGCCCGTGCCCGATCTGCGAGCCCACCGGCGACACCGACTGATGTCCTCGCTGACCTGGGACCTGACGCTGGCCGGCCTCTCCGTCGGCAGCGCGGCCGCGCTCACCGGAATCGGCCTGATCGTGACGTACCGCGCGACCGGCGTGCTCAACTTCGCGCACGGCGCCATCGCGATGGTGTGCGCGTACGTGCTGCGGCAGTGCGTGGTCGAGTGGGGCTGGCCGCTCTGGCCGGCGGCGGCGGTGACGCTGGTGTTCCTGGCCCCGGGGATCGGCGTGGCGCTGGAACGGTTCGTCTTCCGGCCGCTTGCGGTCCTGGGCGGCGATCCGGCGCAGACCCTCGTCGCCTCCATCGGTGTCTTCGTCCTGCTGGTCGGCGGCGCGGCGGTGTTGTGGGGGCAGGGCGCGCGGGACGACGCGCCGGAACTGGTGTCGGCCGATCCATGGGGGCAGTTGGGCGTGGCGCTCGTACTGGCCGCGGGGGTCGGGGCGGTGATCCGCTGGACGCGGTTCGGCACGGAGCTGCGGGCCGTGGTCGACGACCGGCAGCTCGCGGTGCTCGGCGGGATCGACGCGGACCGGGTGGCGGCCGCGGGCTGGGCGTTCGGTTCGTTCACGGCGGGCCTGACGGGCGTGCTCCTGGCGCCGTACGTCCGCCTCGACCCGTACGGACTGCCGCTGCTCGTCATGGAGGTCGTGGCGGTCGCGGTGGCGGCGCGGATGCGCAGCCTGCCGGTGGCCGTCGTCGTAGCCCTGGGCATCGGGGTCGCGCAGAGCCAGCTGACGCGGCTGCACCCCTCCGGCTGGGGCGAGCCCCTGCTGCAGGCGGTGGGCGCGAACCTGTTCGTGGTGGCCCTGCTGGTCGCTGCCCTGGCCCTGCCCCGCATCGGCACGCGCGACGCCCTGCCCCGCACGGCCTCCGCACGCGTGCCGACGCCGCAGGGCGCGTGGATCGTGGCGGTCGTCCTCTTCCTGCTGCCGCTCGGTTTCGCCGGTCCCGACCTGCACACGTCCGTCCAGGTGCCGGCGCTGGGCGTGGTCCTGCTCTCCCTGGTGGTGGTCACCGGCCGCGGCGGCCAGATCTCCCTGGGGCAGGCGGCCTACGCGGGTCTGGGCGCCCTGTTCACTGCGCTGATCGCGGCCGGCCGCTTCCCGGTCCTGCCGCGCCTGCCCGAACTGGCCGCGCTCGCCGCGGCGGTGGTCCTCGTCGCGCCCCTCGGCCTGCTGACCGGCTGGCCGGCCATCGGCCGCCAGGGCCTCGCCCTCGCGCTCGCGACGTTCGCGGTGGGCGTCGGCGTGAGCCGCTTCGTCTTCGCCCAGCCGTACGCCACCTCCGGACTCGCGCTGGACCGTCCCGCGGGCTTCGACGGCGACCACGCCTACTACGTCCTCGAACTGGCCCTGCTGGCAGCCGCGTTGCTGGCGACCCGGGCACTGCGCCGGGGCCGCACGGGCCGGGCCCTGGCGGCCATGCGGGACCACGAACCGGGCGCCTCGGCGGCGGGCGTGCAGGTCCCCTCGCTCAAACTCCTGGCCTTCGTCGCCGGCGCCGCACTGGCGGCCCTCGGCGGCGGCATGCTCGGCATGGGCGTGCGCGCCTTCGACCCCACCGCCTACGACCCCGTCCGCGGCCTGCTGTGGTTCGCCGCGGTGGTGGTCCTGGGCGCCGACAGCACCCTGGGCGCCCTCCTGGCGGCGGCCCTGCTGGTGGGCCTGGACGCGGGTGCGAGGGGCGGTGTGGCGGCGGCCCTGATCGGCGTCCTCGCGGTCCTGGTCGGACGGTTCCCCGGAGGCCCGTACGAGGCGCTGCGGACCGGGGCGGGACGGCTGCGTCTGCGCCGGAGCGCGAAGCTGACGCCGACGGGCTTGCGCGCACGCGACCGGCTACGGCCGGCAGCCGCCGATGGTGCCGGCGTCCCACAGGGGCCACCCGCACCCGACGACGAAAGTAGTACGGATGGTGCGGGTGGGAAGCCAGACCCGGCCGAAGGCCGGGTGCACCCGAACGAACCCGCACCCGAGCTGTCGGCCCACGCCCTCCGCGCCCGCTACGGCACCTTCACCGCCCTGGACGGCGTGGACCTGAATGTCGCCCCCGGCCGTATCACCGCCATCGTGGGCCCCAACGGCGCGGGCAAGAGCACCCTGTTCCACTGTCTCGCCGGCACTGTGCGCCCCGCGCACGGCCACGTACGCCTCGGCGGACGCGACATCACCCGCCTCCCCGCACACGCCCGCACCCGCCTCGGCATCGCCCGAACCTTCCAGCAACTCGCCGTGTTCCCCTCCCTGACCGTCGCCGAGAACGTCCGCGTGGGCGCCGAACAGGGCCGCCGTCACGACCCGGCAGCCGTGGAACGCGCGCTGCGGCTGCTCGCCCTCGACGGACCCCTGCGGTCATTCCCCGCCGCCGGACTGCCCACCGGGACACTTCGCCGGGTCGAGCTCGCCCGCGCCGTGGCCGGCAGCCCCCGCGTCCTGCTGCTCGACGAACCCGCGGCCGGCCTCGACAGCGCCGAAGTCACCGCCCTGGCCCGCGTGCTGAAGGCCCTCGCGGCCGACGGCACCGCCCTCCTCGTCGTCGAGCACGACCTCGACCTGGTGGCCGACCTCGCGGATGTCGTACACGTGATGACGGCGGGCCGGATCGTCGCCTCGGGCCCGCCCGCCCACGTGCTCGACGTCCTCGGCCCGACGGGGGCGGACGCATGACCCTCTCGCTGCGCCACGCGCGCGTGCGCTACGGCCCCCTGGAGGCGCTGCACGGTGTCACCCTCGCCGCCCCCGGCCCCGGCCTCACCGTCCTGCTGGGCCGCAACGGCTCCGGCCGTACGACAGCCCTGCGCGCGCTGGCCGGAACGGTGCCGCTGTCCGGCGGCGCGGTCATCTGGGACGGCGTCGACGTGAGCCGGATGCCGGCCTTCGAGCGGGCCCGCCGCGGACTGTGCCTGGTCCCCGAGCGGCAGGCGGTCTTCGGCTCCCTGACGGTGCGCGAGAACCTGGAGCTGACGGCCCGTGACCACACCGCCGCCCTCGACGCCTATCCGCAGCTGGCGCCCCTGCTCCCGCGCCGCGCCGGCACCCTCTCCGGCGGCGAGCAGCGCATGCTCGCCCTCTCCCGCGCCCTGCTGGCACGCGCGCGCGTGGTGCTCGTCGACGAGCCCGCGCAGGGCATGTCGCCCCCGGTCGCGGCCCGCACGTACGAACTCCTGGGCGCCCTGGACGCCTGCGTCGTGGTGGCGGAGCAGCGGCTGCCGCCCGGACTGCAGGACCGGGCCGGGGTGCTGGTGTACGAACTGCGCCGGGGCGCCGTCGTGTTCAGCGGCGAGGCCCGTGAGCGGGAGCGTCGGTCAGGGGCGGGCCGAACTCCGCGCGGGCCCGGTGCGGCTCCTGAACGCCGTCCGGGTCCTCCGGTGTGACCGGCAGCGTGCCCGGGTCCGCCTGGTCCGGACTGCCGCCGGTCAGATCGTCGCCGGACCGGTAGAGCCCCGGTAGGCCGCCGTGGACGCCGAGCAGTTCCACGATCGAGGCCAGCGTTCTGCCGGGCCGCGCCGTGAGCATGCGCCCTTCGAGCCGGTACCGGTCCGAGCAGACGGGCCAGGAGTTCCAGCCCTGCTCGGCCAGCACCTTCTTGGCGATGGTGATCTGCTCCTCGCGCGAGGCGAGGTCCGCGCGCGAGGCGAACTTCAGCCCGCCGAACGCCTTCCAGGTGGACTGCGCGAACTGCAGGCCCCCGTAGTAGCCGTTCCCGGTGTTGGCGTCCCAGCGCCGGCCGCTCTCGCACTCGGCGAGGCAGCCCCAGGGCCAGTGGTCCTTGGCGCAGTCGTGGGCCGCGCGCGTGGAAAGCGCGCGCGGGTTCAGGGGTGCCGGTGCGGCCTGGGCGGCGGCAGGGGCGAGGAGGCCGGAGAGAGCGGCGGCCAGAACCAGTGCGATCGGCGTACGGGGCGTGCGACACCTGCGGAGCGTGCGGTGCCTGCGGGGCGTGCCGTACCTGTGGTGCGTGCGCAACATCGGGCCAAGGTAAGCAGTCGGCGGCCCGTGGCCGCTCCGGCGCGTCCGGAGCGCCGAAGGGCCCCACCCGGTCGGACGACCGGACGGGGCCCGCACCCGGTGAGGGAAGCGGCTCAGAGCTGGAGCTGCTGCCCGGGCACGATCATGTCGGAATCACCGCCGATGACGGTCCTGTTGGCGGCGTACAGCTTCTGCCAGGTGGTCCCGTGCCGGTCGGCGATCTTGCTCAGGGTGTCGCCCGGGCGGACGGTGTAGTCCCCGCGGGAGGAGCCACGGCTCGCGTGGCCCGCCGAGCGTGCCGGCGCCTTCGACGGCTTCTTCGACGGGGCTGCCTTGGTGCTCTTCGTGGTCTTCGCCGACTTGGTGGTGACCGAGCCGGAGGAGGCCGGCGCACTTCCGTACGCTCCGGCCCGGGCCGAACAGACGGGCCACGCGCCCCAGCCCTGGGCGCGCTGGACCTTGCTCGCGACGGCAATCTGCTGGCTCTTGGAGGCCTTGTCGGCCGTCGGCGCGTAGGCCGCTCCGCCGTAGGCCCGCCAGGTGCCGGCGGAGAACTGGAGCCCGCCGTAGAAGCCGTTGCCGGTGTTGATGTGCCAGTTGCCGCCGCTCTCGCACCGGGCGATGCGGTCCCACACTCCGCTGTCGGCAGCCGCGGCGTTTCCGGTCGCGGCCAGCAGTCCGAGCGGGGCGGCGAGCAGTGCGGCCCCGGCGAGGACCGCCGTCGTACGAGTCGGCGTCCTACGAGCGTTGTCGTGACGAGCGCTGCCGTGAGTGGTATCGGCACATTCGGACATGAAGTTCCCTCTCGAACAACCCGGGGTCCCCCTGAGCCGGGCGTGCCCTCCCCCTCACCTGAGTGGTCGTCACGCCCCGCCCCGTCCGCCGGAGGTGATGCTGAGCCGGCGTGTTGCGGCCGGCGGACGTACCCGAGCGGTGCTCTGTGCACACGGCGGAGGAATCTAGAGAGCCTGTCGAGCCGTCAGCAACCAACTCCTTGTCATTCCAGGCCAGTTCGCTGTTACCGCCGGTATCAACGACTTCCGGACACCCACTTCATTCGTGGATTTCATGATTTGTCGGCCTGGTACCCGGACGATCTGTGACTCACCTCACGAAACCAACTTCCTTGGATTTCCCAGGACTTGACGGTGAGTGCCCGATTCCGCACCTGCGGTGACCCTGTGCGGTGGATGGTTCGATTCCGTTCGCCGTCAGGCGTGACCCCCGCCACAGATCACCCGTTGTCTTCTTCATGAGCCCGGGCCCACCCGGTTCACGGACCGGGAGCCACCCGGCCCCGCCGCGCACCACGACCCCGAGGGAGCCACCCGTGCCGCGCATGCTCGACGTCAGCGACCAGGTACGCGCCGAGATCGGCGACGAAGAAGCCGACCGGCTGCTCGCCGGAGAGAACCCGGGCAGTTACGACTGCACGTCCTGCCGCACCCCGGGCGACTCCGAGCAGGAGCGCACCAGCACCGTCCTGTTCATCGGCGAGGAGACCGCCGTCCTCGCCTTCGCCCACGCCAGCTGCCTGCCCTCGCAGGTCGTCCAGGTCACCGAGGAGCAGCTCCAGGGCGCGGTGCGCTCCATCTCCGGGAACACCGTGGACATGGACCCCACGCAGGCCGTTCCGGAGCAGGCCGTGCTCGGCGTGACGAGCGGACTCGTGCTGATCTCCGGGGAGTTGCACCCGGCGCTGGTCGTCGAGCCGACCGGGCCCATCGTGCGGCCGGACACCACGGGGGCCGGCGACGACTTCCTGCCGCTCCTCATCGAGCAGGGGTTCATGCCGCTGTCCCAGCTGGCCGAGGTGCCGCCGGTGCTGCACGGCTGGTCGGTGCTGCTCGCCATGGGCCAGCTGCACGCGGTGCTCCAGCCCGGCAGCAACGGCGGGCAGCCGGTGGCCTGGTGGCAGGCGCATCAGCCGCTCCAGGTCACCGAGGGCTGGCGGGCCGCCGCCAACAAGCTCCAGCAGGTACTCCTGTTCGCCGCTCCGGTGGGCTCCATCGGGCGCCAGCCCCGCGAGGACCTGCTGCGGGACGCGCTGGACAAGGCTGCGGCCAACGGCAAGCTGGTCGGTGTCGCCATGCCTCTCGCCGGGACATGAGTGCGCCCTGCGTGTGCGCCCGACGGGGCCGGTCCTGACCGCATCCCTTGAAGTCCGGGGTCGTTTGGACATACGTGCACCCATACGACGTTCCCCGCCGCCAGTCCCTCCAGCCGATTCCGTCCGCGCGGTCGGCCCAGGACGTCTCGGGCGGCCCCTCGGCCACGCCCATCTACGACGCGCTCTACGCCGAGTACGTGAGGTCCTTCCGTACGCTGCCGGGTGACCGCAGCGGCGAGGAGGAGCTGGGGTTCACCGCCTTCGGGAACATCCCGCACGGCGCGGGGATGTACGCCAGACACCGGCCGGGCTCCTTCAGCAGCTCCTACAGCGCCTACAGCGCGGGGGCCGTCAGCGCCCGGCAGCAGTCGCAGTGGCAGCGCGTCGGGTCGGCGGGCCAGCAGACCACGGGGTTGCACCACCTGCCGGCGGCGCTGCCGCCCGGCCCGCGCGGCGTCCACTGACATCACGGACATGACGAAGGGGCGGTCCCGGCCGGGACCGCCCCTTCGTCATGTCGCTCTACTTCTTCCTGCCGCGCTTCTCGCGCACCCGCACCGAGATGTGGATCGGCGTCCCGTCGAAGCCGAACTCCTCGCGCAGCCGGCGCTCGACGAAGCGCCGGTAGCCCGCCTCGATGAAGCCGGAGGCGAACAGCACGAACCGCGGGGGCTTGGTGCCGGCCTGTGTGCCGAAGAGGATGCGGGGCTGCTTGCCGCCGCGGACCGGATGCGGGTGGGCGGCGACCAGCTCGCCGAGGAAGGCGTTCAGGCGGCCGGTGGGGACGCGGGTCTCCCAGCCCGCGAGCGCCGTCTCGATCGCCGGGACCAGCTTCTCCATGTGGCGGCCGGTCTGCGCCGAGACGTTGACCCGGGGCGCCCAGGCGACCTGGCCGAACTCGGTCTCGATCTCCCGCTCCAGGTAGTAGCGGCGCTCCTCGTCGAGGGTGTCCCACTTGTTGTAGGCGATGACCAGGGCGCGGCCCGCCTCGACCGCCATGGTGACGATCCGCTGGTCCTGGATGGAGATGGACTCGGAGGCGTCGATCAGGATGACCGCCACCTCGGCCTTCTCGACTGCGGCGGCGGTGCGCAGCGAGGCGTAGTAGTCGGCGCCCTGCTGGAGGTGGACGCGCTTGCGGATGCCGGCCGTGTCGACGAACTTCCAGGTGACGCCGCCGAGTTCGATGAGCTCGTCGACCGGGTCGCGGGTGGTGCCCGCCATCTCGTTGACGACGACGCGCTCCTCGCCCGCCACCTTGTTGAGCAGGGAGGACTTGCCGACGTTCGGGCGGCCGATGAGGGCGATACGGCGGGGGCCGCCGATCCCGGCGCCGCCGAAGGTCTGCTCGGGAGCGTCCGGCAGCGCCTCCAGGACGGCATCCAGCATGTCGCCGGTGCCGCGGCCGTGCAGGGCGGAGACCGGGTGCGGCTCGCCGAGGCCCAGCGACCAAAGGTAGGACGCGTCCGCCTCGCCGCTCGGGCCGTCGACCTTGTTGGCGGCCAGCACCACGGGCTTGCCGGCCTTGCGCAGCAGTCGTACGACCGCCTCGTCGGTGTCGGTGGCGCCGACCTTGGCGTCGACGACGAACACGACGGCGTCGGCGGCCTCGATCGCGTACTCGGCCTGGGCGGCCACGGAGGCGTCGATGCCGAGGACGTCCTGCTCCCAGCCGCCGGTGTCGACGACCTTGAAGCGGCGGCCCGCCCACTCGGCCTCGTAGGTCACGCGGTCGCGGGTGACGCCGGGCTTGTCCTCGACGACCGCCTCGCGACGGCCGATGATGCGGTTCACGAGGGTCGACTTGCCGACATTGGGGCGGCCGACGACGGCGAGGACGGGCAGCGGTCCGTGACCGGCGGCCTCGATGGCGCCTTCCACGTCCTCGAGGTCGAAGCCCTCTTCCGCGGCGAGCTCCATGAACTCCGCGTACTCGGCATCGCCAAGTTCTCCGTGGTCGTGCTCTTCGGAAGAGCCCTCGGAGTGGATGTGGTCGTTCATGAAGTCCGTACCTCGTTCATCGTGGTGGTCGGTGGAACGTCCGGGTTTCCCCCGGCTGATCCACTACTCAGTGTCGCCTAGCGGCTGGTGAGCCGCCTGGCGTTTTCCAGGTGCGCGGTGAGCTGCTTCTGGATGCGCTCGGTCGCCTCGTCGAGCGCCTTGCGCGTACGCCGTCCGCTTCCGTCGCCCGCCTCGAAGGGGTCGCCGAAGACGACGTCGACACGGCTGCGCAGCGGAGGCAGCCCCTTCACCAACCGTCCGCGCCGCTCGGAACTTCCCAGCACGGCGACCGGCACGACCGGCGCGCCGCTGCGGACGGCGAAGTAAGCGAGCCCGGCGCGCAGGGAGGCGAAGTCGCCCTCGCCGCGGGTGCCCTCCGGGAAGATGCCGAGGATGCCGCCGTCCGACAGCACGCCCAGGGCCTGGGTTATGGCCGTGCGGTCGGCGGACGAACGGTCCACCTTCAGCTGGCCGATGCCCGTCAGGAACGGCCCCAGCGGCCCGATGAACGCTTCCTTCTTGATCAGGAAGTGCATCGGCCGGGGCGAGACGCCGAGGACCATCGGGCCGTCGATGTTGTGCGAGTGGTTGACGGCGTAGATCGCCGGACCGGTCGCCGGTACCTTCCAGGCACCGAGCACGCGCGGCCGCCACAGGCCGTACATCAGGCCGACGCCGATGCGCCGCCCGACCTCGGCACCTTTCTCGGAGGGAGCAGTCACTTCCCGGCCCGCTTCTCCTCGACGAGGGTGACGACGCACTCGACGACCTGGGCCAGCGTGAGCTCGGTGGTGTCCACCTCGACCGCGTCGTCCGCCTTGGCGAGCGGCGAGGTCTTGCGGGAGGAGTCGGCCGCGTCGCGCTTGATCAGCGCCTCGCGGGTGGCGTGCACGTCGGAGCCCTTGAGCTCGCCGCTGCGGCGGGCGGCGCGGGCCTCGGGAGAGGCGGTGAGGAAGATCTTCAGGTCGGCGTCCGGCAGCACGGTGGTACCGATGTCGCGGCCCTCGACCACGATGCCCAGCTCCGCTGCGGCGGCCACCGAGCGCTGCAGCTCGGTGATCCGGGCCCGCACCTCGGGCACCGCGCTGACCGCGCTGACCTGGGAGGAGACCTCCTGGGTGCGGATCGGCCCGGCCACGTCCACGCCGTCGACCGTGATCGTCGGGTGCTCCGGGTCCGTACCGGAGACGATCTCGGCCTTGCCGGCCACGGCCGCGATCGCGGACGGGTCGTCGACGTCGATCCCGTTGGTCACCATCCACCAGGTGATCGCCCGGTACTGGGCGCCGGTGTCCAGGTAGCTCAGGCCGAGCTGCGCGGCGACGGCCTTCGACGTGCTCGACTTGCCGGTACCGGCGGGGCCGTCGATGGCGACAATCACGGGCTGGGCGGCGCCGTTTTCCACGGGGGGACACCTTCCTGGTGCGGTGTGGCGAGTGGTGGGCGGGGCACGAAGGCGCCCCGCACAAGGTTACTGGCTCGCCGGTGCCCCTCTTACAGGCGTACGACCCGGGTGATCACCGCGGCAGCGTGGGGTTGCTCACTGCCGGATGGCCCAGCCCCGCTCGCGCAGCGCCGCCGTGAGGACCGGCGCCGTCTGCGGCTCCACCATCAGCTGCACCAGGCCCGCCTGCTGCCCGGTCGCGTGCTCGATGCGCACGTCCTCGATGTTGACCCCGGCCCGGCCGGCGTCGGCGAAGATCCGCGCCAGCTGACCGGGCTGGTCGTCGATGAGGACGGCCACGACCTCGTAGGCCCGCGGCGCGGAGCCGTGCTTGCCCGGGACCCGCACCTGCCCGGCGTTCCCGCGCCGCAGCACGTCCTGGATGCCGGCCGTGCCCTCGCCCCGCTTGGCCTCGTCGGAGGACTGCAGCGACCGCAGTGCCTGGACCGTCTCGTCGAGGTCGGCGGCGACGTCGGAGAGCAGGTCGGCCACCGGCCCGGGGTTCGCGGACAGGATGTCGATCCACATACGGGGGTCGGACGCGGCGATCCGGGTGACGTCCCGGATGCCCTGACCGCACAGCCGTACGGCCGCCTCCTCGGCGTTCTCCAGCCGCGCCGCCACCATGCTGGAGACCAGGTGGGGCATGTGGGAGACCAGGGCGACCGCGCGGTCGTGGGCGTCGGCGTCCATGACGACCGGCACGGCACGGCAGTGCGAGACCAGCTCCAGGGCGAGGTTCAGCACCTCGGTGTCGGTGTCCCGGGTCGGGGTGAGGACCCAGGGGCGGCCCTCGAAGAGGTCGCCGGTCGCCGCCAGCGGGCCGGACTTCTCGCGGCCCGACATGGGGTGCGTCCCGATGTACGCCGACAGGTCCAGGCCGAGCGCCTCCAGCTCGCGCCGCGGGCCGCCCTTGACGCTGGCCACGTCGAGGTAGCCGCGCGCCACGCCCCGGCGCATGACGTCGGCCAGCACACCGGCCACATGGGCGGGGGGCGCGGCGACGATCGCGAGGTCGACGGGTCCTTGGGGGGCCTCGTCGGTGCCGGCGCCGAGCGCGGCGGCCGTACGGGCCTGCTCGGGGTCGTGGTCGGCGAGGTGGACGACGACGCCCCGCTGGGACAGGGCGATGGCGGCGGACGTGCCGATGAGTCCGGTGCCGATGACGAGCGCGGTCCTCACTGGGCGATGTCCTTGCGCAGGGCGGCCGCGGCGCCGAGGTAGACGTGGGCGATGTCGGCGCGGGGCCGGTCGGACTCGATGTGCGCGAGGACGCGGACGACGCGGGGCATGGCGCCCTCGATGTCCAGCTCCTGGGCGCAGATCAGCGGTACGTCGACGATGCCGAGCTTGCGGGCGGCGGCCGCCGGGAAGTCGCTGTGCAGATCGGGCGTGGCCGTGAACCAGATGCTGATCAGGTCGTCCGGGCTCAGGGCGTTGCGTTCGATGATGGCGGTGAGCAGGGCCCCGACCTGCTCGTCCATGTGTCCGGCCTCGTCCCGCTCCAGTTGGACGGCTCCCCGGACCGCTCGTACCGCCACGGCTTGGCTCCTTGCTGCTCTACGGATCGGCTCTACGACCGTCCAGCGTAGTCAAGCCCGCGGCGAGCGGGTGGGCGGCGCCCGCCCGCTGAGACGGGGGAGCACCGCGCACACCGCTCGCCGCGGGTACCGGAGACATTGCCAATGTCACCGAATCGCCCCAATTCCGCTACTTGGCGTGAGACGCCCCTGTGCGCCTCTTTACGCCGGGCCCGCGGTCCGCTCTGATGGCAGCACACTCGCCTCGGGGGAGGCCCGTATGAAGCGTCCTGGACCGCTGCTCACCTTGCTCGCGGGACTGCTGCTCGGCCTGTTCATGCTGATTCTCAATACGACGACGGGGACGGAGACCGCCTCGTCGACGTACAAGAAGGAGCCGCCTGCCGCCACTGTCTCGCCGGCTCCGGCCAAGTCCACCGCGTCACCGAAGCCCTCGCCGTCGCGGGCCCGGGTGGCCGACGCGAGTTACGCCGGACGGACGGACGACGACTCGTCCGCCGTCGCCGTCTCGGTGCACGACGGCAGGGCGATCGCGTACTTCTGCGACGGCCGCTCCAAGGAGTCGTGGCTGAAGGGCGACGTCAAGGCCGACGGCAGCATGCGGCTGACCGGCACGGACGGCGCCGAGCTGAACGGCACCGTGAAGGAGAACAAGCGCATCCGCGGCTCGGTCGACATCGGCGGCGGGCACTACGCCTTCACCGCCGACAAGGCCAAGAAGCCGTCCGGGCTGTACCGGGCGACGGCCACGGTCCGCGGGGCGAAGATCGACGGCGGCTGGATCGTCCTGCAGAACGGCAGGCAGGTCGGCGTCGTCACCCGCGACGGAGATGCCTCGGCCGCGCCCGCCATCGACCCGGAGACGGGTGCGGTGACGGTCGACGGACAGCAGCTCACAGCACGTCCTGTGAACCCGTGACACCACCGTCCGCTCCAGGGAGCCGACCATGACCGTCGACCCGAACGCCGCCACGCAGAGCTTCCCGCCCCCGGAGCCGGCCCGCCGCGCCCCAGGCCCCGCCCGCTACCTCGTCCCGGCCCTGGTGGCCGCCGCGGTGGCGGTCGGCCTCGGCGTCTACGGCCGGACGCACGACCCGGCCGGGACCGCCTTCAACATCGCGGGCTTCAGCAGCACGGGCGCCGTGAAGTCCTGGCTGGCGACGACCGCGTTCTTCTTCGCGCTCGTCCAGCTGGTCAGCGCCTTCATGGTGTACGGCAAGCTGCCGGGCCCGCGCTGGGCGCCGAAACTGCACCGCTGGTCGGGACGGATCGCGTTCGTCGTGGCCGTCCCGGTCGCCGTCCACTGCCTGTACGCGCTGGGCTATCAGACGTACGAAACGCGCGTGATGTTCCATTCCATCCTGGGTTGCTTCTTCTTCGGTGTTTTCAGTGCAAAGATGCTGCTGCTCCGCTCGGAGCGGCTCCCGGGCTGGTTGCTGCCGCTCGTCGGCGGACTGGTCTTCACCGCGCTCACCCTCATCTGGCTGACCTCCGCCCTCTGGTTCTTCCGTACGTTCGGAGTGACGACATGACCCACCCCTCGACCCGGCGCACGGTTCTGCTCGCGACGGGCGCCTCGGCGCTCGCCGCGGGCTGCAGCAAGTACGGCGACAGCAACGACTCCGGATCGTCCTCCGTGCAGGCCTCCGGCGGGCAGGAGCTGGCGAAGACGGCCGACATCCCGGTCGGCGGCGGCAAGATCTTCAAGAAGGAGAAGGTCGTGGTGACGCAGCCGAAGAAGGACGAGTTCAAGGCCTTCTCGGCGATCTGCACCCACCAGGGCTGCACGGTGAGCGCCGTCGCGGACGGCACCATCAACTGCCCGTGCCACGGCAGCAAGTACCACATCGCGGACGGCTCGGTGGCGGGCGGTCCGGCGCCGAAGCCGCTGCCCGCGGAGCAGATCGACGTACAGGGAAATTCGATCCGGCTGGCGTGAGGCGCCGCGTACGCTCCCCGGCATGCAACCCGAGACCCTGGTACGCGACCACACGATCTACGCCTGCGTGATGGGCTCGCGCGCCTTCGGTCTGGCGACGGAGGGCAGCGACACCGACCGGCGGGGCGTGTTCCTCGCGCCCACGCCTCTTTTCTGGCGCTTCGAGAAGCCGCCGACGCATGTCGAGGGGCCGGCCGAGGAGCAGTTCAGCTGGGAGCTGGAGCGCTTCTGCGAGCTGGCGCTGCGTGCGAACCCGAACATCCTGGAGTGCCTGCACTCCCCGTTCGTGGAGCACATCGACGACACCGGCCGTGAACTCCTCGCGCTGCGCGAGGCGTTCCTCTCCCGCCGGACCCACGAGACCTTCGCGCGCTACGCGCTCGGCCAGCGCAGGAAGCTGGAGGCGCACATCCGTGTCCACGGCGCCCCGCGCTGGAAGCACGCCATGCATCTGCTGCGGCTGCTGATCAGCTCCCGCGATCTGCTGCGCACGGGCGTCCTGACGATCGACGTGGGCGACCGGCGCGATGCGCTGCTGGCCGTCAAGCGCGGCGAAGTCCCCTGGCCCGAGGTCGAGTCCCGGATGAACCGGCTCGCGGGCGAGGCGGACGAGGCCGCCCGCCGCAGCCCGCTTCCCGAGGAGCCGGACCGGCGCCGCGTCGAGGCCTTCCTCGTACGGGTCCGCCGGTCATCGGCCCTCCAGCCGGATGCGTACGAGGAAGTCGTGCAGGGCGTCGTGGACGGTGGCGGCCGCGGGTAGCGCCGAGCCCTCCTGTGCCTCGTCCAGCACGATGTGCAGCCGCTCGACGTCCACCCGCACGCGCGCGTGGTCGACGTCGGCGTCCCCGTGCTCCCGCTCCGCCTTCGCCGCGATCAGGTCCGGGAGGTAGGCCGGCGCGTCCACCTCGCCGAGCAGCGTGGGCAGATGGGCCTGCACCTCGCCGCTGCGCATCAGGTGGATGCCCGTGAGCAGCACCCGGAACGTGTAGAGCAGCGGCTTGAGTTCACCGGTCTTCCCGAACAGCCGCCACTGCGTGGCCGCGAACCCCCGGTAGTGATGGGCGTGGTGACTGGTGATCACACCGGGTGCCAGGTCCGCGAGTTCGCGGTGCGCGTCGGTGGTGTGCACGACCAGCGGCGAGAGCAGCTGCTCCAGGACGTAGCCGTTGCGGCGCAGCATCAACCGGACGAACTTGCGTACGTCGTGCGTGACGAGGTCCATCTCTACGCCGTCCCGGTCCCACATCCGGGACCGGGTCTCCTCGGGCTCCCGCAGCCCGACGAGACCCGCGGCCGGCAGCAGGTGCGCGCCGCGCAGGTCCACGTCCGAGTCGCGGGACGGGAAGCCGTAGAGATGAGCGCCGGAGACGGTCGCGAACAGCACCGGGTCGGGCTGCTCGGCGACCACCGGCGTGAGGTCGATGGCGAGGGCGTCGATCATCTCTCAAGAATCCCAGAGGGCGCCGAGGGTCAGCAGGTCGCTCCCGTACTCGATGCGGTCGGCCCACTCGGTCGGCCAGGCGTCCGCGCCGGTCCAGGCGCCGGCGAAGGCACCCGCCAGCGCGGCGACGGAGTCGGAGTCGCCGGAGGTGCAGGCGGCCCGCCGGATGGCCGTGACCGGTTCGTCGACGGACTGCAGGAAGCACAACAGGCCGGTCGCCAGGGCCTCTTCGGCGATCCAGCCCGCGCCGGTGGCCAGGCACGGGTCGGTCTCCGGCGAGACCGTGCGCACCGCGTCCCCGAGGCGGCCGAGGATCTCCAGGCACTCGTCCCAGCCCCGCGCGATGAACGCCCCGGGCGAGGCGTCGCCGGCCCGGGTCCACAGGTCGCCGAGCCAGGGCTGGTGGTAGCGGCTGCGGTTCTCGATGGCGTACGACCGCAGCAGGCCGACGAGTCCGGTCGGCTCGCTGTCCTCGGCGAGCAGCCGTACGGCGTGGGCGGTGAGGTCGGACGCGGCGAGCGCCGTCGGGTGGCCGTGCGTCAGGGCGGCCTGCAACTGGGCCGCGCCCGCGCGCTGTTCGTCGCTCAGGCCACGGGCGAGCCCGACGGGCGCCACGCGCATGTTGGCACCGCAGCCCTTGGAGTCGATCTGGCTCGCGTCCTGCCAGGAACGGCGTTCGTCCCTCAGCAGAGCGCAGGCCCGCAGGCAGGTGCTGCCGGGCGCGCGGTTGTTGTCCGGCGACTCGTACCAGCGCACGAACTCCTCACGCAGCGGCCGTTCGAGGCTCTTGGGCCCGAGCACCCCGCGGTCCATGGCCGTGCGCAGCGCCCGCCCCACGGCCAGCGTCATCTGCGTGTCGTCGCTGACGAGCGCGGGCGTGGGCAGCTGCATCTGCCGCCACGGCCCGCACTTGGCGAGGATCGAGGGCACGTCGTCGAACTCGGTCGGGTAGCCGAGCGCGTCCCCGAGGGCGAGACCGGTCAACGCCCCGGTGGCGGCTTGCTTGTCGACGAGGTCGTTCATGCGGGGCGTCCTTCCGGGGACGGTCTCAAAAGGGGCGGATGCAGGGCCGTGGCCGGTCCCGCACGGTAGAGCGCGGCGGGCTTGCCACGGCCGCCGGTCAACCGGGCGCCGCCCGCGAGGGGTTCGACGAAGCCGGGCGTGGCGAGCACCTTGCGGCGGAAGTTGGGCCGGTCCAGGGTGGTGCCCCACACCGTCTCGTAGACCTGCTGGAGCTCGCCGAGAGTGAACTCGGGCGGGCAGAAGGCGGTGGCGAGGCAGGTGTACTCGAGCTTGGCGCCGACGCGCTCGTGGGCGTCGGCCAGGATCACGTCGTGGTCGAAGGCGAGCGGTCCTGCCGAGTCGTACGGCAGCCAGCTCGCCCGTGCCGCGTCCGTGCCGGCGTGCGGCTCGGGCGCGTCGGGCAGCAGCGCGGTGAAGGCGACGGACACCACCCGCATCCGGGGGTCGCGACCGGGCTCGCTGTACGTCCGCAGCTGTTCCAGGTGCAGGCCGGTGACGTCCGACAGGCCGGTCTCCTCGGCGAGTTCGCGCCTGGCGGCCGTCTCGGCGGACTCGCGCGGCTCCACGAAGCCGCCGGGCAGCGCCCAGCGGCCGGCGTAGGGCTCCTGCCCGCGCTCGACGAGCAGGACGTGCAGGGCGCCGTCGCGGACGGTGAGGACGGCGAGGTCGACGGTGACGGCGAAGGGCTCGTAGGCGTACTTGTCGTAGCCCGCGTGGTCATGGCCCGCTCGATCGAAGGTCATGCACACCCACCCCCTTTAATGGTCACTGCGACTATAAACAGGATCGGCGGGCTTCCACAAGGCCGCTCGGGGTAACCGGGCTTCCATGGGCGAGATCCTGGTGGGCACCTGTTCGTGGACGGACCGGGCACTGATCGGCAGCGGGTGGTATCCGGCCGGACGGCGGGACCCGGAGGGCCGATTGCGCCACTACGCCGAGCAGTTCCCGGTCGTCGAGGTCGACTCGACGTACTACGCACTGCCCAGCTCCCGCACCAGCCGGCTGTGGGCCGAACGCACGCCGAACGGCTTCGTCTTCGACGTGAAGGCGTTCTCGCTTCTCACCGGACACCCCACGCGCCGCGCCGCGATGCCAGACGGGCTGCCGCCCGAGCCGCGGGACGCGAAGGTGCTGGACGAGGTGTGGGCGCTGTTCACCGAGGGGATCGAGCCGCTGCGCGCGGCCGGGCGGCTCGGCAGCGTGCTCTTCCAGCTGCCGCCGTGGTTCCGGCCCGGCAAGCGGGCCGGTGAGTTCCTGCAGGAGTGCGTCGAGCGGACCGCGGGCTGGCCGGTCTCCGTGGAGTTCCGGCACCCCGGCTGGTGGCGTGCGGAGTGGGCGGACGCGACGCGGGCGCTGCTCAGCCGGTACGGGATGACGGCCGTCGCGGTCGACATGACGCAGACGCTCCCCACGTCCGTCCCGCCCGTCACACCGGTCACCTCGCCGCGGCTGTCGGTCGTCCGCTTCCACGGCCGCAGTTCCGACTGGGGAACCGGGACCAAGGAGGACCGGTTCCGCCACGACTACGACGAGGACGAACTCGCCGACTGGCTCCCGAGGCTGCGGGGCCTGGCGCGGCAGGTCGACGAGGTGCACGTCCTGTTCAACAACTGCTGCGGAGCCGCCGCGGTCCGTGCCGCCGAGCGCATGCGACGCCTGCTCGGCGCCGCCCGCGGTGCCGGCGCGCGGCCCACGGAGGCGGCGGGCGAGCCGTGATTGCCCTCAGTCGCGCCGGCCCAGGAAGGCCAGCAGCCGCGCATCGGGCCCGGCGCACGCCGGTACGGTGACCGGCTCGGCGAACCGCACACCTCGGTCCTCGTCGGCGACCACGCACCGTGCGACGGGCAGCAGTTCGCCCGCGAGCGAGGCCGGGATGGGGCGCGGGCGCCCGCAGGCCTGCGCGACGTCCCATCCGTGGACGGCGATCTCCACCGAACCCACAGCGGCCATCAGCCGCATGTCCAGCGGCAGTTCGCCCACCACGACCCGCTCCCCCGGTCCGGCGGCCCAGGCGCCGAGCACCGCGCACGCGCGTGTGCGGAACGCACAGGCGGGATCGGACCCCTCCTGCTCCTGCGGGAACAGCCCGATCCGCCCGCCGGTCAGCCCCTCGTGCAGGGTGTCCAGCGAGTCGTGGAGATGCCCGAGCAGCTCACCCAGGTCCCATCCGGCGCACGGCGTACCGCCTTCCAGCTGTCCGGGTGCGACGTCGGCGACGCTGCCCAGCGCGTAGGCGAGGGACCGCTCCAGCAGCTCCCCCGCGTTCACGACAGCACCCGCACAGCAGCCGCGGCGCGGGCCCTCAGCGGCCCCTCAGGCGCCTGTGACGGCTCGTCCGGCCCATCGGGCGGCGGACGCCTCGCCGGGCGCTCCAGCGCCGTCAGACGCGCATGGGCGGCGATCCTGCCGGAATCGTCGCGGTCCGTCGTCGTAGCCATGCCTGCCACTCCTCTCGCCGGTCACGCAATACAGACCGGCGAGAGGACGAAAATGCATCGGCCACGACTCGCCGAAGCGCGAACCGTCAGAGATCGACTTCCTGCATCAGCATGCCGACCTCGGTGTTCGACAGCCGCCGCAGCCAGCCCGACTTCTGGTCGCCCAGGGTGATCGGGCCGAAGGCGACCCGCACCAGCTTGTCGACCGGGAAGCCGGCCTCGGCCAGCATGCGCCGCACGATGTGCTTGCGGCCCTCGTGGAGGGTCACCTCGACCAGGTAGTTCTTGCCGGTCTGCTCGACGACGCGGAAGTGGTCCGCGCGCGCGTACCCGTCCTCCAGCTGGATGCCGTCCTTGAGCTGCTTGCCCAGGTCTCGCGGGATCGGGCCCACGATGTGCGCGAGGTAGACCTTCTTCACGCCGTACCGGGGGTGGGTCAGCCGGTGCGCCAGCTCGCCGTGGTTGGTGAGCAGGATGACGCCCTCGGTCTCGGTGTCCAGCCGCCCGACGTGGAAGAGCCGCGTCTCGCGGTTGGTGACGTAGTCACCGAGGCACTGCCGGCCCTCGCTGTCCTCCATCGTCGAGACGACACCGGCGGGCTTGTTCAGCGAGAAGAACTGGTACGACTGCGTCGCGACGGTCAGGCCGTCGACCTTGACCTCGTCCTTCTCCGGGTCGACCCGCTTGCCCTGCTCCAGCACGATCTCGCCGTTGACCTCGACCCGCGCCTGCTCGATCAGCTCCTCGCAGGCGCGCCGGGAGCCGTAGCCCGCGCGCGCGAGGACCTTCTGCAGCCGCTCGCCATCCTGCTCGGCGCCCGGGAAGGTCTTGGGCGGCTTCACGTCCTTCTTGCCGGCGTACCGCTCCCGGTTGCGCTCCTCTGCCCGGGCGTCGTACTCACGGGAGCTCGCCGGGGCCGTACGGCCGCGCCCGGTGCCCTGACCCTGCCTGGGGCCGCCCTTGGCGCCGCCGCGCGCCGAGGCGCCACGCCCCGACTTCGGGCCCTCCTGGGTCCCGCCGGGGCCCACGTCGTAGCGCCGCTCCTCCGGGCGCGGCTTCTTCGGCCGGCCGCCCTGCTTGTCGTCGCGGGAGTTGCCGGCGCCGCGGAAATTACCGCGGCCACCGCTGCTCCCGCCGCGGCCGCCGCTGTTGCCACCACGGCTCCCGCCGTTGTTTCCGCTGCTGTTCCTGCCGCTGCTGCTTCGCATCAAAGTTCCGTCTTGTCGTCTGCGTCCTCGGAATCCGGAGCGTCCGGATCGAACGACGGGACCCCTTCCAGTGTCTCGGCCTCGATCGCCTCCGCCTCCGGGAGGAAGGGCGCGAGCTCCGGGAGCTCGTCCAGACCGCGCAGGCCCATCCGCTCCAGGAAGTAGTTCGTCGTCGTGTACAGGATCGCACCTGTTTCGGGTTCCGTGCCCGCCTCCTGGACCAGACCCCGCTGCAGGAGGGTGCGCATGACCCCGTCGCAGTTGACTCCTCGTACGGCCGAGACGCGGCTGCGGCTCACCGGCTGGCGGTAGGCGACGACCGCGAGGGTCTCCAGGGCGGCCTGGGTCAGACGGGCCGTCTGGCCGTCCAGCACGAGCCGCTCGACGGCGGGCGCGTACTCGGCGCGGCTGTAGAAGCGCCAGCCGCCGGCCACGAACCGCAGCTCGAAGCCGCGGCCCTGCACGGCGTAGTCGTCGGCCAGCTCCCGCAACGCGTCCCCGATCTGTCGCTTGGGCCGCTCCAGGATCTTCGCCAGGTGCTCCTCGCTCGCGGGCTCGTCCACGACCATGAGGACGGCCTCCAGGGCCGGCTTGAGGTCGAGGTCGGCGACGCTGCGGAGCCCTGCCGGGAGTTCCGCGGTCTCCTCGGTCATGCTTTCTCCTCCTCCTTGGGCTCCTTGGGCTCCTCGGGCGGCCGGTCGAACTCGTCGGTCACCTTTGGTGTCCCGTCGCCCTCCCCGCCGGTCCAGCGCACGATCAGGTCGCCGAGCGCGGTCTCCTGGTCCAGCTCGACGGCCTTCTCGCGGTACAGCTCCAGCAGCGCCAGGAATCTCGCCACGACGGTCAGGGTGTCGTCGGTGTCCTCCACCAGCGCCCGGAAACTGGCCTCGCCGAGTTCCCGCAGGCGCGCGACCACGATCCCGGCCTGCTCCTGCACGCTCACCAGGGGCGCGTGGATGTGGTCGACGTAGACCTGCGGCTTGGGCTTGGGCTGCATCGCCTTGACCGCGAGCTTCGCGAAGCCCTCGGGACCGATGCTGATGACCACCTCGGGCAGCAGCTCGGCGTGGTGCGGTTCGAGGCCGACGGTACGGGGGTAGCGGCGGGCCTCCTCCTCCAGCCTCGCGTTGAAGATGTCGGCGATCTGCTTGTACGCGCGGTACTGCAGAAGCCGCGCGAACAGCAGGTCGCGGGCCTCCAGCAGCGCGAGGTCCGCCTCGTCCTCGACCTCGGCGGAGGGCAGCAGCCGGGCGGCCTTGAGATCGAGCAGCGTCGCCGCGACGACCAGGAACTCGGTCGTCTGGTCCAGGTCCCAGTCCGGCCCCATCGCCCGGATGTGCGCCATGAACTCGTCGGTCACCTTCGACAGCGCGACCTCGGTGACGTCCAGCTTGTGCTTGGAGATCAGCTGGAGGAGCAGGTCGAAGGGGCCCTCGAAGTTGGCGAGCCGGACCTTGAAGACACCGTCGTCCGGTTCCTCTTCGAGATCCGCGGCGGGAGCAGGAGCATGAGCCTCAGGCAGCGGCTCCGGCTCGGGTGCGACGACCGCGGGTTCCTGCACTGCGGGTTCCGGCTCCACCGGTTCCGGCGCCACGAGCACGGGTTCCGGCTCCGGCTCGACCGGCGGAGCGGCGGGCGCCGTCCCCGGCCCCCGCCCCAGCACACGCCGCCGACCGCCGGAGACACCGGCGCCGGAGGCGGGAACGTCGTTCGAGGTCATGGCCCCCGCAGGCTATCGCTACCGCCCGCGCAGCCGACGTACGAGGATGCTCGCGTCCCCGCGGGACTCCAGGTCGGCCAGCACGACGGCGACCGCCTCACGGACGATGCGCCCGCGGTCGACCGCCAGCCCGTGCTCACCGCGGAGCACCAGACGCGCGTGCTCCAGATCCATGAGCTCCTCGGCGGACACGTACACGGTGATCTTCTCGTCGTGCCGCTCCCGCCCACTGGGCCGGCGCGAGGGCGAGGACCGGCCGCGTTTGCGGGGCTGGGCGTTGGCGGAGACGGCGGCAGAACCTTCCTGCGCCCCCTGACGTCGCCCGGGGTGCTCTCCGGACGCGGCACGGCTGCGGGACTCACCGGCGTCGGCCGGCTCCGGCTCCGCGGCCACGTGCTCCGCGCCCTCGCCGTCACCGCCCTGTGCGGGCACCGAATGCGGCGCGTCCTCGGGCGACGCGGCCGCGGCCCCGTCACTCTCTCCGGCGGGCGCGGGGACACGGGCTTCGCCGTTGGCCCCCCGCCGCGGAGTGGACGGCTGGAGTGCCATTCCCCCTGTCGTACGGAAGAGTTCGTCGGCCCCCGGCAGACTCACTCGGCGTGACACCGGGCGAGCACCTCCCTGGCGAGCTGGCGATAGGCGGCGGCACCGACGGAGTTGGAGGCGTACGTGGTGATCGGCTCACCGGCGACCGTGGTCTCCGGGAAGCGGACCGTGCGCCCGATGACCGTGTGGTAGACGTGGTCGTCGAACGCCTCGACGACACGCGCGAGCACCTCACGGCTGTGCACGGTGCGCGAGTCGTACATGGTGGCGAGGATCCCGTCGAGCTCCAGATCCGGGTTGAGGCGCTCCTGGACCTTCTCGATGGTCTCGGTCAGCAGCGCGACACCACGCAGTGCGAAGAACTCGCACTCGAGCGGCACGATCACCTTGTGCGCCGCGGTCAGCGCGTTGACGGTGAGCAGGCCGAGGGAGGGCTGACAGTCGATCACGATGTAGTCGTAGTCGGCCATGAGCGGCTTCAGGGCGCGCTGGAGCGTTGACTCACGCGCGACCTCGCTCACCAGCTGAACCTCGGCGGCGGACAGGTCGATGTTGCTGGGCAGCAGGTCCATGTTCGGGACCGCCGTCTTCAGGAGCACCTCGTCGGCCGCCATGCCCCGCTCCATGAGCAGGTTGTAGACGGTGAGGTCGAGCTCCATCGGATTGACGCCGAGGCCCACCGACAGCGCGCCCTGCGGGTCGAAGTCCACGAGCAGCACACGCCGTCCGTACTCCGCGAGCGCGGCACCCAGGTTGATGGTCGACGTCGTCTTGCCGACGCCGCCCTTCTGGTTGCACATCGCGATGATCTTCGCGGGGCCGTGCTCGGTCAGCGGGCCCGGGATCGGGAAGTACGGCAGCGGCCGTCCGGTCGGACCGACGCGCTCACGGCGCTGCCGGGCAGCGTCGGGCGCGAGCGTGGCCGCGTACTCGGGGTCGGGCTCGTACTCCGCGTCGGGGTCGTAGAAGTGCCCTTCGGGCAGTTCGTCGTAGTCGGCGAAATGGTTGTGGGGCGCGCCACTTCCGTCGCCGGCCATGGCGTTCACGTGATGGCCATCCATGCTCTGGTGTGCAGCCCGGATCACCTGAGGACCCGGGCTCTGATGGGCTGCGAAGGTGCGCACAGCGACGGAGCCGACAGCCTCGAACCCCGCGGGACCCTGGTCCCGTACAGGCGCTCCTGGTTGACCACCCCCGGGAGAAAATGTCGACTCATTCACAAGTCGTCTTACCTCCTTGGTGACCAGGAAACTTCTAGACAGGTCAGCGTGGCACCATGCCGACGGTTGGCGACTCTATGGCGTGTCGGGCGTCCGCAGCAACACAATCCGCCGGACCCGGCAGGATGTGTCGGCAATGAAACATCCCTCTGTCAAGGGCGTACGGCCGTCGCACGGCAGGTTTCGCCGGTGTGCGAATCGACATAAGGGTTACGTTCGAGGCGAGTTGACCGAGAGCCGCAAAGTGACCATACACACATCCGGCCGGACCTCGTCGGGCAAGGTCCGGCCGGGTGCGCGCTGTTGACGACCTGTGTTGACGTATCGCCTTTTACCGAATGGTGACTTAGCGGCTCGACGACCGTGCGGTCAGCCGAGCAGGGTCTCGAGCTCGATGTGCTCCAGGCCGTGCGCCTCCGCGACCTCGCGGTAAACGACCTTGCCGTCATGCGTGTTGAGGCCCTTGGCCAGCGCGGGGTCGCGGCGCAGCGCCTCGGCCCAGCCGCGGTTGGCCAGTTCGACGATGTAGGGCAGCGTGGCGTTGGTGAGTGCGTAGGTGGAGGTGTTGGGCACCGCACCCGGCATGTTGGCGACGCAGTAGAAGACCGAGTTGTGGACCTTGAAGGTCGGCTCGGCGTGCGTGGTCGCCCGTGAGTCCTCGAAGCAACCGCCCTGGTCGATCGCGATGTCGACAAGAACACTTCCCGGCTTCATGCGCGCCACGAGCTCGTTGGTGACGAGCTTGGGGGCCTTGGCGCCCGGGATGAGGACGGCGCCGATGACGAGGTCGGCGTCCAGGACCGCCTTCTCCAGCTCGAGGGAGTTGGACATGATCGCCCGGACCTTGGTGCCGAACACCTTGTCCGCCTCGCGCAGCTTGTTGATGTCGCGGTCGAGCAGCGTGACGTGGAAGCCCATGCCGACGGCGATCTGGGTGGCGTTCCAGCCGGAGACGCCGCCGCCGATGACGACGGCCTTCGCGGGCTGGGTGCCGGGGACACCACCGGGCAGCACACCGCGGCCGCCGTTGAAGCGCATCAGGTGGTACGCGCCGACCTGCGGGGCCAGCCGGCCCGCGACCTCGGACATGGGGGCGAGCAGCGGCAGCGCGCGGCTGGGGAGCTCGACCGTCTCGTAGGCGATCGCCGTGGTGCCGGACTCGATGAGCGCGTCCGTGCACTCCTTGGAGGCGGCCAGGTGCAGGTAGGTGAAGAGGGTCTGGTCCTTGCGGAGGCGGTGGTACTCCTCGGCGATGGGCTCCTTGACCTTCAGCAGCAGGTCCGCGGTGGCCCACACCTCGTCGGCCGTCTCCAGGATCTGTCCGCCTGCGGCGGTGTACTCCTCGTCCGGGATCGACGAGCCGACGCCGGCGCCGCGCTCGATGACGACCTGGTGGCCGTTGCGCACCAGCTCGTGCACTCCGGCGGGGGTGATGGCCACCCGGAACTCGTTGTTCTTGACCTCGCGGGGGATGCCGACCTTCACGTCGATCACGGTCCTTGGCTCGTGGATGGGGCAATACAACACATACCCAGGCATGCATGGGCACACCAGGAGACACCGCAGGAGAAGGTGCGGCAGAGCCAGTCTAATGAAGGCGTTCCCGCTGTCTAGCCTTTCATTGCATCAATCTTCAGTGGATGCACTACGGATTTCGCAGGCATCACCGTCCTGTTTCGGGTCTTCGATCTCTTCCGGACCCTCCGGGTCCTGCGATTCCTCGCCCAGCAGCCGCTCCGCGGTGCCCCGGTGCAGCTGTGCCGAGGCGGGGTCACCGAGGCGTTCGAGCGTGTCCGCGAGCCGCAGCTGGAGCGCCGCCTGGAGCCGTACGTCCTCCGCCCGGCGGGCCAGTTCCACCGCCTCGTGACAGGTGAGCAGCGACTCCTCGGGCCGTCCCGCGTACTCCTGGACACGGGCGACCTCGCTCAACGCCCGCGCGTGGGCGGCCACATCGCCGCTCTTGCGGTAACCGGCGATCGCGGCGCGCCAGCCGCGCAGGGCCTCGCCGTAGCGGCCCGCGTAGGTGTGGGCCACGGCGATCCGGCCGTAGAGCCGGGCCGCGCCCTCGCGCTCGTCCCGGGCGAGGCGATCGGCCAGGGCGCGGCCGAACCAGTCGGCGGCCCGGTCGTAGTCCCCGAGCTCCAGGTGCGCGCCACCTACGGATTCCATCGCGCGGCCGGTCGCGTACGGGTCATTCGCCTGCCGTCCGGCGTCCAGCGCTGCCCGATATCGCACCAGTGCGTCCCGGGTACGGCCGGTCCGGGCGTCCAGATCGCCGAGGTTCAGCAGGGCCGCGGCCTGCTCCCGGGGCAGCTTCTGCCGCTCGGCGACATCCAGCACGAGCCCGTGGATGCCGTACAGGTCGGGGGCGGCGGCCCGGGTGCCGAAGTGCGCCACCATGGCCTTGACCAGCTGCGACATCAGCCGGCGGGCGAGGGTGTCCAGCTCGCCGTCCGCGACGGCGAGCCGCGCCGCGGCCAGCAGCGCGGGCCTGCGGACGCGCAGCCACTCCTCGGCGGCCCGCGGGGTCGGGAAGCGCACGGAGGGCGGCATTCCCTGGAGCTTCTCGCGCGACCCGGCGTCGTCGGTCTCGGTGATCGTCCGGCAGGACTGCAGCAGCCGTACCGTCCGCTCCAGCATGCGGGCGCGGGCCAGCTGGAGCTCTCCGGGCCGGTCCAGGGTCTCGGTGAGCCGCTTCAGCAGGGGGTACAGGCAGCCCGGCACCTCGTACTGCGGCAACGGCGACCGGATCGGCCGCAGCAGGCCGAGGGTGACGAAGCCGTCCAGGGCGCTGCGGGCGTCGTTCACCGAGCAGCCGGCCAGCGCCGAGGCGGTGTGCGGGTCGACCTGGCCGGCCGGGGCGAGGGCGAGCAGCCGCAGCATCCGGGCGGTCGCCGCGGGCAGGGAGGCGTGGACGAGCCGGAAGACCCGGCTGAGTGCGGTCCCCTCGTCACCCTCCGTGTGCATCTGCTTGGCGAGGTCGGCGACGGCCGCCTTGGGCCGGGTGGCGAGCCAGCCGCCGGCCAGCCGCAGCGCGGCCGGCTGGGCCTGGCACTCCTCGACCAGGCTCTCGGCCGCCCGGGGGTCGACGGTGATGCGGACCGAGCCCGTGTGCCGGCTGAGCAGCTCCACGGCCGACTTGGTGTCGAGGCCGCCGAGAGTGCAGGGGCGGACGTCGGAAATTCCGGTGAGGGGGCCGCCGGAGACGGCCACGACCAGGCAGTCCGGCGTCTCCGGCAGCAGGGCGTCGACCTGCGCGGCGTCGGCCGCGTCGTCGAGCAGGACCAGGGCCCGCCGGTCGGCGAGGGCCGTGCGCAGCTCCCCGGCCAGGTCGTCCTCCGAGGCCCCGGCGGGAGCGGGCAGGTCCAGGGCCGCGAGCAGTTCGCGGGCGGTCTGGGCGACGGGGACGGGCGTGCCGTCGTGTCCGCTCAGCCGGGCCCGGAGCACCCCGTCGTCGTAACGGTCCGCAACCTGCCGGACCAGTTCCTCGGCGAGGGCCGTGCGTCCGGAACCGGGTCTGCCCGCGATGAGCAGCACGCGCGCGCGTGGGGCCTTGCGGCCGGAGAGGGTGTCCAGCCCCGCGCGCTCGATGTCGGCGCGAAGCTCCTTCAACTCCCTTGTACGGCCGAGGAATCGGCTCTCTTCAGCGCGCCCCGCCGGCCGTACACCGTCTGTGTCCACCGCCTGATCCGTCACGGGCCACACTCCCGTCCCACCGCACGCGCAAGCCCGCCGGGACTCCGGTTCGGGCGTGCTCAGAGCCTAGTTCACGCTCTGCTACGTTCCGTGCGGAGCGCGGCGGACAGGTCCCCCGATCGGATCAGCCGATGGTCACACTGGTGCAGCAGTGGGTGCGGGGACCGGTGCGTTCAGGACTCGAAGGGACGCGCGGGCCACGGCGCCTCGGCCGGGCGCAGTGCGTCGAGCCCGTCACCGTGCTGCGCGGCGACGAGCGAAAGGACGCCGACGACAAGGCAGTTGTTGTGCAGCTCCCCCGCCAGCACGCCCCGTACGAGGTCTTCGAGGGGTACCCGCGCGAGCTCCATGTCGGCCTCTTCGTGCTCGACCTCGAAGCGGTCGCCCTCGGCCTCGGACAGGTCGCGGGCGAGGAAGATGCGCACGGCCTCGTCGCAGCCGCCGGGGGTGGTGTAGACGTCGGTCAGCACCCGCCAGTCCTCGGCCTTGACGTGCGCCTCCTCGTACAGCTCGCGCTGGGCGGCGTGCAGCGGGTTCTCGCCGGGGATGTCGAGCAGGCCGGCCGGGATCTCCCACAGCTTGTGGCGCACGGGGTGGCGGTACTGGCGGATGACCACGACCCGCCCCGCGGCGTCGAGGGCGAGAACGGCGACCGAGCCGGGGTGGACCTGGTAGTCGCGGCGGGCCACATGACCGTCGGGCATGACCACGTCGTCGGTGCGGACAGAGGTCTTGTTGCCCACGAAGGGGGTGTCCGTCGCCCGGATCTCCCACTCCTCCGGGGTGTCCTTGATCGTCATGCCCTGCCCTTCCGCACACTTCTGAAAAGTCACGCCAAATGAAGCCGGGGTGCTCACCTTTTGAATGCGAGCACCCCGGCCACCGTACAACTGTCGTGCTACTCGGAACTCTTGCCCTGGTCCTGCTGGCGCTGGACGGCGGCCTTCACCAGACCCGCGAACAGCGGGTGCGGGCGGGTCGGGCGCGAACGCAGCTCGGGGTGCGCCTGGGTCGCCACCAGATAAGGGTGCGTCTCGCGCGGGTACTCCACGTACTCCACCAGCTTGCCGTCGGGCGACGTGCCGGAGAACAGGATGCCGGCCTTCTTCTCCAGCTCCGCGCGGTAGGCGTTGTTGACCTCGTAACGGTGACGGTGCCGCTCCTCGACGTACTCCTTGCCGTCGTACACCTCGCGAACGATCGAGCCCTCGGCCAGCTTCGCCGGGTACATGCCCAGGCGCATGGTGCCGCCCATGTCGCCCTCACCGGCGACGATGTCGAGCTGCTCCGCCATGGTGGAGATGACCGGGTGGCCGGTGGCCGAGTCGAACTCGGTGGAGTTGGCGTCCGTGATGTCGGCCAGATTGCGCGCCGCCTCGATCACGATGCACTGCAGGCCCAGGCAGAGGCCGAGCAGCGGGATCCGGTTCTCGCGGGCGTACTTGATCGCGCCGACCTTGCCGAGCACACCGCGGTCGCCGAAGCCGCCCGGGATGCAGATGCCGTCGGCGTCGGCGAGCTGCGCCGCGGCACCGGCCGGGGTCTTGCAGTCGTCCGAGGTGACCCACTTGATCTTCACGCGGGCCCGGTTGGCGAAGCCGCCCGCGCGCAGCGCCTCCGTGACCGAGAGGTAGGCGTCGGGCAGGTCGATGTACTTGCCGACCAGGGCGAGGGTTACCTCGTGGTCAGGCTTGTGGACGCGGTTGAGCAGGTCGTCCCAGGTCGTCCAGTCGACGTCGCGGAACGGCAGGTCCAGCTTGCGGACGACATAGGCGTCCAGGCCCTCGCCGTGCACGGTCTTCGGGATGTCGTAGATGGAGCGGGCGTCGGGGCAGGCCACCACGGCGGCCTCGTCGACGTCGCACATCAGCGAGATCTTGCGCTTGATCGCGGTGGGCACCTCGCGGTCGCAGCGCAGCACGATGGCGTCCGGCTGGATACCGATGTTGCGCAGGGCCGCAACCGAGTGCTGCGTCGGCTTCGTCTTCAGCTCTCCCGAGGGGCCGATGTACGGCAGGAGCGAGATGTGAACGACGAAGACGTTGTCCCGGCCGACCTCGTGGCGCACCTGGCGGACCGTCTCCAGGAAGGGCAGCGACTCGATGTCGCCGACCGTGCCGCCGACCTCGGTGATGACGACGTCCACCTCGTCCGTGGCCATGCGGCGGATACGGTGCTTGATCTCGTTGGTGATGTGCGGGATGACCTGCACGGTGTCGCCCAGGTACTCGCCGCGCCGCTCCTTGGCGATCACCGTCGAATAGACCTGGCCTGTAGTGACATTGGCGGAGCCGTCCAAGTCACGGTCCAGGAAACGCTCGTAGTGTCCGATGTCCAGGTCCGTCTCGGCGCCGTCGTTCGTGACGAACACCTCACCGTGCTGGAAGGGGTTCATCGTGCCCGGGTCGACGTTCAGGTACGGGTCGAGCTTCTGCATCACCACGCGCAGGCCCCGGGCCTTGAGCAGCATGCCGAGGCTGGAGGCGGTGAGGCCCTTGCCGAGCGAGGAGGCGACACCCCCGGTGACGAAGATGTGCTTGGTCGTCGTGGATTTGGGCGTCATGGCCAAAGGGGGGCTCCCGTGGTCTCGGTCTGGGGTGCGGTTCCGGGGTTTTCTCGCCCACCGGTCCACGGGCTACCAGGGTATCAGCGCCCGGAGGAGATGGCTTCCGGCCACGCTCCGCACACGAGTCACCACGGACCCGCACGGTCTCCCGGATTTCTCACCCGTTGCTCACCCGTTCGGCCTATCCGGGTTGTCCCGAGGGGCACACAGATCATCTACGTGCGTCGTATCCTGCTCGGACACTCGCTGCCGAGCCCGGCCGGCAACACGGCACCACCCCCGTCCGTTTGCTCCGGAACAACGAGAGCTCGTCAGTTCGTTGAGCAACAATCGTCGTTTTGCCACACGGCTGGACGCCTGCTTTGCTTCACCGCTCAACGACGCATTGAAAAAACCCCTTGACCGACTTGGCGACAGCCCCCGTATGGGGGTCTGACGTGGCCGTTCGACTGGAGTTGCACGTGGCCGGGCGCATCGAAGACTACGCACTCATCGGAGACATGCAGACCGCTGCCCTGGTCTGCCGGGACGGCACAGTCGACTGGCTGTGCCTGCCCCGCTTCGACTCGCATGCCATCTTCGCCGGCCTGCTGGGCACCGAGGAGCACGGCTTCTGGCGGCTCGGGCCCGCGCACGCCTCCGACGCGCGGCCGCCCACCGCGGCCCGGCGCGGCTACCGCGGCGACTCCCTGATCCTGGAATCGGAGTGGGACACCCCGCGCGGCACGGTCCGGGTGACCGATTTCATGCCCCCTCGTGACGGCGCTCCGCAGCTGATCCGCATCGTCGAGGGCGTCTCGGGCCGCGTCCCGATGCGCTCGGCCCTGCGGATGCGTTTCAGCTACGGGCGTGTGGTGCCGTGGGTGCACAAGCACGACGGGCGCACGGTCGCCGTCGCGGGACCCGACTCGGTATGGTTCGACACCGAGTGCGAGACCTACGGCAAGTCCCTGACGACATACTCGGACTTCACGGTCGCTCCAGGTGACCGGATCGCGTTCACGATCTCCTGGGAGCCCTCGCACAAGCAGCCGCCCGCGCTGCCGGAGCCGGAGACATCGCTCCAGGCGACGGAGGACTTCTGGCGCGAATGGGTGGAGCACTGCACGTACCACGGCCCGTACCGCGAGGCCGTGATCCGCTCCCTGATCACGCTGAAGGCCCTGACGTACGCGCCGACCGGCGGCATCGTCGCCGCCCCCACCACCTCCCTGCCGGAGGACATCGGCGGCGTGCGCAACTGGGACTACCGCTACACCTGGCTGCGGGACGCGGCCATCACCCTCTCCTCGCTGCTGCGCACCGGCTACCGCGAGGAGGCCCGCGCCTGGCGCGAGTGGCTGCTGCGCGCGGTGGCCGGCGACCCCGAGAACCTGCAGATCATGTACGGCATCGCGGGCGAGCGCGAGCTCGGCGAGGCGGAGCTGGACTGGCTGCCCGGCTACGAGAACTCGGCGCCGGTGCGGGTCGGCAACGGCGCGGCGCACCAGCTCCAGCTGGACGTGTACGGCGAGGTCACCGAGGCCCTGCACCTCGGCCACATGACCGGCCTGGCCCGCAGCGACTACGCCTCGCTGCTCCAGCTCAAGCTGATCCGCTACCTGGAGCAGCACTGGGAGGAGCCCGACGAGGGCATCTGGGAGGTGCGCGGCCCGCGCCGGCACTTCGTGCACTCCAAGGTCATGGCCTGGGTCGCCGTGGACCGCACCATCAAGCTCCTGGAGTCCGGGGAGGCCGACGGCCCGCTGGAGCGCTGGCGCCGGCTGCGGGAGGACATCCACCGGGACGTGTGCGAGAAGGGTTACGACAAGGAGCGCAACACCTTCACCCAGTCGTACGGCTCGAAGGAGCTGGACGCCTCGCTGCTGCTGATCCCGCAGATGGGCTTCCTGCCGCCGGACGACAAGCGCGTGATCGGCACCATCGAGGCGATCCAGCGCGAGCTGTCCACGTCGGACGGCTTCATCCTGCGCTACCCGACGGAGGGTTCCAGCGAGGGCGTCGACGGCCTCCCCGGTGACGAAGGGGCCTTTTTGGCCTGCTCCTTCTGGATGGCCGACGACCTGGCGATGATCGGCCGCGTGGACGAGGCCCGCAAGTTGTTCGAGAAGCTGCTCGCGCTCCGCAACGACCTGGGCCTGCTCGCCGAGGAGTGGGACCCGCGCCTGCAGCGCCAGGTCGGCAACTTCCCGCAGGCCTTCAGCCATGTGCCGCTCATCGACACGGCGCTGCGCCTGACGGCGTCGGGGGCGTACGGCGGCTGACCTCAGGCCGGCCTGAGCGCTGTCAGGGTGCGCTCCCCCGCCGGGTCGGCGGCCGTCGCCGGCACCAGCGCGATCTCGTCGAGCCCGGCCTCGGCGTACGCCTCGATGCGGGCGCGTACGGTGTCGAGGCCGCCGACCAGACCGACCTCCGCGGCGGCCTCCGCGGGCAGCGCGCGCACCAGCGCGTGTCGCGGTCGGCTCCGTCGGCGGCCAGCCGCACCGCCTCGCCGAACCCGGCGGCGGTGAACACATCGCTGTACCCCGGCACGGTCAGATAGCCGGCGATGCTGCCCAGGACCTGCGCGAGCGACTCCGGCTCCGGGTCCACCGCCGCGGGCAGCCAGGCGGCGAGCGAGGGCGGCGTACGGCCCGCCTCGGCGGCCGCCGCGTCCAGCTTGGCGCGCAGTTCCCGCACCTGCCCAGGGGAGACGACGTCGAGCAGCATGCGGTCCGCGTGCGTGGCCGCCGCGGCGATCGCGCGGTCGCCGAACGCGGCGACGGTGAGCGGGCCGCCGGGCGGCGCGAGCCGGCGCCGGAAGGGACTGCCGGGGACGACGGGCCCGCCCGGCGCGGCGTGCAGCAGCCCGCGCACGGCTGCCGCCGTCTCCTCCAGCACGGCCGCGGGACACGTCCTGGGCCGCCCGTGCACGCCCTCGACGACCCTCCTGCTGGAGGTGCCCAGCGCCACGCCGACCGTCCGTCCGGTGACGGCGGCGACCGACGCGGCACCGCGGGCGAGGGTGTACGCGTCGCGCACGGACACCGGCACCGGACCGGCCGTCAGCGCGACCCGCCCGGTGGCCCGCCCGATCGCGCCGGCGAGGACGAAGGAGTCCCACGTGGGCCCCTCCCCCGCCCACACCTCCCGGTAGCCCAGCAGGTCGGCGATCACCCCGACCCGCAGGGGCTCCTCGACGGGACTGCCGTCCTCGCGTGCCGCGGCCACCACACTGAATTCCATGCCCCGCCCGCTACCCGGCCGCCCCGGCCGTAACCGCCGCGACCACCCGGAGATGTCGTGGGGGCATCGGCGCAGGTAGCGTCCGGCTATGCACAGCGGTACGGACAGCAGATACGAGTCCCACGGCGCCGGGATCACCGTTCAGCGGGCGCTGGAGCTGCCCGGTCTGCGCAGCGGGCTGCCGGAGGTGCTCGCGGGCGCCGACCGGCTGCAGCGCACCGTGCGCTGGGTGCACGCGGGCGAGGTGCCGAACATCGCCTCGCTGCTGAAGGGTGGCGAGCTGCTGCTGACCACGGGATACGGGCTCGGCACGCGTCCGGCCGACCAGCGGGCGTTCGTGCGCACCCTGGCCGAGCGCGGCATCGCGGCTCTCGTCGTGGAGCTCGGACCGCGCTTCGCACGCCTGCCCGCCGCCTTGGTCGACACGGCGCGCACGGCCGGGCTCCCGCTCGTCCAGCTGCACCGCGAGGTGCCCTTCGTGACGGTCACGGAGGAGATCCACACCGAGATCGTCAACGGCCACTACGCACTCCTCCAGCAGGCGGAGGAGGTGCACCGCCGCTGCACCGAGGCCCTGCTCGGCGGCGGCGGGGTGCCCCAGGTGCTCGGCATCCTGGCCGACTTCGGCGGCAACCCGGTCTTCCTCGAGACGCCGGACGGGCAGTTGCTGTACGCCGCCGGGTCCGGGCCCGAGGGCGCGGACCCGCTCCAGGTGTGGGAAGGGCTGCGCGGCCAGCACAAGGACACCCCGCCGCTGTCCGGTTCGGTGCTCGTGGACGTGCCCGGAGGAGGGCCCGGGACGGGTTCGGTACGGGCACGCCTGGTCCTGCTTCCGGTACGGGCCCCGCTGGTGCCGGTGCACCGCATGGCGGCCGAGCGGGCGGCGGGCATCCTGGCGGTCGTCCTGATGCAGGCACGGCAGGAGGAGGAGCTGGCGGCGCGGGGCCGCGGCGACTTCCTCACCGACCTCGCCGAGGGCAGGATCACCGCGGCGGACGCGCCCGCGCAGGCGCGCGTGCTGGGCTTCAAGCCGGGGAGCAGCCCGCTTCTGCCCGTCGTCATGCGGCTGGGCGACGCACTCGCCCCGGGCGGCGGCTGGGCGGTGCTGGCGCGCGCGGTGTCCGAGGAGCTGGCGTCCGTCGGCGTCCCGGTCCTGCTGGGCGTCCGGCCCGTCGAGGGCCGGGTGCTCGTGCTGCTGGGCCTGCGGTCGGAGTCGGAGCGCCCGACGGTCGCGGACCGGGTCGCGGCGGCGCTGCGGGCGGGCGTGGAGCGGGCCGGGATGCACCGGCCCGGGGCGCAGCCGCCGGTGGTGGTCGTCGCGACGGCGGGCAGTTGGGCCGCGGCGTCGGCGGGCCTCAGACACGCGGCGGAGACGGCGACGGCGGCGCAGGGCCTGTCGGACCGTCCCTGGTACGACGCCCGCCGCCTGGACATCGACCTGCTGCTGTGGCGGCTGCGCGACCACCCCGACCTGGCGGCCTTCGTGGACCGTGCGATCGGCCCGCTGCGCGACCACGACGACCGCTCCCGGCCGCCCCTGCTGCCCACCCTGGAGACGTACTTGGCGCACGCCGGCCGCAAGGCGGAGACCGCCCGCGAACTCCATCTCAACCGTCAGACCCTCTACAACCGCCTGGCCCGCATCGGCGAGTTGCTCGGCACGGACCTCGACGACCCGCAGACGGTCATGGCGTTGAGCCTGGCCCTGCGGGCCCGCCGGCACGTGTCGTAGCCGACGGTCAGATCAGTACCCGGGGCTGCGTCAACTCGTCGTAGACGCTCAGCACTTGGGCGACCGTCTCGTCCTCGGTGGGCCAGGTGGCGGCCTGCCTGGTGCCCCTGTCCTTGAGTTCCTCGCACCGGCCGGGGTCGCCGAGGAGCCCGGTGACGGCTTCGGCGAGCGCCTCCGCGTCGCCGTACGGGACGAGTTCGGCGGCGTCGCCGACGAGTTCGGGGATGCCGCCGACACGGGTCGCGACGAGCGGCACGCGCGCGTGCAGGGCCTCCTGCGCGAGGACGGAACGCGACTCCCAACTGCTGGGCAGCAGCGCCACGTCGGCGGCGGCGAGCAGTTGGGCGACATTCTCCCGCCGCCCGATGAGCCGGACCGGCAGCCCTTCGTCCTCGATACGGCGCTGCAGCACGGCCCGCAACGGCCCCTCGCCCGCGATCACCACGAGCGGCACGGGGTCCAGACGCCGCCACACGCGCGTGGCGTCCAGCAGGGTCTCGTAGCCACGGTGCCGGTCGAGGGAGCCGACGGCCATCAGCAACGGGCGCTCGGTGGCGCCGAGTTCGGCCCGGATCTTCAGGCCCGGACGGTCGAGCTCCTCCGCTTCGGGGGACCGGCGCGACACCGGCAGGGCGACGGCGGCGAGCCGCGCGTCCCGCGCTCCCCTGCGGCGGGCCCGGTCCACCAGGTCCGAGGACGCGCCGAGCACCACGGTGGCCGCCTTCACCACCCGGCGCTCCAGGAGGCGCAGCAGATGCGCGCGGGCGCCGTCGGCGTGCGCGCGGTCGTGCCAGGTGACGACGAACGGGGTGCGCCGGCCGCTGAGGGCGAGCGCGGCGCGGAATGAGGCGTGCAGCCCGTGCGCGTGCACGAGGTCGGCGTCGGCGCAGATCGCCCGCAGCGCGGCCACGGCTCCCGGGTCGCTGCTGCGCGGCACGTGCACGTGTTCGGCGCCGGTGCCCGTGAAGTCGTAGGTGCGATCGGCCTCGGCGGGGGCGCACACGGTGACCCGCACGCCGCGCGCGACCAGACCCGAGGCCAGCGAGCGCACGTGCGCGCTGCTGCGGGCGTTGCCGCCGCCCAGCACCTGCACGGTGCGCAGCGACGACTGGCCGTGCGGTGAGTGGCTGCTCACGAGGCTCACGTGGCCGGGGCTCCTGGTTCGGCGTCGGGCGGTCACGACGAAAGTACAGAAGGAACGAGCGGAGGGGGTGTACCGCGCGGTTTCCTCCACGTACGACGTCAAGGATGCCAGCACGCACGGGTGTTCCGGCAACGTGGACGCGATACGGAGGCCGCGTGACGGTGGGGTTGGTCACTCACACGAGTGAAGAGAGGGCATGTACCGGCGCACGCGTCACTCCATGCTCAGCGACCGCGCCGCCTCGCTCACTTTGTCGCCGTAAGCGGCCGCCGTGACGAACGCCACGGCGTGGGCGAGCATTCCGGCGCGCCCGTTGCTCGCCACGACAGCGGTGCCCAGCGCCGCACCCAGCGCGTGCGCGCCGGTGTCGCCGAGCATCGTGCGCTCGCCCAGATCGTCGGGCAGGACGGCCGCGGCCGCGCCCATGGTGACCGCGGCCAGTTCCGCGCCGGGACCGGAACGCAGCAGTCCCGGTGCCCCGAGCGCGACCACCGCTCCGGCGGCCGTCCCCGGCCGTACGTCCACGAGGTTCACGAAGTGGGCCGCCCCGGCGATCACGATTCCCGCGAGCACCTTGTCCACGACCCGCTCCTTGAGCAGCGCGCCGGCGACCAGCCCCGCCGCGGAGATCCCGAAGAGCTTGACCGCGCCGCTGGTGACCTCGCCGTCCCGGAGCGCGCAGAGATGGTCGCGGAACCCGCGCCGGGGGTCACCGGCGCCTGCCACGTCGTCGTAGGCCCCGCAGACCCCGGCCGTGAGCACCGCGAACCCGGCGGCGGGCCGCACCCGCGCGGCCCCGGCCGCGGCGGCCAGACCGGCAGCGGGCCCGGCGTAGAGCGCGACGGTCCGCCCCGCGTGGTTCTTCCGCTCCCAACGCCCGCGGCCCCCCGGGGCGTTGGCCCGCAGCCCGGCCATTCCCGCACGGGTGAGGGTGGCGGCGAGTGCGAACGATCTTGTTCTCCTTGCACGGTTGGCCATCCGGCCACCCTAGTCCGTGGGCCCGGGCGGCCGGACTCCCGTCCTAACCGTCCGCCCTGGCCGTGGCCAGCAGCTCCTCCGCGTGCGCCCGGGCCGTCTCCGAGTCCTCCTGGCCGGCCAGCATGCGCGACAGCTCGCGCACCCGCTCCTCGCCCTCCAGGACCTTCACGCCGGACCGCGTCACGGACCCGTCGTTGGTCTTCTCGACCAGCAGCTGCCGGTCGGCGAAGGCGGCCACCTGCGGAAGGTGTGTGACGACCACGACCTGCGCGCTCTTCGCCAGTCGCGCGAGGCGGCGCCCGATCTCGACCGCCGCCTTGCCGCCGACACCGGCGTCGACCTCGTCGAAGAGGTACGTCGGTACGGGGTCCGTCCCGGCGAACACGACCTCGACGGCGAGCATCACGCGCGACAGCTCACCGCCGGAGGCGCCCTTGGCGATCGGCCGCGGCGGTGCGCCGGGGTGCGGGGCGAGCAGCAGCTCGACCTCGTCGGCGCCGGACGGCCCGTAGACGACGGTGCGTCCGCCGACCTCCACGCCCTCCGGGTCCTCGGTCTGCCGGATCTCGAAGGACACGCGCGCGTGCGGCATGGCGAGCGAGGCCAGTTCGGCCGTCACGGCCGCCGCGAACCGCTCGGCCGCCTCCGCCCGCCTGTCCGTCAACGCCTGGGCCAGCCCGCCCAGTTCGCTGCGCAGCGCGTCCCGCTCCGCGGTCAGTTCCGCGATCCGCTCGTCGTCGCTGTCCAGCTGGGTCAGCCGCGTCGCACTCTGCTCGGCCCAGGCCAGCACCGAGGCGACGTCCTCGCCGTACTTCCGCGTCAACGCGCCCAGCGCGGCGCGCCGTTCCTCAACTGCCGCCAGCCGCAGGGGATCCGCGTCCAGGTCGTCGGCGTACCCCGCCAACTCCCCGGCGACGTCGCCCAGAAGGATCCCGATCTCGCCGATGCGGTCCGCCAGCGCCGACAGCGCCGGGTCGTGCGAGCGCACGGCCTCCAGCGCCCGCTGGGCGCCCGCGACGAGCGTGGCGGCGTCGATGCCCTCGGGGTCCTCGGGATTCCCGGCGAGCGCGGCGTGCGCGGCAGTGGCGGCCGACGACAGCGCCTCCGCGTGCCCGAGCCGCTCGGCCTCCTCCGCCAGCTCCACGTCCTCGCCGGTCCGCGGCTCCACACCGGCGATCTCGTCGAGGCCGTAGCGCAGCATGTCGGCCTCCTGGGCCCGCTCACGCGCGCGCGTGACGATCTCCTCCAGCTCGACGGAGACGGCCCGCAGCCGCCGGTACGCCTCGCCGTACTTCGCCAGCGGCCCCGCGACGGCCTCCCCGGCGTACCGGTCGAGCGCCTGCCGCTGCCGCGTCAGCTTCAGCAGCCCCTGCTGATCGGTCTGCCCGTGCACGGCCACCAGATCGTCGGCGAGCTCGGCCAGCAGCCCGACCGGAACGCTGCGCCCGCCCACGTGCGCCCGCGACCGCCCCTCGGCGGAGACGGTACGGCTGATCAGCAGCGCCCCGTCGTCCAGCTCGGCCCCCGCCTCCTCGGCGCGTACGCCGGCCGAGGAGCCCGTGGGAACGGCGATCCGCCCTTCCACCACGGCCCTGTCGGCCCCGATCCGCACGAGCGCAGCGTCCGCCCGTCCACCCAGCAACAGCCCGAGGCTGGTGACGACCATGGTCTTGCCCGCGCCCGTCTCACCGGTGACGGCGGTGAACCCGGGCGACAGTTCGACGACCGCGTCGTCGATGACTCCGAGCGACCGTATCCGCATCTCTTCCAGCACGGCTACGACCTTACGAGGTCGGCACCGGGAAGTGCGACGGCCCCCGTCCCCGTTGTGTGAAGGTGCAGGTGACGAATGCACATCGACAGCACATTGTCACCCACCCGAGTGCAGGGCTTCCGACTAGTGAGGCGCACCGCGCCACCCGGAGACCGGCAGCGCGAACTTCGCAACCAGCCGATCCGTGAACGACGCGTGATGCAGCCGGGCCAGCCGCACCGGCACGGCACCCCGCCGCACCTCCACCCGCGCCCCGGGCGGCAACTCGACCGTCCGCCGCCCGTCACACCACAGGACCCCGGGCGGAACATGGGGCAGCACTTCCACGGCCAGCACGGAGTCCGGCGAGGTGACCAACGGCTTCGCGAACAGCGCGTGCGCCGAGATGGGCACCATCAGCAGCGCCTCGACCTCGGGCCACACCACCGGCCCGCCCGCGGAGAACGCGTACGCGGTGGACCCGGTGGGCGTCGACAGCACGATCCCGTCGCAGCCGAATCCGGTGACCGGCCGCCCGTCGATCTCCAGCACGACCTCGAGCAGCTTCTCGGCGGACACCTTCTGCACGGCCGCCTCGTTCAGCGCCCAGTCCGTGTGCACGATGTCGCCGTTGCGGTGCACGACGACGTCGACGGTCATCCGCTCCTCGACCTCGTACGCCTTCGTCACCACCCGGTCGACGACCTTGTCGAGGTCGTCCCGCTCGGCCTCCGCGAGGAACCCGACCCGCCCGAGGTTGACGCCGAGCATGGGCACCCCGGAGGCCCGGGCGAACTCGGCGCCGCGCAGCAGCGTCCCGTCGCCGCCCAGCACGATCAGCAGCTCGCATCCGTCGAGGCACTGCGGAGTGGCCTCCTTGACCAGCTTCACCTCCTCGGGCAGCGGCAGGTCGCGCGCCTCGTACTCCAGGACGCGCACGCCGATGCCCTCGCGCAGCAGCCCCTTCACGACCAGTTCGGCACTGCGGATGGCCGCGGGCCGCCCTGTGTGGGCGAGCAGGAAAACAGTACGAGCTCGGTTCGGTGTCAACGCGGCCCCTCCGCCACTGCACGGTCTACGTCGGCCGGGTCCAGTTCGGGTGCCCCGGCCCGCAGCCACAGAAAGTACTCGACATTCCCGGACGGGCCGGGCAGCGGGCTGGCGGTGACACCCCGCACCCCGAGCCCGAGCTCCGACGCCTTGTGAGCCACTCCCCGCACGGCCTCCGCCCGCAGCTGCGGACTCCGTACGACTCCCCCGCTGCCCAGCCGTTCCTTCCCCACCTCGAACTGCGGCTTGACCATCATCACCAGGTCGGCGTCCGGCTTCACGCACCGCACCAGGGCAGGCAGTACCAGGCCGAGCGGGATGAAGGACAGATCCCCCACGACAAGATCCACAGGCTCTCCATCGATCGCTTCGAGCGTCAACTCGCGTACGTTCGTACGGTCCTTGACGGTGACGCGTTCATCGCTCTGCAGAGTCCAGGCGAGTTGTCCGTATCCGACGTCGACGGCGACGACGTGCGCGGCCCCCGCCCGCAGCAGGACGTCCGTGAAGCCACCGGTCGACGCGCCGGCGTCGAGCGCCCGCCGTCCCCCGACGACGAGCCCCAGCGGCGCGAAGGCCGCCAGCGCGCCCGCGAGCTTGTGGCCGCCGCGGGAGACGTAGTCGGGATCGCTGTCGTCGGTGGAGACGACGATCGCCGCCGCTGTCTCCACCTGCGTGGCCGGCTTGGTCGCCACTGTCTTGTCGACTTTGACCCGCCCCGCGGCGATCAGCTGGCTCGCTTGCTCGCGCGAGCGCGCGAGCTTGCGGCGCACCAGCTCCGCGTCCAGACGGCGACGTGCGACTCCTGCCACGTTCGGTTCAGCTCCTGTGTTGTCCGTACGACGGTGAGGGGGCCGCGGGTCCCGGGCGGGCGTCGAGCGCGGTGAGCGTGTCGCGCAGCCCCCGGTGTACATCCTCGTACACCTCGACGTGTCCGTCGGTGGCGAGGTGGTCGGCGTCGCCGAGCCGCTCGAGCTGCGCGTCGACCTCGGCGTTGCCGGTCGGGGTGCGGGGCACGTTCAGCGGGGCCGGGGCGGCGGGGTCGTGATCGGGCCCGGCCTCGACCTCGGCCGTCTCGTCCCCCGCGGTGGCCTCGGGCACAGTGTCGCTCATGCCCAGACGCTACCCCGAAGGCCTGGGGTACCGTCGATCTCGATGGCCACGATCGAAGAATGCCGCGCCGCACTCGAAAAGCTCTCGGACAACATGAACCGCGCCGAAGGGGACGTCCGCACGGCCGCCTCCCTGGACCGCTCGGTGAGCTGCCTGATCACCGACCTCGACGTCACGTTCATCGGCAGGATGACCGGTGGCCGGATCGTGGTGCAGGACACGATCCAGGGCCCTCCGCGGGAGAAGGCCCAGATCCGGCTGACCATGAAGGGCGACGACCTGGTCGCGATGGTCGCCGGCGAGCTCAACTTCGCACGGGCCTGGGGCGCGGGCCGGGTGAAGCTGGAGGCCGGCCTGCGCGACCTGTTCCTGCTCAGGAAGCTGCTGTAGCGGCCCGGGCCTTGCGCGCCGCCGGCACGACCAGCGGCGTTCCCGTCTCCGGGTCGTCGATGATCTGGCAGCGCAGTCCGAAGACCTCCTCGACCAGCCCGGCCGTGACGATGTCCTTCGGCGTCCCCTCGGCGACGACCCGTCCCTCGCGCAGCGCGATGAGGTGGGTGGCGTACCGCGCGGCGTGGTTGAGGTCGTGCAGCACGGCGACCAGCGTGCGGCCCTGTTCCTCGTGCAGCTCGGCGCAGAGGTCGAGGACGTCGATCTGGTGGTGGATGTCGAGGTAGGTCGTCGGCTCGTCGAGCAGCAGCAGCGGCGTCTGCTGGGCGAGCGCCATGGCGATCCACACGCGCTGCCGCTGACCGCCGGACAATTCGTCGACATAGCGATCGGCGAGTTCGGCGACCCCGGTCTGCGCCATCGACTCCTGTACGACCCGCTCGTCCTCGCCCGACCACTGGCGCAGGACGCCCTGATGCGGGTAGCGGCCGCGCCCCACCAGGTCGGCGACGGTGATGCCGTCGGGCGCGATCGACGACTGAGGCAGCAGGCCCAGCGTCCGCGCGACCTTCTTCGCCGGCATCGACTGGATGACCTGCCCGTCGAGGAGCACTCGCCCGCTGCTCGGCTTCAGCATGCGCGAAAGGGCCCGCAGCAATGTCGACTTGCCGCACGCGTTCGGGCCGACGATCACCGTGAAGGAGTTGTCCGGGATCTCCACCGAGAGCTGCTCGGCGATGACCCGCTGGTCGTAGGCGAGGGTGACGTTCTCGGCGGACAGGCGGTTCACTGTGCTCCTTCGGGTGTTCGTGTCCGGCTTCGTGGGGGCGCTCATATCCGGCCCGCCTTGCGTTCGGCGACCAGCAGCCACAGCAGATAGACGCCACCGAGGACTCCGGTGACCACGCCCACGGGCAGCTGGTCGGCGCCGAAGATCCGCTGCGAGGCCCAGTCGGCGGTGACCAGCAGGGCGGCGCCCATGCACAGGGACGACAGCAGATTGGGGCCCGGCGAGCGGGTCAGGCGGCGGGCGAGCTGCGGCGCCGTGAGCGCCACGAAGCTGACGGGTCCCGCGGCGGCGGTCGCGGTCGCGGTGAGCAGTACGGCGGCCACCATCAGCAGCGCCCGTACGCGCTCCACGCGCACCCCGAGCGCGTTCGACACGTCGTCGCCCATCTCCATCAGACGCAGCCCGCGCGCGTTGGCGAGGACGAGCGGGACGAGCACGGCGCACAGCGCGAGCAGCGGCCAGACCTGGTCCCAGTCACGGCCGCTGAGGGAGCCGGTCATCCAGACGACCGCGCGGGCGGCGTCGACGATGTCGGACACCGTGAGCAGATAGCCGTTGACCGCCGTGACGATCGCGGAGACGCCGATGCCGACCAGGACCAGCCGGTAGCCGTGCACGCCCCGCTTCCAGGCGAGCAGATAGATGGCGAGCCCGGTCGCCAGCCCGCCCACCAGCGCGCCGATGGTGACCTGGGCGGCGCTGCCGGAGAACAGCACGATCATCACGAGCGCCCCGGCCGTCGCGCCCTGTCCGAGGCCGAGTACGTCCGGGCTGCCGAGCGGATTGCGGGTGACGGCCTGGAACAGCGCGCCGCCGAGCCCGAGCGAGGCGCCGACCAGCAGCCCGACCAGGACGCGTGGCAGACGCAGCTCGTCGACGATGAACTCCTGCCCCGCATTGCCGTTCCCGGCCAGGGTCTTGAGCACGTCGCCGGCCGAGATCGGGAAGTCGCCGGTGCCGATCAGCAGAACACTCGCGGCGAGTGCGGCGAGCAGCAGCACGGCGACCGCGACGGCGGCCCGGACGTCCAGGCGCACCGAAAGCCCGCCCGGGGGCCTCACTACACGGTTGCTCTTCACAGCTGCGCCGTCCTCCGCCGTCGTACCAGAAAGATGAAGACCGGCCCGCCGATGATCGCGGTGATGATGCCGACCTGCAGCTCCGAGGGGCGGGCGACGGTCCGGCCGAGCACGTCGGCGCCGAGCAGCAGCACGGGCGACAGAATCGCGGCGTACGGCAGGATCCAGCGCAGGTCGGGGCCGGTGAAGGACCGTACGACGTGCGGAACCATCAGCCCGACGAAGGCGATTGGCCCGCAGGCCGCAGTCGCCGCCCCGCACAGCATGGTCGCGGCGAGCATGGACAGCGCCCGGGTGCGGTTCAGGTTGGCGCCGAGCGCCTTGGCGGTGTCGTCGCCCATGGCCACGGCGTTGAGCGGCCGCGCGAGCACGAGGGAGAGGACCGTGCCTGCCGCGATGAACGGCAGCACCTGCAGGGTGGTCGAGTTGGTCGCCGAGGCGAGCGAACCGACCGTCCAGAAGCGCATCTTGTTGAGCGCCGCCTCGTCCGTGATCATCACGGCCTGCAGATAGCCGTAGAGGGCGGCGCTGATGGCGGTGCCGGCGAGCGCGAGCCGCACCGGCGTCGCGCTCCGGCTGCCGCCGAGGAACCACACCAGGGCACCCACGGCGGCCGCTCCGACGAAGGCGAACCACACATAGCCGTTGAGGCTCGTGACGCCGAAGTACGTGATGGCGGTGACGACCGCGGCCGAGGCACCCGCGTTGATGCCGAGCAGACCGGGATCGGCCAGCGGGTTGCGGGTGAGCGCCTGGAGGACCGCGCCGGAGAGCCCGAGCGCCACGCCGGCGAGCAGTCCGAGGGCGGTCCGCGCCAGTCTCTCGTCCACGACGACGTCGCCGTACGTCCCCGTGTCCTGGAACAGTCCGTGCCAGACCTGTTCCGGAGAGAGCTCTTTCGCGCCGATCGCGATGCTCGCCAATGCGACGAGCGCCAGGACGACGAGAGCGACGAGGAGCCCAATGGCTCGTATCGCCCGGCGGGTTGGGGGCGCGGGGGCGGTCTCCGCGCGCTCTTCGGGAGGACTGTCGACCAACACGTAGTTAGGTTAGCCTACCCTCGCATCCCCCTTCGATGGGCGGGCCGCCGCACCGGCCGGACGGCTCACAACTCCAGTCGCGCCAGCGCCTTCCCCGCATCCAGCTCGCACACGCCGTCCCCGGCCGCCGTCCAGGCCGCCGCGCACAGCGCCCGCAGGCCGTCCAGAGCCGCACCGTCACCCTCCAGTTCCAGCCGGTCCGAGGCCGCCGTCGCCGTCCAGCCGCCGCACCGGAAGCCGTCTCCCGCCTCGGTGACCTCCGGCTGTCCCGCGAGCATGCCGCGCAGATCGGCGCCGACGTACGTCGGCCGGTGCTGCGGCGGCGCGGCGAGCAGCTGCGCGCCGTCGGTGACACCGGTCAGGACGAGCAGCGAGTCCACCTCGCCGTTGAACGCCCCCTCGATGTCCGTGTCCAGCCGGTCCCCGACCACCAGCGGCCGCTCGGCGCCCGTCCGCAGGATCGTCTCCCGGTGCATGGGCGGCAACGGCTTGCCCGCGACCTGCGGTTCGGCACCCGTCGCAATGCGCACGACCTCCACCGCGGCGCCGTTTCCCGGCGCGATCCCGCGTCCGCTGGGGATCGTCAGGTCGGTGTTGGACGCGTACCACGGCACCCCGCGCGCCACCGCGTAGCTCGCCTCGGCGAACCGTCCCCACGGCAGCTCGGGCCCGCCGAATCCCTGCACCACCGCCGCCGGATCGTCGTCCGCGGACTCGACGGGCTCCAGCCCGCGCTCCCGCAGGGCGACCCGCAGCCCCTCGCCGCCGATGACCAGCACCCGCGACCCCGCCGGCACCTGCTCGCTGATCAGCCGCGCGACCGCCTGCGCGGAGGTGATGACGTCCTCGGCACCGGTCGGTATCCCCAGCTCGGTCAGGTGGTCGGCCACCGAGCCCGGCGTCCGCAGGGCGTTGTTGGTGACGTAGGCGAGATGCATCCCGCCCGCCCTGGCCCTCTCCAGCGACTCGACGGCGTGCTCGATGGCGTGGCCCCCCGCGTACACCACCCCGTCCAGGTCGAGCAGCGCCGTGTCGTACGCCTCGCTCAGGGCCTGGCCACTGCCCTCGGGCCTCGTCCTGACGCTCTGGCTCATTCCACATCGCTCCTCGTTCGACGGCTTTCCCCCGATCATCCCTCACGCCTCTGACACACGTACGATGCCGGGATGAACACAGCAGGTCACTCGGAAGCAACGGCGCGCCGAGGCCTGGAACTCACCCCGTTCCGAGGCCTTCGTTACGACCCGGACCGGGTCGGCAGCCTGGCCGCCGTGACATCGCCGCCGTACGACGTCGTCGTACGACCCGACGGCCTGCACCACCTCCAGTCAGCGGACCCGTACAACATCGTCCGCCTGATCCTGCCGCAGGCCCCGACGGCCGGCGCCCGCAACGAGCAGGCGTCGGACACCCTGCGCCGCTGGCAGTCCGAGGGAGTCCTGGCCACCGACCCGGAACCCGGCCTGTACGTCTACGAGCAGCGCGACGGCGACGGCATGCTCCAGCGCGGCATCATCGGTGCCCTGCGCGTCTCGGACCCGTCGGAGGGCGTGGTGCTGCCGCACGAGGACGTCATGCCGCACGTGGTCGCCGACCGCGCGGACCTGATGCGCGCCACCTCCGCGAACCTCGAACCGCTGCTCCTGACCTACCGCGGCGACGGCTCGATTTCCTCCACCGCCGAGCTCGTGGAACGCGTCGCCGGCCAACCGCCGCTCCTCGCCACCACCACCGAGGACGGCTACAGCCACCGCCTGTGGTCGATCACCGACCCGGCCGACCTCGCCCGCGTCCAGTCCGACCTGGCCCAGCACCAGGCGCTGATCGCCGACGGCCACCACCGCTGGGCGACGTATCGCCGGCTGCGCACGGAGCACGACTCCCCGAGCCCCTGGGACTACGGCCTCGTCCTGCTCGTCGACACGGCCCGCTACCCGCTGCGCGTCCGAGCCATCCACCGCCTTCTGCACGGCGTGCCGGTCGCCGACGCGCTCGCCGCCCTGAAGGGCCGGTTCCGTATACAGCACCTGCCGGTGTCCCTCCCGGAAGCCCTGGGGGCACTGGCGGACAGCGCGTGCGCCGGCAACGCGTTCCTGCTGGCGGGCGACGGCGCCTTCCACCTGGTCGACCGCCCGGACCCGGACCTCCTGGCCCGTACGATCCCCGTCGAGCGCCCCGTCGCCTGGCGCACCCTGGATGCGACAGTCCTGCACTCCACACTCCTGGACCACGTCTGGGACATCCCGGAGGACGACCCGGCCCGCATCGCCTACATCCACGACACGGCGGCCACGGTCGAGAAGGCCGAACGCGACGGCGGCACCGCCGTCCTGCTGCACCCGGTCCGCGAGGAGGTCGTCCGCGACCTGGCCCGCCAGGGCGTGACGATGCCCCGCAAATCGACGTCGTTCGGCCCGAAGCCGGCGTCGGGACTGGTACTGCGCACGCTGGGCCGCTGAACGAACCGAGCCGCGGACAGGGGTCCCAGACATACGAAAGGGGCGGGACCACATGGTCCCGCCCCTTCGCACTACGGATCAGTCTTTGTCGTCGTCGACCTCGGTGTCGGTGTCGGTGTCGACCTCGGTGTCGACGTCCGCCTCGGCCTTCGTGGCGTCGAGGTCCTCGGCCTCTCCGGCCTGTCCGACCTGTCCGCTCTCGTCACTCTCGTCACTCGCGTCGAAAGCGTCGACGAACTCCACGCCGTCCAGCTCGGCGAGCCGGTCCGAGGCGTCCGTGCTGCCGTCCTTGTCGGCCTCCACGGCCTTCGCGAACCACTCCCGCGCCTCGGCTTCACGATCGGCGGCGAGCAGCGCGTCGGCGTACGCGTACCGCAGCCGCGCGGTCCACGGCTGCATGGAGTTGGAGGCGAGCTCGGGGCTCTGCAGGGTCACGATGGCCGCGTCCAGCTGCCCCATGTCACGCCGGGCGCCGGCCGCGACGAGCCGCATCTCGACCTGCCCGGACTTGTCCAGCTTCTGCACCTCGGCCGCCCCGGCCATGTCAAGCGCCTTCTCCGGCCGCCCGAGCCCACGCTCGCAGTCGGCCATCACGGGCCACAGCTCCACGCTGCCGGTCATCCGCCGCGCGGCGCGGAACTCGGCCAGCGCCTCGGAGTACTTCTGGTTCGCGTACGCGGCGAACCCGGCCGCCTCACGTACGGCGGCGACGCGCGAGGCCAGCCGCAGAGCGATCCTGGAGTAGGCGTAGGCGCCCTCGGGGTCCTCGTCGATGAGCCGGGCGACCATCACCAGGTTCTTGGCGACGTCCTCCGCGAGCGTCTTCGGCAGGCTCTGCAGCTCCTGCCGTACGTCCTTGTCGATCTCGTCGCCGGTGACGTCCTCGGGGATCGGCAGCCGCTTGATCGGCTCCCGGTCCCGGTCACGGTCCCTGTCCCGGGGCCGCTCGTCACGGAACCTGCCCCCGCCATCGCGCCGGTCGTCACGCCCACGGAAGCCACCGGGACGTCCACCCCGGTCGTCACGCCGGGGACCGCCGCGACCACCACGGTCGTCACGCCCGCGGAACCCACCGCGCTCGCCCCGGTTGTCGTCACGCCGGAAGCCACCACGGTCCCCGTCACGACGCTCACCACGGTCATCCCGGCGGTCATCACGACGGTCGTCGCGACGGTACGGCGGGCGGTCCCCACGGTCGTCACGGCGGTCGTCACGACGGTCATCGCGGCGGAAGGACGGGCGGTCGCCGCGGTCGTCACGACGGTCATCACGGCGGTCGTCCCGACGGAAGGACGGGCGGTCGCCACGATCGTCGCGCCGGTCGTCCCGACGGAAGGACGGGCGGTCGCCACGGTCATCACGGCGGAAGGACGGGCGGTCACCGCGGTCATCACGGCGGAAGCCACGGTCGCGGTCGTCACGACGGTCATCGCGCCGGTCGTCGCGGCGGTCGTCACGGCGGAACGCGGGACGGTCACCGCGATCGTCGCGCCGGAAGGGCGGACGGTCCCCACGGTCGTCCCGACGCGGACCGCGGTCACCGCGGTCATCGCCACGGAAGCCACGGTCGCGGTCGTCCCTGCGGTCATCGCGCCGGTCGTCACGACGGTCATCGCGCCGGCCGTAGCCACCCCGGTCGGGCCCGGTCCGCCGGTCGTCCCTACGGCCGTAGCCACCACCCCGGTTGTCGTCGCGCCGGAAGCCACCGCGATCGCTGTCGCGACGCTCGCCACGGTCGTCACGGCGGTCATCACGCCGGTCGTCACGGCGGAACGCGGGACGGTCACCGCGATCGTCACGCCGGAAGGGCGGACGATCCCCACGGTCGTCCCGACGCGGACCGCGGTCACGGTCGTCGCGCTGGAAGGCCGGACGGCCACCACGGTCGCCCTCGCGTCGGTCGTCACGCCGGTTGTCGTCACGCCGGCCGTACCCGCCACCGCGGTTGTCGTCACGACGGTTGTCGTCACGACGGTCGTCCCGGCGGTCGTCGCGACGGAAACCACCGCGGTTGCCGCGGTAGCCGCCACGCTCGCCGCGGTCCCCACTGTCCCGTCGCCGCTGGTCGCGCTCCGGTCGATCCTCGGGAGAGTTGGTGGACATCGGTGACTCCTGTCTTCGGTACCGCAAGCATTGTAAAAACAAAAGGACCCCTGGTCCCAGCTGAACGCTGGGACCAGGGGTCCTTCCAAAGATTGTTCGGCGGCGTCCTACTCTCCCACAGGGTCCCCCCTGCAGTACCATCGGCGCTGTAAGGCTTAGCTTCCGGGTTCGAAATGTAACCGGGCGTTTCCCTCACGCTATAACCACCGAAACCCTAATGGTTTCGAGCGAACAAGCACACTCTTTAGTTATGCGTTCTGCTCAAAGCCGACAACGGTCGTTGCCTCAGAACTAACACAGTGGACGCGAGCAACTGAGGACAAGCCCTCGGCCTATTAGTACCGGTCACCTCCACCAGTTACCTGGCTTCCAGATCCGGCCTATCAACCCAGTCGTCTACTGGGAGCCTTACCCCATCAAGTGGGTGGGAGTCCTCATCTCGAAGCAGGCTTCCCGCTTAGATGCTTTCAGCGGTTATCCCTCCCGAACGTAGCCAACCAGCCATGCCCTTGGCAGGACAACTGGCACACCAGAGGTTCGTCCGTCCCGGTCCTCTCGTACTAGGGACAGCCCTTCTCAAGACTCCTACGCGCACAGCGGATAGGGACCGAACTGTCTCACGACGTTCTAAACCCAGCTCGCGTACCGCTTTAATGGGCGAACAGCCCAACCCTTGGGACCGACTCCAGCCCCAGGATGCGACGAGCCGACATCGAGGTGCCAAACCATCCCGTCGATATGGACTCTTGGGGAAGATCAGCCTGTTATCCCCGGGGTACCTTTTATCCGTTGAGCGACGGCGCTTCCACAAGCCACCGCCGGATCACTAGTCCCGACTTTCGTCCCTGCTCGACCCGTCGGTCTCACAGTCAAGCTCCCTTGTGCACTTACACTCAACACCTGATTGCCAACCAGGCTGAGGGAACCTTTGGGCGCCTCCGTTACTCTTTAGGAGGCAACCGCCCCAGTTAAACTACCCATCAGACACTGTCCCTGATCCGGATCACGGACCCAGGTTAGACATCCAGCACGACCAGACTGGTATTTCAACGGCGACTCACCGCGAACTGGCGTCCGCGTTTCAAAGTCTCCCAGCTATCCTACACAAGCCGAACCGAACACCAATATCAAACTGTAGTAAAGGTCCCGGGGTCTTTCCGTCCTGCTGCGCGAAACGAGCATCTTTACTCGTAGTGCAATTTCACCGGGCCTATGGTTGAGACAGTCGAGAAGTCGTTACGCCATTCGTGCAGGTCGGAACTTACCCGACAAGGAATTTCGCTACCTTAGGATGGTTATAGTTACCACCGCCGTTTACTGGCGCTTAAGTTCTCAGCTTCGCCCGACCGAAATCGGACTAACCGGTCCCCTTAACGTTCCAGCACCGGGCAGGCGTCAGTCCGTATACATCGCCTTACGGCTTCGCACGGACCTGTGTTTTTAGTAAACAGTCGCTTCTCGCTGGTCTCTGCGGCCACCCCCAGCTCG